>NZ_JAEVHG010000013.1:0-173033 GCF_018263875.1 Zooshikella ganghwensis
AGTACGGTAATGGTGCGACAACGCTACGGGTGTTTGATGCCAAAACCGGACGTTTGCAAGACAGTGGCGCGTATATCAGCAGTACCACGCAAATTGAAGACCTGCACTTTGCCTACGACGCGTTAGGCAATCTCACTCAGCGGGAAGATAAACGACAGAAGATCCACGAGACGTTTGCTTATGATCAACTGAACCGTTTAACCGAAGTCACCGCCAAACTCAGTAGCAATACCTTAACCACCAGTGTGCAGTACGATGCGTTGGGCAATATTACCCATAAATCCGATGTCGGTGATTACCAGTACGCAGACAAGTGTGGCAGCCAACAAGCCGGTCCCCATGCCCTCACCAAAACCACGGGCAGCCAAAACGCTACTTACTGCTATGATGCCAACGGCAACATGACCAGTGGTAATGGTCGTACCGTGCGCTATACCGCCTTTGATAAGCCCGATCAGATCATTCGCGGAGATCATCAAATCGACTTGGTATACGGACCGGATCAAAAACGGGTACGCCGGATCGACCAAGGCCCTACCGGGTCCACCACCACAACCTACTACCAATCTGGTATTTATGAAAAGGTGGTCAGTGATACCGGCAAAATACAGCACAAGCATTACATTGCTGACGTTGCCATTATCACTAAAACCGAAAATACGGGTAGCGAAGATGGCACAAAAACCAATTACTTCCACCGAGATCACTTAAGCTCAATCACCGCCATTACCGATCAAAATGGCCAAGTAGTCGAGCGCTTCAGTTATGATCCCTGGGGTAAGCGCCGTCAGACCGACTGGCAAGCCGCGATTGATTTTACACAAATCACCAGCACCATTACCAAACGTGGCTTTACCGACCACGAGCACCTAGATGGTGTGGGCTTAATCCACATGAATGGCCGCGTTTATGATCCGAATGTGGGACGGTTTTTAAGTGCTGATCCAGTTATTCAATTTGAAAGCAATCTACAAAGCTATAACCGTTATAGCTATGGCTTCAATAATCCACTGAATGGAACTGATCCAACTGGATTTACTTGGGAAGAGTTTACGAATTGGTTATTTGGTAGCGATGACAACGCTGGAGGGGAAACTTGCAGTATATTTGATGGGTACAATTACAACCAAGGAGTTACTCCATCAACTAATGCAAGAAGCAGCTCTTTAAGTGACTTTGATAATGGATTCAGTCGCTACTCATCCCAAAGTAACAGCTCAAGTAGCATTATAAGTGAAGCATTTGGACACCAAGACTATTCAGCATTTAGTCCCTTTGCTCAATTTCCAAGTGCTTATGATTATGTCCAGTACTCAAAGCCGAAAGGACCCACAGTTGAGTCTATAAAGGGCAATGCACAACTGGGCTTTTTACAAAGCTTAGTTAGCGAAGCTCAGATCATTGACTTTCAAGAAATTACTTCAATTAAGAGCTTACAAAAAGGTATACAAACCAAGGCTAATGTAGAGGCAGCTAAGCGTGACTATAAGTATACTATGCTTACTCTTTCTGTTGTTGGTATGGTATCAAAACCTGTTGCAAAATTAGGAAAAAAAGGCATAGCAAAAACGTGGGAGTTATTTGGTCGACAAACAAAGTCTGAATTTACTAGCAAGCAAATAAAACGAATTAAAAAAAGCATAATAAAGAATGGCTATGACGAGTCAGAACCAATAGAAATTGCAATTGTTAATGGTAGAAAAATAATTATCGATGGACACCATAGAGCTAGAGCTGCAGGGGGAGCGAAGGTAGGTGATGTACCTGTAATGATACGGGAGGTAGATGCTGAAACAGCAATACGATTGGAGCAAGAGGCTGCTGAAGCAGCTCATTCCTTAGGTTTATCTCACAGGTGGTGATTAAATGAACAAACTAGTCAATCAAATTAAGATATTTATCAGCCTACAAAGGGAACTATGGGATAAACTTACCCAAGAAGTTGACTTTGATTTTGATCCATTCTTGTTAAATGCTCCGAAACAAGGATCAGTAACTCTCAATAATAAATGGAAGTATAGTAAACATGGCTTAGGTTTTCGCTTTACAGAAGAAATTACTGGGACTGTAATTGACTTTCATACAGTTAAAGCTGGAGCAGATTGCTTTGATGAATGGGGATTAGAAACATACTTTAACTCTTTAGGAGTTAAAGGGAGAAAATTACTTCAAGATAACTATGTAAATAATAAAGTACTTGATATAAAGCTTAAACATCAATTAGATCTTCTTGTGCAAGAGGGAATTCTAGAAAAAAATGAAAAATTTTATAAATTAGTTTAATACATTTGACATACTCCCCCACTAGAGCAACGACAGTCGTTTAATAGGAGAGTATGTCACCATGAACGATAACATAATAGTTGAATAAATGGCTGAATTAAATTCGTGCGGTTGAAGGCGTGGATGTTGTTGCTGATGCAACAAAACTTCCTTTTAAATCTAGAACTTTCAGCGAAGTACATTCGATAAATCCTTATGGATTTAATCCAGTTTCAGCAGAGACTGCTAGAGTTATGCAACCTGGTGGTTTATTGCATGTCACAGGTAACTCGACAAGAAACCGATTTGCTCGCTCCAGTGTAGACGAGGCTAGAGCAGCTGGTTTTGAAATTGTGAACACCGGACCAGTTTCTGCTACACATAGCTTTGGTGTTCAGCGGTCTACATCCGGAAAAGTTTTAGACACCTCTTACTCAACTACAACAATCTACAGAAAGATACAATGAGGAAGTAATAATGAACATGTCGGATGTGATGGCTTATTTATTGAGTAGGCTGGTAACTGGTTTACCAGTCAGTGAGCTTGCGAATGTGTTTGATTGCTTAATTTGGTGTATGGATGATAATGGAGCGGATATTGAGGCTGTTCGACAAGAATGGCTTTTATCTGATGATAAGAGAAAAGTAGAAGTTGCGTTAAGTATGTCAGAGACATACCCGTACGATTCAAGACAAGAGCTTATTGACGGCTTAAAATTAATTAAAAATAAATGGCCCGATTTAGAGCCTAAATGTAATGAAATATTGGGACGTTGGGATAAACAATTCCCTAATAATTAGTTGCTGCAAAGAATACAGGAGCAGATGACACAAGCCTTCCATCAACAGAATAGCAGTGTGATTCATATTGATTCCAATACAATATCTTCAGGAATTAACAGGAGCCAGTTTAATACTTGGAAGAGTAATTACTGGATGGATAGAGCCACAAACTTTTAGGTAGGTTGATATGGGCGAAATTTCTATGGAGGCAATTAGAGGGTTGCTACGACGTAACTGCTACATGGAATGATAAGATCGATCCAAACTTTACTTATCCAATGGATAAAGCCGCCGCAGGAGTTCTGAAGATATTCTATTCTCCGAAGAATTACAATATTCATATAAGTTGGCCAGTACAAAGATCGTTTGGAGGTGAATAAGTTATGCTATGTATAAAAAAGCTTGCTCGAGTCGTTTGTGGTTTATTTGTTATTTTGTCTATGAGTGGCTGCGTTGAAAGACTGCAAACTGGTCAGCCTGTTACTTCTCTCGGTGAGTTCGAGTTTGAGAGTGGTTTAACGTTATCTGTTGTCGATAACGAAGGAATTATTGATTATTCGTTGATAGATGAAAGTGGAAATCGCGTAATTAAGTCCAATCAAAGAGCCAGTATTTTTCAGCGTTGGATGATTGTTTGGGATGGAGATATTCTTTGGTTTTCAAGTGGAGATATAGGGAGTGTTGCTTGGGTTAAGGTTGATGGAAGCTTTACTTCCAAGGACATAAATAAGATCGGAGACTTGAAGGGGAATATGCCTAGAGAAATCATGGAGTTTATTAAAAGGTAATCTATCGTCCCCTAAACTAGCCCAGTTCGCTGGGCTTATTGCTGTTTGGCCGAAGCAATTTTGAATGGATTTTTGTTCAGTTAATCGCCGCCAGCGTTCTATGATCTTCCCCCCTCATTCAAGGGATTTATCTAGCCAGGGTGGTTGACCAGTACAAACTTCTCAGGCCTACCCGCCAACCTATATTTATTTTCATTAAGGCTCGCTTTTGTGGGCCTTTTTATTTCTCCGAGTAAATTTTAAAATGATAAGATCGATCCAAACTTTACTTATCCAATGGATAAAGCCGCCGCAGGAGTTCTGAAGATATCCTATTCTCCGAAGAGTTACGATATCCATATAAATTGGCCAGTACAAAGGTAAGCGCCAAAGCAACTACACCCTGCCATCAATCAAGGTAAGCAAAACTATCATCTGTTCTTTGATAAGACGAGACTAATCAATATATACTATCAAACTGATTAAGTGTGCAGACTCTCCACATAAAAATTAGTTTGATAAGACATTCTTAGTTGAAAACAATTTATTTGCTTTCGCTCTATTATCTTTATCTTTCAACGTATTAAACTGACGTTTTTTCAACTTCATACACGGTTTTTCAACTAAAAACCAAGACAGCACACCCAGTAAAAGGACAACTGTTAGCACTAAATATAGATATGAACTCGTGTGCAAATAACCAAAGTACATTAATACATTGATAACAGGTATATGGTAAATATAAATACCATATGAGAAATCATTTCCTTTTAATAAATAATTGCTTGTTTGTGTAAATGAGTAAGCAAAGGAGAAGATTGTGGTCGCTAACAGTAAAAATGCTATTGGATTAATACCATTTCCCTTATCCCAACCAAAAACATCAACGGTGACATATGATACTAGACAGTATAATGGGAGCAAGTAAAAAAATTTTCCCGACAGCATACTGTAAAAATATTCAAAATTCTTTTGAAAAAATACACCAACTAAAAACATCCATATCCAAGGTATAAAAGATACGACTAGGATTTTAAAAATAACATTATTCGCATACATTGCTTCTAGCTGATACTTAGCAATATGAAAAAACAAAAAGAAAACAATCAATACAGCTAGCTTCCAGTTTTGGTTAGTTTTTTTCGCTAATCCAAATAACCAATACAATACTGGCAAAACTAAATAGAACTGAATCTCTACCGTTATAGTCCAAAGACTTCCATTCAATACACCGGTACCAAAGTCTCGCATAAATGCAGGGTTATAGAACTGTAGAATACTAATTTGTCCTACTATCCAAATAATAAATTTATCAACATTGAAAGATCTATTATCAAAGTAACCTGTTACAAACACACTCACTAAAGCAATTACGGTACACACTATTAAAGCAGGATATAGTCTGAGGACTCTATTCCTTGTATAATCCCCTATATGAGAATTATTCTCATACGACTTACTAATGAGGAATCCACTAATAAAAAAGAAAATGGGAACGCCCGGAAAATACTCCAATAATGTTAAAAAAACCGAATCAGCATAGTTTATTTTTAAATGCGTAATGGTATGACTAATAGCTACCTGTAGAGCAGCTAATAAACGAATCACATCAAAATTGTTTGATTTAAAGGTATTATTCATGTATGACTTAACTACTGTGGACTACTACTTAACGTCTCAGCGCTACATATACACCCCATTTTGAACTAAGGCTCTAACTTAGTCCAGTTTTTCAAGGAAAACACCTTACCAAGGAAGCTTTATTTTTACTACACTATTGACTCAAGTTAAGCGCCTTCAAATGAGAAAAAGCATATATGATGTGTAAGCTTAACTATTATACTGATTAATAAGCATGATTATAGTTATAAAAGACTCTGTAATTAGTTTTAATGTCTTTAATCAAAGAATGTAATAGCCTTCTAAAGATAATTCTTTACAACATACCTTGTAAACACTTGTTCTGCCGATGTGTGTTTCCGGCTTGCGTTAGCAAGTCAGACTTATTCGTAGGCCCTGCTGGAGTATGATCATGGGTTGATAGCCCCAAAAACGCTTGCTCCACCACCGCCATAAACTCAGACAACAGCTGCAGTACATTATCGCTTTCATTTCCTAGCCAGACTTTGCCCCCGTCTTTGACTTGGGTGATTTGCTTAAGCTTAGCCAGGCTATGTTTAATACCATTAATGTGCTCCTGCATATCCTTACCCACCACGGTATGACTGTCATTACCAGTCGCCACTTTTAAATTATCAATGGCGGCCAACTCTGCCGTTCCCCCTGAATGCAGTTTTAATGCACCCATCGCCTCCAGCGTTTTGCTACCACCTATGGTTTCGGTGCTATGTTCGGCTATTGTTGTCTGTTGGCTTTGAGTGTGGGTTTCCTGGTGAATGGTTTCCAGCTGATAGTGCTGGCATTCATCCTTGATACTGGTATCCGTTAATCGTTCCCAAGCGCCGCTCTGGTCACAGCGTTGGTAGCTTATCGGATGTTGCTGCCAACGCTGTTCTCTTTGTTCCAGGCCAGGCAACGATAAACCATGAGGTAACACATGTTGTATAAACGGCTTATTGGGTAAGCCATAAGCAAAGCCCACCACAACCTGGGTACCCACTTCCGGTAACCCATAAAAACCCTGCTCTTGTCCTGCACTGGCCATCGGTACCATTAAGCTGTGTAAGATAGGCAGTTTCTTATCGGGTTTGCCCTGGGCGTCTAACACTTCCACATCCACCGCATAATGGGGCCTAAAGTCATCACAGAGGTCACCTTGTTTTGGTGTATCACTAATGGCTACAACTCGACCATAACGGGGTAAATGATAGTTGCCCGCTAATTCTGGAAATAAACTCAGCACAATACGTTTAATGGCGTCTACCATGTCACCACCATTTGGTTATTTTGCCATTGTGTTTTTTGAATACGACGACCATCGACTAACTTAACGCCAGGCCTAATATGCGGAATCGCGGCGATTTGCGCACTGTTATGCGACTGGTGATTAATTAAAAACTGATCGGGGATGGTCACGGGTTTATTGGCCCAGTAGCTGTGCTGCCAGCTGCCGACATATATTTGGCCATCGCCCTGTTGTTGCCAGCAATAATCCTCAATCGCAAACGCCTCCGCGAGGGAAGCCATGGCAAACAGCCCATTATTAAGGCTGTAAAAATAAGAAATTTTGGTGTTGGTGTAGGGTTGTTCTGGCGTAATAAAGGTCAGGCCAGTGTGTTTGGCGATCTGATTTAAGACGTCATTTAAATGTACATGCCGTAAATTCATCGGTAATGGATAATGCAAAATACCGGTTAATTCCCGGCAAAATAATTGCTGCTGGTGTTGGTCGACGGTAGTGATTTTTTCGATATAGCCTAAAAAGATTTGCTGTAAATTGTCACCATAACCAATGGCCATTTTTATGACTGATTTTGGTGTTAATGGTGTGTTAGGCCGAACCACGAACGTCGCTCGTCCTGGAGCATTCATCGCCAGCCGGATATCATGCCGTACCAGCGGTAGAGTCTGCTGGTTGATTGTCAGCACGCTGTTCAGTTTCACTGGGTCCTATCGCCTCATCGATTTCTTTTAAATACTGTTCAAACGACGTTAATTCCGGTTCGTTATTTGCGTTAGTACTGTCTTGTTGTGGTCCATCGGGTGGAATACTGTTTCCCTCGGCCTGCTGTTTTTTAGGGTCTTTTTTCGGTTGACGTTGTTCGACTTTTTCAGGGACAGAGCGGTATTCGGATAAGGTAAATTGCACCTGCCATAAGCGTTTATCTGATGCCTCACGTACACTAAAATTGTCGTTAAACTGCACCTGCCGAATATTCATCGCTTTAGCGGTCGGATCCACCAAGGTGTATACCGTTTGCTTACCTTGTTCATTGACGCTTTCCGCCAGCTCAATTAAGCGAGTTAAATGCTCGGGGCTGTTTTGGTTGATCTGCAGGGAAACGGTTAAGGTTTTTGGCTTAAAACCTTTATGCGCCCGATCGGTGGCACTGCTGGCACCGCTCAGCTCTTCATTACTGATGCGTAAATTACCCACCACTTTTAAGCTGCAGCCTTGTACCTGGTATTGCCCAATCATCATAAGCTCAACACCTCTTTTAAAAAGGCTAAGGCTGCCATGCTGCCCGTCAGTAATAAGCCCACCGTTAACACCTGGTCATGTCCAGGTGCACTTAATTGACTGAGTTGCTGGCTAATATTGCCCGTCAGGTATTGACCCACCACTTGTTGTAAGGCGTGTGTGGTGTGTTGCCAGTCCTGATTCATTTGAGCTAAGTGTTGCTGTTTTTTCGCCAGCAATGCGGTCAGCAATCCTTTGGGCGATGCATGATGACTGATGGCTTCAATGGCGGCTTGTGCGGCACCTAATTGGGTTAAATGATGTTTGGCAGTTGGCCATTGCGCTAATTTTAACGGCCGCCAATATGGCATTTGTGGCGCTTCGGGGACCTCCCATTTGTTGGTTTCTAAGCTAATCAGTGCTTTTACCCGACGCGTAATTTGCGGTAATTCGGGGATCGGCATTAATGCAGTAAAGGCGGTTAACGTCTGATAAAACGAGGTTATGTGCGGTGCCGTCAGTAATACCACTATCGCCGCCTGACTGTGTTGGGGTTGCTGTTGGTCGCGTTGATCCTGGTATTTTTTTGTCAGGGCTTTTAAGGCATTCGGTGCCGATAAATAACGATGGTGCCCTTCGCCCTCTCCCACCGTATGCTGATATGGATGCACCACACAACAATGGATACTTTGCTGTAATTGTTTTTGTAATTCACGGCGTAAATCGGGACCCGTGGACGCAATCGAAGCAGGTAAAAATCCGCTGTCATCTAGCGCATTAATTTGGGTTGCTAATGTCGTTAACTGCGTAGTCGCCTGTTTAATGAGCGTAGCCTGTTGTGCTTGCAGCTGACCGAGTGTCGAGGGTGTTTTAATCTGGACGGTTTTCATCCTCATTCCCTTCAGGCTTGGACGGAAATGGATAACGGGCTTTAATCTCAGCCACTTTCATTAACCAACGTTCTCGACGTTGACTGACCTCAGGGCGATTAAATTCCCGGTCATAGTCGTATTCATTTTTAAGGGGATCCGCTTCGATCATAAAGGCTTGCTTACGCTGTGCTTTGATGTGCTCACGTTGCGCAAAATAATGCTCCATTGGATTTTTGACGCACCAATGCCCCTCTTTATGCAACAATGCTTCATCAAATTGACAATGAAGTGGCTGCCAAGACAGCTCGTGCTGAATAATATGTTTGATGCCCTGCTGATCGATATAAAAGGCTGCATAGTCATGGGCGTTAACAATCGCCTCACCATTCCAGCGCAATGCATGAAGGGGTAGTTGGCCCAGTTTTTCTGGAATAGGATGCCCTTCAACATCACCACAGACTTTTCCGATAACAAGGTCATACGACACTAACGCTTTAAATGAATCAGGCATAAAAACGAATCCTTGTATTAATTTTTGAGTTTGGTAGCGAAGCATGTTCACCTAACTTAAATGCAAGCGAGGTAATCATGGTTTGTGCTTGATAACGGGTAGGATCGTAGCCGATGGCGCTATTATCGTTATCGATATAACGTCCCGCATAAATAGGGGCAATACTTAAATCAGTTTTCACATAGGCATCGGGATCATACACCGCTTCAATCAGAGGGTTTGGGGTGCGCGACCAATT
Organism: Zooshikella ganghwensis; assembly: GCF_018263875.1. Classification (NCBI taxonomy): domain Bacteria; kingdom Pseudomonadati; phylum Pseudomonadota; class Gammaproteobacteria; order Oceanospirillales; family Zooshikellaceae; genus Zooshikella; species Zooshikella ganghwensis. The sequence goes on from NZ_JAEVHG010000013.1 coordinate 9,515, forward strand.
CAATTTAACTGGGTAAACACCGGCAATGGCTTGGTCTAATAACTGAATAGCCACCAGTTGACTGGCATTTTTTAACGGCGTGATCGTCCCCTGGTCAACCCGGGCTAACAACATATCATCATAGGTTGTATCAAAGCGTTTATCGGTTTCAGCCCATTGCTCTGGATTGTAAGTACTATCCTGCAGTGCTTTTAATTCAAAACCGTTTTGCACACTCCAGCGAAGGTGATAAGTTCTATCGGGTAAATAACGAAAGGTGCGTTGTGCAAGACTGTAGTCACGGGTATTGATCCTAAGCCAACCACGAATAATAAAATGCTGCGCGTCATTAATGGTAAACGTACCATTCGCATGATGATGGATACTCAGGGTATTCGTTTCAGTTGTTATTTCAGGGTAAATCGGTAAACGAAACGCCTGATCCTTGGTTAAATACTGAGGATGAGGATTATCATGGTTCAAATGCGCCGTTAAATTATCCGTGACCCGTCGGCGATCAATCACATCCCCCTGAGCCGTAATATCCGCTAATTTGGCGACCCAATGGCGACGTTGAACGCGGTCGGTATAATCCGTTAATTCAGTATTCAGCTGAAACGCAACTTCGTTTTCTAAATCACTGGTAACACTGCCCTGCCGACACACATCCAGCCAAATCGCCGTGGGTTTGGTGTTCACTTTAATCAGGTGCGTTTCTGTGGTGACTCGCACCCCACCCACATAACCAACACCCGGTGTAATTTGATAATGGCTATCATGGCGAATGACTTTAAAACCTTCTGCAAAAAAAACAGCGTGGCCATATAAATCGAGATTCGCTAAACGCTGGCGTTCATCAATGCCGTTTAACCGTGCACTAAAATCAATTTGCCAAGTATCCGCACTGACCTCAATTTGGGTAATATCCTGAGCCCCACTGAACGCCAACATAAAATTACGGGTTAAACTATTCCCCGCCTGGGCTCCATGGGTTTTCTTTTTCCATTGGCGAGGTACATAACTGACCGCCACTAAGGTGTTATCCTCAGCGACCAGGCCTAACCAATTAAATTCAAAATCACCCACCGAGGTATCCATCACCAACGAATACACCACGGCATTGGGATTAATAAAGCCGGCCTGCGTGACGGGAGCTTGGTATTGAATGAATTCAGCGGTGGGTAAAGGTTCATGGCGGTTTTCCGGTTCTGTTTCATTTAAATCCGGCACATGCGCTAAGACAAAGTACTTAATGATCAACGGGCGTTGCATGCCTTGTTTTTCAGCAATTAAACGCTCACCGGCATGGGTAATGATTGGCATTTATTCCCTTCCCTTATAACTGAGCACACAACACCTGTTGTGCGTGATCGATGGTGCTGCTTTGGCTATATAAATATGCGGTCGTATCCAGCTGGGCGACGGCTGTCACCTGTTCATGAAAAAAAGTATTGGTCCCTATAAATAACGTCATCGGCGTGATGGTGCTAAACACATAACGCCGACAGGTACGGCCATACATCTGTAAAATAATGTCGAGTAATTCAGGATTTTGCGCGAGCTGACTATCGGATAATTTTAAGGTGATAATGTCCCAGTCCAGACCTGGGGTACGCTCATCCACTTCACAGTAGCCCACCCCTAACCGTTCTAAAATACGTTTAATACCCGCCGTGGAGCCGGCATCGACATTATTGATAAAGGCATAGGCCACCCGCTTGCGAAATAAACTCAGGGGCTCACCGTTAAAACGGCTAATATCCCGTTGCCAGGCCAATAGATTTAAAATACCTTCCGAACAGGTGACAGGATCCAACTGCGACAATGGCCAACGCAACCAACCTGCCACGTCGGTATAAAACGTCTCACAACTGTTTTTTAATTTGGTTAACTCCGGGCCACTGAGCCAAAATGGTAGCGTTAATTTAATCATGACAAACCACCGATAAGGATTGAATCGTCGGTAGCCATAACTCGCTGACAATATCGGTATTATTAAATTGCAGGGAATCAATGCCCGGAAATTGTCGGTGTAATTCCTCGGTTAATTTCGAAAAACTAAAACGACTGCGGGGATTCACCTGAGTGGGTTGATAATTATCGGTGCTATTTTCCCGAAAAGCGGTGCGAATAAAATGCGTGATATTTTGCGCGAGCTGTTGTTTTTGATCGGCGCTTAAAAAGGCGTTGGGCCATACCTCAACCTCAATATCAAAAGCTTTTTCCGGTAAAGCAAATACCTGTAAATCATCGCCATGACCATGGTTACCTTCCGCCTGAATAAAATGATTAATTTTTTCCAGGTATTCAACGGCCGGTGCATCGGCGGCAAATAAAATATAGGCATTGGCGGTGCCTGGTCCACGAGGCGCATGGTGTTCAAAATAAATATGGCGGCTATCGATCCCGGCAAACTGGGCAATTAAACTGCGATAGACACTGTCGGTATGCCACTGATTCACCGCGCCAAACTGATTGCGGGCCCGCCAGCGTAACGCCTCGTCGCTTTCTTCATCGGCGCCGGGCGAAGTAAGCCAGTCTTCCGCATTGGTGACCTGGGTAATCCCGTTAATAGGCTCCGGTAAAATCGCATAATAACCCGGTGCCAGGTTATAGGCTTTACCGGGTTGGCTGGCTTTGACGGGTGTTGTCGTGATTAATTCACCCGCCTTAAATACGGCTTCGGCCGTGGTCCGTACTTCATACACCTGGCCATTAATGGCGACGGATTGAATCGCCGTATTTTCAGGGATGGTGATCGCCAATTCAGCGGCGGCTCGTTGGAAGGTAATCACCCCTTCTGCCGTGGTCGCGGGTTTACGCTCCAGATGCACCGCCCACGCCAAAATATCTACGTAACGCCCTTTGGCATATTTTAAAAAGGCGTTGGGCAACACCTGGTCGATCAGTAGCTCAATTAACCACAACACTGGTCGGGTGACCAGTGCTGTGATAATGCGCCAAAACGGTGAATAACGGCTGTCATTACTGAGCTGACTACCCTGCTCGATGGCCAGTTGTTTAAACCGGCTTTTTAACTGCGCCTCCTCGGTGGGAATGTCGGCCTGTGCGACCAGGCTTTTAAACAGGGAGCGCATCGGTGACCTCAACCGGACCATAATCAAAGGTATCCGCCGTTAAAAAATAGCGGCCGGGACTGGATTCATGAAAAACTATGGTACCCGGAATTAAACGCTCATCGTCTTCGACTAATAACGTCAGTTCTTGAATTAACCGCTGACGTTGTTCAGGGTGACGTTCGCCAATCATTGTCACGAGTAAACCACTTTCACGAATGGCATGTTTAATATCCTGGGCTATGCTGGCACGGTCGCTAATAAGTTGCGGCTCACTGGCAATATTTAAGACAAGGTCATTATTTTCAATCAATAAATCGATAAATTGCGGCATTAGGGGGCTTCCATTTCCATTTGGTTGACTAAAAACTGGCTATCAACCGTTTGTGTATAAATATGGTTGGTTTGGTAGGTTTGTTGAGCATGTTGCTGCTGGTTGTTATTGATGGTGTTGGCTAAGCCCCCCGCAGGCACTTTCGACACCAAAGGTTTTTTTAATTGCGCAATATTCGGCTTTAAGGCCTCCTTATCAATTTCAATATGAATACCAGGGATCCTATTTATTTTTTCGATCACCCAATCGACAATACTGCCTAAAAATTCAAAGACACCAATATCGGCAAAGTTTTTTTTCAGGTCTTGCCACCACTGGCCCAGTAATTGAAAACCTTTTCCTAATAACATAATGCCTGGCGATAACAGCGAAAAGATTTTCATAATGATTTCAAAGGCACCGACATCGGCTAAATAGCCTTTAAATTGTTCCCACAAAAGGCCGACGCTATTAAAGCCCAGGGCCACATAATCAATGGCGGTTTTTAACCAGCCAAAAACCTGGGTTACCCACTGCAACACGCCAATACTGTCCAAGGCAGCGATTAACCAATGCCAGCCTTGCACTAACCAACCAATGGCATCGGTGGCCCAACTCACCACCGAATGAAACCACTCCAGGGGGAGTCCCAGCAGCGTTTGACCGAGTGCAGCACCATGGTTTTTTAGGTAGGCCCAACACACTCCGAGTAATTCGAACGCTTTAGTAATCAACCCAATACCCGGTGAAAGTAATGAAAAAATATCCAAAATAAACTGGAAAGCACCTACGTCGGATAAATACGTGGTTAATTGGTGCCAGCCTTGTACCAACCACTCAATGGCATCCGTCACCCAACCCACTAAGGTGTTAATCCAGCCTATGGATAACAAGGCGGCTTTGCAGGTTTCCCAATGTGTTATTAATTGATAAACGCCATAGGCTACCAGGGCAACAGCGCCAATAATTAATCCGACCGGACTTAATAAAAACGAAAAAGAAAATGCCAGCGCTTTACCCGCAAAACCGACACCGATAAAAGCCCACTTTAATAATGAAAGAGAACCCGTCAAAATGGGGACTAATAATTTTAAACCAGTGAGTGAGCCATAAACTAAACCACTCATTAAGGTCAGGGCTGACATGCTCGCCACTAACGTCATCACCACTAAAAAGCCATAACCTACCCAACGGGTTAGATTAGGAAATAACTGGGTCCACCGCTGTAAGGTTTGGCCTGCCTCGGTAAATCCATCAATGATCGGATTTAAGACCGGTAATAACGTTGCACCAAAGCCAATACGCACCGCGGTGATGGCTGCGCCAAAACGTTCCCAGGCATCGACTTGGGCCAATGCCATTTCTTCCGCTTTATCTAAACCCGAAATATCGCCCAGTTGATGAATCTTGCTTTGTAAACCATCGACATTTTTCATCAATAATTTAATTAAACTGACCGCCTCATCCGAACCAAAGGCTGTTTTTAACGCATCGGATTCCGCCACCTCCAAAGTCTTACCGAATTTCCCTTTTATTTTTTCGAGAATAGCCACCATCGGCAGTAAACGATCATGACTATCGGTAAATGACAAACCCAATGTGTCTTGTGCTTTGCCGACACCGGCTAAAAAGGCTTTGTACTTGTTCCCGGCTTCCGTACCCCGCATGGTGGCCTGCAGTTCGCCTAAAATACCGATTTGCTCATGCATCGCGATACCGGCGGCGGTGGCGTTAGCGCCTAATGAGGTAAAGGCCTGAGACATTTCACTACCGGTGGTTTTGAACATCTGTACGGCACTGGCCGTCTGTCCCGCCACCATGTTCACCCAATTGGCCTTGCCCATTACTTCGGCTTGCTGACTGAAAATACCGTACATGGTGCCCATGTAATTGGTAATGGTGGCGGTATCCGCTTTGGTGGCGGCCGCCAGTACGCCACTGGCTTTGGTAAACTGGGATAGCTCTTGACCACTTAAACCACTGATCGCTGATTGAATATCGTAGCTGGCACGGACAAACTCTGTCGCGGATTTGCCATATTCCACCGAAAAATCCAGGGCAGTATTACGCAGTTGTAAGAGATCATTTTCCAGCACACCCAGTGACCGTACTTCACCGATGGCCCGATCCATTTCAACGGCAGGCATTAAGGCGGCTTGTACCGTATACCCAGCACTCATGACCCCGGCCAGGCCAACACCGACATTGGCGAAGGCCTGGCTAGTACCTTGGGTTAAACGATCGATTTTATTTTGTAAGCCGGTAATCGGCCCGGTTAACCTATCCGATAGCGAAATAATAAAATCGAGTTGACTGGTGGCGGTTTGGGCCATACATCCTTACCCTTTAAATGCTTTGGCAATGCCATTGGCCACAGCGATTTGCATTTTTTCCCAATAATCGTGCTCAAAAAAACAGGCCGCGCCCATGGTTTCGGCCGTCACTGGCTCATGAGGAAAGTGTTTTTTAGCGAGCCAGTGCAATTGTAATAGGTGATTATTCGTTATTGCTTCACTGAAGTCGGTACAGGCTTTACCACGATATTTAATTCCGGCACGTAGGCTTCCATTAATGCGGTCGCAATTTGTACACCCGCAGCGGGTTGTTTTAATAACGCTTTTAACGCGTCTTTATCTTTGTCTACTACCGTTTGCATACAAAAATTATGTGCTGAAGCAATTTTATTTTTTTGATTAACCGCATTGACGAAATGATTGTGTTTATCCAGTGTCACAGTAAAACTTAACTCTTGGTCGTTTATGGATAACGTAAATGTTTGTTCACTCATCGTGGGGGTTCCCTTGGTTTAATAAAATAATAAAATCCAGACGTTTATTAATGTCATCAAAACGCTGGGTGATCGTTTCGAATTTACTGTCTATTTTCGTTTCTAAGCTTTTAATCGTGGTTTTCTTCGCAAAGTTTTCGTTAATCCACGCCTTCAGAATGAGAAATTCACGCTGATTACTGCTCATTTGGCTGTAGATATACACATTCCAGGCAATTAAATGGGTCACAAACAAACCCACAAACGACATAAATAATTTATGGCGTAATTCAGGATGCTTTTCGAGCATGACGCGTGACCTGCATAATTAAGGGCATGACATTTTTAATGGCCCGCTCGCCAAATAAAAAACCAAGCACTAACATATTAATCAATGTCAAAGCAGTTTCTTGTTGGTCGGTCAGTTGCCAGGTAGCAAACCAACACCAATCCAGGTACAAGGTGGCAAAACCCCAGACCGGACGTTGCGCACCACGCAAAAACAACAACAGCCGACCGATGACGGGTAAAGCTAAGAGATCCTGGGCGGTGCCTTCCAGCTGGCTAATACGCTGTGTGAGTAAGGCTTCTGCTTGGTTAATTAAGTGTTGTTGCTGTTGGGCGTACTTCAGCTCAAGTTGCCGGCACTCCAACGCAAATTGCTGTTTCTGTTCCGGTGAAACATCGGGCGGAAAATATTTAACCGCGGTATCCACCACCTTATCCACTAAACCACCACCGATTAAATTTGTTAGTTTTGCGGCGAGTCCTTGCAGCATGTTAATAACTCCACATCCAGGGCCGAGGTCGGGTGGCGGTTTTGGGGGCCATATCTAAATGAATAAAACGGCTGCCGCCTTTTTGCTTAATGCCAATGCCGGTAAAGCCTAGATCCAAGGCGTGCTTTAACACGGTCACGGCCTGTTCACCGCGACAGGCAATGTCAACGGCACAGCCCAGGCTATGGGCACCGGGTGTGGTTTTCTTTTTTTCTTCGGGGTGATTGGCACAGCGGTAACCACTGGTAACCGGTAACGGAAAACCACACAATATCCGCAGTTCAATCAGTCGTGACATAAAGTCAGGCTGCATCTGTTGTTGACCACAACCACAACGACAGGTTAATTCACGGTCAGAAAAAAATGAGTAGGCCATGATTACACCAGATTCTCGGTTTCTTCAGGGCGTAAATACGACACGCCATTGATTTTAATAAAATCCGGACTGGTGACGGCAAAGGGTAATTTAATGACGGATTTTTCACCGCCTTTACTGTCGATATCCAGCAAATTGGTGACTTTAATAAGGCAACCAAACGCTTCTACCCGTAATTCTTCGTCACCGGTTTTGGCAAAATACACCATGTCAAAGGGTTCCAGTCCTCGAAAACTCCCTGCTTGTTTCGCGGCATCCAAAACCAGCTGGAAATTCTGGGCATCCACTTCAAGCTCGCCAGAGGCTTCCACATCACCGTCGACGTAACCATTGGGCACGCCGTGGTTATAAACGGGTGAACGGTTATCGGTGATATCCAGTGAGGCTTTTTCGACATGCAGCATCACATCACCGAGGGTAATATCAAAACTTTTTCCCGAAATACGCATTATTTGTCCTCTTTATTGGATAAATCCAAGGCAATATTCACGGTGATGGATTTAGGGGCGTTATAGGGTTTGAGGCTTAAATATATTTCAACGTCGGTTTTACTTTTCCAAATAATTTCAATATCACTGTCCGTGGGCTGGTGAATTTCATTCGGAAAAATTCGCCCCATAAAGCGCACCGATTTACTCATTTGCCGCAACGGCGTCATAAAATAATTTTTATTACAGGCAATTGATAAATCGGTATTATTGAGTGAGCGATCGGCTATTTTACTGATCGCTAACAGCCGTATTTGGCGAGCGGCTTTATCAACGATGCGTAAATGCTCTATGACCTGATAATCACCGCCTGGTTGCTCTAACAGGCTGGCATCACCCCAATAGGTTCCCGGATAATCGGGATAGGTTTGTGGCACTGAGAGCCGTATTTTATCCAGCTCAGTGATCATGACACTGGGCAGCGCCATGCCCTCCTTATCTTTCGGGACAGGGCCTAACCCCACCAATGGACCTGTAGCGACCCGCATCGGACTGTCAGCAATGCTCACGCTGCTATTGCACAGCCGACCGGCTAACACACCGACATTATTGCCATGTAATTGAGGGACGACACACACCCGAGGGGCCGCCACGGAAATCACTAGGGCTTTTTGGCTGGCCAGGTACTGGGACCAGGTTTGTTCTGACGTGATACCTGGTGTCGTCGCCATAAAGATCATACGGCGACCATGTTCATTAATGGCGGATAATGACGCCGCATACATCGCTTGCAAATCCGTTTGATTGGCAACGGGTGTGGTAATCACCACCGCTTCTGGAGACACTTTTTGTTCCATCGCCAGCTCAAAGGCGTCTTGCCAGGTACCCCCTTCCGCTAAGGGTACCGCATACGCCGACCAGTGTTGTCCGCCATTAGCTTTGGCGGCAATTAATTGGCTTTTTAAATCAGAATCCGCTTCACCCAATAACGTATCCAGCTCGGTTTGGCTATTAATACTCAATACATCACCATGACGCTGTGGCGCTGGCCCGATAAATAAAAAGGTCCGCTCAATGGCTGTAATCGGGCCTTGAAAAAGATTTAAGTTATTGACCGTGACCTTGCCCAGTGCCATGTCATCACCTCATTGCCTGTAGGAATTCACGCAATTGCGCGTCCAGTATTTGATTAATGTCGTCATTCGTCGCCCCTAAAAAAGGCCGTGCGGCCAGGGGAATACGCCAGCGGGATTGCTGGGGTTTATCGGTTAATTCCCGCAAAATCGCGCCCGCCATACCAAAGGTTAAATGCTCGGTGATCCACGCCAGGCTAGGCCGTTTATGGCCTTTGCCGCGTTTACGTTTGATGGTAAAACCGGCTCGGATTAACGCCCGTGCGATGTTTTTGGGGCAGGGTTCGTCATACGTCGCCCGTGTTATTTTCGGTAAGTCACGGCTACTCATGGTCTGGCTTAAGCCTTCCTGTTGCCGCTTGGCAATAGCCCCCGTTACCGGATTACGCCAACCGATCACCGCCTGGTTTGCGTTGGCCTGTACGCCCATAGTGCGGGATAATCCGCGCAGCATTTTTTTACGTTTACGTCGATTTTTACGGGCGGCCATGTTTTGGCCCGAGAGTGTTTTTTGCTGACGAATACGCTGGCGGCTGTGTTTACGCACGGCTTTACCAGCATTGAGTAAGGCTTTGCGTTTATCACTGGGCGACAGTTGCAGTACGGCAAATTGCTCACGGACCGATAAACCATTGTGGCGGATATTGATGGGATTAGCGGGTGCTGGCATCGGTCACCTCACCGCGTTCAGCAATCCATAAATCATAATCCCCGGTATCCCAGCGTTTTCCTGCGTAATGAATCGGACCCTGTTCTTTCTCCACTAAACACACCGACTCACAAAAAGGAATCATCAGGCGTACATCCACTAACCCCTCTTCTGTCAGCTCATACTCAAACTCGGGTTTATCAACATCCTGCTGATTACGTTCCTGGTCATTCTCGGCCAGCCAGCCGCTGACAATGGCGACTAATGCCGTATAACTGGCTTTCACCAGGTTTAATTCAAACACGGCATCATAGCTGACCTGGGCCATTTCCAAACCCTGCTCGCCAGGCTTGGTAAGAATGTCCAGCTGATTATTTTCTGGATAGGCTTCCAGTTTTTCTGGAGTGACCAGTTTTAAATCCAGTAAATACTCTTTAAAGGCCGTGAGTTTTTTCATAATAATTCAGCGCTAATAAATAACTCGCTTTGCAATTGGCACAGCGCACGTTGTGACGCCGCCAACCAAAAGCCGTAAGTGTCGTCATTGGTTTTAGCGACATGCTCAGCTTTATCACTGGTCAAAATCGTTTGGTATTGCTTCAGCACATTGGCTTTGGTTAGGCTCATCACCGCCCGCTGATATAAAAAACAGTCACGATGTTCGCCATTCACGGTGCTGCTGGGACGCTCAGCTAAGGACGGATAGCCTTTGCTAATGACTTGGGTTTTAAAGGTTTCCAGCTGTCCATTAATAGTGATCACTGCCTGAATCAGCTCGCTTTCAATTAAATCTTCTGTGTACTCATGCAGCCGATACAACTGCTGAAAGTCACCTACGGACACCGTTGGAAAAAAGCCATCACTGACAATGTCAGCGGTCGCTGGTTGATATAAACTGTCGTGAATGCTCATACAAAGCCTTTTAAAACGACCAGGGCACAGCACCGATTAAAAAAATAAACGCGCGCGTCTTTTTTTAAGAGTGCGGCCCGGTCGGGTGCGGGGAGCTTTATTTAATTAATTTATTTCGTAATTTTTCGAGCTTAGTTTTAACCTGCACTTTTTCCCAGGTTTCATGGGCTTTTTCGTAAAACACTAACGCGTCGTCTAATTGGTTATCCGCTTCAAATTTCGAGGCTGCAATTTTATAAAAGCGCGCTTTCACTTCCTTAATGACATCCCAGGTGCCGTTCAGTAAATACTCCAGCACCCAGTCAAAAATAGTTTCCGCGTCCTCGATACGATGATCTAAGGCTTTTAACACTTCATCACAGACAAAGGTGGCCATCTCCCGACGCCGAAACGTCTCAGGCATTGGCTGTTGTTGTTGAATTGCAATGGTCGCCAGTTCGAGGGCGTCGAATAGCTGATTGGTATCAAACAGCCAAATCACCACATACACCAACACCTCATTTGGGTGTTCCCAACCGGACGCTAAATACCGTTGAATATAATCCTGATACTTAGGAATCAGTTGTCGTTTATAGTCGGCTTTGGCTTGATAACCTTGTAGTTTTTTAAGCTCGCCCAAATCCACCCGTAAACCACGCAGTTGCAATTGACAGAGCTGTTTAGCATTCGCCAGTGTGGCAAGCGCGGTTTCAGGGCTATACGGCACTCGTTCAGCCATCTGGATGGCATCCGCTTGTCGTTGCTTTTGCCGCATTGCTAAGCTCAACATGGTTACGATTCACCTTTAAACTTCAGTTTATCCGGTTCAACAAACGCTACTTTTTGATATTGCTCGACGACATAGCCCTCGTTCCGTGAATTATAATCTTCCACCTGATCGCGACGGGGATTATCCATCACCTGTTTACGCCAGGAGCTGCTTTGAAAATACAACGATAAATTATTAAAACTGGTGACCATCGCCAACCGAGGTGGCATGCCCGGAAATGAAAAAGAAGGCAATCCGCCAAAGGTTTTGATCACTTGCTGATTTTCCACTTTTTCTTTTTCAGAGGGGGTTTCACCCTGGGCGTGATACAACCGTAAGTGATAATGTGCCAATAAATCACTGCCCACTAAAAACACTAAATCAGGATCCGCTTTAAAGGGTTCACCGATCATGTATTTTAAATCCGTGGCCAATTCGTCCAGGTTGGCATAATCATCCCCCAAAATAATCGGGTTACCTTGATCGTCCTTATTAAGGATTTGATCGGGGGCTTTTTCTCTGATGATCTGCAACCAGCCTTTATTCACATCCTGTAACTGCGGGTTCGCCGCTAAATCCGTTTGCGTCGCCACACTGGTGCCATACCAACCCACCATAATCCGATCCACACCCATACGATGCTGCACCGCTCGGCTATAGCGTGACGCAAAATCTTTAAACTTGGCCCACACATCCATTTGCTCGTAGCTGATACAGACATCAGATTCAGTCTTATAGAGCTGGTAACCGTCATTATCCAAATCCACCAGGTTACGAGGGACACGGTCTTGTTTTTTGGTATTGGTGCGCCCTGTCACTGCACTGGCCACCCCTAAAAAGACTTTTTCACCCTGCAGCTCATTGACAGGTAGCACATTGATTTTTTGCAGCATGGGATTGGTGGCGACAATCGCATCATTGAGTTTTTGTTCAATGGACGGTGCAACATTAAATTTATGCGCCACATTACGTACATTATACGTACGCGCCATATTACGCTTTAAAGTGTTAAATTGCTGAATCGTTTCTGGACGCATTACAGCACCTCGTCGTGTTCTTCGGCAGGGCCTTCATTCTCAGGGATGTACGTGCCTTCCATGCTGAACTGCTTCACCACATTTTCCAGCTGGGTGAGAGACTGCTTAAGGCTGTTAAACTCCTCAGTAGAAACGCTGGATGCCTCTACGGTTGCGGTGGTTTCAGTGGTTGGTGTTGCACCAGACTCAGTCTCTTTAGATGCATCAGGCGTTGTTGAATCATCACCTTTAGCCGCCACCGTGCTGAATTTCTCCACCACGGCAGCCAACTGGGTGATGGCTTCTGCGTTTTTATTCTGACTTTCCAGCAATTGAGTAAACTGTTTATCGTCCATTGGGTTGCCTTGTTCTGGCGCGGATTTATCGCGGCTAAACATACGACTAAACCAGTGTTTTTCTGGGTTAGCGATGTCATCGTAAGTAAATTGCAAAGGTTGACTGAAATAGCTGTCAGGGTCTTGTCGGCGATGATTAAAATGTAACTGCGAAGTGCCCACACTGGCCGGCTGATCGGTAATGGCCAAACCAAATAAATAGGCTTTGCCGGTGTTACGAAAATCCGGCAGAATTTCCCCGGAGAAAAATAATTGCTGCTGTTGTTCATTTAACGCATACAAGCGTTGATTGGGCTTTATTTTAGCAAACAAACATTGTCGGTCTTTTGGATCCACTTCGGTTTTGAGTTCCACAACCTGACCGAAGTTGCCATAAAAGCGAAAATGCTCATACCAAATCATCGCGGTATATTCATCAGGGTTATAGGACTCGGCCATTTCCTTCACCGCTTGTGGCGCAATCTCGCGACCATCCACGGTCGGGCCACTTTTCATGATACAAAGCCAGTCAGTTGTCGCCATTACCTTTTCCAAGCCCTTGGGTTATTTCAGTTTATTCACGGTGGTTAAGGGTTAAATTAATGGCTTTTTTAACGACCAGCAATGCAATGATTTTCTGGTATTTCCTATTACGCGACGCTAAGTATTGATTAGGAATTTTCAGGAAGTTTAACCCATTATTTTTGCGTTAAGGTCTTTTATGATTAACGCACATCCTTTCATTATGCGTTGCAATACATCCATGAAATATTCCGAGTCGATTAAACAACAAGCCAAACAGTTGTATTTACAGCGCCATCGTGTACCTGAAATTGCTAAGCAACTGGGTATTGAATCGAAACGTATTATTTATTACTGGGCCGCCCAAGAAGGTTGGACCGACCTTATTCAAAGTGAAACCGCAGAATCCGCCCTCTCACGTCGTCTTATTGTTTTATCCGGTCGAGAAAACAAATCCGAGCGTGAACTGAATGAAATGGATCGCTTGGTCAGTCAATTAGCGAAACTGCAAAAGCATCATGTGGATCCAAAGCACATGGATGAAACGCATCCCCCCTCCTCTGCCGAAAAGTCCAAGACACGCAAAAAAAGAAAACAAATAAAAAATGATATCAGTGGTATCAACCAAGTCGATTTTGAACAGAAGTTTTTAAGTCAACTTTTTGATTATCAACGAGCACTCAGAAACGCTAAAAATGATCCACAACGGAATAGACTCCGTAATATTTTAAAAAGCCGACAAATCGGGCTAACTTATTACTTTGCCGGTGAAGCCTTTGAGGATGCCGTACTTACTGGTGATAATCAAATCTTTTTATCCGCCAGCCGTTCCCAAGCCGAAGTATTCCGCAGTTACATCCTTCAATTTGCCAAGGACTGGTTTGATATTGAGTTGAAAGGTGACCCCATTACCTTAAGCAATGGTGCCGAATTACGTTTTGTGTCCACCAATGCCAGCACCGCGCAAAGTTATCACGGTCATGTCTACACGGATGAATACTTTTGGATACCAAAATTTAAAAAGATTAATACCGTTGCTTCAGGTATGGCCATGCATAAGAAGTGGCGTAAGACGTATTTTTCAACACCCAGTGCTGTGGGTCATGAAGCGTATCCTTTCTGGACCGGGCAAGCCTTTAAAAAGAAACACCCTGATCAAGCATTCCCTACCGATGCCGAATTATCGAAAGGTATGTTATGCCCTGATGGCCAGTTTCGACAAATTATCACCATTGAAGATGCGATTGCGGGGGGTTGTGATTTATTTGATATCGACCAGTTACGTTTAGAGTATTCAGAAGACGAATTCAATAACCTACTGATGTGTCAGTTTATTGATGATAAACAAAGTGTCTTCAAGCTAACGGATTTAGAAAAATGCTGTTCTGATCGTTTATTCTGGCTGGATTATGATCCCCATGAAACCCGGCCCTTTGCGAATAATGAAGTATGGCTGGGCTTTGATCCTAGCCGCACCCAAGATGCGGCTACCTGTGTCGTTTTAGCCCCACCCAACCCGGCGTATGGTGACCGGTTTAGGGTATTAGAAAAACATCAGTGGTATAACGCCGACTTTTCCTATCAGGCAGAGCAGATTAGACAGCTGACACAGCGCTTTAATGTACAACACATAGGGATTGATATTACCGGTATTGGTCGGGGTGTCTATGACCTGGTACGCGGCTTTTTCCCCTTTGCCCGCGCCATCAATTACAGTGTCGACACTAAAAATCAATTGGTATTAAAAGGGCTGGATGTGATTCGCAAAGGTCGCTTAGCATTTGATGCGGAGATGACCGATATTCCTCACGCCTTTTTAACCATCAAACAAACCACTACCCCAAGCGGCCAAATCACCTACAGTGCCAACCGTACCCAAGAAACCGGGCACGCTGACGTCGCCTTTGCCATTCTACACGCGCTGTTTAATGAACCCATTAATACCGAATACCAGCAAGCGTCAACCTGGGATTTTGAGGATGAATAATGCAAGTCCAAAAAAATAAACCGACTCCCCCCCTGCCCAAGAACATCACGGTCTTTGGTTTTGGTGAGCCTGAGTCGGTGCTCGCCACCCAACTACACGACTATCTCGGTGTATTTGCCAATCATCAGGGCGATTATTACGAGCCCCCTGTTAGTTTAACGGGGCTCGCCAAACTGCTACGTGCCAATCCCCATCACAGCGCCTGTGCGGGTTTTAAACGTAATATGCTGGTGAAACATTATAAGGCCTGCGCCTTATTGCCCAAACCTGAACTGTATCGGGCAGGCTACGATTTTAATGTATTTGGTCAATGCTACTTTAAGCGTATTTTGAACCCCTATAAACAAACCTTGCGTTTACAGCAAGTCCCAGCGATTAATATGCGCAAAGCATTAAAGCCTGATCATTATATTTGGCTCAGTCCTGACCGAACGATTACCCGATTTAAAAAAGGGGAAATTATTGCATTAACTGAATACGATGTTAGTCAACAAGTGTATGGTATTCCCGAATACTTAAGTGCTATGCATTCTATTTTGTTAAATGAATCAGCGACCCTCTTCCGCCGCCGCTATTATGATAATGGGGCGCATGCCGGTTTTATTTTTTACACCAACGACCCAAGCTTAACCCCTGAAGGGGTGGCGAAAATGCAAGAAAAACTCAAACAGTCCAAAGGCGTGGGTAACTTTAGAAGTTTATTTCTGCACATACCCAATGGAAACGAACATTCTGTAAAAATAATTCCGGTCGGCGATATTGCCACCAAAGATGAATTTGAGCGCATTAAAAATATTAGCCGCAACGATATCATTAGCGCCTGGCGAATGCCCCCAGCTCTCGCGGGGATTATGCCGGAAAATACCGGCGGCTTTGGTGATATCCAAAAAATTAGTCAGGTGTATACGGATAATGAAATTCGTCCACTATCGGAAACCTTTATGCAATTAAATGAACATTTATCAGGAAACCAAATTCAATTCCAGCTGCCCAATTCCTTATAATAATATTTATGTCATCACCATTAGTTTAAGTGTACTTAAATAAGGAAACACCCCATGCAAGTGAACTGCCCACACTGCGAACATAAGGCCGTTATTAAATCGCGTTCAACGCTCAGCAAAGAAGTGTGTGATTTATATTGTCAGTGTAAAAATACCGACTGTAATCATGCCTTTGTGATGAAATTATCCTTTAGTCACTCTCTTTCTATCAAACCACAAGCCACCGTAAATCATGCACTTATGGCTTTGGTTCAAGAGTTAACACCCACAGAAAAGCAGCAGATTGCACAACACTTGATGGCGAGTTAATGCGCCATCAAGTGTTGCGTAAATTATTTATTCATCGGGAAGACATTGTTGATACATGAACTCCGCAAGTAGCAAAAAATATCTTAACTCCCCCGGTGTTAGTACTACAGGTTTCTTGAGATCTACCAGTGTTTCAAATATTTCGATAAATTCAATTAAATGCGTTTGAATTCGTCCTATTTTTTCCTTACTTAGGTACAAGTGACTTCCATCCTTAGCGCTAATCACTGCAAAGACTCCTATTTCACGCAATGTATAGAGTTATTATAAATTACAGATATACGACGATTTAAACCCTCTGAAATGGAAGGGGTACATCTTTCTAGTGTAAAGTTTTTTGACGGTTGAGTTGCTTAAAAGACTAATAAGTGACACATGTTACATGATCATGTCTGCAAAGTGAACAAAAAATCGAACAAATGTTTTACTTATTTAATGAGTAATTCTAAATGATATTTACAACAATAGAAGGGTACTACTTAGAACCACTCTATTAGTAATAACAAACTAATTCAAAATATAAAAATGGCTTGATGCTGAGCACATTGAGCTGACGTCTTACGTGATTCAATTTGATCCAGATAATAGCCAGCCAGTACAACGACAAAAACCAATAATGAGGCAGCTAACGTTTTTTTCATTGAACTGTACCTGACTCTGTGACTGTATCGCTTAGCAAGTTTCTGATAGCGGATAAAGCTTCTCTGGCACTCTTTAAATGGCTTAATCCACTTGATTCAACATACTGCTGATGCTGTTTATCAAAATATGCCTCATTTTGTTCTGCCAAGCTTCGTTGACCATCATTGGTCAATGCCTTGGGTATTTCATTAAGTGATTCTCCTGCTAAGACTCGGCGCGTGACGATGGCATAATTACGCTTAAAGAGTGGAAATACTTCAGCTTCCGTTCGTGTTTTTAACTCAAAATACCCCGTCTCTTGAGCGGCTACTTTTACGCCTTCATGCGACCAGTGTGCTTGCATTGGGTTATGACTATGATCACACGCTTCTCGGTAAGCCATGGCGGGTGAAGGTAACCCTACGTCTTCCGGTTGAGGTTGGCACCACTGAATAAAAGTTCCTACGCTCGGCACAAAGTCTTTATCCATGCCACGAGCTTTATTTAACCCTTTCCGTACCTGTTCAACATGGACAACACCATGCGTGATAAATCCTTTTGTCCAATTACGCTTTGCACTGGCCAAGACCTCTGGATCAGCAAAAGCTTGTTTCCAAGCTGGAAAGATTCCCACCAATTCCCGAAAAATTAAATTCACTAATTGCGCCGCATGTTCAGAGACATCCGGTTGAGCTGTCTGAGGTGGAGGACAACTTGGTTGGTCAAAGTTAATATGCGAAATAATTTCCTTGGTTGATTTCATCGTATTGGTCCTCATAGCCCTAAATCATGTCGCCAGCTGGTGTCATCCCAATTCATCGCAGTTGAAGAACTCGGGGTCGATGGCATACGTTGAACGCTTTTTTCAGTGGTAAAGCTTTGCGCTTTGAGCATCCAGTTTCGCCAAGCCGATACCCAACACTTGAAGCTTGATCCCTTAGCCCGGTGGTAATTTAAAAATTTCTCCGTTTCCAACCCAAGGTCAACATGAATCGATTTTTCATTGGCCCACTGCACAAGCTCAGGTGTCACGGCAAAGTGATCAGGTACTACAGTCGCTCGCTGAGTTACCTTTCGTTGTTGACTGGTTTGATTCGATTGTGAGTCGAAATTTTCCTGGGGGGAACTAAAGGGGGTTATAGTGTTTTTTGGTTTAGTGTATTTATGTCTTTTGTGGTGACCGTTTTCAGTCACTTTTTCTGACCGATTTCGGTCACTTACCTGACCGTTTTTGGTTTCTTTAGGTGTGACCGATTTCGGTTTGTTGAGTGACGGATTTTGGTTAGTTTCGATTTTACTAAAAAACCATTGATCACTTTGTTTATTGATACCTATTTTACGACCTTGGGTAATTATAATTTTACGCTCTTTAAGCAACCGTAAATCAGCATGCAGGTGAGTAGTAGCTCCATCGTATTGCATTAAATCGGCAAGTTGACTAGCAGAAATCCAGTCCACATCAAGGTTAAAACCAATTGTTTTTCTGAACACTGCCATTAAGATACGAAGCTGACGCCCTGAAATATCAAGACGACACATTGCTTCTAATAATTGATTATCAAATCGAACGTAACCATTGTATTTATCGTGAGATTCATCCATACTAATTACTCTTCTAGTGTTAATAAGCTGCCTTTTTCCTCCGAGAATCTGGCAGCTTTTTTTTATCTACAAAAATAAGAATCTTAATTTTTTAAACATGAAAAGATGGCTTAACCCACTAGTGTCACAAAGCAGATTCAAGAGCATTTGAAAATAAATGAGTTAAGTGGGAATCAGTTTAAGTACTTTTCACTAAACAATACCTCCTGTATTGATTGAGTGTAACAACTTCAAGGAAAGTTAAACGCTCAAAATGCAGCGTGTTAATTAGATAAAATATAACGAAATGATGTTAGATACTCCTTATCAGAACATTAGCTGTATGAACTTACAGTAAAGTTAAGCTAAGTGACGTTAATTTAAACTTGAGGTAAAGTTTTCTCACATAAACGCTAATATCTATTCGGGGTATGTGTTTTTGTCTCCCTTTACATATACCTTTGAATTTAGGCGCAAAGCCCCCTTAGCACTGGTGTTTGTGCCTTTTAGAGGTTAACATATCAACCAATACTCTCATGGGGTATCGGCTTTTTTAATATAATTATGGCTAAACGATATTTTGTCAACTTATAAGTTGATTTTTTATGGCTAATCTTTGGAAAAAACTAAGAGCACGCCGACGCGAGCTTGATCTAACTCAAAAAGAAGTAGCTGATTACTGTGGTGTCACAGTAGCATCAGTATCTCAATGGGAAGCCAAGGAGACTGATAGGCAGGCCTTTCCCAGGCAGGATAATATACAGAAGCTTAGCGAAATTTTACAGGTAGAGCCCAATTGGTTTTATACTGGAGATAACAACCAGTCACCTATAATTTCAGCCATTGCTAACTTAGAAGAAGATGACTTCATTAAAGTTAAAGCAAAAGTTGACTCACGCCAACTAAGTAAACTTTGGACTAAGTTAAAAGCTCGAAGAAAAGAGCTAGATTTAACTCAAGGAGAGATAGCTAAGTATTGCGATGTTACTACAGCAACTGTAAGCAAATGGGAGCATAAATCCATAGAAGGCCGAGCCTACCCCAGACGTGACAAGCTTGAAAAACTTTGTGAAATCTTGAAAGTTGATATGCTTTGGCTGTTAGATGAGAATAATAGTAAGACAAATACGTCAGTTGCTCAGCTAGAGCCATCAAATCAAACTCCAACCTTCCTTCAAGAACAAATGAAGGTCATTAATACCTATACAGACCTTATCGCTAAAAACAAACTTATTCCTGCAGACTTAACAATTCTTAAGGCTTTAGCTGACTACATCGAAAACAGATAGCCCTTCATAGATAAACTCTCCCCTTAACCTGTAGTGCGTGCTTACACACTACGCTTTTTCGAAAAAATATTATCATTTTAGTTGAATTTATATATTTTAATGATAAAGTAGATTTAAAAGTATCATTTAGAGACTTTGCTATGGAAAGCATAACACCCATTAATGACTACATTACTGATGGTCATTGGCAATCAAATCTTAACAACCCATATCTTGCCCCACGAGAAGTGGCCTATTGCATAGGGCTTCTGTCGGGTAAAACAGATAAGGTCATTGCCAGAGAACAAGGTGTTGAGCCCAGCTCCGTTAGCAACCGTATTAAAAACGCTCACTATAAGTTAAATACTAATAATCGAGCCCATTTAGTGGCTGAGCTTATTCGATTAAAAATTATCACGCCACTATTGATTGTATTCAGTGTAGGTGCTGTACCTGAGTGGCCAAGGGTAATGCAGGAGGACCCAAACAAACCCAGACCAGTCCGAGTAGCAAAACGATTAATAAGACGACAAGAATTACTCAATACATCACGTATATAAAGCAAGGAGGCCCTTAATGAACCCCACTGAAAATCCTTTATTTGTAAAATTATCTGAAAATGAAATGGTTCACTTTGAAACGTTACTCAAAGAGCTTGGATTTGACTCCATATTAATAACAAATACTGATTTTAATATTGAAGAAGATGGCGACACGCTAATAAATGAGTGGAATCCGGGAGAAATCAAGGACTTTCATTTTGCCATCAAGTTTTGGAATCACGATGATACGATGACTGCGTTATTTGTTAAGCCTATCACTCATAGCGCTCAATTACTGTGGGATACAGGAAAAAGCCTAAATACCACGCAATAATTTATTATCTCACAAATTAATTTAGCTTTATTTTTGCTCTGATGAAGCGTGACGGGATTTTTTTGTCTTAAAAAAAGGAAAATGACATGAAAGAAATGGAAGCTATGGTACTCGATTCATTTAACGCACTATCAAAAAGTGGCGTTATTAAGGAGACAATTGATAAGCAAGTTAAGGTTGTGGTTGACGCAGTGATTGAAACAACCCTCAGTAGTTATTCAACCTTCGGTAAGCAGCTAAAAGAAACCGTTGAACATTCACTAAATATAGATGTAAACGAACTTGATCTAGCCAGCTACAATACCTTTATATTAGAGGTAATAAGGGCCAAGTTAGATGCCTGTTTATATCAACAAGGCAAACGTCAAATTGAAGAAGGCCTTGAAAAACTACTACAACCCGCCCCTAAAGAAATCAAGCTATCTAAGCTTATCACTGATTTTATTGAATATTCTGCTGAAGATGTACAACTTGAACATTATGAGCATATTACCTTCCATTGTGACCAAACGAGACTCAACGCTACTTGGATAGCATTTGATTGTGAACCCAATAAAAGTGAGTATGCATGTGAGTATCGAATCGCTATCAATCGTAATGGTAATATTTTTTCATTACAGATCAATAATGAAAATTATAAAAACAAGCTTTTTGTCGGTGATCTGTATAATTTCGAAAAAGATTTATTCCAACTCTATACCGCAAAAAGCAAGTTTATTTTAGATGTTGATGACGTGGATACAGGATATCCATTTGCAGATGATTAATTAATAACATTTAACGACAACAAGGGTACTCATGCCATGAATGATCATACGCCTTTTAGCCAAACCGTTGCTTATATTAATCGTGGAAGTCTCAACGATGAGCTGACAGAAAAACTTTCAAACATTGTGAAAGCGGTGAGGGAAACGCAAAAAACAGGTTCCATTACCCTCCAGTTAAAAATTCAAATGTTAAGTAACAACGATGAGGATACGATAAAAATATCGCCTACGGTAAAAACCTCTATCCCTGAATATGAACAACCTAAAGCAATTTTTTGGTCCACCGCGGATGGTGATTTGTTGCGTAACGATCCCAAGCAAGGCGAGTTGGAACTCAAAACCGTGCCAGTCTCTGGCGAAACTCAAAAACTAAAATCCATCTTCAACGAGTAAGGAAAGACCATGGAACACAATCACGTTAAAGATTTAATTAAGTTAGGGGCCAGCCAGGTTATTCATAATAAAGAAGGTATTCCCTTCGTGGCGATTGGCAATGACTACAAGTTAGTGAGTATAGAGCAGTATCTCCCCCACCCTATTAAGACCCGGCAAAATATTAAAATGAATACGGTGAAATCATTTATTGATTATATTAATCGCTTTAAAAACCCGCATACAACGATTTTTGCCGATGATACGTGCCAATCCTTTAAAGCGATTATCGATTTTCACCACTCGCAAGAAGAGCCGCGTAGTGGCGCGCACACGGTAGAGTATGGCTGCCCTCTTTCACGTGAGTGGGAAGCTTGGCAAGCGATGAATAAAGAAAAAATGGATCAAACAAGCTTTGCAGAGTTTTTAGAAGAACGTGCGGAAGATATTGTCAGCCCCAGTGGCGCTGAATTATTAGAAATTGCCTTGAAGTTTAACGTCATTCGAAAAGCGGTTTTTGGTTCGGCCATGCGACTCAATACGGGTGAATATCAGTTTACCTATAGCGAAGATAATCAAAAAGGTACGGTTGAACTACCAGAACAAATCAAATTGGGATTAGCCCCTTTTCATAACGGTGAGAAGTACGAGGTTAAAGCCAAACTCTATTATCGCTTACATGATGGGCGGCTATTGCTGTGGTACAAGCTGATCCAACCTGAGCGCGTGATTGAGGACGCCTTCAAGGAAGTTACTCAGGATATCCAAAATGGTGTAGGCGACCTTATGGTAATCGAAGGTCGAGATACCCACTAACTATGACAGGTTTAGCAGGAAGCTGTCGCTAAACCACCTTTCTCATTACAAGGTGATCAATATGGAAATTAATACCTGTGCATTAACACGGAAAAATACCAATACCGTAAATAAAATAAATACGCTCATTGACCGTTTTAAAGAAGCCAAAAATAAATTGCCTCCACGTATTACCATTAGCAAAGTGCAACAAAACGAGCTGGAAGCGAATTTACGTCAATATAAATGTCTTCCCCCCTACACACTGCGTGGTATTCCGTTAGTTACAACCAAATAAGGAAAAACTATGTTAACGATAACCAGGCGTATCGGTGAGTCAGTCAAAGTGGGTGATTATCGAATAGTTTTTCGTGCAAAAAAATACAATGCCGCAGAGCTGAGTATTTTTTATCAAAACACATTACAGATTAAACAATTATCGTTTGATAACACATTAATTATCAATGATGACATCACGATATCGGCAAGACCACACTTCATGGGGTATAGAGCATCATCACCTCAAGTGGACTTTTTGATTCAAGCCCCCTTGTCCATCAAGATTGAACGAGATGAACTTGAGGCAGGAATAAAAAAACGACGCAAAAATAATTATTTTTTTAACGTAATGAGCTAAGGGACAACGCTATGATTAAAAAATTAATTTCAATCGCTGAGTGGCAAAAACAACGCTTTGAGGGAAAGGCCCCCACTTCTACCTGTATCGCCCGGTGGTGCCGAGAGGGGTTTATTCCTGCTAAAAAAATCGGTGGTCTTTGGTTTATCGATGCGGAAGCCGAAGCCATTCAATCAGGCAATGAGCTTGTAGACAGTGTATTAAAAAGTTAAAGCCGTTATGATCCCACGAAAATCCACATCCACTAAAAACCTAGAACCGAATTTATATACTTACGGCCCTGGAAATAAATATTATCGGTATAGACATCCGGTTACGGGAAAGTTTTTCTCGATGGGCACCGACCGTAACAAAGCACAAGCGGCGGCAAGAATGTTGAATGCACGGCTCATGGCGGGGGCTGAGTTGGTTGAAAAAGTAATGGGGATGACAACCGCTACCGTTTCTCTCGCCATTGACCGCTTTCAAGAGGAGTACGTCCCTACCCGTAACTTAAAATCAAACAGCTTGGAAAATATGCGGCAACGGTTAAGAAGGCTCAACCACGACTTGGGTAAAATTCCTTTACGGCAGTTAGATGTTCCCACGGTGGCGGACTACCTTGATGAAAACTTTGAGCGTGATTCCTATGTACAACACCAAGTGCTACGATTTGCCGTCACTAAAGGCTTAATGAAAGAGAACCCCGTACCCACGACGATCAATAAAAAGCGCGTTAAACAACGTAAACGATTAACCTTTGAACAGTTTAAGACCATCTACCACAAGGCTGAACCCTGGTTAAAAATAGCCATGGAGTTGGCTGTGATTACCCTGCAACGTCGTGGTGATTTAGTCGAACTGAAATATGAACATATTAAGGAAAATAAATTATTTCTTATTCAGCAAAAAACCGAAAAATGGGGGGAAGCGGCTTACTTAGCGATTGAGCTATCTCCCAAGTTACACAAGCTCATCCAACAGACTAAACAATCAGGACTCGATAGCCCTTTTATTATTCACCGACAACCCCGGCGTAACAGTAGCTGCCACATCCGGAATAAACACTGGACGTATGTTACCGGCAATACGTTAAGTCGGGAGTTCTCAAAAATACGCGACAGCTTGGAGGTATTTAAACTAATGCCTCCCGCCAGTCGACCCACGTTTCATGAAATCAGGGCACTCGGGGGTTACCTGTATGAAAAACAAGGCTTTCCTAAAGACTATATCAGAGCCTTAATGGGACACACGGAAGAATACATGACAAATCATTATCTGGAGGGACATACTGAACGCTGGACCAATGTCTCAGCTGAGTTGAATTTGGACTTGAAAGGGAACACATGAGGCTTAATTTTAAGCCTCATACATAAATTCAATAACGTGATGACTACATCGAACCGTTGACAAAGAATGCAATTAGACCGTACTTACCTTGCAAATCAACAACAGTCACTTTCATGCTTCCTTTAGTAAAGTCGGAGCCACTCAACTTTACTTGAAAATGTAGATTGTAATACTGCTTTCCATTTACAACACCAACATACTCTGAATGTGAATAAATAAATTTATCGACTCTACCAACCATCTTATACACTTTTTCAATCTGCTCTTTCAGAGTCTCTTCTGTAAACTGAACCTTCGCTAGATCATCAAATAGCTCATATATTTTTGAATGCTGTTTCTCGTTGTAAAGCCTTACCAGTGGTTCAGCTACTAGGTTTGCGCTTTCCGCAGAAACATTCTTGGTTTGGTCTTTATCCTGTTCCTGAATAGCTGCGTTATTAGCCGAATGAAGGTTAAGGGCAATATAGCCAGTAACAACCAGGTTAATACAAACCAAGGTCACCAGAACATACAACAGTGGAGACGATTTACTCTCATTAGTCACGTTAGCATTTCCTAAATCAAACGGTAATATTTTGCATAATAAATGTTAATTCAATATACACCAAGAATTCATATGAATATTTGATTAAGGCTAGTTCAAGATAGGGTATACGACTTGCGTCTTATAAAAACGGGGTGATTTTTGTGGAAAGTTTGCTTAATCCTTGCTTAATTTTGCTTAATCGAGAATGAGTCTCAAAAGCAAAAAGCCCGTAAGTCATTGACTTACGGGCTAAATTTTGGTCGGAGTGAGAGGATTCGAACCTCCGACCCCCACAACCCCATTGTGGTGCGCTACCAGGCTGCGCTACACTCCGAAACATAGAGACATCGCCTCAAATGCGGTGGGAATATTACTACAATTAGCTAAGCTTGTGAACTAGCAATTTAATGAAGCGTTATTATTTTTTTAAAACACTTAATACATCTTCTAGTTCAATAATCATCTGTCTTATTAGCTGCCTATAGTAACTCATATCTTCTTTTGAGTTTTCGCTTTCCAGTCGGTTTCTAGCTCCACCAATCGTAAAGCCTTGCTCATACAAAAGACTGCGTATTTGTCGTATAAGCAATACGTCTTGGCGCTGATAATAACGGCGATTCCCTCGCCGTTTAACTGGCTTTATTTGAGCGAACTCTTGCTCCCAGTATCGTAATACATGGGGCTTTACTTCACATAATTCACTGACCTCACCAATCGTAAAATAGCGCTTTCCAGGAATGGGTGGCAGTTCATTGTTGTTGCTTGGTTCCAGCATAGGTTTCTACCCGAGCTTTTAGTTTTTGCCCTGGGCGGAACGTAACCACACGTCGTGCACAAATAGGTATTTCCTCTCCTGTTTTTGGATTACGACCGGGACGCTCTCGTTTATCTCGCAAGTCAAAATTGCCAAAACCTGAGAGCTTAACTTGCTCATTTGCTTCCAAGGCATGACGAATTTCTTCAAAGAATAATTCAACCATATCCTTAGCTTCTCGCTTATTTAGGCCCAATTCCTCAAACAGGCGCTCCGCCATTTCTGCTTTCGTCAATGCCCCCATGGTCATTACTTCCTTAAGATTGCGTTAAACCTCTCTTCTAACTTTTGGGTCACTCTGGTCATCAAGTCGTGTACCTCATCCTCATTAAGAGTGCGTGATGGATGCTGTAACGTCAAGCCCATTGCAACACTTTTTCTATTAGGATCAATGCCTTTGCCAATATAAACGTCAAATAACTTCAGCTCTTTCAACAGTTCGCCAGCTTCAAATTCAACAATTTTCATTAAATCTGCAGCATCAACTTTTTGATCAACTACAACAGCAATATCACGGCGAACACCAGGAAACTTTGATATTTCTTGGAAACTGGCAACACTTCCTTGGGTTAATAAGTCTAGCTGTAATTCAAATTGATATACGGCTTCAGGAATATCCAGTTGCTTTTGCAGCTGTGGATGTAAACGACCTAAATAACCCACGCACTCATCTTTTAAGTAAAGCGCAGCACATTGTCCTGGATGAAAGCCTTGCCTTACTTCACGACGAAACTCAAATTGATCTGCTTTTCCACCTAAGGCGATCAACTGCTCAACAACACCTTTACAATCATAAAAATCAAATTTATCCGAGCTGCTGGTCCAATTTTCCGGGTTACGTAAGCCGCAAACCACACCAGCCAACATCTGTGGCTGTTGGAGAGTATCCCCTTCAGGCAGGAACACTTGTCCCACCTCAAACAAGCGAATACGAGATTGCTGACGATTCAAGTTGTAACTTAAAGCTTTCAGCAGCCCAGGCAGTAAACTGGTGCGCATAACGCCCATATCAGCAGAAATTGGATTAGCCAGAGACAAAGGTTCAACTTCTGGCTCAACGAGCTTCTGCAATTCCGGAGAGATAAAGCTATAGTTGATAGCCTCCCGATAACCTTGAGCAACTAAAAGACGCCGAAGTTGGCGAAGTGTCACTTTATCTTCAGGCAAACCTGTCATAGCAACATGCGCCATGGGTGAGGTAGAAGGAAGATTGTTATAGCCATATAGACGGGCTATTTCTTCAATAAGATCAACTTCCAGTCGAATATCAAAACGATAGGAAGGTATACCTACAACCCACGCACCTTCTTTTACAGTTTCCATGACCATACCCAGGCCACCAAGCAACTCAGCAATTTCTTGGTTTGAAATTTCAAGGCCTAATAAGCTACGCACACGACTAGCACGTAACTTAACAGCAATGGTATCAGGCAGCTGCTCTGGGTCAGATTGATTAGTAACAGGCCCAGGTTGTCCTCCACAAATCGATAATATAAGTTGTGTCGCACGTTCTATAGCTTTTCGCTGTAACTGGAAGTCAACACCCCGTTCAAACCGGTGAGAAGACTCAGTGTGTAAACCATATTGACGCGCCTTTCCAGCAATAAAAATGGGGTTGAAATAGGCACTTTCTAAAAACACATGGCGTGTATTGCTAGAAACACCAGAATGCTCACCGCCCATGACTCCAGCAAAAGCTAATGGCTTACTTTGGTCAGCAATGACTAATACATCACTACTTAGGGTAATTGTTTGACCATCCAATAACGTCAGTTTTTCCCCTTCTTCAGCCATTCGAACAACAATACCCCCTGCAAGCTGTTCCAGGTCAAATCCATGCAAAGGTTGCCCGAGTTCTAGCATGACATAGTTTGTAATATCCACTATTGGATCTATGCTACGCTGTCCAGCTCTTCGTAATTTCTCTTGCATCCATAGTGGTGTTTCAACGGAAACATTAACATCACGAATCACTCGTCCTACATAATTTGGGCATCCTTTTGGTGCCTTAATTTCTACAGGGAAAATTTCTTCATGTGTTGCAGAAACAGGCGACACCTCTACTGCATTCACCGCTTGACGATTTATAATTCCAACCTCTCGCGCAATGCCAGCAATACTTAAACAGTCGGCACGGTTGGGCGTCAAATCGACATCAATAATAGTGTCGTCTAGATTTAAATATTTTCGTAAATCCTCGCCGACAGGGGCATCACTCGGTAACTCCATTAAGCCATCGGATTGATCTGCCATACCCAACTCAGCCTCAGCGCATAGCATTCCAAAGCTTTCAACACCACGCAGCTTAGCTTTTCTGATTTTAAAGTTTCCAGGCAAAATCGCATTAATTTGCGCAAAAGGCGCTTTTAACCCGACTCGTGCATTTGGGGCACCACATACTACTTGGAATGTTATTTCGCCTCCTACAGACACCTGACATAGTTTCAATTTATCTGCATTAGGATGCTGGTCTGCCGCAATAATTTCACCTACGACAACCCCGGTAAACTGACCTGCTACAGCCTCTGTTCCATCGACTTCCAGTCCAGCCATAGTCAACTGTTCCACGATGGTATGGGTATCAACTTTGGGATTGACCCACTCGCGTAGCCAATGTTCACTGAATTTCATGTTCAATCCTTACTTTACACCTGGTGTATAACTTTTTGATGAGGCAAGCACTTAATTAAACTGCTCTAAAAAGCGCACATCATTTTCAAAAAACTGGCGTAAGTCTTGAACGCCGTAA
Source organism: Zooshikella ganghwensis (assembly GCF_018263875.1). NCBI lineage: Bacteria > Pseudomonadati > Pseudomonadota > Gammaproteobacteria > Oceanospirillales > Zooshikellaceae > Zooshikella > Zooshikella ganghwensis. The sequence goes on from NZ_JAEVHG010000013.1 coordinate 38,184, forward strand.
CGTAACATTGCCATCCGTTCTACACCCAAGCCAAAGGCATATCCGGTATATTTTTCCGAGTCAATATTGGAGTAATCAAAAACTTTTGGATGCACCATGCCACACCCCATAATTTCCAACCACCTAACTTTTCCATCACTATCCCTTCCCCACTCAATATCCACTTCGGCTGAAGGCTCTGTAAAAGGAAAATATGAAGGGCGAAATCGAACCTGTAAATCACGTCCAAAAAATGCCCGCAGAAAGTCAATAATAGTACTTTTCAAATCAGCAAAGCTTACATTTTCATCTACTAGCAGTCCTTCTACCTGATGAAACATAGGGGTATGCGTTTGGTCAGAATCACAACGATATACTTTACCAGGACAAATAATTCTAATAGGAGGCTGGCTTTGCTCCATGGTACGCACTTGCACAGGAGAAGTATGAGTTCGAAGCAACGTGTGCGCATTAAAATAAAAAGTATCATGCATTGCTCTAGCAGGATGATGACTAGGAATATTTAATGCTTCAAAATTATGATAGTCATCTTCGACTTCTGGTCCCTCTGCGACCGAAAAGCCAATTTTCTGAAAAATATCTTCTATACGCTCAATCGTCTTAGTAACTGGATGAATACTACCTAGTGACTCTATACGACCAGGCAGCGTAACATCAATCGATTCAGCAGCAAGTTGAGCTTCAAGTTGAGCCAGTTGTAATTTTTCACGACGGTCATTCAAAGCCGCTTGAAGCTGGGTTTTTGCCTCATTAATCTTGGCTCCCATAGCAGGTCGTTCATCTGCAGATAATGCACCAAGTGTTTTTAAAAACTGAGTAATTTCTCCTTTTTTACCCAGGTATTTAACCCGCACTTGATCCAGTGACTGGGTGTTTTCTGCAGTGGCTGTTTCTTCCAGCGCACTGGCTAACAGCGATTCCAAATTATTCATGGTTCACTCCGCAGACAATCTCGTTAGCGTCAATATATTTCTCTCAGCAGTTATTGTATTTTACTGCTAATAAACATGACAGACGCTTACCTCTAGTCCAACTGTTAGAAAAAATCTGATACTACCAATTCAATACGACAAACGTTGTCAAATAAAAAAAGGAGGCACATGGCCTCCTTTTAATCAAGCTAACAACAGATTGAGCTGTGTTAGGCCAGCGCTTGCTTTGCTTTCTCAACGATAGCGGCAAACGCTTGCTGCTCATGAACAGCTAAATCTGCTAAGACTTTACGATCAATCTCAACAGATGCTTTCTTCAGTCCAGCAATAAAGCGGCTATAAGAAAGACCATTGATACGTGCAGCCGCATTGATACGTGCAATCCACAAAGCGCGGAATTGACGCTTACGCTGACGGCGGTCACGATAAGCATATTGACCAGCTTTGGTTACCGCTTGCTTCGCTACGCGAAATACACGACTACGGGCACCGTAGTAACCTTTAGCTTGCTTTAAAATCTTTTTATGGCGACGACGGGCCACAACTCCACGTTTAACACGAGGCATGGTTTATTCTCCTCAGATGATACCTGTAACTGTAAGCAAAGCTTAGGGATTAGCTGGTACGCAGCATGCGTTCAACAGAAGCTTGGTCGCTACTCGCAACCATAGACGTGCCCCGCAACTGACGCTTACGCTTAGTGGTCATCTTAGTAAGAATGTGGCTTTTGAAAGCGTGCTTACGCTTGAAACCAGAAGCCGTCGCTTTGAAGCGCTTAGCAGCACCTCGTTTGGTTTTCATTTTAGGCATACAGAACTCCGCATTCATAGGCCAGGACACAAATAGACTTGTTCCTGGCTAATTTTATTGAGCAAATTCAACTACCTAATTAATTGAATTTACTTTTTCTTTTTGGGAGCCAAAACCATGATGAGTTGTCGCCCTTCCATTTTTGGGTATTGCTCAACGATCCCGATATCCTCAAGATCCGTTTCAACGCGCTTAAGCAATTCCATACCCAATTCCTGGTGGGCCATTTCTCTACCACGATAACGTAGCGAAACCTTGGCTTTGTTCCCTTCTTGTAGGAAACGTATCAGGTTGCGTAGTTTGACCTGATAATCCCCTTCTTCGGTACCCGGGCGAAACTTGATTTCTTTCACCTGAGTTTGTTTTTGCTTTTTCTTAGCGGCCGCCTTTTGCTTCTTAAGCTCGAACAAATGTTTGCCATAGTCCATGATCTTACAGACTGGAGGCTCAGCACTGTTATTTATTTCAACCAAGTCTAACTCAGCCTGCTTTGCAGTCTCCAGTGCTTCACTAATAGGCACAATACCGACCTGTGTGCCTTCGGCATCTATTAAACGCACCTCCCGAGCTTTAATCTCTTCATTCATGGCGGTTGTTGGTGTGCGTTTATCTTTTCTGTTGTCGCGCTTAATTGTGGTATCTCCTACTTCGTATCTTTCTCATTGCTGCTTCTGCCATGCTGAGAAATTTCCTGCTTTAATAAGCTGATAAAATCATCAACAGGCACAGAACCTTGGTCTTCGCCTAACCGCGTTCTGACAGCGACCGCATTCGAATCTACTTCCTTATCGCCAACTATTAGTAGATAAGGAACTTTCTGTAAAGTGTGCTCACGGATTTTAAAGCTGATTTTCTCGTTTCTCAAGTCTACAGCTGCTCTTATTCCATGTTTTTTGAGCTTTTCCTGTACCTGAGTAACATAATCCGCTTGTTTATCTGTAATGTTTAGCAATACGACTTGTGTCGGAGCCAGCCAAACAGGCATAGCACCCGCATAGTGCTCAATAAGTATACCTATAAATCGCTCAAATGAACCTAAAATTGCACGATGCAACATTACAGGTACTTTGCGTGAACCATCTTCAGCTACATATTGTGCATCCAAACGTTCAGGCATTGAAAAATCGACTTGAATTGTACCACACTGCCATACACGACCAATGCAGTCTTTTAAAGAAAACTCAACTTTGGGTCCATAAAAAGCCCCTTCACCAGGTAACTCTTCCCATGGCAATTTTTTCGCATTGAGTGCTTTAGCCAATGCCTGCTCAGATTTATCCCAAATTTCATCACTACCTACACGTTTTTCAGGTCGTGTTGAAAGCTTGTAGATAATCTCCGAAAAACCGAAGTCTGCATATACTTCATGTAGGAAGTCAATAAAGCGTGATACCTCTTGCTGAATGTCATCTTCATCACAAAAGATATGCGCATCATCCTGAGTAAACCCTCTAACCCGCATTAACCCATGCAGAGCGCCTGATGGCTCATTACGATGACAGGAACCAAACTCTGCAAGACGCAATGGCAAGTCACGATAGCTTCTTAAGCCTTGATTAAAAACCTGTATGTGGCAAGGGCAGTTCATAGGCTTTATGGCAAAGTCATGATTTTCTGACTCTGTCGTAAACATCTCATCGTGAAATTTATCCCAGTGGCCTGACTTTTCCCATAGTGCCCGTTCAACAACTTGAGGCGTTTTAATTTCCTGGTAGTCATGGTCAAGCAGTTTTTGTCGCATATACTGCTCAATTTGTTGATAAAGGGTCCAGCCAGCAGCATGCCAAAAGACCATACCAGGTGCTTCTTTCTGCATATGGAACAAGCTTAATTTTTTGCCCAGCTTTCGGTGATCCCTCTTCTCAGCCTCTTCAAGTCGTTTCAAGTATGCTTTAAGCTGCTTTTTATCTGCCCAAGCTGTCCCATAAATACGCTGCAGCATTTCATTGCTTGAGTCGCCACGCCAGTATGCTCCCGCTAATTTTGTCAGCTTAAAGGCTCGTAGAAAACGAGTATTAGGCACATGAGGACCACGACACATATCGATGTATTCTTCGTGGTAGTAGAGACCTACAGCTTTTATTGATTCATCCATATCATCAATAAGCTGTACTTTGTAGGTTTCATTACGAGACTGGAATATAGCTCTTGCTTCATCGACTGGTGTCATGCGCTTGATGACATCATAGTCTTTGATAGTCAGCTCATTAATCCGCTTTTCAATAGCCTCAACATCCTCCTGAGAGAAGGAGTGCTCATAAGCAATATCATAGTAAAAGCCATCTTCAATGACAGGGCCAATAGCCATTTTTGCATCAGGATAAAGCTGCTTTACAGCATGCCCCATAAGATGAGCAAAGGAGTGACGGATTATTTCTAGCCCTTCCTGATTCTTAGCCGTTATTATTTCAAGCTTAGCGTCTTCGGTGATTAAGTCACATGCATCAACCAACGTACCATTAACACGTCCAGCAATGGTTGCTTTAGCTAAACCTGGACCAATGTCCTTGGCAACAGTCAGTACACTGACATCATGTTCATAATGTCTTTGACTTCCATCAGGGAGGGTAATAACTGGCATAAACTTACCTTAAGTAGTGACAGTGGTGACCCATACCAAAGGCCACATGAAGCGTTGAATTCTTTACTTCAACTGCTTAGAACAGAACAAAATTAGACAAAAGGCTGGTATTTATACTGCTTTTGCAAAAAAAGTCAACTCCTGAAGATACCGTTAACCTTCACACAGCCCTGTAAATCATTCTATTCTTTGAGAACAGAACGGTTTACCCTGGAAGACAATGGCTTACGAATTTGCTGTATTAGATAACCAAGCTTTCGACACTGCCTATAGATATAACGAGTCATATCCAGCAACCAGTAAGGAACAGAAAGCCGCATGCGATATATGATGGGCCGATAAAAACAGTAGTAAGCTTTACGTAAATGCTCCCACTTAGGATCATACCCTTCTTTGTAAAAGTCAGAAATATCAACCACAAATCCCTGGCCATTTTGCATCATTACATTCTTCCCATGCACATCAAAAGGGTTAAGTCCCCGCTCTTGCGCATAGGCTAAAGCACAGGTTATATCAGTAATTACCCGCTCAGGAATTAGGCTTCCTTGGTGCACTGCATCATAAAGAGTTACGCCATGCAAGCGCTTAAGCACTAAAAACGTGTCACCTTCTGCAATTAACTCAGAATAAGCAGGATGCTTTCCTAGCTGCCGATAAACACTGGCCTCTTGAGCGACTTCTTGAAAGTGATGAGCATATACTTTTACTACCCAGTCACCCTGCTGAGGATGGACAAAAACAGCAGCATAATTTCCCACCCCCAAACATTGCCATGGCTCAGGAACTTGACTCACAATAATAGGCTCATGAGGGTGAGCTGACTCAAGCTGCAGTGAAGAATCCAGTAACGTTTGCTTAACAACGCAAAGAAAAGTTTGAACTGAATATAACAAGAATAATACCTAGCAAAGCACCAATATAAACCAAATTGTGTATTCGGCTATATATTAATACTACCCAACGTATTAAGTTGCAAGACAGTTTAAAAAGGGCTTTTTGAGTAGAAATAATCCATTTTCTATAGACAACAAAAAAGCCAGCTAAAGCTGGCTTTTTTATAAATTTGGTAGGCGCGATTGGAGTCGAACCAACGACCTCTACCATGTCAAGGTAGCGCTCTAACCAACTGAGCTACGCGCCTAAATCGTGGGCGTAAGATACCAGCAGTTTTTATAAAGCGCAAGCCCCTTTATTTAACTCATATAAGTTAAACTTAGTATTAACATATTCTCATCGCTAACTTTGACTACAAGTGTTTTGTTTGCAGAAATAACTTACACCTGATAAAAATCTCTGTACCATGCCACGAATCGTTTTATTCCTGTCTCTACAGTTGTATTTGGTCGATAACCTACATCATTGACTAGATCATCGACATCCGCATAGGTATCAGGCACATCCCCAGGCTGTAATGGCAGCAAATTCATTTGCGCTTTCTTCCCCAGTGCTTTCTCCAATGTCTCAATATAAGTAGAAAGCTCAACAGGTTGGTTGTTACCAATATTGTAAACGCGCCAAGGAGCATTAGAAGTACCTGGATCTGGCTGCATGCCTGACCAAGACGCATTAGGTTGGGCTATATTATCCAGTGTGCGAATAACCCCCTCAACAATATCATCAACATAGGTAAAGTCACGGCGGTGTTTACCATAATTAAAGACGTCTATTGTCTTACCTTCCAAAATCGCTTTTGTAAATAAAAACAGGGCCATATCCGGACGCCCCCACGGACCATATACGGTAAAGAAACGCAGGCCCGTAGTGGGCAAACGATACAAGTGAGAATAAGTATGCGCCATTAGCTCATTAGCTTTTTTACTTGCGGCATAAAGAGAAAGAGGATGATCAACATTATGATGCACTGAAAAAGGCATATTTTCATTGGCACCATAAACAGAACTTGAAGAGGCATATACAAGATGTTTCACTTGATGATGACGACATCCCTCTAAGATGTTCATAAAGCCGACAATATTACTATCAACATAAGCATGAGGATTTTCCAGAGAGTAACGAACTCCGGCCTGTGCTGCTAGATTAATCACCTTGTCAAACTTTTCAGCCGCAAATAACTGCTCTATGCCATCCTTATCCGCCAGCTCCATTTTAACGAAGCGAAAGTTTTCTGCACCAGGCTGGGAACGAATATGTGCCAAACGGGCTTCTTTCAATGTCACATCATAGTAATCATTGAGATTATCCAGCCCAACAACCTCATCACCCCGCGCCAACAACTGAATGCTGACATGGCTACCAATAAATCCGGCTGCACCGGTCACTAAAACTTTCATTGTTTATTACTTTTACCTGTCCAACGTATTATGTTGAAATTGTAATTAAAAAATAATCAATTACCGCGACCTATGCCATAGTACTGTAAACCATAATACTTAACACGATCAGGGTCGTATAAGTTTCGGCCATCAAATATAACTGGGTAACTAAGCTGCTTTTTAATCAACTCAAAGTCAGGCGCTCGAAATACATGCCACTCAGTACATACCACTAAAGCATCAGCACCTTGCAATGCTTCTTCTGGACTACCTACCAAGCTAAAGTCATTGCGGTGGCCAAATAACTCACGAGCAGCACCCATTGCTTCGGGATCGTAAGCTTGAACACGCCCTCCACTCGCCCAGATTGCACTCATGAGCGATATACTCGGAGCTTCGCGCATGTCATCAGTCTTCGGCTTAAAGGATAAACCCCATACAGCAAATGTCTTACCTTCTAAGTTATTAGAAAAATAAGCTTGTATTTTGTCAAATAAGCGAAGTTTCTGACGCTGATTCACATGAATAACAGATTGCAAAATATCGGCTCGATAGCCCACTTTATTGGCAATATTTACCAAAGCATGTAAGTCTTTTGGGAAGCAAGATCCACCAAATCCACAACCTGGGTAAATAAAATGATAGCCTATACGAGGATCAGCTCCAATGCCTTGCCTAACCTGTTCAATATCAGCACCTAACTGCTCAGCCAAATTCGCCATTTCATTCATAAAACTAATCTTTGTGGCAAGCATGGCATTAGCCGCATATTTAGTCAGTTCAGCCGATCGGGTATCCATAAACATCATACGATCATGCTGTCGATTAAAGGGCGCATATATTTCCCTCATTAACGAGCGGCATGCTTCACTATCTGTACCTACAATTATACGATCAGGGCGCATGAAATCGGCAACAGCCGCGCCTTCTTTAAGAAACTCAGGGTTGGCCACTACGTCAACTGAAAAAGCAACTTTTCGCTCCAACAGTTTTTCCCGAAAAACAGAGAGAACTTGATCAGCTGTTCCAACAGGTACTGTCGATTTAGTCACGACAATTTTATGACTATCCATGTGCGTCGCGATAGCATTAGCCACCGCCAACACATGCTGTAAATCCGCCGAACCATCTTCTTCTGGAGGTGTACCCACTGCTATAAAAAGTGTAGAAGCAAAACTAATAGCAGCCATCATGTCACAGGTGAAGTGTAACCGGTTCTTTTCTATATTCCGCAGTACGATAGGTGCCAATCCAGGCTCAAATATTGGAATTCGACCTTGCTGCAAAGCCTGGACTTTCGTTTTATCAATATCAATAACACAAACTTGATGGCCAACATCAGCAAGGCAGGCTGCTGTTACCAAGCCAACATAGCCTGCTCCAATTACAGATAATTTCATGAACCCCAGTCCAGTCTAGCTAGTTTTCGTGTGCAACTTTGTTTTTTATAAGCGAGTATCAACCCAGGATTTTGGAAAAGCACTCTTCACATCAACTACGACCGCAGCAGATTTACATAGACTGTCTAAATCTTGTTTTTTCCAATTCATAAACTGTTGATGAGCGACTGCAAGCACAACACCATCATAGATCGTATTTGGTTTTTCTGTTAATACTTCCACACCATACTCATGAGCAGCTTCTGCTGGATCAATCCAAGGATCATAAATATCAACCTGTACGCCCCATGCCTGCAATTCTTCAATGATATCAATGGCTTTGGTATTACGGAGGTCTGGACAGTTTTCTTTAAACGTCAGGCCAAGCATCAATACTTTTGCTTCAGCAATATGTATTTTTTTCTGAACCATTAGTTTAATCAGTCGCTCAGCAACATAACTACCCATCCGGTCATTAATTCTCCTACCCGCAAGAATCACTTCTGGCCGATAGCCTATTTCCTGAGCTTTATGGGTCAGATAATAAGGATCAACGCCAATGCAATGCCCACCCACCAAACCAGGACGGAAGGGTAGAAAATTCCATTTGGTGCCAGCGGCCTCAAGCACCTCCAGGGTATCAACCCCTAATTCTTCAAAAATAAGTGCTAACTCATTCACTAGCGCAATATTTAAATCACGTTGGGTGTTTTCAATGACTTTTGCGGCCTCAGCTACCTTAATACTGCTAGCTTTGTGAGTGCCGGCAACAATGATAGATGCATAAAGCTGATCAACAACCTCAGCTATTTCTGGGGTAGAGCCTGATGTTACTTTTTTGATGTTTACCAGACGATGCTCTTTATCTCCAGGATTAATCCGCTCCGGGCTGTAGCCTGCAAAAAAGTCCTGATTAAATACAAGCCCACTTTCACGTTCAATGATGGGGATACAATGCTCTTCTGTTGCACCGGGATATACCGTTGACTCATAAATAACAATATCACCTTTATTGATGACCTTCGCTAAAGCCTCACTTGCTTTAGTTAAAGGCGTCAAATCAGGTTTTTTAAACCGGTCTATAGGTGTAGGAACAGTCACAATGTAAATATCACATGCACTTAAATCTTCTAAAGTTGCACTATAGGTTAGCTTAGTAGCCTGTTTTAACTCCTCAGCGTCAACCTCCAATGTACGATCAATACCCTGTTTTAACTCAGTGATACGTTGCTCATGAATATCATATCCTACCGTATTAAGCTTCTTGCCAAACTCAACAGCAAGTGGCAGCCCAACATAACCCAACCCTATAACACCAATCGTTTTAGCAGCTAACTGCTCCATGTTGAATCAAACTCCGCATAAGTTAAATATGAATGTAAAACCAAAATAAGATTATAGGTAACACTGAACAGGTTTCTTTAATAACCAAAGTATTACCATATCATGAGAAATACCAAATACATCTACTGTACCCCTTCACTTCAATCTTTAAAAGAAAGCACCTAGCCTCACTTAATCACTAAAAGGGATACACCAATTCAATGGACACCAAGTGTAATTCAATCAACATGGAATTCTTATTGCAGGAGCGTACTTTGTTTTAGCTTTGTGATCTGATCCCTAACCGCAGCAGCTTGCTCAAACTCCAAGTCCTTTGCATGCTGATACATTTTTTCCTCAAGTTTTTTTAACAACTTAACCATTTCATGAGGGGAAGACGGTGCAGCAACAGCATAATCCTTTTTAGATTCTGCTACTTTACGTCTCTCACCTCGTTTACGCTTTCCAGGAATGACCGCTCCTTCCATGATATCCGCCACAGACTTTTGAACACTTTTGGGCGAAATCTTATTTTGCTTATTATACGTTAACTGTTTACTACGGCGTCGCTCTGTTTCCTCAATAGCTCGCTGCATCGATCCAGTCATTCTGTCAGCATAAAGAATAGCCTTACCATTAATATTTCGCGCAGCACGACCAATGGTTTGTATTAGTGAGCGCTCTGAGCGTAAAAACCCTTCTTTGTCTGCATCTAAGATTGCTATAAGAGAAACCTCTGGCATATCAAGCCCTTCTCGTAGCAGGTTTATCCCTACCAATACATCAAAGGTGCCTAATCGCAAGTCACGAATAATTTCCACACGCTCTACAGTATCAATATCAGAATGTAAGTAACGCACTTTAACATCATGTTCAGCCAGGTACTCAGTCAAGTCCTCAGCCATTCGCTTAGTAAGGACCGTAACCAGAACTCTTTCCAACTTAGTTACACGCAAGTTAATTTCGGTAAGCAAATCATCAACCTGAGACGTTGCAGGTCGAACCTCTATCTCAGGATCAATCAAACCGGTTGGCCTGACCACTTGCTCAACACGCTGCCCTTCATGTTGAGCTTCATAGTCTCCAGGTGTCGCAGATACAAAAATTGTTTGGGGTGAACGTTCCTCCCACTCTTCAAACTTCAGTGGGCGATTATCCAGTGCAGAAGGTAAGCGAAAACCAAAATTGACAAGCGTTTCTTTTCGGGAGCGATCACCTCGATACATAGCACCAATTTGTGGAATCGTCACATGTGACTCATCAATAATCAGTAAAGCATCGTCAGGCAAATAATCGAATAATGTTGGAGGCGGCTCACCTGGCTTACGTCCTGACAAGTAACGGGAGTAATTTTCAATGCCACTGCAATAACCCAGCTCAATCATCATTTCAATATCAAACTGGGTGCGCTGCTCCAGTCGTTGCGCTTCAACCAATTTATCAGCCTTTCTTAACTGAGCTAATCTTTCCTTTAGCTCAACCTTTATTTGGTCAACAGCACTAAGCACAATTTCTCTTGGTGTTACATAGTGTGTTTTTGGGTAAATGGTCACTCTTGGTAACTTAGCAGTAACAACCCCAGTAAGGGGATCAAAGACTGAGATATTTTCTATCTCTTCATCAAATAACTCTATTCGAACTGCATCAATATCGGAATCGGCAGGAAAGATATCGATAACATCGCCTTTTACCCGGTATGTTCCTCGATGTAACTCAACATCATTACGCTGATACTGCAGTTCAGCCAAACGACGCAAAATAGCTCGCTGATCAACTTGGTCTCCCCTACTTAAATGTAAAAGCATTTTTAAGTAGCTATCTGGATCACCTAAGCCATAAATAGCTGAAACCGTCGCGACAATAATGCAATCCTTTCGCTCCATCATCGCTTTAGTCGCTGAAAGGCGCATTTGTTCTATATGGTCATTGATAGATGCATCTTTCTCAATAAATGTATCTGTAGCAGGAACATAAGCTTCAGGCTGGTAGTAGTCATAATAAGAAACAAAGTATTCAACCGCATTATTCGGAAAAAACGCTTTGAATTCACCATATAGCTGAGCGGCTAATGTTTTATTGTGAGCCATGACTAAGGTGGGATGTTGAGTTTGCGCAATCACATTTGCTATTGAGAAGGTCTTACCAGATCCGGTCACACCCAGTAGAGTTTGCGATGCAAGCCCCGCTTCGATACCCCCTACTAGAGACTTAATGGCATTCGGCTGATCACCAGCAGGGTGATAGTTAGCTTCCACATGAAATGCTTTACTCATCATTAGCCTCTCAACGAAAACCTGAACTTAGGCAGTACTTTAACCTGTTTGAGCAATGTTTGCCTGCAATCGTCTATTATACTCTCATTGAAAGGCTCTGATTTAAACAGTAACTAAATCACTTTTTAACTACAGCATCACTCTTTGTATTTTACAGTACATATAGATATAAGCTTACTCATTCTGAGAAGCCTATTAAAAAGCCCCAAACTTAAATCAATTAAGTTTGGGGCTAGAAATTGCAAACCCAACAGAATTGCACTTTTAGTTATATAATGCCTATGTAGGGTATTGACGTCTACGTCAACTACGATTAGTATAGCAGCCGTTCTTTTGGGGATCCCTGATAGCTCAGTTGGTAGAGCAAATGACTGTTAATCATTGGGTCGCTGGTTCGAGTCCAGCTCGGGGAGCCAAATTATATATTTTGTACTTAGAACTCTATTTTCCCTTGATTCTTTTCTAGCGTTTTCTTACCTACACCCTTTACCTGCTCAACATCATCAAGAGAATCAAAAGCACCAAACTCTTCACGATACTCGACTATAGCTTGTGCTTTTGCTGGACCAATCCCCACTAGCGCATCCGCAATTTGCTCAGCAGTTGCCGTATTAATATTAATTGCTTGTAAAGCCGCAGCCTCTTCATTAGCAAAAGAAAATGGTGCAACTACAAGCGTAAATACCATGCACAATACCATGAATATTTTTTTCATCGGAAAAATCCTTTAAAAAATTAAATTACCCAATCATCCTTGCCGTTATTTAATATTTAAATTCCTTTAACCTTTTCCTTAAGATCAAAATAGTGGTTGGTTTCGTGCAATAAGTTACCAACTAACATTCGGCCTGTACACTACTCAACCAACACAAAAAATCAAAATATGGAATTTAATCACATAAGGTTTTGCTATAAGAATTAATCTTTATGAAAGAGGAAAGATCAATACACTATTCATTTAATATTTTTCTTAAAAGCGAGAAAACAATTTAGTACAAATCAAACAGTCAATACAATTTGATGAGAACTTATAAATAGAAAGACCTCGCTATAAATATATCTTTATTTTTAAGTATATATAACTTCATAGCATCTCTAAAAATAGTGATTTTTTTGTTAAAGTAAGGAAGCACTACACGGATGATTACAGTGTATAAAGAGTACATGAAGATCTGAGTATAGTGCTGATACAGCCATTTCGAAAAAAGTGCATTTTCAGAGAAACCCATTACAACAAATTGACTTAAATCAATTTTCTTATAAGACCTGCCAACTTATTTTATATATTTATAAAAAGATTCTTTTTCTTTCATGGCATAGAGAAACTGTGTTTTTTTTAAACCTTACACAATTTAATGAAATTTATTTACAACACACACTTTAAACAACCCAGACCAAAATACATCAAACTATGACTTGGATCATTTTAATTTTCCACACAAAGTAATAGTAAATTTCGTTTCTAAAACAATTAAAACATTAAATGCCTTTAAGTTTAAAAATTGGTTATTCATGTACGTGATTTTTTCTTTGCCGTAGGTAAATAACGTATTTAATTTCGTAGAGCTACGCATAAAAATAAATAAGGTTCTCAACTAACATTAACCTCGCGTTGAGTTACTCCCTTACTATCTCATCAGAGAAGCTAGAACCCTGACGATCCTCCTCCCCCTTTCTCGTCAGGGTATTTTTTTGTCCCCAAAAAGAAAATTTGACTTACATCAATGTTGTAAAATTACCAATCTCTCATAAAAAGCAGATACTTTTACCTTTACTACAAAAAAATTTGCATTTTTGTAGTAAACATACATATAATCAAAACCGTCGATACGTACATGGCGTAGTAGTAACAGTAAAGTTACGACTTTGGTAGCACTACTGCTTCTACTACTATTTAGTCTCACACTCTAAGGTTAGTTTTGTATGAGTAGGCTCCCTGATCCCAACTAGGATCAGGGTTTTTTTTATCCTAAGAATAAAAAATATCTTTATAAAACAATAAGTTACAATCAATTCCCGCAAGTAATTCCCGTTCCTCCTAAACCGCAATAGCCTCCAGGATTCTTAGCTAAGTACTGTTGATGGTAGTCTTCTGCATAGTAAAATGGTGGTGCATCTTCAATTGTTGTGGTTATTTGACCATACCCTGCATCACTTAAACGCTGTTGAAAATGTTGTAAACTTTCATATGCAGCGTGACGCTGCTCATTTGAATAAACCAGTATTATTGATCGATACTGTGTTCCGCTATCATTCCCCTGCCTCATTCCTTGCGTTGGATCATGAGACTCCCAAAAAATCTGCAATAGCGTTTTATAATCTACTTGCTTTGGGTCATAAATAATTCGCACAACCTCTGCGTGATTAGTTAAACCCGTACATACGTCTTGATAAGTAGGATGTTTAGTCACCCCTCCGGCATAACCTACTTGAGTAGAGTACACACCAGGCACCGACCAAAACCGCTTTTCAGCCCCCCAAAAACACCCTAAACCAAACATTGCAATATCAAGCCCATCAGGAAAAGGCTCCATCATCTTATTACCATTTACCACATGAGTTTTTGCAACTTCTATCGACATGGTGCGATCAGGGATAGTCTCCTGAGCACTGAGTAGTTTATTTTTATTCATCTCCAAGCAAACACCTCTTAAGCATGAATTATCACAAACAGTACATTAACTGAAAATCACTCTCAATATCATGTCCTACCTGCCAACAGTTCATTCACTCTCAGTCACAATGAAAAGTGTCATCGGCTTGTCTCGTTCACATATCAGAATAGTGACAAAACAATATTTTATGGGCCGTTTTAGTGTTAAGGAGAATAAAAGTATGCAATACAACTTCGCCAGATTTATCTTCCCTCTTATATTGTTACTCCCCTTTCCCGCCCTGTCAGCGGTAAAACATGAAATAGTGCACTATCAAACGACAGATGGACACAAAATGAGAGGGTATATTGCTTTCAGCGAAACATTTCCAAGCCCGCGCCCCGTGGTTATTGTGGTTCATGAGTGGTGGGGTCTAAACGATTATGCAATGAAAAGAGCTAACATGTTAGCTGAAGCAGGCTATCTGGCCTTTGCCATTGATATGTATGGGGAAGGAAAGAAAGCTGAACACCCTGACAACGCAAAAAAATTTGCTCAAGAAGCAACACAAAAGTGGCCAATTGCACAAAAGCGTTTTCAAGCCGCATTAGATACTATCAAACAGCATCCAAAAGCAGACAAAGCATTAATTGCAGCAATAGGCTACTGCTTTGGCGGCGGCGTTGTATTACAAATGGCAAGAATGGGAGAGCCTTTAACTGCCGTAGCAAGTTTCCATGGCAGCTTAAAGCCTGTTGGCAAGCCCGCCCAAGCATCAAGCTTAAAGGCAGCTGTTCGAGTTTTTAATGGTGCTGACGATAAAATGATAACAACAGACGACATTAGTGCCATAAAGCAGGAAATGCAAAAAGCTAACGCGAACTTTAAACTCTATAACTATCCAAACGCCAAACATAGTTTTACCAACCCTGCAGCAGACCAGATTGCAAAACAATTTAGCCTACCCGTCGGGTATAATGCGGAAGCCGACCAAGACTCATGGCAAAAATTACTTGAGTTTCTTGCTGTTCAATTTGAACGAGCAATGCCTGAGCCTATTCCCAATGAACCATAATTAAAATGATATGCCGTACATTTACTACAACTTATGGCCACTTAGGCTTAAGCATAAGTGATAGCTAAAAGATTGAGCGCCCCAACTTTGTGGTAAACGTCTCCAGCATTGCAGTCCCCACTAATGAGTTACCCGCCTCATTCAACGCGGGTGACCACACACAAACCGACAACTCACCAGGGATGATGGCAATGATCCCACCACCAACGCCACTTTTCCCTGGCATACCTACTCGGTAAGCAAAATCCCCTGCAGCATCATACAAACCACTTGTCGCTAATAAGGCATTTAAGCGTTTAGTTTGCTTAGGTGAAAGTATTGGTTTATCACCAAATAATGGGCGACCTCTATTTGCTAAATAGACAAAAGCTTTAGCCAAATCCACACAACTCATCATAAAAGCGCATTGCAGATAATAACTTTGTAGTACTTGGTCAACCTCATTGTTAAAATTCGCAAAGGACTTCATCAAATAAGCCATTGCCGCATTTCGTGCACTATGCGTATGTTCATATTCACTTCGTGCTACCCACTTATCAGCCATAATACGCTTATTACCTGACAACTGACGTACCAACGCTAATGACTGCTGTTTAGGTGCAGATAATCGAGATTGAAGGATATCATTCACCACAAGCGCACCTGCATTAATAAACGGGTTGCGGGGAATACCATGCTCATACTCAAGCTGACTGAGTGAGTTAAATGACTGCCCTGATGGCTCTTTACCAACCCTTGTCCACAAGTCATCCCCCACTCTATTCATGGCAAGGGTCAAACTAAATACCTTAGATATACTTTGAATTGAGAAAGGCTCAAGCGCATCCCCTGCATAACTGAGTTCTCCATCAACAGTACATACTGCGATTCCTAGCTTGTTTGCGCTGACTTTTGCTAAAGCTGGAATATAATTGGCTACTTTACCTTGTCCCAAAAGAGGGCTGACCTCAGTAAGAATATCTTCAAGCATATCGTTACTTGGCATGTTCCAACTACCTCTCCACTGCATAAATAGTCCTGCCTGATAGGGGGAGGCAATCATACATGATAACAAAGAGAATGACTGCAATTCGGTACAAATTATTTACAGAAATTCAGGGCGAGAGATACCAAACCATCCATGCTAAGCAATCAACGCTAAAAGTTCATACTAAATATGTCGTTGTTTTTTAATTAGTACTACTCCCATCCTCGCAACACATATAAATGCTCTCGTTATATCCTATTTTTTATAAGGTTAAAGTGCAGTTTCGTAGTAATATAACCACCTAATGCAAACCCAAACCTTGCCTTTACAATCTTGCATCAAGTTTAACTTTACATAAAAGTACTTTAATTAGTTTTTATGTAAACATATTATTTATATTAACCAAAATAAAGATTTTACCATATCCATCACAGCTATCAGTTAGAGCATGGTATAGTCAACATCACCTATAGGCACATTATATTGATAGCATCATAAGGGAGTTTCCAATGAAGTGTTTAACCGTTCTGCTAAAACCTACTTTTTTCCTAGTCTTACTTACAGTGGTTAGCACAACAACTCAAGCTGACGTACCAGTCGAAAATTTTGATAAAATAGCAGAGATGCTTAAAAAGTCCGGAAAACTTCCTATGACAGCAACAGAAAAAGAAACAGAGCAAGCAGTAAAAGACTATATCAAGCAGCGCAGAAAACCTTTTAAGGATTCTAAAAAGAAACCACCCCAAAAAAATGAACCTTAAGTCATACTAAATTAAGATAACTGCATATCCAAAAAAAAACCTTACGACTCTTGTCTCCAAGATAATATTTTTGTTATAACAAACGCTTAGAAGAAGGGCTTGTTTTCCATTTGAAAATAGTATTTGGCAATACAATACAAAAGGATCATTTATTTTGGTTTCATTTATAGTGCTTACCCCTTAACAAAGGGAAAGAACGGCGGTAACAGTAATATCGTCTCCTATACTCCCAAAAGGAAATACTCTCAATAAGTGGTCAGAATAAAAAGGATAAACAAGCCAAGCTCCAAATCTTCCTTATTAAGCTAAATAATGTAGTTAGTAGATAGGTTGATTATGTTTGTAACTAGCCACTCTAATGTCTCAAAAATGGCTAAAGCAAGTCACCACAAAACACGATGATATACCCAACATGAAGTTTTTTTAGGACAGGTCATTACACTGACAATAAACCCTAAAAATGATTCACGAAGGGTACATGAAATCTGTTCTGCTATTTGTCTTTAGCGTTAAGGAAAATACTTTATGCTCACACTAATAATAAAAACCGGGAGAGTTTTAACGTGTTTCAAAAGCGAGTAATGATCTCTCTGCTAGCAGGTTCTTTTCTGTTTAGCTCCTTGGCTGTTGGTAAATGTGTTCACCACTCACACCCTTTTGATTTACCACTAGCTGATAACGAAAAACTCATTAACATGCTGAAAAAATCCGGCAAACTTTCAGCTACTGCCACGACACAAGAGGAAAAACAGGCATTATCAAAGTACCTCGCCAATAAAAAAGCTCAGTTTAATAGCTTACCTCCTGGAGAGTGGGCTGATCTAGCCAATAAACGTTCAGAGGCGCAAAAACAACGAGCTAAAAACTTTTCTTCTAGTAAAAATAACCTTAACGATCGTATTTTTACTGACCAGCTCACACCGCTTAAGCCTGAAACTTATAATGGCAGTGTCACCACTGATCGTATTCTGGCAATACTCGTCGACTTTCCTGATTACTTGCATAATACAGTGACGCAAGAGTCCACCGACATGTATTATGAAGACTATCATCGCCAGCATTATCAAGACCTCCTCTTTTCACCAACCGGCTACGAAGGACCTAATGGTGAAAACCTACTATCGATGCGTCAGTTTTACAAAGCTCAGTCCGGTAGCAGTTATGCCGTGAATGGTAAAGTAGTTGGCTGGTATACGGCTAGCAAGAGTGCTCGTTATTATGGTGCTAACGCGAACTCTCAAGGTGCTCGTGAATTAGTACGGGAGGCTCTGGAAGCCGCTGCAAAAGAAATTGATCTGTCCTGGTTTGACCAAGAAGATCGTTATGATTATGACAATGATGGTAACTACCGTGAACCTGATGGTGTCATTGATCACTTGATGATTTTCCATGCCAGCGTTGGAGAGGAAGCCGGTGGTGGTGATTTAGGCGAGGATGCTATCTGGTCACACCGCTGGGATCTAGGTGACGTTTTTGTCATTCCTGGCTCAAACAACAATAGCTCTGACCGTTACCAAGGGAAAATGGCTGCTTATGATTACACCATTCAACCAATCGATGCAGCTGCGGGGGTAACCTCCCATGAATATGGTCACGACTTAGGTCTTCCTGATGAATATGATACAGAATACTCAGGTAAAGGTGAGCCTGTGTCGTATTGGTCAGTCATGTCCAGTGGTAGTTGGGCAGGATTAATTCCTGGTACAGAGCCCACAGGCTTTAGCCCATACGCGAGAGAGTTTCTGCAAGCCAATATTGGTGGTAATTGGTTAAAAGGTACATCAATTGACGTAGATACTATTACTCCATGGGGTATGACGTTCTTCCTGGACCAGGCAAGTAGTAAAGGTACTCACAACGATTATCTACGAATTAATCTTCCAGATAAACGCATCCACATTACAGCCCCAGCAAGTGGACATTATGCCTACTACAGTGATCGCGGTGACAACTTAAATAACACCATGACTGTTTCACTACCGCTGACCAAAACCAGTCAGCCCAAGCTAATCTTCAAAACCTGGTACGAAATTGAAGAAGGTTATGACTATGCTCGGGTGCTTGTTGATGGCAAACCGATCGCGGGTAATATCACCGTTGACTTTGATCCAAATGGTATTGGTTTTGGTATTGGCGTAACAGGAAGCTCAGGTGGCTGGATTGATGCTGAGTTTGACTTAAGCCAGTTTGCCGGACAGACCGTAACTCTCACCTTTAACTACATGACTGACGGTGGCGTAAGTCGACCAGGCTGGTTTATAGATGATATTCAAGTTGTAGATGGAAATGTTATCGTTTTAAAAGATGATGTAGAAGGAGATAGTTCCTCATTTGAAATGGCTGGATTTAGAAAAGACCCAGGTTACCTTTTAGCGAAAAACTACTATCTGCTTGAGTGGCGCAACCATGATGGAATAGATATGGGGTTAGCTCATATTAATCGCGGCAAAGGTCTCATGAGCTTTGATCCAGGCTTAGTCGTATGGTACGTCGACCATAGCCATACAGATAACTGGGTTGGCGTCCATCCTGGTGAAGGCTTCTTAGGGGTTGTTGACCAGGACCAGTCTGTTGTTCACTGGAAGGATGGCACTGTGGCAGAAACACGTTACCAGTTAAAAGATGCCGCATTTGGTTATAACCTGCAGTCATCACTTAATATTGAGCGTAAAGGAAAAATCATCACTGATCAGGCTCGATACAGCGACCCTGTGTTCTTTGACCGGTTACGTTATATTAACGACACTATTCCTGATGCAGGGAAAAAACTCCCTGAACTGGGTTTAACATTTGAAGTGACAGGCCAAAGTGAAGACCAAACAGTAGGTCGCGTTATGTTACGGCGCTTTGATGATAACCTGTGGGGTTCTACCCAATAAACATAGTAATACGCTAATAAGTTAAACGAAACGCTTTTATCTACTTGTATATTTCTACCTTTAGTGACATTCGTGACTAAAGGTAGAACTTTTTTATTTGGCCTTTCTATTTACCTTGAGTTTAAACCCAACCGGCTTATCTTTAATCCAGGCAACAAATCTCGCAATTTCGACATTATTTAACAGCTTTTCCAAAGAGTTATACTCTAAACCAAGGGTTTTCTCTGAGATTGTCGCATGTAAATTTTTATGGCAAGGTGTACACACCCACAAAATACGAGTAACCATATCACCTTTAGTAAATAGTTTTCTAAATTGACGACGGCTGTGGTATGTACGTGGAATTAAATGGTGTTTTGTTAACTGCTCAGGCCGATCACACAGTTGACACTTTTCTGGTCGAGGTGGCGTTTTTAAAAGCTGACTCATTTCTCTTTATTCATTCTTTAAATTACTTAACAATAACAACCTAGTTATTGATAACAAACAATTAACCGCCAAACTACTAAAGCAATAAAGCATTCACTATTATCTTTTGGCTTTGTTCTACTCAGGTTGAATTAACCCATCTAAATGTCAAATTTACGCGTGGCTCATTCACAGTCCTGAGGCTTCGCTTGGGTAAACTATGCTGCCAATTATGTTGTGTAGTACCTTGCATTAATAAACAGCTACCACTTGGGAGGGTCTGCTTAACCACTGGCAGCCTGTTTTTCTTATACTGTTTATGGCGAAGATGAAAATCGCGACTGGCGCCAAAACTCACTGAGGCAATAACTGGCTGATCCCCCAACTCAGGTTCATCATCACTATGCCATCCCATATAGTCTGATCCATTCCTGTATAAATTCAGCAGTACACTGTTAAAATGCTGACCACATACCCTTTCGACTCTTTGCTTGATGGCTGTGAGTTGTGTTGTCCAAGGCAAAGGTTGATGCTGTAGACCACTGTAGGAATAAATAGCTTCTGGGTCGCCATACCAAGCTACCTTTCGAGGAACAACAACTTGCCTACCAAAAAGTGTCAGCGTTTCCGCCTGCCAATCCACATTATTCAGGAAATACAGAAGATAAGCTTGCTGCTCAGATAAGCTAAATAGTTCGGGAAGGTAGCCTACCTCACCATCTTGCATCAATAACCACTGAAACGTCGCAGCCACCATAAGCATCATTAATTACATGATCAACTAAAAGGCACAACAAAAATTATACCGAAGGTATATATTTACTAAAGAGATAGTCAGAGTAAAATCCAAGCCGCTGTTATTTATAAGAACGACTATTATGATTGAATTTCATTTTTTAGGTACAGCGGCAGGTGTACCCACCCCCAAACGGAATGTTACCGCTTTAGGCATTCGTTTTCCTCAACAACGAAACTGGGTCTTGATCGACTGTGGTGAAGGAACCCAGCATCAACTTATGCAAAGTGAGTTAACCCTAAGCCGCTTAAACACTATTTTCTTAACCCACCTTCATGGTGATCACTGCTATGGTCTACCTGGTATACTTGCCAGCCGCTCCTTACAGGGAAGCGGTGGAGAGCAAACGCTTACCGTCATTGGACCACCAGGAACCAAACGCCTTGTTGAAACTATTATCGAGCTTACAGAGCTCAATTTAAGCTATCCATTGCAGCTCATAGAGTTCTCAACTGAAAACTGGCAAAGGCAACACTGGGATTTCTCAGGCTTTAGTGTAAAACCTGTCGAACTTTCCCACTCAATTCCTAGTTTCGCTTATCGCTTTACGGAAGCACCACGACCTGGGCGATTTGATGTTGCTAAAGCCAAAGCAGATGGTATTCCACCAGGGCCTATTTACCAGCAACTCCAGCAAGGCAAAACAGTTACCTTAGATGATGGTCGGCAGGTAAGTGGCAATCATTACATTGCTGCTCCCCCCAAACCACGGCAGTTTGTCATTGGTGGGGACAATGACAAGCCGGAATGCCTCAAGACATCGTTAATTGATTGTGATTTATTAGTACATGAAGCAACTATGACAGAAGAGATGCGTGCAGCTATTCAAGGACATGTTAGTCACTCAACCGCCAGTGGCATAGCCCAAATAGCTGAAAAGGCTCGATTACCCAATTTGGTGTTAACTCACTTCAGTGCTCGGTTTATGGATCAACCACACGCTTTACAGCGTGTGGTTGATGAAGCTCGACAATATTTTTCAGGCCAGCTGTTTTTAGCAAATGACTTTGTCCAGCTTCACTTAGATCGTGAGGGAAAATTAACGCAACACCTCCCCTCTTATACGGCACATAAGTAGACTAAAAAGACCACTTTTTATCTGCTTATTCGGATTTCACTTTTCATTTCAATAAAGAGTGAAATCCAAAACTAAAAAAGGCTGCATAACGCAGCCTTTTTGTTTGCATCTTTGTAACTTATCGCTAGAGTTCATTGGGTAAGCGGAACAGCCATACCCCTTCATCTTCTTTATTAAATCCAATAAAACAGTCGTAGTCTGGTAAATAGCGCCAACGTCCGTAAATGCCTCTGTCCCTTCGACCACCCCAACTAGCCAGTGCGCTTGGTGCTTTATTTACTGCTTGGGGCTGGAACTCTTGTATTGACCAGTCACTAGGATCAAGAATCAATACATTATTATGACCATCCCATAACACAAACACATCACGCTTACTGTCATAGTCGATACCATAATGGCGAAGTGTTGGCGCTTCATAGCTCAACATACCTTGGCCATTATCATAATAAGCAGACTGTTTTCCTTTCAGCTTGATAGGCTGAATCATCATTTCAGGTATAGATGCTTTAGGATCTTGCCAGTCTACTTCACTCAGATCATAAATGGCCAGGCTATGATTCAACAGCTGAATAAACAGCTTGCGTTTAGGATCATAAACACCAGGTGAAGCACCACCATAGTTTGGTCCTACTGGCGACTGATGAGTTACTTTATCTGCTTTTGGATCATAGGCAATCAGCTTATAACCATTGGCAACTAATAAGTAACCCGTTGAAGAATCATAGGCAGAGCTAAATTCACCTTTAATAGTAAAAGACGACTTCTGCTCCCACTTAGTATTATCACTGTCAAACCAATAGTTTTTCTCAGTGGTATAGCCAGCACCATACCGTGTTCCATTACCCATCCAGAAACGTTGAACATTCGGCAGATACTCTACACCATCATAAGAGTGTGCCGATGTTGGAGTCCCATCTTTAGTAATACAAGCAAGAGCAGGTTTTCCTTCAGCAGTTATACACCCACCATAATTATCTAGGTAATATTCACTAGGATCAGTCAACCGAGACCAACTGAGAGTATCAAAGTCCATTTGATAAACTTCGTTACCACCATAATCCGTTTTCCCTCCCCCCCAGATAATTAACTTGTTATCACCAACAGCACCTCCAGACCAGGCACCAAGCACACCTGCAGGCCCTAAAGATCCCCAGGCACTGTGATAAGAAGGGAAGGCATCACTTAATGTGTTATTGCCTTTTGCTTCAAGCCATTGGCCAGGTTGCAACTCCTCTATAAATGCCTCAAGGGATTTATGTGTAGTTGGTGTCTCAGGCGTATCATCTGTAGGAGTATTTGGTTCAGAGCCAGACCCTGGTGTTTGAGGTTCCTCTGGACTGCCATTATCAACAATAATTACACCATCATCGTCATCAGAGCCAGAATCTCCTGTATCCGGTGTATTAGGATCACTCGGTGTTGAAGGTGTACCTGGATCACTCGGTGTTCCTGGATCTGAGGGCGTTCCTGGGTTATTAGGAGAACCTGTATCAGTTGTATCACCAGGATCAGATGGGGTACCAGGTACAGTTGGCGGCTCCGGTGGTTCAGGATAACGTGGCGGCAACGTACCCGTTAATGGACCAGGCTGATTTGCAGCAACCACTTCATTCCCTGATGCTCCAGCTCCGTACTCACCCTCTAGCGAGACCTGCTTATCAGAAGAAGGTGCATACATTGAGCGTGGTACCACAGCAAACTGAGGCTCAATACTATAATCAGGCTTATAAGATCGTTGCTCAAACTTACTCCATGCTTGACTTGCACTTGGATAATTTGAGTCAGTAGCTGCTGCTAGAGCAATCTGCATATTTGCCGGGAAGCCCTCGGGAGAAGCTGCGTACCCAAGCATTTGACCAGGATTTAACTGTAAGGGGATTTGGTCTTCTGCAGCAGAAAAGGACTCAGCTAATGGAAGAATTCTTTGCGAATCACAGGGTGTACTATTCAAGCTAATAGACGTGGTTTTGTTAAAAGCTTGAGCAAATGAATCCAAAACTTTTGCTTTGTTGTTTGGCTCTAAGACACGAATTCCTTGTTGTAAGCTAGCAAAAATCCAACAGTATCCTGGATCAATCATTCTCCCCACACTGAATTTTGCACGCTTATCCATAACTTCACTTGCTTTTGCAAAGCCTAAGTCTTTCAGAAAGCCAATTGACCATGCATGAAAATCATCCATCCATGGTGATAATGCAGTTTTATTCTTATAAACAACGGCATACTCACCCGTTCTGACACCAAACCTGTCGATCAGCTCTCCTGGATCATAACCAAGGCGCTTTTTGACTTCATCGCTATCACGATCTGCTTCTTTTCGCGCGACATACAAATTGTATAAATACTCCAAGTTATTATTCATTAGCTTGGAAAAATAGTACTTCATTGGATGATTATCAGGCGTAATAAAGGCAGCTTCACCTAATGCTCTTAGTGACCAGGCCTCGCCTCTTACCTGTCCTCGCCGCAAAATACCTTCCTCTTTACGACGATAATAGGGGTGCATATTAATTAAGTTATAGTTTGCCCAGAACTGTAATTCTTCCAGTAAGTAGTAATCCCCTGTTACAACATAGGGTAAATAGGCTAAAGAGGGCTGATGAGCACTATCAGGTTTATAAGGCGATTGGCACTGCTTACACGCAGGAAAGGCTTCACTGCGATCAGTCTTTGGATTATGGTGGTCAAAATCATTTCCCCACAGCCCAGCATAAGGCCAATCATCTATACGCAGCATATACCCCGTTTTTTTATCGCGGTAATGAACAGACCAGCTTCCAGCTAAATTGGCATTACCTTCAGTAACCGTCTTCAGGCGCTTATCCTGTGACAGCAGATAAGCTGCAGACCAAGCTGGCATAGGTCCAATATCATATCGCCCCCCAGCCATTGGCATAATTGGCTCTACCGTTCCTACCTTCATTAAATCATTCTTTGCTTGGTAGTCACTGTATAAATTCGTAATTAATCCACTAGCAACATTTAGATCAGGCTGATACAAAGGAAAAGCCTTACTATTCATTAAGTAGTTACGATTAAATACAACATGAGTTAACGCTTGGCCTTGCAATAAAACATCTTTTTTCCAGCGGGCATGATGATAATGAGTGACATTAGATTTCTGATAGACTGATTGGCCGTTTGCAATCAGTTCAACGTCGTATGTCACATTACTGGGATTTGCAACATAAGAGTAGCTATTTTCAACAACGACTGTGACGCGAGCTTTTTCACGCTTTCCATAAGTTCTTACATAGAATCGTGCATGAAGCAATGGGTGTTCAACACCTCCAGCTTTAAGTGGTGCAGTAAAAATAAACTCGTTTGCTATTCCTCCTTCTAACCATTGACGCTTTAACTCTCCAGATTCAATAACATCAGCGAGTTTAGATGTATAAACATTTCCACCGACTGTCAGTTTAAGCGTAAAATCAAGGTCAAGCGCAGCTAGCTGAGTTCTATTAAGCCCTGTTGTCGATCCAGTCTCATCAATGGTAAATAAGCGAAGGGTCTGTTGTTTAGCTGACGGGATATTAACTTTGGCAGAAATAATCGCGTGTTTTAAGGAGCCATCCTGATACGTTGCTTTTTTATCAACCTGGGTCGCAATCGACTTGCCTGTGCTATCAACCAGCAGCACAGTTTTACCTTGCGGAACATCACCAACTTTAAATACATGACCAAATGTCACATAGTCTTCAGCTGCTGTTGAAGACTTTTCATGAATCATTGCCACATCAGTAATATGTTGACTGTTCGTCAGCGAGGTATCTGCTTTGGCCTGACTAAAGAAAAAAGTACCAGGTAAGGTTGACTTTGACGTCGATGCTAAGTTTGGAACAGCTTGCATTGAGGCACTAGCACCTACAACACACGCTATCAGTACGTTATATGAAAAATATCTCATAAAAAAAGAATCCCGCGCTTCAGTCTTGCTTAACCAGTTGATGAATAACCCATGATCGACCGCTCAGGTATACGATAAAAACGCCTATTTTACGAGCAATCACAACCCAAAATAGCGAACCAGTTAACAATTATTAATGGATTTTGCTTGATCATTCACAAAAGTCGACAAAACAATAACTTTTCGTAAATATATTCCTTTCCACATCCTGTGTCGGACAAAAATGGCTCAAGAAAAAACAGCACAGGTCCTACTGCCGTTAACAAATAATACTTATTCAATTCCATTGCAAAACGCAGCTGCAGAAATGGCATCACTTAAGTATTGATCAATGTATCACCACCACATTGTTTACATTCTTCCCTAAAACTCTTTCTCAATCGAAGTTCTCTTTCTAACTGAGTGGTTTACAGAGCAAAGATGACTTGTTAGCTAGTATGCTTTAAACAGAGTCAACATATTCAGCTGATCTCTCCGCCACTATCACCATTTAATCCCTTAGTAACCTGGTAAGATAATTATTTCCCTTAATTTAGCCTTCTGTACAATACATTCCCTAAGGAATAGTTGTCGCTATCATGAGCATTGGTAATATCCTCAGCGAGGAGTACGCAAAATTCTCTTTGCACAGTTTTACTTTACCAAGGTTTTAGTCGTGCTAATCGTAAACAAATTGACTAAACAAAACGTTGCTTATGCTCTCAGTTTAGTCATTTCAATATCGTTAAACACCAAATAAAAATAATTGAAAAAGTTTACACTACACTAACTGCCTAGTTCACAAATTACTTTTTGCTGACCTGTCAAGCTATCCGTGAGTTCATTTAAAATCCCTCTAAAAAAGAAGTATATAGCAGGTTTATTTAACTACCTGGCCTTACCCTCTACAGTTGAGTAAAATGGCATCAATCGTAGTACTGCTGCTTGTTATTTATGAAAAAGAATAGCTCAAAAACTCATTCTACCCACTTATAAATTCCAACCATAGAACTCAACTATCATTTACTCTACTTGTTACAATATAATACAAACCAACTCAAACTGATTTTTTATTTACATAAAAACGTCAAGTTTAAAGTATTATATTCAAATATAACTAAGTAGGTTGAGTGTCCAAAAGGTATCAAGTTCATTCAAAATGTCATAAAACTACCAACTCGTGTTAATCATCAATAAAGATTCAAAATTATTTCTCTTTAAACGCAGTTTCATTAAATATTTTCTATATTTTCAAAAAAAACATGATAAATAACTGCCTGGTCAAGTATAACCTGTTGATAACAGTGATATACCCTTCTCATTTTTATTCGCCCGCTTACCCTAACGGGACTGCTAAGCTTTCCTGGTGAGCTTCAGAGACATTAGTGGAGCCTGCTGTCAGAATTTCAAATCTCAGTCACTTATTAAGAGACTTCATCGCTAAAGAGTCCTACTTAGCAGTTTTTAAAACCGTCACTATTGCTATCACGGGTCTTAACAGGCCAAGCCTGGCCCACTAAAAACTATTCGTTTTGGGGATAAATAATCAGGACATTTCGATGTGTAGTAGCCTGTAAGACAAAGGATACAACAACCAAACCTTCAGATAAGGGTTTACCGTGTGTTTGACGAGCGTTATGCAGTCCTTGGGGAAAAGCACTTAAAATAAAGGCTTTTTAGAAAGTAAAATTATCTGTAATTGCCCTGGCTACGCCATGAAGACATCAATTTATATAAATATAAAATAAACTAATACCTAATCACACTTTATCGAAATTTCTTTAAAGCCACAAAAAACAATATACACCTAAAAACTAGTTAAGTAGTGCTTATTGCATTTTTTGCACTTGATTAGTGCAACTATTACCCCTACCGGATTTTGATTTTATTTAGCAGTAAAATATACACTACGATCAATAACTGCAGCCATATACTTTCAATAGTTCAAGGTGAATTATAAGCAATTCGTAAATTCAATAACCTGTAAAATGTTAAAGCAAACCATTCTTTTAGATTGAACTTTAAAGCTGCCTTAACCAGCAGTAAGAAAATAAGCAAAGCTTTAATTTTTCATTCTCAGCTCAATAGTACGGAGTATTCATCACTTAGCAATCAAAAGTTAGTACATAGCAAGTTAGAGGTTATACTTTCAATTATTCCATAATATTTTTTTGGTATAAAAAATCAAAATGTCAATAAAAATCTGGCCCGACTCGCTCATTGAGTGGATAGCTACATCGGCAATTGATGTCAACCACCCTGCAGCCTGGATTGAGCTATTAATTGAACGAATGATACAAACTGGCCTCCCACTTGCTAGAGTTAAAATATCACATCAAATTCTTCATCCCCAACTAGCAGGTATTAGCTATTGTTGGACTGATAGTAGTCAAGAAATAGAAATCATTAAATCAACTCAAGGCCTGCTTGAAAGAGATGCCTACTTATCAAGTCCCTTGTACCCCGTTTGTGAGGGGAAAACGACTAAAGTAAGGTGTCCACTTTATAAATTACAGGCACCATTTGACTACCCAATTCTTAATAATTTAAAAGCTGACGGAATCACTGATTATCTTGTGCTACCTTTAAACTTCTCAGGAGGTCGCATTGGCGCAATTATCTTTGCAACTAGAAAAATTAATGGTTTTAGTGATCCTCAGATAGTCTATTTACAAGAAATAACCCATGCCGTTACCCGAGGTATTGAAATACTTATACTGAATGAAACAGCGCTATCATTGCTTAATGCATATCTAGGTAAAACAGCGGGTAAACGTGTATTATCTGGTGTTGTCCAACAAGGAAAAGGAGAAACAATTGAAGCTATTATTTGGTTTTCAGATTTAAGGGCCTCAACAAGACTTTCAGAGACCCTATCTCCCGACCATTATCTCACTCTATTAAACCAATACTTTGAGTGTCTAGCAGGAAGCGTTTTGCAAAAAGGAGGTGAAGTACTACGTTTTATTGGTGATGCAGTACTTGCCATTTTTCCTATTGGGGATCATAACTTTAAAACTTGGAACAGTGCTTGTGAAGCAGCGCTATGCGCGGTGAGAGAGGCTGACAACGAAGTCAATAAGTTAAACCAATCCCGCCAAAAAGCCAAACTTCCTACCATTGAATACGGTGTTGCACTTCATGTAGGAGAGGTTCACTACGGCAATATTGGCACTTCAGAAAGAGTTGAGTTTACAGTTATAGGAAAAGCCGCTAATGAAGCAGCAAAAATTGAATCACTATGTAAAGTGTTGTGTAAAAAGGTCATTCTTTCTGAAAACTTTACACTATATCATGACGGTGCTTTGCAATACCTCGGCCAGCACATACTTCCAGGATCACAACAAAAAGTTAATCTTTACAGCATTGATCTTCCTTAATTTCCTCGCCCGAGAAGAGTGCTATTTAAACGGCTATCTACTAAGTTATGAGATTAAAAAATTGACTTAATCTCGTCGTTAGGCATATACAGAAGAAATTAATCTGATAATATCAATTTTGCACATGCTAGCATTGTCGTAATTATCTACGGTTTAAATAGCTTTATTGGTTTTTAGCCTTGCAAATTGACCAGGACAATTACATAACAAAAAGTTTGTGATAGATAGACAATAGAAGCCCATCCTTGGTTTCTAATGCTGATAGTGTTTTCAGCACCTGTTCTCTCTACCAGAACCTATTAACACATTCACGCTATGTAAACCCACTTTTTGTGATGCCCAATCACTGTATTAATAAACAGCATAACCTAATCAGCTAAATAACCAAAACACGAGGATGTGAATCAGGTCCTATACAACAACGGCTATTCAATGAACAATTACCCTCTAGCTTAGACGCTATGCGTATTGCATTATTTATTTCAGGGAATGCTTAAGTAAGCAACAAAAGTCCAATAAAGCTTAAGCCTTTTAAACGGATACACTATTGACCTTTTGTATCAAGCTCCCCTGAAACTCACATACAGCAGGCATCTGCTATAAAGAATACATACTGTTAAGGAAGCCTAATGCCTCTTAAAACCTGCTTACTTGCTGTTTTCACAAGCTTTATACTTCTTGGTTGCAGTGGGCTACATAAGAAAGGAAGCTCCTCAGCTCCAGATCAGGTCACACTTCTCTTGAACCAACGTCTATTATTACAGCAAGGGCTAGCAGATTACAGTCAAACCTTCCCCATATTAAGTTCCATCTCGACCTGCACACTACAAGACAAATCACGCCCCTTCTGCGGCTTTGCTTATTCTGATTACCAACAGCAATATATAATGATAGAAATTTGTTCAACTCGAAAAGGCACTGCTGACCGGCCAGGTGAAGGTCTTTATTTTATTACACCCAATAAGGGGATCAGCTACTACCCATGGTACTCACCTCAGTTTAATAAATCTGCATGCCAAACTAAAAAGGGTACATCGACAGAAGAAGCTAAGTATATTCTAAAGTTTGCTGGCAGCAATGTAGATAGGTTGATTTATCTCTTTAGGACAAGTAATAAGGAAGCCTTTATACAACTACGTGTAGGCGAACAAAAGTTGAACATAGTTCAATAATCTTGCTATTACAGCCATTATTTATGCCCGTGATAACGCTGGTATTCCCATACGGGGTGCCAGTAACTCGACGCAAAACTTTGTGATGAAACATGTTCTATAGTCGATTTTTGAATAACTTGCATGCGCTGACGACGCCTTAGCTTAATCCAATGCCACGACAATAAAAACCACTGTACACCTACATGTTGCTGGAAGTGTACCCTAAAGTTCTTTTTCATTTCTTATTTCCTTTCAATTACATATTACTTTACAGAAGCAAGCCTGCCCTGAGACTTCATTATTTAAAGGTCCTGCTAGCACTTTTAAAAAAACTTGGGCTACTATCGCCAGTCTCAATAGACCAGACTAAGCACACTAAACCCCCTTCGTACTGGCTACACTTTAACGACGCCTTAAACGAACGAATATTCATTATGCTTTATATTCATAGCCATCTACGCTATATAAAGATAATGAATAAATATCTAATAAGAAAAAGCGTAATAAACAAGCTCTAAAGCTTTTCAATATCAAACCTTTTCAAGCACAAATAGACAAAAACTCCTTTCGTAAATCGTTTTGGGATTTGTTATCCGCATTACTCACCATATCTACTCGTTACTTAGATAGCAGATAAAAATAAATGAAATATTTTACACGGCAATATCCGTATTTATACCTAAAATCAAGCAGGGTATTTTTTGTAGTAGGTTATTATTAATACTATCTATGACAATTGGTTGCCGCTTCATTGACAGCACGAGGAACTATTTTAGTCACTTCTAACATTTTTTTGTCACATACCTGACAACAGCGCTCTACGAATGAAATAGGCATCTATGCGAGTATCAACAAGCTATTCACAGAAAGTTAAGAGGTTACATCTTTATTATGTGCTTTTTTATTTTGTCGTAGTTGATCAATCACTATCACAAAAGCCATACCCAGACCCTACAGATGCATAAAAAATAAACTTAACACTAAGCTAATTAACATCTGACTACGTAATAGTGAAACGAACTGTCAATACTACACATCTAAAGCAGTTTAGGCAAATATACCATTCATGAGTCATTAAAACTAAACTTACATAGGTATTGTCTTTTTTTCACATATCGCAGCTAATTCTAATATCGGCTTTGCATGACTACAAACGAAGATAATATGCTGCTTCGCCTTTAGCATCAAACTATATAAATCAAAGCGCTTTTGCTGATACGCTACTTTACACAATGTCTTATAGCGTATTTCTGGTGATTTACGAAACTTCCAAAACTGCTGTACTCCCAGCACAATAATCCTATCAGCTTCCAATCCAGCTAAACTGCAACTTAAACTAAAAAGTAGTTTAGCTGGTTTGTCTGCAGAGTAATCATGCTTGTTTTCAGTAACAACCAGTGTTTGAGTATACTTAGACCAATAATCATTTAATTTTTTCAATAGCCAACCATGGTGAGAAACAACTAGCAGTGTATTATCTTCGGAGGAACAAAGTAACTCCTTGATTAACTTGTTCGCCAAACTCATTTCTTCAGCTATATTTTTTACTGAATACAGCCAGGGGCGTCTTCCTTCTGTTTTTTCATCAAAAACACTCAAAACCGGTTTACCCAAATTTAGCAATCCACCCAAACGCAAGGCTGAACGGACTTGAACTTTTGATGATCTAAGTTGTGAAGACAATACAATAGTTTCCGTCAAACGAATTCCAAGCTGCTGTTGATCTGAAGTCTCAATTGAACATGCACTTGACAAAACCATTGATGAAGCAGAGTGTATTAAATATTTAATCATATCCTTCTGCAGGGGACTGGCTAAGTGTATATCATCAATGATTAGTAGTCGGCTTTTGATGGAGGCGTTAGCATAGGCCTTTTTTAATAAAATAAGCCTGTCATCGGCATCAATTCGATCAATCTTCTTTCGCAGCAGTTGCTGATAAATACCATACACATGCTGTATAAACGCTCGCTCTTGATCAGATAAAGTCTGCCACCATAAGACTATTTGTTGTTGATATACCTCACCACTAAAAGACAGCTGCTTAATCCAGCGTAACAATACACTTAACCATTCCAGCTGCGTTGTTTTTGCATTATTACCCGTAGCCAGGAGACTTTCATATAGCAGCTGTATACGCACCCCTTCAGAAATAACTTTGGGTTGAGGCGCTAAAAGCAATGAGTTCAAAGTATGACAGCAATTAGCAAAACGACTACCACATTGCTGTATTGTTTTTCGTAGTTGCCAACAACTGTAAGAGTTAGTCGAAACAACTACAATATCACTTTCTAACCAGCCCTGTTTCTCCAGCTCTTTAATCAAGTATGCCAATAGTGTTGTTTTACCCGTACCACTTATACCTAAAAGCTCAACAGCTTGTTCAGGATGTACTATCTTAGCCAATAGGGTTTGTAATGGTGAAGAATAATTACTTCGCTCTGAGAGTTCTGATAAACCTATTGCGTCATTCGGCCTCGTCAACGAGCAAACGGGTACAGTAAGATCATTATGCATTTTGGATTCTCAGTCCCTCATTGACATACTATGCTTTAGACTCAATAAAAAAATCCAGGTCAATTACCACCGCCATAGCATCCTACACTTGTTTTACATTTTATCATGCCTTAATGAGGTAAAGACTAATAAGCACTTCATACTATTGAAATGAAAATGCTATTTAAATGCTATTTGCGTTCACTAAATAGCTTTGCTTTGCTTAAACGTATGCGATTCAAAAAAATGACAAAAATTCCCCGTTAACACAAACTGATGGAGTTGATGTCTTACAAATGCTGGCTGGAAAGGGAGTTTAACCAATGAAAGTAGCTGTAATGGGTGCTGGAGGTGGAGGCGTTGCACTTGCAAGCCATCTTGCTCAGCAGGGGTTCCAAACCGCCCTTTATGCACCACCTGAACACGCCAAGAATGCTTATGCAATTTCAGAGCAACAAGGTGAAATACATGTTACAGGTGACCACCCTCTAACCTGTAAAGTTGACACAGTAACACTGGATATACGGCAAGCGATTCATGGCGCAGAAATCATTTTCATGGTTGTTCCAGCCTTTGGCCAGGAAGCGCTCTTTGAAAACATGATCCCCTTTTTAGTAGACGAGCAAGTCATTGCTGTGATGCCTGGTAACTTTGCAACTTACCCCTTGCAATGTATGCTCGAAAAAGTTCGCCCTACTTTGGATATTACGTTAATAGAGAGTTCATCTTTACTCCATGTTGCTGAAATAGAAGAGCCTGGTACCGTCCATATTGCCTCACAACATAAGAACCTCTTAGAGTTCAGTGTGTATCCAGAATACCAAACGCAAAAAGCACAAACACTGTTACAAAAGTGCATGCCTGAAACCCACATAAAAATTGTCAATAATTACTTAGCCATTGGTTTAAACTCTCCAAATGGCATTGTTCACCCAGCCTTGACTATTCTTAATTGTGGCTATATAGAAAGTACTCATGGTGAGTTTTATTTTTATAAAGATGGCATGACACCTGCTGTTTGCAAAATTATTAATGCGCTTGATAAAGAGCGCCAGGCCATAGGCAAGGCTTATGGTCTGGACTTACCCGCCTTACTGGATATTATTCATCACTACTATGGCATTAATGCATTATCATTAAGGGATTTTGCACTCACCTCAGCCGTACATAATCAGCGCTACAGCGCGCCAACCTGTTATAGCCATCGTTATATTTCCGAAGATGTACCTTACCTTTTAGTACCTTGGCTTTCTCTTGCTAAAGCAGCCAATGTGAATACACCGGTTCTTAAAAGTATCATATCCATTGCATCTGAACTGGTGGATTGCAATTTTGTAAAAAAAGGTCGATTAATTAGCCACTTCCTACCTTCACAGCCTATTGTTCCTCTCCATCTAAGCAGTCAACAAGCCGTATAAAGATAAACAGTTCACATCTATCAACAAAACAATTATCATAGCCAGAGAGACGTAAGTCTCCCTGGTTATGTGACACATCACATCTTAATTATCATATTGTCTCCATTCTTCTTAGGAATATCGACCTACAGAAATGAGCATATTGTAAAAAACGCACTTGTTACGCTTTTACTTTTATGAAGTCTTTAATTTTACTCGCCATCATGACTTGTATGATGTCTGGATGTGCCATTAAATCTGATTTATTACCAGCTCGTGCTCCTCAGGTCCTTGCACCACAAGTAATGCCAGAAATAGCAGTAAAAGTGATCTCACTAAGTAATGGCCAGCTCTCTTCTCTTGGTGCTGCATACCGCACCAGCAATGATATCTACCCACTGCTTATGTCTCTTGGGCTTTCCCCAAGCTACAGCATAAATCAAGAAACCTCTTACCAAATCAGGCTTACCGTAGACCGGGGTGATTCACTTCATAATAATAGTTCATTGTGGTTTTACTCCACAGCAACAATAGGCTGGCTTGTTCCTGCCAAAGTTACATATAGCAGTACCATGACAGCAGAAGTTTTCTACCAAAAAAAACTAATTAAACGTTATCAATATCATGATAAATTCGAAACCTGGTATTTTACACTCGGTTTTTTAGCAGGGTCATCACGCTACCCAAGACATGTGCGAACAGATATAGAAAAAAATATGCTACATCATTTAGTGTATGATATGCAGTTAGATAAATTGCTTCACGAAAATCATTTATCTCCAAAACTCATTGCTGAAACCAATACCGCACACTAACGGCAAAATGCAAGGCAGCACACATTTTGACATAAGTGGATATTGACGTTTTCGTCGCTTAGGTCGGCAGCCTGCCAGTCAATGCTATTGCAACACTGGCAGATCTAGAGATATTGATGAAGTAAAAGTCAGGGGGGGAGTATTAATATTGCTCTTCAACACATCTAAAGTAAAACAATAACAATAGTACTCAATAAAGCTGCGCCAGCTGCTGTACCAACACAAGCAAACTGCCATTGTTGAACCAACTGCTCAGCACCATAAATTTGCTTCGCCCTATTTTTATAACTTTGAACCAATTGAGGTATCATATAAAAACCAGCAGCGAAAAGGCCTGCCGCCACAGTCACCATGATAACAGCAGCAATAAATACAGGTTTAGATAATAAAAACATAAGAAAAACACAGAGGGTGGATATAGCGCCTAATACAGGAAAACTTACAGGTAATACTTGTTCTAACAGTAGTCCTTCACGCAGCTCATCATTCAACCGCCAAAAGCATTGAGGTAGCAAGACACAAGCAAGTATAGCGGCTGCTAGCGTCGACAAGCTAATAAGGGTAATGATTAAAAACGCCATGATGAGTCTCCGTGCTCGCTTTCTGCAAACAGCTAACTTCTCTTAGCTGTTATGAGGTATCTTAATTATTCGTTTTACGCAATTGATCAATCGAAAAAATCTAGTTAGAAATGTCAAAGTTGACAGTGAGTATTTTATACACGATTAATGAAATACAAACTGATGATCAGGTCTCTATTTCACATTCTAATTGAGAACAACCTTCAAAGGGCTCAGTAAAAGTAGATTTATTTCACAATATATTGATGCTAGAGTGACTAACCGTGTTTAATCACTTGTAGCACGTTCTAATAGAAAGGTTAATTATACATGCCATCTAACCAAGCTCTTGCAGCTCAGTTATTAGCATCAGTAGCACAAGAAATTGAAGAAGCAGGCGACTCAACGGCACCCGACTGGCGCGCGATATACTCAATGGGCTGGCGCACACCTGCTGACTTTATCAGTGAGCTTTTACCCATTGGCCTAGAAGTTTCTAATAATTCATCTTCATCCCCCTATCATAACGAAGCCTTTGAACGACTTTTGTTTGCCAGTTTACTGCAGTTAATGATCGATATTCGAGAAGGTCGAACCAATGCAGAAGAAGGTTGGCAGCAAGTCCAACTTCAACTCACTAACTATATGAATAGTGAGCAAATCAATGGCGAGGCCATGATGAGTATTATTGGCCTCCTGGCCAGTCTTGATTTGCCAATGGATGTTAACTTTATTGACCAAACAAAAGAGTGGCAGTCTGATTACTACTCAGAAAAAGTCGATCATGCTTCTGAGCTTGTGACATTGGAGCCACAGGAAGCACTGCAACTGTTGCTTGATGAAGAAGCAATCCAAACCGAGTATGACTTTTATCTATTATTTGCTGAGCAACTAACGTTTATTCGTGACTCCATACTTGA
Organism: Zooshikella ganghwensis; assembly: GCF_018263875.1. Taxonomy (NCBI): domain Bacteria; kingdom Pseudomonadati; phylum Pseudomonadota; class Gammaproteobacteria; order Oceanospirillales; family Zooshikellaceae; genus Zooshikella; species Zooshikella ganghwensis. Next base: position 74,921 of record NZ_JAEVHG010000013.1, read on the forward strand.
TCCGCTACTGCAATCATTATTGCAGACGCATCATGATAATATCCGAGAAGGCACATTGCTCTTTTTACTTCATAAGCAAAAAGAAGTACGGCAAACCTTACTTAAGTTACTCCAAACTTCTCAGTATCAGCGACTCGTTACCCCGCTTGGCCTGCGACGCCTGATTACCATTCGCAACTGGATTGACAAGCCTGAACAAGCGACTCTAGACCGTATAATTCGTAGTATTCGAAAGCAAGGCACCCCCTGTGCACACTATGAAGTACCAGAGCAAGCCAATATAGAGAAAGTTTTCAGCTCTGCGGTCGATGGTGCAGGCGCCCAATCCATTGTCATTTTATGCAAAGAATACGGGCAATACCGACTAATAGGTATTTTGCTTAAGGAAAAGTTAGGCATTATTGATGGCTGGCTAACCCCGTTAAGCTCCAAACGTAGCTGTGAAAATATTATCAGCCACTTACGACAGGAAGTGTATACACTGTCTATTTCTATCAATTACTTACAAACCGTTTTACCACATTTTTTAGCCTTAAACTCACAGTCAGGGCAGCCACTCACTGCAGAAGTTCTGATGACACTTGAATATTGCGGACTGAAACAATGGCAACCCCAACCCCTTGATTATCAAAACATAATGGCTAACTGGCAACAGGAGTACCCGGACATTTTCACTCCCACAGCCTTACAGCAAGCTATGCGCCGGAATAAATTATGGGTCGTCAGAAATTTTGATTCACTCATGTGGTTTGAAAGTGATGCAGATATTATTAAAAAAGCACAACACGTGTTAGAAGAAGAGCATCAAGGTCCTTTTGTCAGTTATCTGCTTGAGCCATACCGCGAAAAATGGCAATCCCGCTTTATTCGTTTAGCACTATGGGCTGCTAACAACAGTCAAAAGCGGGGACCCAAATGGCAGGATTTTGCAACACTGAGCTGGGCACTGAATAATGAGACCCCACTGGAAAGAATTTCTGTTTTTGATTGTATTGCTGCAGAGTCACTTGCCGTTGCCGAAGATGAGTTATATGCTGAATAGCCGCTAATACAGCGGCATTTTGTGCTGATAAAGTAAAACAGGTTCAACTCCGTGTCTATTACCCCTATTAGCCTAAATCCGATAGGTATTATTCACTCCTGCTTCAAAGAAAAATTTGGCATTCCCAAACAGTCACGATTGGCGCCAGCGGCAACTGCTGACTTAGTGCTTTCTCCCCCCTTCAACCGTGCAGAAGCAGTCAAAGGCTTAGAACAGTTTTCGCATATCTGGATAACATTTATTTTCCATCAGACTCAAAGTGATGATTGGTTACCCACAATTCGACCTCCACGCCTCGGTGGTAAGCAACGCTTAGGTGTTTTCGCAACACGCTCTACCCACCGCCCAAACCCTTTAGGTCTTTCAGCAGTAAAACTGGATGGCATTAATATTAAGGGTAGTGAAATTTGCTTAAAACTTAGCGGCGTAGACTTATTAGATCAAACACCGGTTTTGGATATTAAACCCTATCTGCCTTATGCTGATATCATTACTGATGCAACTTATGGTTATGCTGATCAGCCCTTTGACAACCAAACTCCAAATAAACTGAATATATTATTTACAAGTGATGTACAACAGTTTTGTATAAACTACCAAGCTCAAACAGGCCGTGCTTTAGCTCAACTCATTGAACAAACATTAGCCCAAGACCCAAGACCTGCCTATCTGCGCAATAAACCCATAGCTGATAATGAGCCACCTCGCTATCATGGTATATCACTTTGGAATCTCAACATTCGCTGGTATTACTCCACAGCAGGAATAGTTGTGGATGATATCCAGATAGTTAATACAGATAACGTATAACAACAAATACAATACATGTGTATTGAGGAAAATATCATGCAAGCTATTCGTGTACATCAACATGGTGATACTGACGTATTACAAGAACAGCGCATTGACATGCCCCAAGTGGCAAAGAGCCAAGTTCTCATAAAGATAATGGCCGCTGGCGTTAACCCTGTTGATACTTACATACGTGCTGGCAGCAATAATTATACAGCTCAATTTCCCTATACACCGGGTAAAGATGGTGCCGGTACTATTGAAGCATTAGGCGAAAATATTCAGCACTTAAAGGTAGGTGATCGTGTCTATTGTTCAGGCAGCATTACCGGAACCTGTGCTGAGTTTGCTCTGTGTGAAGCCTCTCAAGTTCATCCATTACCCGATAACATTACATTTGCCCAGGGCGCCTGTTTGGGCACACCTTATACCACAGCCTATCGCGCATTAATTCAAAAAGCTCAAGCAAAACCTGGCGAAACAGTTTTAATTCATGGTGCCTCTGGCGGTGTAGGTACTGCCGCACTGCAAATAGCCAAAGCTCATGGTTTAAAAGTAATTGCCAGTGCTGGCAGCGATTCGGGAAGGCAGCTGCTTACCTTATTGGGTGCAGACTATGTTATTGATCATCATCAGGCAGACCACCTGACACTGCTTCCTAAAAATATTATTGGCAATGGGATTAACATTATTTTAGAAATGTTAGCCAATAAAAATTTAGGCCACGATTTACCTGCTCTTGCCTTTAATGGTCGTGTCATAGTGATTGGCAGCCGGGGTGAAGTCAGCATTAATCCACGACTACTGATGGCAAAAGATGCAATGGTTATCGGTATGGCGTTATTTAACAGCAGTCCAGCAGAATTATTAGAAACATTTGAGTATTTATATAGCGGGCTATCTCAAGGATTACTGGACCCGGTTGTGCGTGATGTCTTTGCGTTAAGCAATATTGCTAAAGCGCATCACGCTGTCATGCAGCCTGGTGCTGCAGGCAATATTGTGGTCACCCCCCATGGTAACCATGAACACTAAGTTAAGCCCCAAGGTGTTCTAAAAACCGTTGAGTTCGTGGGTCCTTAGGGGAGGAAAAGAGCTGGTGGGGTGTATCTCGCTCCACAAGCTCACCGTCACTCATAAACCAGACTTCGCTGGCCAGTTGCTTGGCAAAGCGCAACTCATGAGTCACTACCATCATTGTCATTTCTTTTTTAGCGAGCTGGCGTAGTAATGTTAAAATATCAGCGACAATTTCAGGGTCCAGCGCAGATGTAGGCTCATCTAACAACATGACCTTACTATCGGTTGCTAAAGCTCGGCCAATCCCTACCCGCTGTTGCTGTCCTCCAGATAGCATAGCAGGATACACGTCACGCTTATCTGCTAATCCTACTTCAGAAAGGATATTCATGGCTTTGTTTTCAGCCTCAGCAAAAGGCATTTTTTTAACCACCAACAGACTTTCCATAATATTTTGAATAGCGGTTTTATTTTTAAATAAAGCAAAATTCTGAAAAACAAACGACGTATATTGACGCAGTTTTAATACTTGCTGTTTTGTATAACGCTCACTATCAACGGTTAAATCATCAATGGTAATACTGCCTGAAGTTGGCACTTCCAAATAATTCAAACAACGTAAAAGGCTTGACTTTCCTGTGCCTGAAGGGCCGATAATAGCAATAATATCTCCCTTCTTAATCGAAAAGTTTAAGTCATTAAAAACAGTTTGCGTGCCATAGGTTTTACTGAGTCCATTTACCGAAATCATACTATCGATACCCCCGGCTTAACCGCACTTCCAACCAATGCTGCCCTTTAGTACATAGCACAACAATAAACCAATACACTAGAGCCACCACCAAATAGCTTTCAAAAAACTTAAAGCTACTCGCGGCTTCCAACTGTGCTTTCGCCATGATTTCAGCCACACCTAATGTAAATGCTAGGGATGTTGATTTGAGCAGATCAATAAAATTATTCATTAATGGTGGAATCGCAATACGTGCAGCCTGAGGCAAAATAATACGACGCATCGCCTGAATTTCTGTTAAGCCAATACTTAACGCAGCCTCTCGCTGGGATGACTCAACACTTAATATGGCGGCTCTCATACTCTCTGCCATATAAGCGGCAAAGTGCAAGCTTAGCCCTGCGATGGCTGCTTGAAATGCAGTCATATCTTTTAGTGCAGGAAATAATTGGGGTAAGCCATAATAGAATAAAAAAAGCTGAACCAGTAAAGGTGTGCCTCTGAAAAACGAAATAAAAAGGTCCGCTAACCAAACCAGCCCAGGCCATTTAAACACCTTGGTAAGAGCCAACAATAGCCCTGTTAACAGGGCTATTACTAACGATATAGCAGCCATACCCAGTGTAATGTGCAAATACTTTAGAATTATTGGGAGTAACTCTAGGGCATAGTGTACATCAAATTGAATCATGGTTTCGCCGTTATATCCGCATCAAACCAGTGTTTTGAAATACGCGCCAGAGAACCATCAGCACGCATTGCTGCCAGCGCTTCGTTAACCTGCTGTTGAAGCTTTGTACCTGCCTCATTCTTTTTAAAAGGTAAAGCATTAGCAATAGTCTCAACAGGTTTTCCAGCTAACTTCAGTGGTAAGTTTGATTTTTTAATCAATGCCAATACAGATACCTTATCCATCATAAAGGCATCCATTCTACCTATCGCAACATCTTGCTCCATACCACCATCATAGGCTGTGATATTAATTTGATCGCCAACTGATGAGTTTCGTAAAACCTGCTCAAAGTTTGAGCCTAAATTCACAGCCACTTTTTTGCCGACTAAATCATTTATACCCTGAATCGAGGTATTATCTTTATGAACAACCAACTGTGCTCCATCATAAACATAAGGGTCAGAAAATAAATATTTCTTTGCCCGCTCATCCGTAATGGTAATTTGATTTGAAATCGTATCAATTTTTCCTGTTTCCAACATACCAAACAGGCCAGAAAACTTAGCGGTTACAAACTCAACTTTATAGCCCTGACGCTTACCGATTTCATTCCAAAGGTCAATTTCAAAGCCTTGCAACTTATCCTTCTCTACAAAAGTAAAGGGATAGTAGCTCCCAGAACTTCCCACTTTTATTGTTTTTTCTGTGCTAGCACTTTCTGAAGACTGTTCACATCCGGCTAACAGCACCATTAGTGGAAATAACACCCAAAGAGTACGTTGCAGCATACGTTTGCTCATACAAGTTCACCTACTAAAAAACTAAAGGCACCGATGTGATGTATAGTGGCTGGGCAATGATCTTTTACCTTGATAATGTTTCATTACCAATCATGCTATAACGCCACAGAGGACTCTACCCAGAAAAACGGCCCTTCATGCTTGCTAAATGCACGCTAGAAAGGCATAGCACTGGGTCTCTCGTGTTGACGCGGAAGCATACCGGAATCTTAAGCTATTGAATAATAATAAAAAATAACACATTTATACTAAATATGCATATAGAGAGTACTATAGACTCATTATTCCCTGTCGCAGGATGCTATTAAAGTAGGAATCATCTCCCCATAGGTGACTACTCCTACCTCACGAGCGCAAGTTTCATCTCCTTTTACTTTCAACAACAGCAAAAACCACTTAAGTTTTATATTAAGCAGTGATTTATCCATCAGTTATCATCAAATAAACAACCCACGAACACCGATAGGTAAAAAAACTGATGCACTTCACATAGAAATTTCAGTAGAATCGCAAAAATTTTGACTCTGTACCGTGCAAGTTCCCTAAGGCTATCATCGATGTCTCAAAAAACGATATTAGTGGGTATTGCTGGCGCATCAGCATCTGGTAAAAGCTTATTAGCACAGACGCTGGCCAAAGAATTACCATCAGAACACTTAGTTGTTATCTCTGAAGACTCTTACTATAAAGACCAAAGCCACTTAACTATGGAGGAACGAGTCAAAACCAACTACGATCATCCTAGTTCTCTCGACCATGGTTTGCTGATCCAGCATATGCAGGAGCTTAAAAAAGGCAATGCGGTACAAGTACCTGTTTATGACTACTCCATTCATAACCGTCGAACAGAAACACGTACCGTTCAACCAACCAAGGTTGTTATTATCGAAGGGATTCTGCTGCTAGCAACCCCTGAACTACGAGAAGAGTTTGATCTTCGCTTTTATATGGACACCCCACTGGATGTTTGTCTACTGCGCCGCTTACAACGAGATATCATTAGCCGCGGTCGCGATATCAACATGGTTATTTCGCAGTATCAGGAAACCGTCCGCCCTATGTATTTAAGATTTATTGAGCCTTCCCGCCAGTATGCTGACCTGATTATTCCTCACGGCGGCAAAAACCGCATAGCGATTGACCTTATCAAAACCAAAATTCACTCATTAATTAATTGAAGAACAACTTAAGTGACTTTTGCTTTTCAGAAAGACAAATAACTCACTACCAGTCTACGGTGCCTGTAAAAACAGGCACTCAGTATCTTTTGACGCACAACGTCATCCGCCCTCAATAGCCAGCAAGTTTTATCGACAACGCATTTAATCACTTTTCTAAAGCTTAATATCATTGTCATCTGACTTGACTGACGTTTAAACCCATATCGTGCTGATTTTGGCTATGTTTACAAAAGGAGAAAAACAAACCGTAAAGGATTACACGTTGTGTGCTGGTTATCGCAACGCACTTAAACCTATAGCAACCTTTGAACTGTCGTCCAATACACGCACACTAAGAGTACAAATACACAACAAACATTTGATAACAATGTACATAAATCAACTCTGGAGTAAGGGCAAGGCTATGCGGAAGATAAGTTATTTGTTAATCGCCTGTGGGTTAAGTTTTATAGTTGCCGGCTGTAGTCACATTGAAAAAATGCACGCAAAATACCCTCTTGCCGTCTATTTCTCATCTATCAATGATTACATCACTGTTCGAGCATACAGCCAAGAAGGCAGCCCTATTGCCGGAGGCAATATCAAAGTCTTTAACGACTTTGATCGTGTAATTATTGATGAGTCTTTGAGTGACCGAGGGATTTACCGTTTTCGTTACCCTATCAACACCGTTAAGCTAACGGTCATTATTACTGATAATGAAGGAAAGCAAGGAAAACGTTACATTGAAAAAGAAGATATACGTCCTGTGTATCCTGACCGTTACAGTCAATGGTGGCTGAATCAGTAGAAATTACTTTGTATATTTTTAAAACCTAACAACAAGTGAGTAACAACACATCTTGTTTACCTCCTTGAAATAAACAGATAACACTGTTGTTACTCAACTCATATGTTTACGATGCGCGGGAAGTCAAACCAAGATCATAAAAAACAGTAAATACGCGCATAAGATCACCATACCAGCTCATTACATCGTCAGCATAGAAGTTATCAAAGTATATATTTCTGGAGCGATCAAATATATGTAAGCCATTTACAGCAATAGTAACGTGGCCATCTGCAACCGTAATATACACATTATTTCCAAACTTCTGCTGCAACGACAGGATCCGAAGCATAAAACGCTCCGAAAGCAATGACTTTGCTAGCATAGAATCTGAAGCAAGCACCACAAAACTTCGCTCAAACTCAGCGAATTTTACTGGGCAGCGCTCCAATCTTGAATAGCATTTTGCCCCCAAATACTCAGGATCAAAATCTGGCTTATTTTTTGGCAAAATAACAACTTGACCTTTACTTGCCAACTCAAATTCCGCCCGAATCAACACACCACTAAATAACTCTTTATCTTGAGCTAAACATTTAATGAGTGGATTTGAAGACTCATTTTGATGCTTAACAGTAACTGTTGAGGCTTCAAAATGGACACCATCGTACTCTCCTGACAAGTAGTCTTGCCCAGAATAAGCATTGAATGGCAGAGGAATTAGCTTGGCGTCTGTAAAGACATGCTGTGAAATTACACGCGCAGGTGCGTAGTGTAAATTTCCATCAACAAACTGAACAAGCTTGGGAAAGATTTCAGCATAACATCGTTCATTAAAGGCTTGTTTTGCCTGTTTATACTGGTCATTTACCAACCAGCCAATCACAGCAGCTGATGCCAGAATAAAAAATAAAATCCAAGTACTACTGGAAAACACTAACGCAGCAATAATAATTGCCGCTAGCCAAACCAGCAGCCCTTTCTGCACACTTTGATAAAGGGTATTGCCTATCAGTTCGCTCTGCTTGACCAAATCTCCCTTACCTTCGGTAAATGCATCTACATAAAACGCGGTGAGTTCATCAATCGACTTCATGAAATACCTCAGTATTCCCTGTTTTATCATACTTTAAGGGTGAGCTTTTACATTATAAACATAACTAAGACGTCATGTTGCAAAAAAATTTCCCTGGCAGATTAATGGATTTGCAGAGCTAAGTCCCAAAACAGTAAACCTGCTCCGTAGGGGATAGCCCCCCTTCAATTAACTATTTCTGCTTCTACCCAGATCAACTACAACAAGCAAATAAGCAAGTACTCATTTTCTTTTAAGCGAGTGGCTCTAATGTGCATACAAAAACACGACACATTAGCGCCTGCATCAACCAGTGCATCACAATACACAAAATTTGCTACTCTTGACACTTACCACACTGCTGCTGATAAACGCCAATTGCAGCAAACGTTCTGACTGGGCATAATTTCAACTTTGGCAGTAACTGTGTTTGACAATTGGAGCTATCGCATTGAAGCGTCTGCAACTGGCTATTTTATACTGTTGTATCAGTATAATGTTCCTCAGCCCCTTACTCTCAGCTGAAGAGGCTACTTCAACCCCCTCAACAGAACAGCATGAGTCCAGCTTAGCGGAATCAGAGAATGATGACCGTATATTGGCAAATGTGATTGGGTCTGGCCTTGTAGCCTGGTTACTTTATGGTAGTGACTTTGATGGGCTGGAACTGATAGATATTGTTATTATCGCCTGCGCAGTTTGTTTATTGGTCTTTTGGTTCCGACGCCAATCTGGTGCCTCGCCTTCTCAAGGACATAGTAGATTTAGAGAAGAGCCAACCTTTGCCGAGCAAGCACTTCAAAATGAGCACTACTCAGTAGAAACAGGGTTACGTGAAAGCAACCTCCATCTGCAAGCTCAACGAACCATAAATACTGCACCGCAACCGCAACCGCAACCGCAACCGCAACCGCAACCGCAACCGCAACCGCAACCGCAACCGCAACCGCAACCGCAACCGCAACCGCAAACAACTGTAACGCCTGTTCGTGGAGATATCACTATTCCTTACACTCCACCAGTCCATGCTCAACAGCCAGCTGCTAAACCAACTAAGCAGCCTCCTGTATCATATCCAGAAAACCCAGCGGTCTCTGCCTCTGATCCAGACCCAATTGCAGAGGAAGTAGCCAACCCACCCCCACAACCCAATACTCGGTCAGCGGCCGTCCAAGCACTTGCCTCTTTAGAAGCTGAGCAAGTCAACCCGCATTTTGAGCAGTTTGATCTGCCCCCAAACTTCAACCCTGAGCAATACTTAGAACAAGCCAAAGCAGACTTTAAGCAACTTCATCATGCACTTACTCACCATCAGGACAGTGTAATCGCCAGTCTCACCTCACCTGAATTATATGAGCAGTTATTGAGTGACCGAGAAAACATGGAGAGCCAACCCTCTACATCGATTGTCACTGTTTTCAATGATATTACCCATGCTAATCATATGGGAGATATCAGCATGCTCAGCATTAAATTTCATGGCTGGATGAAGCTATCTGATCAGAAAGATGTAATTGCTTACGCTCACCTTTGGCATTTGGAGAAACTATCCAGTGAGGACAGTTGGAAAATAGTAGGCATACAACAACTTCGATAACCTTGTTTCTGATCATTTCTCTATAACTAAGACAGTGCATTTTTCTATAATAACGGTGATTGCTATCACTAGCCTTAACAGGTCAGACTAGCCCCACTAAAAGCTTTTGCTGTGGATTTACAATTACTTTCCAGCAAAATGACTTCAATCCACATTAATCTAATATAATTTTTTGTATTGTGATTCAATCGAATTTATAATAGAATCGCTGACGTCTTGGTACTTCTAGTGTAGTAGGCCGCCTAAATATACGACTTTAAACGTATAAGCGCCTGACTTAACGAATAAATCTAACCACCTAATTTTTAGATTTATAGTAAAGCTACCGAGAAAACCTGCAGAGCCAAAGGACCCAAATAGCCTCTGCATTGTTTTTACCTTGGTTTTCAATTTTTGACGTGCTAAGGAAGCTTGTTGATGATTGCCATTGGTAAAACGTAGCCATTGCATCTCTATTTTTATGAAATTAAGAAGTTAATTGTTTCTTTGGAAGACAATGTATTACAACCAAACCGTTAGTCACATATTAAAGCAGCACAACTAATACTACGTGCAAAGCTTTTAGTTTCTTGTCAAATCAAGAGTAGCCCCGAATTTAAGCTTCAAGTTGCCTATGCAGCTGGAAGGTGATTGTTTTTTATGATTTATCTATAACGAATTAATTACGTAAAAATTTAGCTTTTTCTTTTCTTTTTTTAACTGTTTGCTAACGGGTTAATGTCTGATTAACCAGACATTATTGATGTAAAGCAAACATGAAATTGCAGTATTAATTCGTGAACAAGGTAGTGATAAGGCTTAATCAATAGCCGGAGATAGTATGCCAAAGTATTTATACCCAACAGTCTACGAACAGTTTACTGGTCAAAAACCACCCGAGCCTCAAGAGCGAGAGGAAAAACCCAAGCGTCCACGCCGTACACACGGTCACCCTTACCGGATGCGCCACAATATGCAACAAACTCAAGAACAGTTGCCGAGTGACACGTACTACCCTCAACAACAGGAAGTTAACACCTCTAACCACAGAAACAACCAAGCAAAGGGTCAATACCCATACTCGCGAGGCAATCGGCACTACACATCAGGTAACAGCCATGATTATCAGCCTACCGAGAACGCTTATCCGAGCCGACGGAATAATGCAAACACTCGCGTAACCTATAAGAAAAAACGTCAATATAATCAGCCTCAAATTGGTATATTTCAACCAAAGCATGACTATAACCAGTATTAACTAGTACTTTAGTAGCATACTTGGTTTGAGACTTTCAAAATAAGAGTGGGTAGGGTGGATAGGCTACAAAAAATGCCTGTAGCGAAAACTGACAAATAATCAGTTGATTATACCCTGCCCGACGTTTAATTCGCTGATCAAATCCTTTATAGCGAATTTTCTGTAGACATAAATGACAAATGGAAAACTTCTGATACTGTATCGAATTTAACAGGTTTTCGTTCGCAGAAATCACCAAAGAAGCTGACTGCTTACACATATACTCAACCTGTTCGCAGTAACTAACATGCAGCGTTTGCTCCTTACCTGCAACAATAATTCTGCTATTTTTATAGGCGATAGTTTGATCACAAAGTATTCGTAAATACCGGCTTTCAATCGTCAGTGTTGCTTCAGATAAGATAATACGCTCATTACCTGTCAGATGCTTTTCCGGATTAAATATCTCAAAATAACCTAGCTTCTTAGCCCCCATTTTTTCTTTTAATTGATTAAAAGCGTCAAATGCTAAAAAATTAATGAGCCTCACTGAATACCTTCTATAATTTCAGCTATTCTAGCTTCAGCATCTGTTCTTAACCTAAACTCAACACGACGCGACTGTGCACTGTTTTCCTCATGACTTTCTGTATAAATCAATTTTGAAGAAGACAACCCATTGGCTGTTAAGTGCGCTTTTAGCCATGGCTTTTCTTGTTGCACAAGTTCATGCTCCAGCGCAAGTAAATAGGCAAGTGTTGTTCGTGTTCTTGCCTGGGATAATGCCATATTTTTAACATAAGCATCATCCTGATCGAAGGCATTATCCCAACCACTATCGGTATGCCCTTCAATTCTAACCTCTTCCACAGCGCCTCTAAAATCACCATCCGTAATAATTTTCAAGTAGCGAGGAAAAAAGTTAGCGAGAATCATCTGAAATTCAGTTTTCAGCTCTGACTTACCACGATCAAATAAACTATCTGTATTATTAAAACGGATACTGGCATCATCACTTAATGTTGCGCCCCAGCGCGGCAAATCATCCTTAAACTCTGTATATAGCCGTGTATGCAAGTCCAATTTGAGCCGCTGATAAATAAGTGCCACATTACGAATTTTATTACGCTCGTGCTCAATAACCACCACAAACAGTACCGCAATCAGCATGAAGATCATCAACAGGCCAGCCATTAAATCACTCATCGCCACCCAATGAGACTCACTCTCGGCGGCATGCTCTTCAGTAAACATCGTAGCACCCTTAGTTAAAACGTATTAGTTTTATCCCTCAATGGCTTGGCATTACGCGTCCATTGCTTCAGCAATAGTTATTATTTTTCGTAATTTTTCAGTGAGTGGTGCATAGTCACTAACAAACTTTTCTGACAAGGCTGTCAATTGATAACCAAAGGTTTCAAGTGACTTATTTAATTGGGTCGTTAATAGATCGTCTAGTTGCTGCCAATGTTTTTCTGAAAGCGTAACTAAGTTTTCTCCCTGCTTATCCAGCACATGTTGATAGTGCTGTAACTGACTCACTAGGCCCTGATGTTCAAGCACAAGGTCTTTTGCTGTTTCAGTCAACAAATGCTTCATTTGCTGTTGGTTCATGGTCAGCGTATCTGCCAACCCCGAAGTTAAACTAATAATACGCTCTTCCAGTTTAGGTAAACCACTGGAGGCAGAATTAACAATTGTCGCTAATAACTTAAGATAATCCTCCAGGCCTTTTGCCTGTTGCTCTAGCCCACCCAATAATTGTTCCAATGCGCCAGATACCTGAGCAAAAACACCCGTCTGAGTCACTACTCGCTCATGTGCTGCAGTGGCTTCATTCATAATTTGCTGGGAGACTTTTTGTTGCGCGACAAATTCATCCAACTGCTGCTGTGTAACCTGTTGCCACTCAAGCATTCTGCCAACGGCTTTATTTAATGCTTGAAAGTTTTCACCATACTGCACTTCAATTTTTTCATTAAACTCAATCATCAGCTCACGCAAGCTTGCCTGTAGTGCTTGTGTTTGTTTGGCCGTCAATGCCTGTTGATGCTGCTCATAAATACACTGCAACTGAACGATAGCCTGTTTAAGCTCCTCATGCATAACAACAATTGACTGTTGCAAGTTGTTACCTTGCAGTTGAATGACATCACGAATCTCACCTAACAGCTCTAACTGCGTCTGATAATGAGTGGTTTCTGCTCGGCTTGGCTTACTCAACACAAACCGAGCTTTAATCGTAAGTGCAGCACTCAACCCCGCAATAGATGACCAAAAAGCGGTTTTTAATCCTTCAATCAGCATGGGTACACTGGCTTGAATATCGGTTGTATCAAAATCCTTTAAGCCTAAAGCAATCCCTAAAAAGGTTCCAAAAATACCGATACTGGTGAGGAGCGTAGGTGCATGATTAACGGTTCTAGGCTGAAAAGCAGCAATGTGGAAGTAAACCGCTAAGAGAATAATAAGACCAATGAGGGAGGCCGTCAGCCAGGTAAGTTCAATATGCGCTTCCATGTGCTTGTGCTTGATTGGGCGCCACCCTTATTGAGGATGACGCACAGATGACTTTATAAACCAGAAACGTACTTAATCATAACACCAGCCGCCACAGCAGAACCAATCACACCGGCAACATTTGGTCCCATAGCATGCATTAATAAGAAGTTATGAGGGTTAGCTTCCAGTCCCAGCTTATTTGATACTCTAGCAGCCATCGGCACAGCAGACACCCCTGCCGAACCAATTAATGGATTAACCTTATGTTTACTGACTTTATTCATCACTTTTGCCATAAGTACTCCTGTCGCAGTACCAATTGCAAAGGCAACAATCCCCAGCGCTAAAATCCCTAAAGTTTCGGTTTGCAAAAACTTATCCGCGACTAATTTTGAACCAACAGATAATCCTAAAAAGATGGTGACAATATTAATTAGGGCATTTTGCGCTGTGTCACTCAACCGGTCAACAACACCACATTCACGCATTAAATTCCCAAAACAGAACATACCTAATAATGGGGCAGCATCTGGAATAAATAGCGCTACTAAGATTAATAAAACCAGCGGGAAGCAGATTTTTTCCGTTTTAGACACATGACGCAATTGAGTCATCTCAATTTTTCGCTCAGCCTCCGTTGTTAACGCACGCATAATGGGTGGCTGAATCAACGGAACCAATGCCATATAAGAGTAAGCAGCAATGGCTATAGCACCTAGCAGATGGGGTGCCAGCACACTGGACACATAAATCGCCGTAGGCCCATCTGCACCACCAATGATACCAATGGCGGCAGCATCAGCCACCGAAAAGTCCATCAGGCCAGTAGCCGAAAGACCAAGCGCCCCTAAAACCGTCGCAAAAATGCCAAACTGAGCAGCAGCCCCTAGAAACAAAGTTTTGGGATTAGCAAGTAACGGCCCAAAGTCTGTCATCGCCCCTACCCCCATAAAGATCAATAAGGGGAAGACGCCACTACCAATACCTACTGAATAAAAATAATACAACACGCCATGATTATATTGTAAATCAAGTGCTGTATTCATAGCCGCCATTTGCAGGTGCTGGGAAGCTGAGGCGTATTCTTTTAACAACAACATTGGATCTGTTGTTTTAACTTGAAGTGCCCCTGCAATAGCCGTTACCACATGCTGAGCATGCTGTTGTAAACCAATATCATCAGAAACCAGGTAACTAGCCGCCTGATACAGTGCTTTGTCTAAAGCAGAAAAAGCCAGTCCTGCTTCAGGAATATTGGCAAGAATCCCCCCAAAACCAATAGGAACAAGTAACAAAGGTTCAAAGTTTTTACGAATGGCAAGAAATAACAGCAATAAGCCAATTACAATCATTGCAAACTGGCCAAAACCTAAGTTATACAGCCCTGACCCTTGCCAAAGTGCATAGAGTTTTTCCATTGAAGCTACACCTTTATTACGCCAGAGTCAGCAGCGGATCACCCACTACTACCGTATCGCCATCCTTCACGTTGACAGTGATCACTTTACCTGTTTTATGGGCTCGAACCTCTGTTTCCATTTTCATCGCTTCCAGTACTACAAGCACATCACCCTCTTGCACGGTTTGCCCTGGCGTAACATGCACCTTCCATATTGTCCCTGCAAGGGGTGCCGATACGGGTTCTCCAGCCGCAGAGTCTTGACTGCTAGAAGCTGTAGCCGCTGGCTGACCGGATGCTGCAGCCACTGACTGTATATCACCGCCTTCAGCAACTTCCACGACATAAGCCTGACCATTCACTTTAACGGTATAGACGTCATTACCACTTACTGTTTTTGTTGTCGATTTGACCTGAGCTGGAGCCACTTCTTCTCCTGTTGGTACAGGTTCAAAGGCATCAGGATTACCTCTGTTTTGCAGAAACTTCAATCCAACTTGTGGAAAGAGTGCATAAATCAACACATCGTCCACTACCTCATCAGCTAGGGTAAAGCCTTTTTCTTTAGCAAGTGCTGCCACTTCTTTAACCAGTTTATCCATTTCTGGCTGAATTAAATCACCTGGACGACAGGTGATGGCTTCTTTACCTTCTAATACTCTGTTCTGCAATTCAGCATTAAAAGGTGCAGGTGCTGCACCGTATTCGCCTTTTAGGATGGCCGCCGTTTCTTTTGAGATATTTTTATAGCGCTCACCTGTCAGCACATTAAGCACCGCCTGTGTACCCACTATTTGTGAAGTAGGTGTCACTAGAGGGATATGACCTAAATCCTTTCTGACTTCAGGAATTTCTTCTAATACCTGATCAAATTTGTCCAACGCACCCTGCTCTTTTAACTGATTCTCCATATTGGTCAACATACCACCTGGTACTTGAGCCACCAGTATACGAGAGTCGACGCCTTTTAATTTGCCCTCAAATTTAGCGTATTTCTTTCTTACTTCACGGAAGTAAGCTGCAATTTCTTCAAGCAGTAGCAGATTCAGCCCGGTATCCCGCTCAGTATTTTGTAGAGCAGCAACAATAGACTCTGTTGGCGTATGGCCATAGGTCATACTCATTGAGGAAATAGCCGTATCCACATTATCAATGCCTGCTTCAATGGCTTTCATGAGGGTCATCGGTGAAAGACCTGCAGTAGCATGGCAATGAAGTTGAATCGGAATAGACAGTGAGCTTTTTAAGCGAGAGACGAGTTCAAAAGCATCATAGGGCTTTAAAATACCGGCCATATCTTTAATGGCAACTGAATCTGCCCCCATATCTTCAATACGTTTTGCCAGATCCACCCAGTTCTCAATGGTATGCACTGGACTCGTTGTATAAGAAATCGTCCCTTGCGCATGTTTACCTTGTTTTTTAACAGCAACCATTGCCGTTTGAAGGTTACGAGGATCATTCATCGCATCAAATACTCTGAACACATCCACGCCATTTTTAACGGCACGCTCGACAAACTTTTCTACAACATCATCTGCATAGTGACGATAGCCTAGTAAATTTTGTCCTCTTAATAGCATCTGCTGGGGGGTCTTGGGCATCACTTTTTTCAGCTCGCGGATGCGATGCCAAGGGTCTTCTCCCAAAAAGCGTATACATGAGTCAAAGGTTGCACCCCCCCATGACTCCAACGACCAGAAACCAACCTGATCGAGCTTACTGGCAATAGGTAACATGTCATCTAAGCGCAGACGTGTTGCGAACAATGACTGATGTGCGTCCCGTAATACAACATCGGTAATTCCAAGGGGCTTTTTATTTTCACTCATGGGGAGAGGCCTTTTCCATCGCTAACCAAAAATGAATTGTTATCTGTTAGTCCCGATCAGTATGCTTTTTACGATATTGCTGGATAGCTGCAGAGATAACCGCAATCAGTTGTGTATCTTCTGCGTCTGTAGGGACAGGACTCGCTTTTGCCAACTTAGCAAGCATTATTTTTTCGGGGAAAAATTTCTGAACAACTGCTGACATGAACTCCGTGGCATAAACCAGCAGTGTTAAGAACACAAATACAAACCCCATTCCAAGCAACATCAAGTAAAGACCTTCGGTCATTAATTCAGCAGGGGTCATAGACTTTCCTTAACTAGAATTCCACACTGTTAAGCGATATCCAGTATAAACAATATCCACATCTTACGTTGTTCATTCCCTACACGCCTGATGTCTTCCTTCTTTATCTATAAAAGTCAGTATTCGTTATTTAGGGTGGATATCTACAAATATCTTGTTTCAGTGTTTAACTTAAAACTTTATGGATGACGTTAGTGTTTTATCGGGTCATTAATGTACATTGAATCAATTCGTTAGGCAAACATTGCTGTATTAATACGTATTGTGTTTGACTTAATTCAATTTTTTTGATGACTAATAATGGTTAGTTCGTGGCCAACCAGTCAGCATATAGTCAGTTACCTACAACACAGATTTAAAACATCTGCATTATCCGCAAACCAAATTAATGAAACAGGTCTCAATAATTTTATTGTATGTCTGGAGCTTTAAATATTACTTAGTAGAATAAGTTAAAAAGCTATTTAACCTGTAATCACAAAAGATTCTATCAAGTCTTTCTTTTAAACAGCAGAGGCTTGAGCTAAAACAGGAGTGTAGCGCCAGGAAGGCGGAGTCAAACGTTAGCCTACTAACACTAACGTTTTAGTACATGAATGAACTTTGTAATGATCAACAAGAAAACCTGAAAGATAGCCCAGCAGATAGGAACTAAACACTGCATAAGCCGCCTATTCTTGCATCAATCAGGTATACTCCTAAGCTTAATACAATAAGGGAGTAGAATTGATCACCCTTTAGTAGGAGTTGTCAAATGAGAGCTGTATTACCCCTTGTATTATTTACTCTACTCGCAGGCTGTTCCAGTCCCCACTTGATCACACTGCAAGATGGTACTCACATCCAAACGGTCGATGAGCCTGACTTCAATGAGGACACAGGCTTTTATGAATACGAGACAGAAAGTGGTGATGAAGAATCTGTCAATAAAAATACTGTCAAAAAAATTAGAGAGTTATAATATTCTGTTAGAAAGGCAAATAGGATTTACACATAAATGGACGTTAAACACAGGCTAGCTCAAAACAAAATGATCTAAGGTGAGCTAGTCTGTAACAGATTATCACTCATGATTAAGCTTACTCTCCAGCCTAGAGCAATCGCACATTATTTTCTTTTCAAGTAGCTTTGTCCGACAGAGCATACATTGAATTGTCATTGTGATAAGCACTTTAAAGTAGTTATTTACATTTACTAATAGTTATTTACTTTTGCTAAAGTTGCATGACAACCACTCACACAGTACATTATGTTTGAATGAAAATCCTATGACTTCTGCATAGAGGATACATGCAGTAACAACCGACTCATAATTTGATTATCTAAAGGGCCTGCCCTCCAATTTGCATTTGGCGATAAGCGTTGTACAACAAGGTAGTCGGTTAATAACAACAAATACAACAGTGAGATGAGCATGAAGCGCCTTGCGACAATAGTGATACTGCTACTGGTGAGCCTTTACCTTATTCCTTTCACCATAACTACACTGTCCGCTCCCCCAGTTGCCCCTAGTATTATCCAGGCTCAAGAATCACCTCTGGTGATTGCGCACCGCGGTGGTAAAGGATTATGGCCTGAAAACACCTTATTTGCCTTTAATAACGCCATTAAACTTGGGGTTGATATGCTAGAAATGGATGTTCGAAGCACTGCTGACGGCACTCTGATCATCATGCATGACCCTCAAGTTGATCGCACAACAAATGGTCAAGGTAAAGTCAGTGATTTGTCATGGAAAGATCTACAACAATTAGATGCGGGTTATTATTGGACAAACGATAAAGGACAAACCTATCCCTATCGGAACAAGGGAATAACGATTCCGAGCTTATCAGCGGTGTTAACCTCTTTTCCCGAAAAACCAATGGTTATCGAAATCAAAGAGGCAGGAATTGAACAGCGTGTGTGCGATACTATTCGAAAACATAATATGCAACAGCATGTAATTATTGGCTCATTTATAGCCGCATCTCTTCATACATTTCGTGAAGCCTGCCCTAAAGTCGCGACATCTGCCACTCATAACGAAGTTAAAAACATGGTGATTCTTGATACAGTGGGTTTAGGTCATTTATACCGCCCACCTGCCATTGCATTACAAGTTCCTGAGTATTACGAAGATCGACTCATAACCTCCCCTTCTTTGCTAGCCACCGCAAGCCAGCACCAACTTTGGGTACAAGTATGGACAGTAAATGACACCACACAAATGCAACGACTCATAAAACAAGACATTAATGGCATTATTACTGATTATCCAGATCGACTAATTAACCTGAAACAACAGTTTTTTTTAAAACCGGTCCAGGCTTCAAATGAACATGCTCGCTAACTAAAGACTTAAACACACAGCAAGCTGCCCCTATTTTCCATTGAATAACAAACGCAATAGGGGCAAACGAAGAATGAGAAAATGGTGAATACACAATGAAAGTAACATCGCACAGGCCACAATAAGGCTAAACCCGAAATACATGTTCAGCTCTAGCTGAACAACCCATAACCCAAGGTAAATTACAATCAAATGATGAAAAAGATAAATACTATAAGAAGCATCAGATAAATAAAAGAATACTCGTGACTGACGATTAAATAATTTTGAAAAGAAGCAAAAGCAGAATTGACATGAAAGCCAGGTAATTAAACCTTGCAAGTAAACCTCAACAACCTCTAAACCAAGCCCAGAAAACAGTTTTGGTACAATCGCAAGACTAACACAAGCACTGACTAGCAAGAATAAATACAACCACTGAAAACTGGCAAATATACACTGCATATTTTTATTCCGATAAAGAAAGAGGCCAAACAAAAAATACTGAAGGTAAATCAAAAAGCTAAAAAGTGTAATACCACCGAGCGAAATACTATATATAGGTATAACTTTACCCAACCCAATAACAAAAAAATCATACATAGGCAGCAATAAAATAAGCCAGCGTCTTGATAGAATTTCACTGGCACTGATCGCAAACATACCTTTAAAAAAAGGCAGTTGCCTGGCGACCCACACTAACAAAACGGTAAATAAAAAATACCAGCACAAATTAATAAGAAACCATAAATGTGAAACCCATCCTGAACCTAAAAAGAATCGTTGTAGCGTAAAATTACCTAACAGGTATTCTTGCACCGAATTAATCAGCAATACTGTTGATACTAGCGGAATAATAATTCGTTTCGAACGCAGTTTAATAAAGACTGGCTCACCATACTTAACAACGGTCATTAAGCAAAAAAAACCAGAAACAATAAAAAAAGCTGGCATCCTGAACAAATGAATGACTTGACTTAATTCTGAAAAAAATACAGCCCGTTCGCTGCTGACAACTTTCCAAACATGATCAGGGTTATAAATTTGTGCTGCATGCAAAACAACACCTAACAGCATCAATGTGCTGCGCATTGCATCCATGTAATAAAGCCTCATGCCTATTCTCACTCTGCATTGTAAACCCAGAGTAAACTTTGCAGAATTCAAGCCAAATAAATGGCTATCAACACTCGCTTTATTGAATCAAACAAATAAAAGGCATGTAGCGATTACGAAATAATTACGACCGTAATATTTCAAAAAAAGA
Source organism: Zooshikella ganghwensis (assembly GCF_018263875.1). Classification (NCBI taxonomy): domain Bacteria; kingdom Pseudomonadati; phylum Pseudomonadota; class Gammaproteobacteria; order Oceanospirillales; family Zooshikellaceae; genus Zooshikella; species Zooshikella ganghwensis. The sequence goes on from NZ_JAEVHG010000013.1 coordinate 95,437, forward strand.
CAGGTGAGGTGTTAAAGAATACAACATGATTGTTTATAACAGCAGAAAGCCCTGCTTGGCTTCCTGCAAGGATATACCCACAATAGTTATGTTAGTAAGCATGTTTAAACAGCAATGGCAAGCTTAGGCCACAGTCGCTGTAAGGCAATTAAGCTATCAGGTGTAAACTGCAAAGAATGGGGTGAACGCAACACATCTTCAGGCCACAACTGAACAATATTTTCAACCTCATCGGCTTCCAAAGTTAATGGACCATCGTACTCACACGTATAAACCTTCCCCCAAACCCGCAGCTCCGATTCTTGGAAATAAAAGTGAAAGTAACTATGTAAAGGTACACCTGTGATCCCCATTTCTTCTGCTAACTCACGATAGGCAGCTTGTTCATAGTCTTCCCCTGCTTGTACCACTCCACCTGCTGCAAGATCATAAAAGCCTGGGTACACGTCTTTGGTCGGTGTTCGTTTTTGAACAAACAATTGTCCAAGGGGGTTAAAGACAAACACATACACTGCCCGATGACAAAGCCCCTGTTTGCGCATTTCAGACCGGGTACTTTCACCAATACATTCATTTTGTTCGTTAACGATGGTCACCCGCTCATGATTGATAGCGTTTTTTGTTATTAATTCACGTGGCATGGCTCTCCCTCATTATTGTTATCATACATAGCCATCACTGCAGCTATTGTACTAGGCTTATCACACCATACCATGATGTTGACTGATGGCCCACCCCCTGCCAATCAATCTCATCACCAAATTGACGGTCTTACCTCGCTTCATGAATACTATACTCTTCGCGAATGATTTTTAGGCTTTGTTACCATCGCTCTTCACCCCAGTCATTTAGTTTATCTAAACTCCTGGGGCTTCATCGCTCGGTGGCCTCGCCTAAATAACCCTTCGCTGTGAGTATATACCACTTTATTTTGACACCTAAAAATGATTCATTATGGGTATAGAACATAGATTCCTTAACTTAGCCTTTACTACCAAATGCTCATGATGATGACTGTTTCTTTTATGTGTTATTGAACTCATTCGCTAAATGTTTTATCTACAATTAACTTAGGTACGTTAACAAAAGACACAGATAGAGTTCATATGAGTGAAACATTAATCTCAACACTAGTCAGCCCCAGTGGCAGCATGAGTGTCCTTTCCAATAATGAAGTTAAACAACTTCAAGACACTACCAAAGGGGGACTTTACCAACTATTTCGCCAATGCTCATTGGCCGTTTTAAACTGTGATGAGCATTCAGATAACCCGTATAAAATTCTTGAGAAGTATCAAAGTTATGATATTCGGATTATCCACGAGCACAGAGGTCTAAAGTTACAGCTGCTTAATGCCCCTGGCAATGCCTTTGTCGATGGACAATTGATCAAAGGGATCAAACAAAACCTATTTGCTGTCGTGCGAGATATTCTTTATGTCGCCAATGAAGTCAAACTTCACGCAGCAGTTAATACCGAAAGCTCTAGTGACATCACCAATATGGTATTTCATGTCTTACGCCATGCTAATGCTTTTCGCCCCAAAATACACCCTGACATTGTAGTATGTTGGGGAGGACACTCCATTGGCGAAGTTGAATATAAATACACCAAACGTGTTGGCTATCAGCTTGGACTACGTGGGATGAACATTTGTACAGGCTGTGGTCCTGGCGCCATGAAAGGTCCCATGAAAGGTGCCAATATTGCCCATGCCAAACAACGCATCAATGGTAGTCGTTTTATAGGGCTGACAGAGCCAGGTATTATTGCCGCCGAGTCACCTAATCCTATCGTCAATGAATTAGTTATCATGCCCGATATTGAAAAGCGTTTAGAAGCGTTTGTCCGGATGGGGCATGGTATCATTGTCTTCCCTGGAGGACCGGGAACATTTGAGGAAATTCTGTATATTTTAGGTATTTTATTACACCCCAATAATCGAGATATTCCATTTCCTGTTATCTTCACTGGTCCCAGTACCGCAAAAAGTTACTTTGCAGATATACACCAGTTTATTGGTAAGACCCTTGGTCTTGAAGCCCAACAACGCTATAAAATCATTATTGATGATCCTGAAACTGTGGCTAGGGAAGTTAAGTTTGGTTTGGATGAGGTCACCCGTTTCAGACGGCAGACAGGTGATGCTTTTTACTATAACTGGCAGTTGACTGTAGACCATGAGTTTCAACAGACTTTCGAGCCTACCCACGAAAATATGGCCAGTCTAGAGTTATCTAAACAGTTACCCGCCTATAAGCTAGCTGCTAACTTACGACGAGCTATGTCAGGTATTGTTGCAGGTAATGTAAAAGAAGTTGGCATTACAGCCATTACAGAGCATGGCCCTTACAAGCTGTTTGGAGACCCTGAACTCACAGAAGATATCAACCAATTACTGCATTCCTTTGTTATCAACCAGCGAATGAAACTACCCGGCAGTGGTGACTATGAACCATGCTATGAAATCATAGGTAAACAGTAGACTTAACTTGAGTACCCATTATTGTAAGCACACTTCATAATGGGTACTTTTTTACACCTCGCTTCCTCTACGCGTTTGCTAAAACACCCACATGATTTAGTGAGCAATTTATTTAGAAACTTAATCAAGTCCGTTGTTATTGATTATAGCCACCCACTAATAAATCTTCCCGCCATTTCTCCAGTAAACCTTCACTTTGCAACTGCTTAACGCCTTTATTAAAGTCCTTTAATAGCTGCTCTGACTGTGCATTGTTGCGAGAAAACAATAAGTGCCCTTTTGCTTCAACAAGTGGCTTGGGATTAAACTCAACGAGATGTACTACAGCCTTATCAAATTTTTCCGCTAATAGCCCAAAACCAGCAACAGTTCCCATTGGAAACAAGTCAATTCTAGCAGCAAACAGCTTCTTAAAGTTTTTGTCATCTGCTGATGCAGTCTGCACATTCAATTTACCAGATTCTGCTAAATCCCAGAATTCTTTTGTATAAGTATACCCTGTCGTTGCACCAATGGTTTTACCTGAAAGATCAGTCAGCTTATGCCACTCTTTCAATGGGTTGCTTTTTAGGTGAAAAAATACGGTCTTTTCCGTCATTACAGGCTCACTGTAAATAAAGTCCTTTTCTCTGTCTGGCGAGTGAAACCAAAAAGATGTCGCATGATAATCCCCTTTTTTAGTAGATTCATAAGCACGTTTCCAAGGAAAAAATTTAAACTCCACTTTATAATCGCCAGCTTTTTTAAATGCTTCTGTTATCACATGGCTAACAAACCCTTTATGCTTTAAACTTTCTGAAACCCAGGGTTGATACTCACCAGTTGCAATTAATACCGTAGTTTCAGCCCTGCTAATTATTGAATAACCCATAATCAATAATGCGATACACCATCTGCTGAATAGTTCACAACCTGTTTTCATTTAAGCACCCTATAAACATCACAATACTGTCACATTCAGATTAGTACATCATAAGCGCATCATCGAATTAGATAAGACCACCATGTGTCACTGTATAAAAAAAAGCCTCAACACCTGCTTCTCAAACCAACTCAAGTCTTGAAAATAAACTTTTTGCAGTCTCCCTATCACGCCTAAATAACCATTAATGAATATTTTGATATACAATCTTTTACTGGGTAATGTAGTATAAGCTGTTTACCGCAGCCTCATTTGGAAGGATGAAACACACTTAGCATTTCTATTGATTTAAAACGGACATGGTAATATCTAAATACTTAAACAGATCATCAGCCATATAACGAACCTGATGGCTGCTTTTCTTTTCTCCAAGCCGAACAACAACAGTGTTCATTGCCGGAATGACCAAAATATATTGACCTTTGATACCTTGTAATACTATGACTTCTTTATTCTCATAGGTTGTTAACCAAAAGTGATAACCATAAAAGTCAACTGGCTGGTCATCTTTGTGGCCCTTGAGATACTTTGCAGGCTGTGTGGCATTAAGCAGATAATTTCGAGGAATAACCTGCTTATCTTGCCACAACCCTTCGTTTAATATCAGTTGACCAATACGAGCAAAATCACGTGCACTGCTAAAAAAACAACAAAAGGCTTTTTCTTCTCCATCAGCTTGGTCCAAAGACCATAAAGCAGGTTGATTTGCACCTATTGGCTGCCATAATTTTGTAGACGCATAATCAGACACTGTTATTCCTGTCGCCTTTTCAAGCACTTCAGCAAGAATCTGCGTATTAATACTCGCATAGTGAAAGTGCAAGCCAGGTTGTTCTGACACTTGCAATGTATTAACAAGACTCACTAAATGTTGCCCATAATACGCCTGTGCTGTAACAGAAAAGGGACTACTGTAACTTTCTTCCCAGCTTAAACCCGAACTCATTGTTAATACGTCTTTAATGCTAATATGCTTACGCTGCCCTTGGCTAAACGCAGGCAAAAAATCACTTAATTTCTGCTCTAAGTCACGAATATGTCCCTCTGATATCGCTATGCCCACTAGTAAAGAAACGATACTTTTAGCCATTGAAAAGGAGTTAGCGCGAATATGCTCATCATAACCTTGCCAGTATTTCTCTAATAACAGTTCACCATTTTTTATAATCAAAAATGCTTTCGAATCATATTCACCTAATACTGACTTAGCTTCATCACTCAAGTTAACTTGATTATAATTTTGTGCCTTTGGCCAAGGCATAGCATTGTCAGCGGCAACAACTCGATTATTAAATATTTGATAATCATCAAGATCTGCTTTTTGATACAATAAAAGTGAAGGTAAATAGCGGTAAGGTCCAGACACCAAAAGGAGCATAATAATCATTGTCAATACTAACGTGCAGCCAATAATCCATTTTAAAGGTTGCATTATTTATACCTTGTCAGTAGTAAAGATTTTCCATGATATCGTACACCCTTCACGACTCATTTAGTTTTTTTGTCAGCCTTCTTAACCATTATCAAAAAACTGCTAACAAGCATTTATCAATATAATCTTATAAGCATCTTTAAAAACCGTGCCTTTTTGTAAGAGTAAATCAGCACGGCACAGGGAATCACAGTGTATAAGGAATACATATGCATCCGACTACAGCTTTTGACACGGCTATCACGAAAAAGTGTATTTTCATTTTTAGAGGCCACCTGTCCTTGAAAGCTGTTTTTAATCATAATGTGCCAATATACTTGACTCGTCGCCTAAAAGGAGTACGCATTAAATAATACGGTTGATAACGCCTTGACGCAACAACTATAGTCTTAGACTTGTGCTTTTCCAAGCTATATCCCCCATGTAAGGCTAGGACAATCGCATATAATTTTCCTTTAGAGCACCTGTACCCAAAGTCTACATAATACCCTTCGAACACGCCGTTAACCCTTCCCTGGAGGCCCCTTATATCAGAATAGTTGTCGCATCCATGCGGCAAACAGTTAAGCAGCCTTTATAACACCCTTAATTTATATTGAGCTATTACCGTTACTTAAGCGAGATTGGGGTATAGCACAACGAGGGCTGGCAATACTGGAATTTGTTTGTGAAGTAGGTGTCGGGAGCACCGTGATCAGTAGAGACCAAGGATGGTCTTCTGCTACGGGAGGAACAAATGAATTCCAGCATTGCATAAGTATAATCTCTGATCATCACAAACTCTTTTTATATGCGATTGCCCTTTACTATAACCCTCAGCATAAGCAAAGATTAATAGTCATACTCACTGCTTATAATCTAAGCAAAGTTTTTAACCGTTGGACATGCATTTAAAAAGTATTGCTAAGTGTACTCAACAGGTATTATACAATCTGTTCATAAACGGCTTTAGAGATTTTTTTTGTTAAAGCTTTGATATAGAGCTTACCCTATACTAATCACCAAGCGATCAAATGAGACACTTTCTGTATATTAACGACAAATTAGCATCATTTTTAAACAAATAAAACATTAATAATTACTAATAATTAATTTAACTCTCCACATTGAAAGAAAGATGCGCTATAGTCCACAGAGTCTTTACAATGGGAGTTCACAAAGTATTATACGAATAAATTAGGATAAGATAATATAAATTATTCCATAAAGTTTTACCCTAAACATAAATATACATCTAATGTATTACTTTGATATTCTTTTACAAAGAAACCACATTATGAAGTTCCGAATAAGTGAAAGGATTATACTAAAGAGCAGCCTTTAAAAGACAAGCATGTGTAATAAAATAAATTCAGTGGTAGATGGTTTTCTAGAAAGGTATACCCAAAACGAAGTTTTTTTAGGGGCGGCCGTCAAGCGATGAAGCCCCCGGAGCTTATATTAATAAGTGACTGGGGTGAAGAGTGCTGATAACAAACCCTAAAAATGATTCGTGAAGGGTATATATACAATAGAAGTAGTCTTTACAATTGAAAACTCTTAGCTTAATTAAGAAAAGACAGCTTAGAGTTTCTTGCATAAGAAAAAGCACTATAACCATATAAGAAATTTTAGTAGAAGGATTTTATACCCTATGAACACAAGAGTGTCGTTGGCCAGTAAAAAACCTTATAAGTTGATATTAGTGAATGGCTATAATGATAAGCTCAGATAGTAACCTCTCTGTGTCGAGGGCTACATAATCGTTTCCTGAAAAGAGAGTTATCCAGGGGCACTCAATGATTTATATTTCTGTCCACTCAAAGCAACTAAATACTTTTATAGATCAAGCTACAATAATATTACCCTGAACGTATACTTATACTATTTTCAATAATCAAAAGTAGACAAACCTCTTACTGACTCAACACTTTCTTAAGCATATTGCCAGCATAAAATTTAAAATTAAGTCTACGGTAATGGTGATTCAAATAGTGTTAACAGACCTTAGCATAAATTCTGAGCATATCTAGAAAAATAATAACAATTGGCAAAATAGAAATATGGAGTATCTATATGAAGAAGTATGAAAGTTTAGTTGATATACTACAACAACACAAATCATCTACTCAGCAGCTTGTCTTTTGCAATAATGTTAATAATGAAAAAAAAATAACGTACCAAACACTTTATAGAAATTCACTTAAGCAGCTGCAACATTTAACTGAAAAAGGGGTCTCACAAGGAGATCAGCTCATTTTTCAAGTTCAGGATAATTATCAGTTCGTAGTTACTTTTTGGGCATGTATTCTAGGTGGTATTATTGCAGTACCTATTTCAGTTGGGGCAAAAAAAGAAAATCTAAAAAAAGTTTTTTCTATCTGGAATATACTCGAGCGTCCTCGATTATGCTATGACCAAGCATCATATCTAACTAATTTAACAAGTTATGGTGAACAAGTTGGTCTTAACGATATCGTTACATCTATGAACCAGAGTGGGATTGATTTAAACGAGATCTCCCATGATGATGCCCCTCCCACCCCTACAACACTACTATCTATACCTGCAGATGATATTGCCTTTATTCAGTTTTCATCTGGATCAACCGGAAACCCAAAAGGTGTTGTTCTCACCCATCGAAATTTAGTCGCAAATGTTAAAGCCATTGCTAAAGCTGCTGAAATTTCAGTTAATGATACCATGATTAGCTGGATGCCTCTTACCCATGATATGGGGCTTATTGCCGTACACTTAACCGGTATGCTTAAAGGCATAAAACAAGTGCTAATAAACACACCCACTTTTATTAGAAAACCCGCTTTATGGCTCGATAAAACATCATTACATCGTGGCACTTTACTGTATACCCCGAACTATGGTTTAAAATTTCTTTTGGACGCAATAAAAGGTAAAAAGCTCAACTGGGATTTATCTTGCGTACGTCTTATTTTCAATGGTGCAGAGCCTATATCATTAGATCTGGCAGAAAACTTTCTTAAACAACTGGCTGAGTACAAACTACCCTATAACAGTATGTATCCCGTTTATGGATTAGCTGAAGCTTGCGTTGCTGTATCCTTCCCTAAACCTAGTGCACCAATGCAAGCACACCATCTTTGTAGAAAACAACTTAACTATATGGATAAAGTTAATCCTGTTGAAAGAAATGCAAAAAATGCTGTCACTTTTTTAGAGGTAGGCCAGGCAATCAATGAATGTGAAATCAAAGTAGCTGATGAAAAAGGAAACATTCTTCCCGATTATCATATAGGACTCATCTACATTAAAGGAACTAATGTCACATCAGGGTATTTTCACGATACTATCGCAACAGAAAAAGTACTACATAATGATGGTTGGCTAAATACAGGTGATTTGGGCTTTTTATACAACAATCAACTTATCATCACGGGAAGAGCCAAAGATATCATTATCATCAATGGTCAAAACTATTATGCCCATGATATTGAACAACTTTGCATGGGTATTCAAGACTTACAGTTAAGAGATATTGTTGCTACTTCTCACGCTGATGACCCAGGCATAGAAAGCTTAATTATTTTTATTCGCTATAAAAAAGATTTAGCTTCATTTATCACATTAAGTAATAAAATTAAACAACATATTCATAATATCACTGGACTAACGATTAAAGATATCATTCCAATCAAATCAATTCCCAAAACCACTAGCGGTAAAGTAAGACGCTTCGAACTTCAACAACAATATGCCCAAGACCAATATCTGAACACGCTAGCCGAAATTCGAAAAGCATCACTACCAGCTTCTGACATATCAGAACTCAACAATGTAAGTACCAGCTTATCTAATGCTGATAATGCAACTAATTCGATAAAAATTAAACATCATTTAAGCAATGAACTACTTCAGTTACTAGGATATATTCCTGACAACCTGCAAGATAAGTTTTCTGACCATGGTATTGATTCTCTAAAAGCTGTCGAGCTGCGAAATGCTTTACAGAACGCATTAAATATTGATATTCCCGTATCAGCAACGTTTGATTATCCAACCCTACAGCAGTTAATAGACTACCTTACTGGCTTGTTGGTCCAGTCACCAGTAAAACCAAATGACAATAACCATTGCCATGAACCTACTCAACAAGTTAAGCAGGATAATATTGCTATTATTGGCTTTGCTGGTCAGTTTCCAGGAGGGCAGTTTTCAGCCGATGAGTTTTTTGAAACCCTGCTTGATGGATACGACCTGTCGTCCCTTATCCCTTCTGAGCGCTGGTCTCCTCAAACATTTTATCACCCAGGGAATAAACCTGGGTTTAGTAAAACACAACACGGCTATTTTTTGAAAAACATTGAGCAATTTGATGCAGTTTTTTTTAATATTACTCCGATTGAAGCACAAGAAATTGACCCTCAACAGCGCCTGCTATTAATGCTTGCTCAACATGCCATTGATCATGCCGGCATTAAAAATGAATCACTTAATGGATCAAACACTGGTGTTTATATTGGTTTATCCAATAGTGATTACGCCCATCAAACATTTCAAGATACTTACACGCCTCATTTAAAAGAACATAGCTTAACTGGCTGCATTACCAGCACAGCTTCAGGCCGAATTGCCTATCATTATGGATTACAAGGTCCCTGTCTAACATTAGACACTGCATGTTCGTCATCCCTAGTTGGAATCGACTTAGCACGGTCCAGCTTATTAGCAGGTCAATGTGATATGGCACTGGTTGGTGGTATTAACTTAATGTTAACACCCCAAGGTTACGTAAGCTTAAGTAAAGTCAATGCCCTTTCACCTGACGGTAAATGTAAAGTGTTTGATGAACAGGCAGACGGCTATGGTCGTGGAGAAGGTGGCGCAGTATTAATTTTAAAGAGGTTATCAGATGCTCAACGAGATGGAGATGTCATTTGGTCAATTCTAGCCGGCTCTGCTGTTAATCATGATGGAAAAAGCAGCGGTTTAACTGTACCAAATGGGCTAGCACAAGAAAAAGTTATTAAGCAAGCAATGGCTGCAGCCAACGTTAATACCAGTGATATTAGCTACATTGAAGCTCATGGTACAGGCACCAAGTTAGGTGATCCTCAGGAAATAAATGCATTAACTAATGTTTTTCAAAAAAGAGATAAGAAAAATTCTATTTTGATAGGCTCAGTCAAAGCCAATATTGGTCACTTAGAAAGTGCGGCAGGGGTAGCAGGCGTTATTAAAGTAATTCTTGGTATGAATAAACGCTTAATGCCAAAGAATATACATTTATTATCACCAAACACTTTAATTCCTTGGGATAATACCCCACTAAAACCACTGACAGAAAATCATTATTTTGACTCTCAGGGCCAATTAACCTGTGGCATAAGCTCCTTTGGTATATCAGGAACGAACAGTCATGTTATTTTACAGTCGCCCTCTTCCCATCCCATTCCATTTAAAGATGTAACTCATCAAAAAATTCCTGCAATTTCTGTCTTTGCAGCGCATTCCAGTAAAAGTCTGAAACAGTCATTTAAAAAAATGATTCAGTTTCTGGAAAATACACCATATACAATTGATGAAGTGGCAATAGCAACTCAGCGCTGCACTCAACACTATGCACACCGTCATGCCTTTATCGCTGACAGCAAGCTGTCTCTCATACAACAGTTAACATATGCTTTAACTGATTCAGCATTAACAGCAGGCCACCCTAACTCTCTAATATCAAATCAACATCATCTTGATAGAGGTAAAATTGCTTTTATCTTTACAGGACAAGGCTCACAATATATCAATATAGCTTCTGAACTATACAATGTATTTCCAGCATTTAAAAAAGCACTAATACAATGTGATAACGCCTTTCAACCTTATCTAGATGAATCACTCATCAGGCTGATATTTAATAACAAAAATTCAGATGATTTAACTAATACACTTTACGCACAACCTATTATTTTTTCTATAAGTTATGCATTAGTCACTCTTTTGAAAACATTTAATATAACCCCTGATTATGTGTTAGGTCATAGTATCGGTCAGTTTATGGCTGCTTACACGGCTGGCGTGTTCAGCTTTAATGATGCAGTTCATTTAGTTGCTTTAAGGGCAAAAGCAATGAGTGAGGTATCAGAACCAGGAACTATGATTGCAGTGCAACATTCTGTTAGCGAAATAAAAGAATACCTAACTCAGAAGTATCCATCTATTAGCATTGCAGCCATCAATAGTCCAACAGATATCACCTTATCAGGTAGTGTTAAGAATATAGAACGATTATCAACAGACTTTACGCAACAAAAAATTCGCTTTCAGAGTCTTAATGTCTCTCATGCATTCCACTCTCCACTTATGAAGAGTGCCCTTGAAATATTTGGTGAATGTTTAAGCCAAATAAAACTTTCTCCACCTAACATACCTATCATTTCTGACTTAACAGGTCAAATTGCTACCACTGAGCATCATACAGAAATTACAACTCATGAGTACTGGCTCAAACATATCATAAGTACAGTTAACTTTAATGAAGCCCTTGATACATTAATCGCTAAAAAATGCCAGGCAGTGGTAGAAATCGGTGGTACTGCCACATTGTCGACGTTTCTTACAAAAAAAATAAATAGTCAATATAAACCGAGCATTATTCCCACACTGAGAGGCCCTCAAAAATCTTCCCTTGCATCCTTTGCATCTATGCTTACAAATTACTATATATGTATAGGACAGGTTAATTGGCAAGCACTACCAGTTGAGTATATAAATAAAGCAATTAATTTACCTTATTACAGTTTTGACACAACTGCCTACCCAATTCATCGTACCCACCTAAAAAATACTATTAATAATAGTCATTCACCGCAAAGCTTAAGCCAGCAAGATTCATCGCAGAAAACAGCTAATATTACTTCTCCTCCTCTTAAGATACTAGAAAACCTGATTCATACTATATCTGGCATCTTGATAAATGATGATAATAGTCGTAAGCCTTTCATTGCGCTAGGCTTTGACTCATTAATGCTTACGCGTTTAAAAGCCTCTATTCAAGAAAAATTTGATATTGAAATTCCCTTAGCAGATTTTTATAGCAAACTGAATACCTATCACCAATTGATTTCATATTTACAACTTCAACCCTCATTTACTACAGACTCGACACAAAGCAAAAAAGAATCTGAAATTCAATCTGATGCGATATCAACACCGACAGAAAGTTCGAAGTTTAGCGCCAGATCCAATAATAATCTCTTCAGTGATCATCACTTAATCCCTGACGGCGACACACTTCAAACGTTATTGAGTAAACAGTTGGACTCATTCCAGTCTCTTTGTCGAGAGCAACTTAACCTGTTTACTCAAAAACCGCAAAATGAAAATATGGGTAGTAATAAAATATCACTGCCCCATGAGCAATGTCAGATAAACCAAGACTTTCCAAAGCAAATTTCACAAATGGATAGTCACAACAATCGAACACGATCTTGCTTACGCCCAAAAAAACCAGTAACTAATTTTAGATTAGCCAAATTTACCGATGACAATTTAACAGAACAACAAACCCGTTTTATTGAGAGACTCATAAAAGATTACACAGCCAAAACAAACAAATCAAAGCAGTTCAGCATCAACTACAATCAAGATTTTTCTCATTATTTAACAACGCTTAACTTCCGTAAATCGTTAAAAAATATGCTTTATCCTTTGGTATTCAGTCAGGCGCAAGGGCAGTATTTATGGGATATAGATAACAATCGTTATCTTGATCTGGCTATGGGTTATGGCGTACATTTTTTTGGTCACAAACCTGAATTTGTAGTAAAAGCGGTCAAAAAACAGTTAGCAGAAGGCTTCGCATTAAGTCCTCACCCTGAATTATTGGGAGAAGTGAGCGGATTAATTAAAACGCTCACGGGTGTTGACCGCGTATCATTCTGTAATACTGGCTCTGAAGCCGTTATGTTTGCACTGCGTATAGCTCGAACCAAAACACAACGTAATAAGATTGTTAAATTTTCAGGTTCCTATCATGGTACCTATGATGCAATCCTCGCTGAACAAGATGAATATGGCAGTTACCCTACTACCGATGGTATTACCCAATCGGCAGTGGAGGATACCATTGTACTCCCTTATGGTGATCCTCAATCGCTGCAACTCATTCGTGAAATAGGAGATGAATTGGCTGCTGTTTTGGTTGAGCCTGTACAAAGCCGAAACCCAAGTTTACAACCTAAAGCATTTCTAAAAGAGCTACGAGCAATAACGAAAGAATTGGGTGCAGCATTAATATTTGATGAAGTTATAACCGGTTTTCGTCTACACCCTGCTGGAGCACAAGGTTATTTTGATATAAAAGCAGATCTCGTTACTTATGGCAAAGTCATTGGTGGTGGACTTCCTATCGGAATTGTCGCAGGAACCAGTTACTTTATGGATAGTATTGATGGTGGAACATGGCATTACCATGATGATTCTCTACCAGAGCAGCCCGTCACCTTTATTGCTGGTACTTTTGCTAATCATCCATTAGCATTAGCTGCAGCCAAAGCTGTCTTGGAAGAAATCAAACAGCATTCAAGCATAATTTACCAGCAACCCCATGCATTAACTGAAAAACTAGCAGCTCAGCTAAATCAATACTTTCATGAAAATAAAGTACCACTTTGCATTAAATACTGTGGACCTATCTTCCGTTTTGAATCCTTCGGTCGTTATTCATTGGCTCTGCAGCCCATTGAAATGGACTTATTCTTTTATTTGTTAATGCTTAAAGGCGTTTATACTTGGGAGCGCCGCATCTGTTTTCTATCCACTTTGCACACTGAGGCTGATATTACATTTCTTGTTCAAGCGGTGATTGAATCTATTTCAATCTTACGAGCAGGTGGATTTAGTTTTACAGTGGATGAGGAGCCAGAACCAACGCCACCGAATAAAAAGAAAGTGCCTTCTAAAGATGAAGCATTAGCAGTCTCTAAAAATACCTCATCGTTGTCTCCTGTATTAATGAGTTCTGCTCAAAAGCGCCTCTATACATTGAATAAATTACAGGGTGCAAATAATACCTATCACCTGCCTTACATTGCAGCTGTACGGGGAAATTTTAACCCCAAATATATACAGTTGGCGCTAAATATATTAGCAGAACGACACCTTAGCTTGACAACAACGTTTCATCTTGAGGGAGATAGGTTTATAAGAAGGGCTCACCCACCTTCTGTAAAAAACATAGACTTATTAAATAACAATAAAAAACTGCTATTTTTAGAGTGTGCTAAAACTGAAAAAGATAACGTCAACCAAGAAATTCAAGATTTTTTTAGACCTTTTTGTCTTGAAAAAGATCCGATGTTAAGAGCTAAGCTAATAACACACTCACCCTCAGAGCATACATTTTTAATCGATATGCATCACATTGCGGCAGATGGATTTTCTGCCAATATTATTATTAAAGAGTTTGTTAAAATATATACCTCATGTTCCAGACAAAAAGCATCTAATTTTGATATTGGTTTAGCAAATCTACCTACCCCCTTGCAATTTGGTGATTTTGTTGAGTGGGAGCAGTCATATTATAAATCAAATAAATTTAAGCGTGATCAAGCATTTTGGCAATATCAGTTTGCTGATTATAAAAGTACTGAAGAGTTACCTTTAGACTTTAAGCGAGGTAAAAAACAATCTTTTTCAGGAAAAACAGCATCATTCACATTATCAAAACCACAAACAATGCTGCTCAAAAAATGTGCATCGAAACATACTGTAACACCTTACATGCTATTGCTGAGCAGCTGCCATATTTTAGTGAGGCATTTATCTCAACAGAATGAGATTATCATTGGCACACCAGTTGCCTTACGCGATCAGCCTGATTTTGAAACCATTGTCGGTATGCTTACTAACACGCTTGTTTACCGCACACATGTAGACTTAGCACAGTCTTTTCCTGACTTTTTAACTCAAATAAAACAGCAGTGTATTGAATACTATGAGCATCAAGCATTTCCTTTTGAAGCCCTCATCAATTTACTTACAACTAAACGTGAAATAAACCGTAATCCAGTATTTGATATCAGCTTTGTCTATGAGCAGGCTGACGACCGTGAAATCACAATAGAAGGCTTACAGTTTACGTCACAACCTATTGAAAATATAGCTAATAACTATGACTTTTCATTCGAAGCGATTGAACAAAGCGAACAGCTAATAATTAACTTCCATTATAATGGCCAGCTTTTTAAGCAAGAAACGATACAGCAATGGCTTAAATTTACACAAGCGCTATTAAACAATATCATAAGTAACCCTGATCAATCACTTTATGAACTTGTACTTAACTCCCAAAAAAAACTCCCTTTCTCTTCCTTAGTTCAATCTAACCACTTAAATAATAAAGTTGAAAATAAACGGCAATACTGGCCTCCGTACACGTCACTACTTGAACGATTTAGTGATGTATGTAGTCACAATCCACATACAAAAGCCCTGCAATATGGCTGTAAAACGTTTACCTATCATCAACTAGATAATACAACCAGCCATTTTGCACATTACTTACACACTCATTTTCAACTCCCTACACAATCACCTATTGTCATACTCATCAATCAAGGTGACTTGCTAATACAAAGCCTGCTATCAACTCAAAAAATTAACGGTATTTATGTCCCTATCGACCCAGACACACCTACAGCCCGTATTGAATACATTATAAATGATTGTGATGCAAAACTAGTGATTACTGAAAGTGTTTTCTTGTCAACATTACAACCTATAACTGAAAAGAAACACATCCCTTGCTGCTCAATTGACAGCGTAATAAAAAGTGAATGGTCACAAGTGTCCTCATCTCCCATCACAATGCCTATAGATGATAAACAAGAAGTGATCAGTACTATTCCTGCCAAACAATTAGCCTATATTATTTATACCTCAGGTACGACAGGGGTACCTAAAGGCGTAAAAATAAATCAAGAATCACTTTTGAATTATTTTCACTGGTTAACCTCAAAGTATCAACTTTCATCCTCAGATAGCAGTTTATTACTTTCCTCTTACGCCTATGATTTGGGTTATACTACATTATGGGGTTGTTTATTATCAGGGGCATGTTTACACCTAATGGATAAAGATGAACGGCATAATATTAGTTATGTCATTGATTACATTTCACACAACCAACTCACATTCCTAAAATTAACGCCGTCATTATTCCATGTATTGCTTCAGCATCCTCACTTCACTTCTCAGTTAGACTGGCAATTACGGCTAATCTTCTTGGGAGGAGAGCCTTTACGAGCCAATGATGTAAATGAATACTTTAAAATTTTTAAAGAAACTCAATTTGTAAATCATTATGGCCCAACAGAAACAACCATTGGTTGTATTGCTCATGACTTTACTATAAATAACTTTGAATGTTATCAGGGCACATGTACTATCGGTAAACCTATAAAAAATAATCACATTGTTTTGCTTAATAGTAATAACCAACTCGTATCAGCAGATGAAGAAGGTGAAATATGTATTTCTGGTCCATGTTTGGCCTCAGGTTATATCAACCAAGATTCACTCACAGCTGAAAAATTTATACCTCATCCTTTAACCTCTGATACCCAGTTGTATAAAACTGGGGATATTGGTCAATGGTTAAATGGCAGACTATACCTTAAAGGACGTATTGATAACCAGGTAAAAATCAGAGGATACCGCGTTGAACTGGATGAGATCAGCCATACGTTAGAAGGCCACCCCAATGTTATTCGCGCATTTACACGTTCACAATCTCATACCAGTGGCAATGAGCTTTATACATATTACCAGTTAAGTGCTCCCAGTACTTCGACAGAACTACGAACCTATTTACAAAATCAATTACCCGAAGTAATGATACCTTCGTTTCTACATGAAGTTGCCGAGTTTAAAACAAATAATAATGGAAAAATTGATATAACAAGCTTGCCTACTGTTTCTCAGCATCTGTCTAAAAATCCATTACCCGAAAATAAACAGGGTTCTCCTTCACAAGCAATAACTCCATTACAAGAAACTATCTATGCTACTTGGCAACACTATTTAGAACGAACAGATATAAATATTGAAGACAACTTTTTTGAATTGGGTGGACATAGTATAAAAGCAATGTTGATTGCTGCCGCATTGTCAAAAGCGCTAGCCCATGACATATCCATTAATGAAATATTTAACCACCCTACTATTCTCCAGTTAAGCCAGTGGATTGAAGCCAATTCAACATCTTCCATTAAATCGCCCTCCCCATATATTACATCGTCGCACATCCCTTCACTGCCTTCGCAAGCAAATTATGCCTTATCTATTGCACAAAGACGTTTATGGCTTGCCTGTCAAACCCAAGCATTAAATACTGCTTATAATGTACATGCTGCTTATCAACTAACAGGTGAAATCAATATCACCGCCTTTAAGCACGCACTTAATACACTTATTGAACGCCACGAAATATTAAGAACTAATTTTATTTTCACCGAAGGAGAACCACGGCAGGTTGTTCATGATAGTATTGATCCACCATTAACTATATTATTTGAGAGCCTACCTGAACCTGAAAATAATGAACAACTGCATAGCTATTATCAAAAAGAAGCCAGTTATTCTTTTAACCTTGCAGCAGAGCCGCTCTTCCATATAACAGTTTTTATTGACCATCTGAACAAATCGCATATCATGTTGTTTAATGCTCATCATATAATTTGCGATGGTTGGTCCAATGCTATCTTTTTAAAAGAGTTAAGTGAGCTATATCAGTGCTATCAATGTAGTACAGCTCATACTTTATCCCCACTGACAATACAGGGTAAAGAATACGCAGCATGGCAAAACATGTTGATGACCACTTCAGCCGCGAAGCAAGCGAAAGAGTTTTGGCAAGACTATCTACAACATGCGCAACCCTTAAGTCGGTTAGCTTCATCCCATTCAATTGAGAGCCATACACATTGTCAAGCAAAAATGGCTGATAACTTTATAGGTAAGTGGTGTAGTACGACTATTGACCAGTCTTTAAAAGAAAAAATTGAGTTATACTGTCAACAGCACGAAGTGAGTTTATATACATTTTTTACAGCCATCACTTCAATATTTTTAGCCCACCATTATGGATGTCATGATGTGACATTGGCATCGCCTGTTGCTGATCGTCAACATCCCCAATTACAGAATCAAATTGGGTTCTATCTCAATACCCTACTAGTAAGAGTAAAACTGGATAACAAAGAGCCATTTGCGACCTACCTTCAGAGCGTAAAACAGAACATTCAACAAATACTTCACAATCAGTTTTATCCTATCGACTCAATATTAGAAGACATCTGTTCCCATAAGAATCAACCGTTAGATAATCAAACCACCCAGACACCCGCTGACTTTTTTAATGTGTTATTGAATGTTATGACCTACGATCATTATTCTGCAAATACATTCGGAGATTTAACATTTACAAAAGTATTAGAATCGTCAACAACCAGTCGAGCACATTTAAATATTATGTTTATTCAGTCATCGTCTTCTATAGAGCTTGCTATAGAGTATAGTTTAAAACTATTTAATGAGGATGATATTAAAACTATTCAATATACGCTAATCAATTTGATGAATCACTGCCTGGAGCAACCAAATCAATCCATCGCTGAAATTAAATCAAGTTTAATCAGCCATCAAGAGAAACAATCTCAAACTGATTTTGTCAACTCCATGTTAGCCATTGATGAAGTATTCTAGGAAGTCATTATGTGTGGAATAGCAGGAATTTTTAGCTTACAACGCCAACCAGATAGTGCAGACGTACTCAGGATGATGGATAAACTCCATCATCGAGGACCTGATGACCAAGGTTTGTATTGCAATGACAACGTTAGCCTTGGATTTAAGCGTTTATCCTTTATTGACTTACAACAAGGCAATCAACCTTTATTCAATGAACAAGAAGATATTATCTGTGTTGTCAATGGTGAAATATTTAACTACGTTGACTTGAGAAAAGAGCTAATAAGTCGTGGACACCAGTTTCGCAGTCATACTGATTGCGAAGTTATTCCTCATTTATATGAAGAGTATGGGCTTGATTTTCCTAATAAACTAAATGGGCAATATGCCATTGCACTCTACGACAGGCGCCTTGAAAAATTGATATTAGTTAGAGACCAGGTTGGTATTGCACCAATTTTTTATTTTGAAAAAAATGGTGAGTTACTTTTTGCTTCAGAAATTAAAGCGCTATTAACCTACCCCACTGTGGATCGGACTCTCGATCTCATTAGCCTTGATCAAATTGTCACCTTTCCTGGCATGGTCAGCCCTCGCACGATGTTTAAAGAGATCCATGCCTTACCACCAGGACACTTAATGACCATCGACCGTCAGGGTCAACAGCTTCATCAGTACTGGGATCTAGACTATCCAACCAATGAGTCCGCTCCCTTTCAGCATGAGGCCTATTATATTGAACAGTTAGATGAGCTATTACATCAAGCTATTCATTATCGTTTACATGCTGATGTACCTATCGGTTTTTATTTAAGTGGTGGATTAGATTCCTCGCTGCTAGCAGCCATGGCCAGACAGGCTATGCCTAATCATCCTTTCTCAACATTTTCAATTGGTTTTAACCAAACTGATATTGACGAACGACATCATCAAACAACTGTTGCTCAACATATACGCTCTAGACACTATCAACAAGTATTTGACTGGCAGGAAATCTGTGCTCGTTTATCACAAGCAGTGTTAACAGCTGAATCGCCGCTAAAGGAATCCTACAATACCTGCTCACTCGCACTGTCAGAAATGGTGCATCAACATGGTGTAAAAGGTGTACTTACTGGTGAAGGTGCTGATGAACTATTTGCAGGTTATGTTGGTTATCGCTTAGATCAACATGATCGGCTCAATGCTGATAGTGCTGATTTAGAGTTGCTTCTTGAGCAAAAGGCCAGAAAAAAACTTTGGGGAGATTCAAATTTCTTTTATGAAAAAAACTACCACGAATTTCAAGAACTAAAACAGTGCTTTTATTCTGATGAAGTCAATAATGCACTAAAAATAAATAATGCAGTATCTAGTCCACTTATTGAGCATGGTAAAATTAAAGATAGACACTCTATACACCAACGTTCATATGTCGACTTTAAACTACGTATTGCGGATCATTTACTTGCAGATCATGGTGATCGGGTCGTTTTTGCCAATTCAATTGAAGCTCGCTATCCCTTTTTAGATAAAGATCTAATTCACTTTATCCGTAAAATCCCACCACAGTTAATGATTAAAAATGGAACTGAAAAATATCTACTTAAAAAAGTAGCTGAGAAATACTTACCGCCTTCTGTTATTAATCGCAAGAAGTTTTCATTTGTAGCACCTGGAAGTCCTTATATTGTCAATAATAATCCAGATTGGGTCATGGACCTTCTATCAAGAGAGACTATTAAAAAGCAGGGGCTTTTTAACCCCGATACGATTGAACACCTCACCAATCAATATTTACAAAAAGACGTCACTGTTAACCAGACCTTTGAAACCGATTTTTTAATGATTGCTATTACAACAGGTCTATTTTTTGATGCATTTACTTAGGGCTTGTTAAATGCCATTTTAATGTAATTCCAGTTTGCAGTAATTTTTTTCGAGATTCTTGTTTAGATAATTAGAATATACCCACAGCGAAGGGTATAAAATATCTAAATATAGCACTTTATAATTACAGGATAGTAAGTATGGATAAGTATTTTGTGCAACAGCAGTTTTCCCATGTATCTCATCAGTTTCCTGACAATATTGCCGTTGCCGAAGAAGAGCGCTCTATTTCATATCAATGTCTTGAAAAGTACAGCAATCAACTAGCCCATAAATTGATTAGCCATCAACCTGAATCCTCTCACCAGGTATCGATAGGCTTATTCCTGCCAAAAGGCATTGAGTATATTCTAAGTAATCTAGCAGTATTAAAAAGTGGTCACGTATTCATCCCCCTGGCTACTGAGCTACCTCATGAACGCCTGAATGATATTTTAACGAAAGCGAAGCCTGCTGGACTTATTACAGACCAGGTCCACTATGAGGAATTAAAAAATATTTTATTGCTATTAAACCTCGATTCCATAAAAATACATGTTATTCAGTATAATACTGAGTCTCTACTTTATACTGGTCTTTCATCGACCGTTACACCTTTATCCCAACCATTAACACCACTTGTCACGAGTGTTGAGCTACCAACTCTTACGCTTACCCCAGAAGATAGTAACTATATCCTTTTTACTTCTGGCACTACAGGTAATCCGAAAGCAATCATCGGTTGCCATAAAAGCTTAAGCCACTTCATTCACTGGGAAATAAAAGAGTTTCAACTGACAGACTCTGTTAAAGTAGCCAACTTTGCCCCAACTACATTTGACGTTAGCTTACGTGATATTTATGTTCCTTTGTTATCTGGTGGTACCTGCTGTATTCCTTCCCCAAAAACATTATACAACCCAGGGCGGCTCCTCGAGTGGATTATTAACACAGGTATTACTCTTCTACACTGTGTGCCCTCTATTTTCCGTTTGTTAATGAATGAGTTAGAAGCCAATAAAGGAGTAACTCATCAACTCAAACAGCTAAGCTTTATTCTATTGGCAGGAGAACCCCTACTAGGGCGCGATGTAAACCGCTGGTATCAATTAATCGGACAACGTGTTGAACTCGTTAATTTGTATGGCCCATCAGAAACTACCTTAGCGAAACTATTTTATCGTATTCCTGGTCCCGTTGAAGCGACTAATAAACCGTTACCCATTGGTCTTCCATTACCTAATACCGCAGTATTAATCTTAGATAATGAAGCACTATGCCGTGCTGGAGAAATCGGCGAAATTTATATAAAAACGCCATTTCGTAGTAAAGGATACCTTGATGACCCTGAGCTAACAAATCAAAGCTTTATTCAAAACCCTTTAAATCCCGATGTTCATGATATTATTTATAAGACCGGTGACTTGGGTTGTTATCAGCAGGACTGGTCTGTTGAAATTTTGGGTCGGTTAGATCGACAGGTAAAGCTGAATGGTATTCGTGTTGAATTAGCAGATATTGAAGGCCATATTCTTTCTCTTGAGGAAATCGATCACTGCTTTTTAACATTGCATTCTGATGATAACGATACTCAACGACTCGTTTGCTATTATACTTGTCGCCAATCCATTACTGACGATGAACTTAAAAAATTAATCTCAAAAAAGGTTGCTCCACAACTTTTGCCATCTCTATTTATTCAACTAGAGCAATTTCCTTTGCTGATGAATGGTAAAGTTGATCGAAAAAGTTTACCTAATCCTTTATTGTATCTAAATCAACAAGAGTCCCATTCAACAGAACCACTGAGCACAACAGAAAGCACCCTTCTTAAAATCTGGACTCATTGTCTTGGACTTTCTACTATCAGCACACATCATCGCTTTTTTGAGTTAGGTGGCACATCTCTGACTGCAATGAAAGTCATTGCTGAACTCTATCGAGCACTTGGTGTAGAAGTGTCTATTCAAGCTTTTTACCAGCACGACAGTATCGCATCGCTGGCAAGTCATATAGACGACATATATGCTAACGGTCCACAACGTGATAATAATGAAGTGAGCTCAACCCAAGCTCAACAACAAAATACATCAGAACCATCATCTTTTACTTATACACCTCTCCCCTTAGCACCAATACAAGCACATTATCCACTGGCTGACCAGCAGAAGAGCCTATGGGTAATGGAAACACTCGCTGAAACTGAAGTTAGTTATTCGATACCTGGGGCCTGTCAGATTCATGGTTCATTTGACTCAAACCGTTTAGCTCAAGCTTTACAAGCGCTAATACAACAACATGACAGTTTACACATGGCGATTACCAGTAAAAATAAATTGCCGCAATGTATAATTCAGTCAGATTACCAGCTACCTCTTGAGTTCATTGATTTAACCGCTGCTTATAAAATTGATAAGCAACAAACCATGATTGATCTTCAACAGCGGATGTATAACGATAGTCAAAGCCGCTTTCAACTTGATAAAGCGCCACTATTTAACGTTAAGCTGTATAAGCTTACAAGCCAACAACATGTTTTGTATTACTGTTTTCACCATATTATTGCTGATGCATGGTCAATCGATATATTTCTTCAGTCACTCATTCAGGCTTATCATGATATCAACACTCTCAAACCATTAAGTTACCAATACCAAGATTACTGCTACTCTCAACAACACCATAAAAACTCAACGGCATATCAGCAACATCAAACCTACTGGTTACAACAGTTAAAGGGTACGATTCCAGCTCTGAATTTACCAACCGACTTCAGTCGCCCGCCACAAAAACAGTATAAAGGTGCTGAATACTGCTTTAGTATATCGCCTTCGTTAACCCAGCAGCTCAAATCACTCTGCAAACAACAACATTGTAGTTTATTCACTGTACTGATGTCTGCGTATAGCGTATTTCTCAATAAATATACTGCACAAAAAGATATCATCATTGGTTTCCCCACTGCAGGGCGAAAACATCCTGACCTTGCACATCTAATAGGTATGTTTGTCAACACATTACCTCTAAGGATTAATGTTGCGTGCGATGATGACATTTTAAGCTTAATAGGCCAAATCGAAAGCAAAATAAAGGATGCACTACACCATCAGTCATTTCCATTAGAAGCGATGATTGATGCAGTACAACACCAGAGCAACGCTTTAACGACAAATGATGCCAGCCGGCATCCATTATTTGATACGCTGTTTGTACTTCAAAATACCAGTAATACAAACACAACCAGTATTGATAATATTACTTTTGAACATATTAGCTTACCGCAAACAGTTGCTTGGTATGACTTAATTTTAAATTGTATGGAAGTTGATGACTCAATACGTTGCAAAATTATTTATGATACAGACCTATTTAAACCTAAAACGATTCAACGAATGGGAAAACACTTTGTCGAGTTAATAGCGCAGTTTGTTGCTCAAACAAGTCAACCCATTAGCTCACTATCATTACTCGACCAAACACACTATCAACAACTTAATATAACATTACAGCCTAAATTTAAGTCATTGCCTTTTACTAATATCCATACCTCCTTTGAACAACAGGTTATTAAATCTCCTTCTGCAATAGCGCTTAAATTTTTCGATTGCTCGATTTCATACCATGAACTTAACCAAAGCGCTAATAAACTTGCTCGCTATTTACTTGAGCATAATGTAAAACCAGGAGATATTGTTGCCACACATTTACCTCGATCTCCCTCAATTATTATTGCAACACTGGCTATTTTAAAAGTAGGAGCAATCTATTTACCAATAGATACTCAATCCCCTATATCACGTAAAACCTACATTCTGAATGACAGTGGGGCTAAGTTTATCATCTGTGCTAAACCGTCAACCACAGAAGAAATTAAAAAGGCTATAGCCATAAAACATATCATGATTGATAGTGACTCCTTTGACCATTATTCAGCCGAAAATCCACTGTTAACTGATAAACCATCAGATATTGCCTATATTATTTACACGTCTGGCTCAACAGGTAAACCAAAGGGTACACAAGGCCATCACCAAGGTATCATAAATCTTGCCCAGTATTTTGGTCAGTATTTAGCACTTACGCCTAGCGACTGTTTTCTTCAATTTGCTAACTGTGCCTTTGATGCATCATTATTCGAAACTTTTATTACCTTATTAAATGGATGTACACTTAGTCTTGTCTCTGATGAAGTTATTGATGACTTTAGAACATTTGAAGCTTACTTAAACCAACAACATGTCACAGTGGCTGTGCTTCCTCCCACCTATTTACGTCACTTAATACCCAATAATATTCAGAGCCTGAAAACATTAATAACAGCAGGCTCAGCAACCCATTACTCGCTAGTTGAAAAATGGTGGGATAAAGTTCGTTATATTAATGCCTATGGGCCTACTGAAGCTTCAGTATGTGCCAGTGTTTTTGATGTTTCCCAATTTCCACTAGCAGCTCTAAAAGAAAATTATAAATCGATTCCTATTGGTTTTCCTATTGATAACGTACGTTTAGATATTGTTGACGTAAACCTGCAACTCTTACCCGATGGTATTCCCGGTGAGTTATGTATTTCTGGTTTAAGTGTTGCGCTTGGCTATCATTGCCAACCCGAGTTAACAAACAAAGCGTTTATGCCCAACCCTCATGCGCCCAAACTCATGATGTACAAAACAGGTGACATGGCACGTAGGCTTGAAGATGGTACGATTGAGTTTTTGGGCAGAAAAGATGATCAGGTGAAAGTACGTGGTTATCGAATCGAACTTGCTGAAATTGAAGCTACAATACAGCAATTATCTTATATACAAGACGCTGTGGTTGTTGTTGATACTCAAGAACAATTACATGGTTTTTACCTGGGTGAAGATCATCATGCAACTGATATTCGAGCAGTACTTCATCAACAACTACCCTCCTATATGGTGCCACATACATTAACAGCTCACTCCGTTTTTCCACTCACACCCAATGGCAAAATAGATAAAGATGCTTTATTAAAAAGTTGTCTTTTAACAAAAGTGGATTCTCAATCACTGGCCAAACCAGATAGTCAATCTCTCTCCAGATCAACAGCCTATGATATAAGCTCAAAGCTTACTGATGCATGTAAACATGTGTTGAACGTAAACAAGATTGCGCTTGATAAAGGTTTTGTCTCACAAGGAGGCGACTCACTAAAAGCAATACAAGTCGTTGCCTTACTACGTAAAAAAGGAATCGATGTCAAAGCCAAACAAGTTTTACATGCAACATCGTTATCAACACTTTGTGAACAGGTTTCTCTACAAGTTCCTTCAGCAATTGCACAAAGTGTTCAGAGCAGTTATCAGCCGCTAAAAAGCATACCTCTTACCCCAATACAACACTGGTTTTTTCATCATTACCAAGGTGATCAACAACGCTTTTTTCAGACCATTTTACTGCATAATCAACAGGGTATACATTACACATCTCTAAATCGTGCATTTCAATGTTTAGTAAAACACCATGAAGCATTACGGCTTTCATTTAATAAACAACACCTACAGTGTCTTTCTAGTGAGGAGCTTTTCGTTAATTTTCATCACATTACATTAGTCAGTAATGATATTGCTCTCATGAAACCACATATTTCAGCAATTACAGAACAGGACTGGCTGAGCAAAACGCCTATGATTCAGGGGATTGTATTTCATACACCCGATCAAGCTGATTACTTATTTTTAATTGCTCACCATTTAATTATTGACACTGTATCGTGGCATATATTAGTAGATGATTTGACTACTGCTTATCAAGCCGCTTACAAAGAGCAAGACTTTAACATACCCACAAGTAGCTCATTTCAGCAATGGGCCTATGAATTAGCCCAATATCAACACCACGAATTACTGCTAGCTGAAAAAAAATATTGGCAACATACAGAGCAAGCTATCCACAACGCATTTAAACTGTATCCAAACTCAACAGGTGCTTCAACAACAAAGACGCTCCATTTAAACTTCAATCAATCAGATACAGACATATTGCTAAAGCAAAGCCATCAACTTGATATAACGGTACAAACATTATTATTAACAGTACACGCCAGAGCCATGGCATTAATATTTGGTCCACATCATTATGCATTTGCAATTGAGCATCATGGACGCGAAGATTTATTTGAATCGATCGATATCACCAGAACTGTTGGCTGGTTTACGAGTGTCTTTCCTTTTATTATTGATCAAACTGAACAGCTATCACTCACAGAGAACGCACGACAAATCCAAACAGCACTTGGTACTGTTCCCAATAATGGTATAGGGTACGGAATTCTTAAATACCTCAATATCGACCCAAAAGAAACTGAAGCTTGTTCTACCTTAGAACTCGATCCTGATCTCCAAATCATTTTCAATTACTATGGCAATCAAACTAATAGTCAAAACACTAATACGCAACCCTTTATATCAGTAGACCAGTCACAACTCAGCATCCCTTCCCTAGAGCAAACCATGCACTATGGAATTGAGTTAAGTGCAATAATTATTGAAGGTAAACTACAACTCGCACTACGTTATCAATCTAAATACATCAATGACGAACAGGCCAGTCAATGGTTAGCTCAGGTAAAAAATGAACTAAATGCTTACCAATCTAATGACTGTAAACAACAGTCCTTCGATAAACAGCTGGCAAAGCTTAAAAATAAGTTTAACCTCCCCGGTCTGGTTGTTGGCATTCAGTATCCTGATGGAAAAAGAAAACTGAGCAGCTTGGGTATTTGTAATCTTAAAACCGGTCAACCACTGTCTACATCACATACTTTTCATATTGGCAGCTTAAGTAAAACATTTATTGCTACTTTAGTATTTCAACTTATTGATCAACAGCAATTACAACTTGAGCAGACATTAGCGGACTTTTTTGATGATCATTTTTTTGAGAAATATGCGTTCAATAAGCATATTACCATAGGGCAGTTACTCTCACACCGTTCAGGTTTAGCTGATTATATCAAAAATACTGAGTTGCTTTCAGCAATCCAGCAAAACCCTCAAAAGCAATGGTCAGCACTGTCTCTTCTTGATTTTGCGACAGAGATTAATAAAACCGTTGACTGTCAACCTATCAACTCAACGAATTTATGGCACTACTCAAGCACTAACTATATTTTATTAGGTTTAATTATTGAGTATGTTACCCATCAACCATTAGCCCAGACTATTTCATCTCATATTTTTTCACCTTTGGCTTTAACACAGACTTCTCTGGATAATAATACTGATACAACCTTGGCTATACATCAATCACTTGCGACGGGACATGACATTGAAGGCAACCCTGTTGCTCTCAAAAACACGTCATATGCGGGATGTGCTGGAAGCATGATATCATCTGTTGATGACTTGCTAACCTGGCAACATGCATTTATCGAAGGATCGCTACTTACTACCGAAAGTCATCAACAGATGTTTGACTTTTTACCTTTGCCTGATCATGTTACCCCAGCATCGGACATTAAGGCTGGATTTGGTGTATTTAGTATTGCAGGGAGAATAGGTCATTTAGGTGACATTCAAGGTTATGAAGCCGCAATGCTGTCACAGGATAATACCCATATTATTATATTAATAAATGGTCAGACACAACAAAGCGCTTTTTCCTTTAATGGTTCACTCATACAATCTGTGTGTGATTTAATTTAGTTATACCTTGATTAAAGAGCAACCAGTCTGCTGGTTGCTCTTGGAGGTAATCCCTTTGAAGTTATCATTACTTACAACTAATTTCATGTTACTTTGGACTGGTCATATTATCAGTCAGTTTGGTAGTCAAATTGCTGCTATTTCGCTCATATTTTGGTTAAAAGATCAAACCGGGCTTGCATCTATTATGGGACTATCCAGCTTAATGTTGTCCCTGTCCCGTGCTTTCTTTTCTCCTTTAGGTGGTGTCATTGCGGATCGGTATGATCGTAAAAAAATTCTTATTTATTCCGATATATGCGCTGGTCTTGCTGCATGTACGCTACCTTTTAGTTTAGTTTTTTTTCCAGAACATTTACCATTGCTCATTGGCATTGTTTTACTAATGCAAATTATATTTGGTTCTACTTTAGGTTTTTATGATCCAGCATATTCTGCTTTATTAGTCGAAATTGTAAGTAAAAAAAATATATCTTTAGCCAATGCTATCAAAAATGCCACCATTCAATTAGCCTTATTAACTGGGCAAGGCATTGGTCTTTTTCTTTATGCTCAATTTGGAATCGTATTTATTCTACTTACTAACAGCGTATCTTTTTTCCTCTCGGCAATTGCTGAAAGTTTCATCAAACAGTCTATACAGACTAAATCAAATGATTCCAAGAGCCCACCTCACTCGTCACCTTCCAGACAAGTAGCTAGTCGCTTAGAACAAGATACTCAAGAAACCTTTTTACAAAGCCTGAAACATGGTTTTGTATTTGCCTGGCAAACGCATTTCATACGCACACTGCTTTTATTAATTGGTTTCGTAAATTTTTTTGAAGGTCCCTTTGTAGTATTACTGCCCTTTTTTATTGATGAAGTACTTGGTGTTTCGGCAATATGGTACGGTTACCTTATTGCTGGCTTTGGTGTTGGTGCGCTAGCTGGCTACTTAACACTTCCCCTGTTTAAGACACATATTAAAGATTTTACTTATTTTACCAAAATAAACCTGCTGTTATTTGGAGTAGTCTTACTAAGCCTAGGATTAATCCAATCAGTGTATGCAACATTAGCGCTATTTTCACTAGCAGGTTATTTTTTTGGTGTCATTAATATTATGATAGAAAGTGCCCTATTAACTTATACTTCTGATAGTATGCGTGGACGCGTGATGGGTGTCTACTGGATCACTACTCGTTTAATGTTACCTTTAGGCATGGTAATAGCGGGCGTTATCAATGACTTCTTTGAGCAAAGTTCAGTGACTTTGTTTATTGTCTCCGGAATCGCTATTTTAATTACTGCTTTATTTATTTTCCAAAAAGAGTCTTTTAATACACAACTTTCAGAACTATATTAGCTAGCCTCAGTAAGCACTCCCGTAAGCTTTCGTACTGCCTGCACCTGCAGGATATTTTACTACCCCCCAGCCACCGGCGTAGATAAACAGCTGGGGGTTTTATGACATGATGGTTATTTCTAAAATCACCAGCTAACAGTACGTTCAAATAATATCAACTCAACTATACCCAAAACGAAGGGTTTTTAGGGGCTGCGGTCAAGCGATGAAGCCCCCGGAGCTTATATTACTAAGTGACTGGGGTGAAGAGCGCTGACAACAAACCCTAAAAATAATTCGTGAAGGGTATAAAACAATTTACTATAAAAGTTTACATATATTAACTTGATGGGTGTGGGCTAGTTAAAAAATCAAATACATCAGTTTTGTTATCATCTTCAATGAAAGTATTGGAGTATACGACAGGAACCCCAGTTATGCGTTTTAAGCCTCTTGATGTTCGTCCTTTTAGAAAACGATTAGAAGACGACAAGTCTTATGACATTGTGGAAGATCGCTACTGGGAAGCAGATCAAACTATGTCAATCTATGGTGACCCTGAACTGGGCACATCTGTTTGGGATGATGTTCGCAGTCTCGAACAGACAGACTATGGTATACCCCTGTTACCTTATGTTATTCGAGATAAGGTACCTCCCATTCCTGAGCGAGCGGTACCCCCTGTCCCACCACCCAATACTGAACCTGACCTAAACTACAAAATTGTTATCGAGGTCGCAGGCATCAAGCATCCTTCTAGTCAACGTTTATATTTAGAGGCGAGCCAGGAAAATGATTTAGCTCAGGAGCTAAAAACTGCGGATACTTATCGAAAAGACAACAACCCCTACCGTAGTCTGGTTGTTTTTCATAACATTCCCAATATTCCTCGTAAACTGGGACTACGCATTGCAATGCATGGTCGTGGAGAACCACCTCTATTATTACCCCTCATAGACTCAATTCAGCCTGTTCCCAAAAGTACAGACAAAGACCGTTGGGAAAATATTATTATTCCCGTTAAGCCACTTGGGTATATCACTGAAAATCAAATCCGTCCAGAGGCAGATGTTTTACCTGAGTCTGGATGGATTTATGTTTTTTGGAAAAACAAACTCTGGCGAGAGCTTCAAGTTGGTAAACACCAAACCTACCGTGATACACGTCTAAGCTATTATCGTAATACGCGTCATAGTAAACTCAACCCAACCAACACCATGGAGCGAGAAGCTCTGGGTACTGCTTATGACTCAATTTGGATTCCCTATAAACTGAACGGCGAAGTTCAGCAAAATGCCACTGGCATTAAAATGATGTACAGCAAACGACAGCTTTCGTGGGAAGAAATTGATCGTCTGGAAAGTATGCCAAGTAAGTTATCTTCAAGAGCAACGGCCATTGATGCCCTCAGTATTTATGAAACGAATCAAGGCTTTGATCTTGAGGATGGCCCTATTGGCCCTATTGCTCCCGCCTTATTAGACCAAAATCCAGATGTTATTCCCCCACGTCAAAACAGTCGTATCAATCCAGCTCAATACTTGGATCGTAATCGACAAAATAAAATATCAGTTGCCTACCTTGATGCAACGCCACGAGGCTTAGTAGTCAAGTTCGAGTATGGTATAGGCAAAGAAAAGCCCAAAGATCAAATGCTAACACTGCAGGCTGATGAAGGCTGGAGCCACACGCTTTTTGCCAGTGATATGGAAGAAATCGAAGCTGGCTGGCTACAGGCTGTTTTCGAAGACTATCCTGAAGGAGCTACGTTTGACTTAATTAAAGACTCAAACAAACCTGGTGTCCTTCCTCAATATCTATTTTACGACCTTACTATTGAAGATGTTCAAGCGAATGATCAATTATCCCAATCATTTGCAACAACCTAATTTTCTGACTGGCAAAGAAATTTTTTTTAATAATAACATTATGAAATAGGGGTTAAACAACAAACCCCTAATTCATTATTAGCGCAGTACCCTTCGTTTAGCTTATGTACAACAAAAGGCTTATTCTTTCTCAGTACCTTTAAACTCACTTTTAGCATTGTCCCAAGCCTGCTGAAAGGATGAAAACGCA
Organism: Zooshikella ganghwensis; assembly: GCF_018263875.1. NCBI lineage: Bacteria > Pseudomonadati > Pseudomonadota > Gammaproteobacteria > Oceanospirillales > Zooshikellaceae > Zooshikella > Zooshikella ganghwensis. The sequence continues at coordinate 126,899 of NZ_JAEVHG010000013.1, forward strand.
TTCGAAAAACCTTGCTTCATTTCATCCCAGGCATCAGCAGTACTGTTTTTCATCCCACCGTACCACTCCGCTAGCTCATTGCGCTGTTTATGAAGCTCATTAAGTGCAGAGCGGGTTTTAGCCCGAGTGGCTTCACTCATTTGATCCCAGTTTTTATCGATATCTTCTTGCATCTCATGAATGCGCATATCAACTTTATCCAGGGCCGAAGAGACTTTTGCCATTGCCTGATCCCGCTTTTCCACTGAATAATTTTTTACAGCACGAAGCGCTTCTTGAGATTCTTGCTTTACCTCTTCAATAGAGGTTGTATTTTCAGCTTCTTGAGCCATACAAACCATACTTGACAATACCACCGATGACAGCATGAACGCTGCACAAACCGACTTCAAAACAGCCATGGCTAAAAACCTCAATTTCTATATTACTTAAAACGTGAAGCCGCAGATTTCAATGCTTCACTCAATGATTCCCAAGCTAACTCGACACCGGTTTTTACATCCTCCCATGCATCATCACTGGCAGCTTTTAGCTCTTGAAGCTTAGCATGCGCTTCTTGGCGCTTCTTACGAATATTCTCAAGCTGCTCGTGGTACTCATGGCGTGTATCTTCTTTAACATGCTCTGCTTTAGATTTGAGCCTGTCAATCTCTTCATTCCAGTGGTCAAGTTGTTCTTGCAATTTCTTTTCGTATGTTTCTTTCATACTCATGATAAGATTCCCATAACCATTCAGTCACAACATAGCCTTCACTGTACAACACCTTCGTTACATATACTCTTTAGCAATGATTACTTTATTGTGACAAAACATTTGACCATTCGGATATCTAGTAATTCCTTAACTGAGAATAATTAATCGATTCCAAAAAGCTTTTTACATCATACTATACCCAATACGAATGGTTTTTAGGTGCGGCCATCGAGTGACGAAGCCCCATGAGCCTATATTAATAGGTAATTGGGGTGAGGAATGAAGATAACAAAATCTAGAAATCATTCGTGAAAGGTATACACGCTAACATTCGTTTTTATAACGTCAATAATAAGCATTTTACTCAAAGCAAAATAATTATATAACCTATTAATGTCCAGCCAATAAGCACTGGCAAGATAAATAATATGAAACCATTTGCAGCATGGATGCTGCAACTGAGCCTCCAGGGACGGATTCACGGCGGGTTGAATATTACTTATGTTGTCCAGTGCAACTCAGCCTGACCAATACCACCACATAAAAAATTAACTGGGTAAAATAGTTATATATAAGACTCTTTTTGAACTCATTAATAAATACTAACTGTTACACAGTAAACAAAGCTTGCTAATGATAAGTACGTTTAGTGTATTGACAGCAAGACAGCTTATTTATTCCACCCGTGCCAAAAGGCCATCCTTGGCCTCTGGCACTCATGATGCGTCCCTCGCATCAGCTCCATAAACAAACTACCTTACTGTCCTTCAGCATTGTGCGTTCAGACAACACCTTCAACCTCTTGCTTAGTAGGAAATCAACAATCAATTACATAAGATTACAGTTTGATGATCTGAGCATTAATCTTAAACAAAAGACACACAGTGTATTGCTTTATTCCACACATGCTCACACCACATTGAGGCATAGTTAAAAATCCTAAACGACTGTTTTTGCTATTATTTAGAGAGATAATTCTTGGGGAAGTAACCTTATGCCAAAATCCATTTTTATCACCATAATCAGCCTTGTGTTGATTACCGGTTGTGAACAAAGTAGCGAACAGCAACCTGCTCAAAGAAAAGAGGCAGCAAACGCTGAAGCATCATCCTCTCAAGCAATGCCTCAGGCCCCAGAGTTAAAGGTCATTAAGGAAGACATTAGTGATAGCAGCCTTTACAAAGAGCCTCGTATTCAGTTTATATGGGATGCGCCTCCTAACCGAGAAGATGGTAAAGACGAAGTCTGGAGTATGAGTTTAAATGGTGATGAGCTTCGTCAAGTAGCGAGCCATGAAGAACTAATTTGTGACGAAGATGGTAGAACTGGTCAAAATGGCACAACTGTTGTTCGCTCACCCAATAACCGTTATTTAGCCTATGCATGGTCCCCCTTTGGGCCAAAATATCTGCGCTGTATTTTAGACTTAAAAACGCGCAAAACTACTGTGATTGCAGATAGTGTAGGTATACCTTCATTTAACTGGAGTCAAGACAGTAGATTCCTTTATTTTCTAGATGGTCGAGCTGTAAAAAAATACGACCTTAAAACTAATAAACTCAGCGATTATCCTCTCCAGTTTGGCACACCGATGTACTTATATGAAAATGATACGAAAGTATTTGCCAGAGACAATCAATCTCTAAAAATATATGATTTTAAATCAGGAAAAGTATTAAAAGAATGGGATACAGGTCAAAGATTATCACACACTCTTATACAAGGAAGCCCCTCTAGCCAAAAATTTATATATATATCATCCAAAAACTCAAATAAATTGGGCATATACACTTTTAATAGTCCTTTGCAGCCTATTTATGAATTTCGACTTCCAAGAATAGCTCTCATCGGCCCCAAAGGTAAATTCCTTTATATGTATAATATTTCTCAGGGCATGAGCTGGATAGAAAAAGTCAATATTGAAACAGATGAAATTATTAATCTACCATACTTACCGAAACCTGGAAAAAAGCGATATAGAATCTTCAACCTCACTCTTTACGCCAATAAGCGCTCTATCTAATAAATAACACGTAATTTAAGTAAAATCATTATTTTTTACCAAGGAGTAGTAAGTTGGCAGGATTTAAAAGAGTCATTAAAGATAGAGCTTATTTATTTTCTATTCCTGTTGATAGCCAGGGAATACCATCAGGTGAGGCAACGCTTCTCCCCAATATATTAATTGCCAAAAAGTCAAAGGTAATAAAATCATCCACTAAGTATGATAAAGGTGCTCTTTATAAAGGTGTTAATGAGCCTTTATTATTACAGACAGATGATACAGGTGCCATTGTCAATATTGATACTAACTTTAAAAATAATAGTACTAAAGAGAATTCACCGGGATGGAGTCTAGGTGATCCAGTCAACCTACACCTTAAAGAGGAAGAGTTTTTTATCCCCCCCTTATCTGCAGCAAGTTTTTTTTACAGTGCGAATTATTCCAATAGTACAAAAGAAGACTCTTCTATTGGTGATGAAAGCTGGGCACAAATCATGGCAAATGCTTTTAGTCAGCTAGAAGGCGGATTTGAGGCTAATACAACGAAGTTAAAAGCAATAGAAATACCTGTAACAAAACAAGGTAATACTAAAGCCTGGATGCGAAAACCAGACAAGGAAAAAGTCGCACAAAAAAATGAAGACGAGATTATATACCAACAATGGTATAACAATTATAGCGATAAAACTGTTCGTGGTTACTTTGTGCCATTCTTTAAGACGATTATTGTCAGCTTTTCTAGTGAAGAGTTTCTAAACTCTACTGTCAGCATACTTGATAAAACAACAAACAAAACGATTATCCAAGCCGTACTAGTACAGTCTATCACAACTAAAAACCGTACTATTACTGTAGCAATACTTCCTTGCCCTCCCGATTTCCAAGAAGATCTTTATAGAATAATGGTTTCTCCGTCACTAAGAGCAATTGACTATTTATCATCATTATCTACAAACAAAAAAATAATTGATGATGGTTTTTATATACTTAAAGAAAAAATCCGTTTTGGCATAAAAAGACCATCAGGTGACTTTGAATTAATTAATGGTGATCCCTTCAGTCTTGAAGAAGCCATGGTAAAACAATTCCCTAATCTTTATGCAAGCTATGTACAAAGAGCTACTGATATGGGGGATATACCAAAAACTCAAGTAGATGAGCCAAAACCTAGTCTTGAGGGACTTGAGTCTATTATTCACGGCTATAATGTAACTAAAACCTATACTGATTTTGGTGCGGCAATTCTTGGTGCTGATGGTCCAAAAGCATGGGGAAGCATTTTCTTTAATGGCATCAAAGAGGTCACAGAAGACCAAACATTAAAATCTATGATAGACCTCGCCTTTTCTGGCAAAGACCTCCTAGAACATGCTAAAAAACTAACAGGTCCTATCAATTTAGCTGAGCAAACAAAATTCAGCGATTATTTTACTCGTTCTTGGTGGCTAACCCATCAGGACTATGATAAAACCTTTGCTCATGCCATTCGTATTCCTGAACGCTTTATGGCGCCTGCATTGAAGGCTTTGACAATTGCTGATACCGCTGTATCTGCCTACTCTTTTTACAATGATGTCAAAGGAGTCAGTGATTCCTATAAAAAAGTTGATGATGCAACCGGAGAAATGGTAGGTGCTGTTAAAGCCTATGATGAACATATTGCAGTACCTGTTGAAGAAACTGAAGATAAAGAAAAGATAGAAAATTATCAGAAAAAACTTAAAGAATTAGAACTATCCAGTAACGATACTCAAGTCACTGAGGACGAAAAAAATGGTTCTCTCTTCCTTCGAGTAACCTTTCAGCTTGATAAAAGTACAACAGACTTTGATGGTAGTTTACAAAAGCTTGCCGATGCCCTGAAGTTTCTGCCTTATTTATCCATCACATTAGAAGGACACGCCTGCCCTTTAGGGACTGCACGTTACAATGAAGTACTCTCTTTAGAACGCGCAAAAGCAGTTAAAAATAAACTACTGGCTCTTGCCGATGGTGTTACATCAAACCGTATCAACGTAATCGGCAAGGGTGAAACGGAGCCCGTAAAAAATGCTAGTGGTCAAGTTGACCATATAAAAAGCCGTCGTGTTGTGGCGGTTGTGCCGAAAAACCCTACAAATTTCCTCTATCCGCCCAGTCGAGAGGGAATTGATATGTTGGAAAAACATCGAAGTCGTGCTGTTGCTGCTCAAGCAGGAATTGATGATGCATTGATTGCAGCAACAGAATCTGCATTTGATATGGTCACGGGCGTACTGTCTTTTGTCCCTGTTGTTCAAGCCTTTGCCATTGGTATTCGAACAGCAAAAGAAGGAGCCAAAGCTCTTTTTTCAGTGATTGATGAAATCAATAACTTAGTCCATGGGCACGGAGTCCAAGAAGCGAAAAAACTATTTAATAGTCACCAAGAACTAGACTATGTTAATGCTACATTAAGCTTAATGGACAATAGTAAACAAAATGAATATTTTCAAAAGCTTTACCAGCAATTCCATATTCGAGCTATGGCAATTAATGGTTTGGTGGGGTTAATCTTCAGAGCCAGTGCTCAAGCCAGCAAAAATAATTCTCAAGGAGATGCTGCATACCAAGCCGCTATTGATGAATTATTTATTAATGAATATATTGAAAATTATATTTTAAACGATGGCTGGTATGCTGATTTCAACCCAATTGTACCCATAGGTTTAGATGAATATTGGGTAACACGAGTTGAATGGGCTTCTATGATAGACCGCCTTTCATTTGGTTACTATAAAAAAGAAGAAACCATTAAAAAATGGACCGAAGAAGACTTCAATGATGAAGAAAAAGACTTTGCCCGTGACACTATTGAAACAGGCAAAGGTATTTATGAAGTTTATTCTCCAATTACTGCAAATACAGAGGCAGCCTCTGACCCCACAACACTTTTTACTGGGCTAGTAAATTTCAAAAGTACAAATATAATTCAAGGTGCTAGCTATGTTGGTGCTCGTTATAATGCTCCAATTGATGAGACAATAAAAGCACAATTTCAAACGCTTTTTCCTATTCATTATATTAGTAACAAAAGTCTTATTTCCTTGATGCGTGCTTTTAAAACTGATTATAATGCCGAGCTTGATTATGACAGTTATGAGCATACCTTAATTTATGCAAGAGAACGTTTTTCTCAAAATAATGATGAATGGAAACTTGTAAGCTCACTTAAGACTATTACTCCCTATCATCAAATACGAATTATTATCATCTTAAAAGCTGAAATAGGAAAGCAGCTTAAATCATGGGATGAACAAGGCTTAACCTATATTATTCCAGCAGAGTTTCAGTGTGTACGCTGTGACCTGATAAACATGAATGGTCCAAAGCAAACTACATGGATACGTAAACTTACAGCTAATGACTTATTACCAAACGATAAAACCTCTGCTGTTAATCAAATGTTGAATGATGGAACACTTTACGGAGTCGTTTATCACCCATCCTACCAATATGGCAGTCAGATCATCTTTGGTACTAAACCGATGGCGTCTCAGTTTATAGCCGAACGTCGAAAAGGACTTTTTACCCTTTTCGGTGCCTGGTCGATGCAATACTACTTTACCGTCACATTGGCAAATAATGGCAGTACTCATCGTCTCATTCGTGTTTCTGGCAATGAGCATCAAAATAAGTTTTTTCATAGCTTTGGACGGAATTATAACGCCGTCTTTAGTTTATCCTTAGACCCTGAACGTGAATATCAACGGACTGATCCCAAGGATGCCAGCAAAACCATTAAGGTCAAAGATGAACACTTACTTCTTGATCCTGCATTTCTTGCCATTACAGAAGAAGGGGTAAAATACCCTGAATTGTTTAATAATCCTAAAGTGCATATGCTTGTTAAACTAGAGGGCATGAAAAAGTATGCATTTCCTGATCTAGACTACTTAAAATCCCTCGATGACGAGCGGGTCCACTATTATAACCCTATTGCAGCCAGTTATGGCCCCATGGCTAAAATTAACTATGACTGGAATACACCGCTGGAAATTGTGATTTTAGTTGTAAGCGATGAAATAGATACATCCACGTTAGAGTCGTATAAAAACCAAAACATCAACTGGAAAAACATCCCTGCCTCAGTCACACTATCGGAGTTTACTGATGGTACTGAAGGCCCAACGTTTGGTGTGCAGCTTGAATATATTGGTGATATTGTTCGGGAAGGCCGTGGTGAGCAAACAATCAAGTGGGATTTAATCGACAAAGAAAATGCCAGTGCACTAACCCAGGACTTAATGGATAGCTTATCCAGTAGTGGAGCCCTGACTTCGATTTCAGAGCTATCAAAAGATCCGATCAGTCGTAGCTGGGGGCTCAATTTAATTGATCTTATTGCTGGGAATGATATCTATGCTGATAGGCGAAAAAACATCTTTGCGGTAAGAATTATTCCTGAATATCACAACTTTACAGGCAAAACAGTAAGAGCACTCCGCCCTTTTGGGATTACTAATGAGCATTGGAACTATACGAGTGACACAGCTATTACTGGAAGACCAGGTTTTGGCCGAGGCAGCAGTACTGTATTCTGGGGATTTAATGCAAAAATAACATCCAGTGGTAACAGTGGCTTGGATAATGATGATGTTGAAGGCTCTTATGTGTTATCACTACCCAAAAAACTATACGACTTTGAAAATACACCCTGGACAGCCTATAAAGATAAAAGCAAAACACAAGAAGCTGCTAAGTGGTTCCAAAATAATAAAAAGGTCAAAACCTATAAAACACTTGACGCCGCTTTTTACTTAAGCTCCGAGCAAGAAAAGAAAAAAGCTATTAAGAAGTGGATAACCGAAGACAGCAGTAAAATGGTTGTGTATCAAGAGTATTTTGATTAATAAAAAGGCTAGGGCAGTGCTGACTCAAATAGTGTTAACAGCCCCTGGATAAAGCACATCGAGAAAGCTGTCGCAAGGAAGCGGCAGCTTTTGCATAATTATGCCGATGACAAAATCAAGTCAGAAAATTTATTAGAAAAGTCTGTTACCTGTGACCAGTCTGTAAACTCATAGTCCTTACTTGTATCTGTAGGACCATTTGTCATCTTCATAATGAGTTTAACGAGTAATTTATCAGTCAGAGCATATTTAGAATACTGTAGTGCTCCTGCAAAAACACCCACCATATCAGGACGAAAGTTCAACTCCAGAAGCCACTTTTTCAGATAAGGGTTTGAGTCTATCTGGTCCCGATTAACTTTTCTGGCTGTGAGATTAACTGAAATAAGCCCTGTTTGCTTCGCATCTAGCTGTTGACTATGCTCTTTAATCCACCGTGTTAAGGCTTTTGGGTGCGCACCATGTCTTACTCCACCCGCTATGAGTACAGCAGAATACTTTTCTATATTGATTGACTCACCGTTAGCAGTCAGTGCTACGACACATGTTGATAGCTGACACGACATATGCTGAGCAATAAACTGCATGATTTTTTTAGTTTGACCATCACGGGAATAATATAGTAAAAGCACGGGTTTCATTATACAGCCCAACACATCCTATTAATACTTAAATATCTTTGCTGGAATAAAACACAGCGTATTGGGATAAGGCAATAGGTACAGTAATCATTTTTCAACTAACGTTAACTTACATCAATTTTTAAACATGTAATGCACAAATCCTAACGTCATGAAAAATAATACTATACCCTTCACGAATGATTTCTAGGTTTTGCTATCTTCACTCCTCACCCCAATCACCTATTAATATAGGCTCATGGGGCTTCGTCACTCGATGGCCGCACCCTTGTGCCCTTGGGGTATAAAAACCATTCGTATTGGGTATATTATTCACATAAGTGGGAAGGGCTAGCCAACATGAGACTGTTGACTTTTTAAATCAAGATACTGCTTTTCTAAGTGTCGATAATCGTGAGATATTTTCTTTAGCCTGTTAAGTACACTATTATACGATTGCCTTATTTTTTCTTCATCGGTTTTGTCTGATAAACGCTTTATTTTCTCATCCTTTTTACTAAGATCAATCAACAGATTTTTATTTTCCAGTTCCAGCTGATTAACCATAGATAATAATTGCTCAGTTTCCTGCTTGTTTTTTTCAACCATTCGTCTTATTGCCACATCATCTTTTACAGCATCACACATACTATTAAACGATGTACTTTCTAAGGCAACAACTTTATTTTTCAAGATAGTAATAAAATTATGATCTTTGTAAATTTCTTCTTCTAATAGCTTAATTTGCTCTTGAGCTTCATCAATTAAGCTTGTCATATTAAGTATAATCTTATGAGATTGTTCTTGATCTACCCCGACTTGCATTTGATGAATATACGCTTTATAGGAGTCTTTCAGTCGTTCCAGATAATCAACTCTTTTTTTATAGAAAGTAATCTCACGTTTATGCTGCTCAACAACAATTTTATTGTACTCTTCTGACAAAGTACCTTCAATTTTTCCTGTATGTTTTATATATCGCTCAGTAATGTACGAGAAAAGTCGGTTTAAACCAGTAATTAACTCGTTAAATTGCTCACTAGTATTATCACTTTTTCTAAATGACTCTCTTTCAAGTTTTAGAATTGCCTTTAGCAATGTATAAGCACTTTGATTAGTCATATGGCCAATAGCAATCGCACTTAGAGGGATCGTACCAAATCGGTATTCCTGATTCTCTACCTCCTTTAGCCTTTCATCAATTATATCTTCATAGCTTTTTTGCTTAGTAGCTAAAAGCTTCTTACATTCATTTTGAAGTTCTTGCATTAAATTAGCGTAGCCTTCGCCGGCTAATCTTTCATAGTCAGGGTAGTTCTCTGCTTGTTCAAGCGCCCTCAATTCAATTAATATAACATTTCGGCGAACAGTATAAATATGTACTTTTGTAATATCTTCAGTTAAAAATGACGACACCTCCTTTTCTTCTGGAAGTTCTGCGTAATGATCTAATTTACTTAAATGTTTTTCGAGTTGAGTGAGTAGTTGCTTATCATTCCCCTCCCCCGAATTGAGCTTTTTAAGATGAGATGATAGTTTATAATAGCGATACAATACAAAGCAGGTCATGCATACTGCAACCCCCACCACTTCCAGTAAAACGATCTTTGTATAGTCAAGCTCCATCCCTTGCACTCCATTGCCTTTAATAACCGTGACGACATTATGATTGTTTTATTTCATTATTTAAACTATGTCGTTTTTATGAAAAATTGCCTAAGGCTTTATAATTCATAACATACAGTCTTTATTGCATACTCCTGACACAACTTACCCATCAACTCTCCTTATTAAGCCAAAAGGCAAGGGATTAAAGTGCTGTATAACATATTTTCAATCTTTTCTATAAGCTAGTGTTACCTGTTACAAGGTTGTCATATAGCATAAGACAGGTATTGATTAACAGGTATAGTATATACCTTTAACTACAACCTAACATCAGCTAACAAAACATAAAGTATTGATTGCTTATTAATGAAAACTTCCTTGATATGATCAATCAAAAAAATATCATTGGCAAAATGCAATCTCTCAAGGGGTATACCCTTAAAAGAGTACACCCACAGTAAAGAAGATATGAAAATATAAGGTTGCGTATAACGAAAAACTAACCTTTGTACAGTTTCGGGTTTAGTACATCACGCAACCAATCACCTAACAGGTTAATGACCAGTACTAAAACAATAAGGAAAAGACCAGGAATTATCGTTATCCACCACTGCCCACTCTGTAGGTAATCAAACCCACTTTTAATTAATGAACCCAATGAAGGTTGGGTTACCGGCATACCGAGTCCCAAAAAGGAAAGAGCCGCTTCACTAATAATTGCGTTGGCAATTTGAACGGTAGAGATGACAAAAATTGGAGACAAACAATTAGGCAAAATATGACGAAACATAATGCGTACTGTTGTAAAGCCCATAACTTGGGCTGCTTGAACGTACTCTTTTTCTTTTTCGGCAAGTACACAGGCACGTATAGTTCGTGCATACTGCGGCCATTCTGCAACACCTATGACAAAAATCAGTATCACCATTGCAAACTGACTGTACAAATCACCGCCGACAAAAGCACGAAAAAAAGCCAGCACAATAATAGCCAACATAAGAGACGAAAAAGACAGCTGAATATCCGCTAAACGCATTAACAAGCTATCCACTCGGCCGCCTGCATAACCGGCTACCAAACCAATAATCACGCCTAATAAGCACTGCAAAACAACAGCACAAATACCAATTAATAAAGATACTCTTGCACCATAAAGAATGGCACTCAGAATATCCCGCCCCTGATCATCTGTACCTAGTAAAAATCGCTCATCACCCTCTTCAGTCCAAACCGGTGGAATCTCGCCATCCATGACATCCAATGTGGCGAGATCATTCGGATTATGTGAGGTTAATAAGGGTGCAAAAATAGCAGCCAAAATAATTAACAATAAAATTGAAGCACTAATAAAAGCAACTTTATCTCGAACAAAATGATAAAACACATTCGAGTTACTAATACGTCCCCAAAGCGACTGTTCGCTATTCATTACTTACCTCCAGCCACTTTAATTGTTGGATCTATAAACCCATAAATTAAATCAACCAACGTATTGGTGATTACAAAGATTAACCCAACAAAAACTAAGTATCCAATAATCAGCGGTGTATCACTTCGGTTAATAGCTTCCAGAAACATAAAGCCCATTCCAGGCCATTGGAAAACGGTTTCTGTCAAAATGGTATACGCTACCATAGTGCCTATCTGTACGCCTCCGACAGTGATCACAGGTAGCATGGTGTTCTTAAGTGCCAGACGGAACCAGATACGGTATTTATCCAGACCTTTTGCCCAGGCAAACTTGATATACTCACTATGCAAAACTTCTGTCATTTCAGAGCGTATTAATCGAATAAATAATGGAAGCATTAAGCTCGATAATGTGATGCTTGGTAAAATTAAGTGTGCTAAACCATCAAGTGTGAATAAACCTGTTTCCCAGGGTCCCCATACTGAGATTAATTCGCCACGTCCAAAAACAGGAAGATAATCAAGTATCACACCAAAAATAAACATCAAAAAAATGCCGGTTAGAAATACAGGGACAGATATACCGACAATGCTTGCACCCATAATGAACTTTGTAAGCCAGCTTCTTGGCTTAATGGCACAGTACACACCGAGAGGGACTGAAAAAAATATAATGATTAGTGTTGCCCCAAATACCAGTTCTAGCGTTGCTGGCAATTTAGATAAAATGACATCAGTTACAGGCTTTTTATAAAAATAAGATTGTCCCAAATCACCTTGCACTGCACCCTTTAGAAACCGACCATACTGCACAATAAATGGATCATTTAACCCTAGTTTTTCACGTAATGCCTCACGCTCTTCTTCTGATACAGACTCACCCACCATTTCTCTGACAGGGTCACCTAACGAATCTTTAATCGTAAACCCTATCAGACTAATGATAAACATCACCACAACTGCTTGTAGCAGACGCTTTAGCAAAAATATGATCATAACTTGACAACCACAGCCTATGAGCTGCACGCAATATATTTTTTAGAAAATATATGCGTGCATTAAAAAAAGCGAATTATTTAACGACCAGATCGCCTACATAAGGGAAGTTCATGACATTAACAACAGGTGCTAACTGAACATTTTTCTTTGCAGCCCAAGCAAGGTCTTGCCAATGTAAAGGAATAAATGCTGCTTCGTCATAGAGAATTTTTTCTGCTTTCTGCAGCAGGGTTTGACGTTTAGCGAGATCTGTCTCTTCTGAGCTTTGTAATACCAATTTATCTACTTCAGGGTTACAGTAGTTACCGCTGTTGTATTGACCAAAGCCTGTTTCGGAGTTTGGACACATCGCCAGAAACTCTATAAAGTTTGCTGAGTCCTCGGTATCCGCATGCCAGCCAAGCATCATAATATCTGCTGCACGCTTATCAAACTCAGGCCAGTACTGCGCTTTTGGCATGGTTTTCAAGTCAACCTGAATATTAATTTTAGCCAACATATTCGCCACAGCTTGTGCAATTTTGGCGTCATTTACATAACGATTATTAGGCGCCATCATTGTTACTTTCAGGCCTTTTTCATAACCTGCTTCTTTCATAAGTTGCTTAGCTTTTTTCAAGTCATATCGCAACTTAATATCTTCTGAATACCCCATGTACCCTTTAGGACTGTGCTGAGCAGCAGGTGTCCCCAACCCTTTCATTAACTTTTTAGCAATACCTGCATTATTAATGGCATAGTCAATGGCCAACCGGACTTTAGGATTTTTAAAGGCTTCCACACGTTTTTGATTTAACTGAAAAGTGATAATCCGTGTTCCATCGAGGGTAACCATATCCACTTTGTCGCTTTTTTCTAAGCGGTCATAGTCTGTTGGAGGCACAGGGCTGATAAAATCAACATCACCTGCCAATAGCGCAGATACGCGGGTTGCATCCTCTTTAATCGGGGTCAGAATAATTTCTGAAACATTACCTGGAGATTTTTTATCCCAATAATCATCATAACGCTTAAACTCAACTTTCACACCCTGCTCACGTTGCGTCACAATAAATGGGCCTGTGCCAGAAAAATTACGAGAAGCATAGGAATTACCATGTTTTACCAGGGCATCCTTGGATTTACCATTTTCGTCAAAGCCAGTATAAAACTTACTGTCTAGAGGGAAAACATAAGTGGCTACGTTCAGCAGCAACGGATAAGGCTTATTCGTTACCAGATCAATGGTATAACGATCTACCACTTTAGCAGATTCAAAAGGCGCGAAAATCGCTTTAAAATCTGGACTGGTTCTTAGGCGGTTAAACGTCCATTTAACATCTAGTGCGGTAAACTCATTGCCAGAATGGAATTTTACACCTTTACGCAGATAAAAGCGCATAGTTCGATCATCGATACGCTCCCAGCGCTCAGCCAAGCGACCTTCAAATTTTAACTCTTGTGTCCAACGCACCAGTGGATCTCCCACCATATGCGACAGCTGCAGTGTACCACCCGACAGTTGTTCGTGCAGATCAAGTGAGACTGGATCAGCATCATAGGCAACCTTCAAGGTTTTTGCGAAAGCCCCCGCACTAAGCGTTGTAGCCAATAACGCACTGGCTAATAAGGCAGCTCCTCTTCTCATGTTTCTACTCCTATTATTATCATAAGATTTCATTTCTACTCATCCATTATTTCAACAGTTCTTTTCTGTAAATAAAATAATCAGATGGCAGAACATTACCCACGTTATCATATGGGTAACTTACCCTTGCTGAACCATTAATCCCTCTCGAGATAAGTGATCCATATGAGGTATTAGTGCGAGTAAGTTTTTGGTGTAGTCATGCTGTGGCGATATAAAGAGCGCCTCAGTTTCATTTTGTTCTAAAATTTTTCCGTATCTCATCACTGAGACACGATCACACATTTGTCGGATGACAGGTAAATCATGGGAAATAAATAACATGGTTAAACCCAGCTCATCCTGCAAGTCTTTCAGCAAATTCAAAATCTGTGCTTGCACTGATACATCAAGTGCAGAGGTAGGCTCATCACAAATAAGCAGTTGTGGGCGTGTTGCTAACGCTCGCGCTATTGAAATACGTTGCCGCTGCCCCCCTGAAAATTCATGTGGAAATTTTATGCCTGTTCGTCGCCCTAAGCCAACATGATCAAGCAAGTCACCTACAATCATTTCCACTTCTTTTCGGCTACCCGCCAGTTTATGAAAATAAATAGGCTCAGCAATAATATCCTGTACTCGCATACGAGGATTCATTGATGAATAGGGGTTTTGAAAAACCATTTGAATCTGTCGTCGTATTGGCCGGCGTTCACGCTCACTCATCGCACTAATTTCTTGGTCTGCAAAAAAAATACGACCTGACTCAGGAGGGTATATGCCTGCAATGACTCGCGCAATGGTCGACTTACCACTGCCACTTTCCCCAACAAGACCAAATGTTTCACCTTTTTTTACCGTAAATGAAACATCATCTGAGGCTTGAATATAACGACGATTTTTTGCCAGCAGTGCGTTTTTAGTAATAAATCGAAGGTTGACATGTTCTACACGAAGTAAATCTTCCCCTTTAGCAACAGAAGAAACATCGCTTTCACTTGTTTGGCCTAACCAGTGATTAGAAACATCGATCTGGCTAAACTCTACACTGGCTTTTTCAATATAATTCACCAGTGGAAAACGTTTGAGCTTTACATCCGCACGAGGCACTGCACTGATTAAACTTTTAGTATAAGGGTGCTCTGGCCGCTGCAATATCTGTTCGGTGGTCCCACTCTCTACTAAATTCCCCTGGTACATCACCGCCACTCTATCCGTGATATTAGCAATCACCCCCATATCATGAGTGACCAAAATACACCCAACCTGACGTTTTTTACAGAGCGACCGAATTAATTGCAGTATTTGATCTTGAATTGAAACATCCAGGGCTGTAGTAGGCTCATCAGCAATAATCAAGGCTGGGTCAGCACTCAACGCAATGGCAATACCTACTCGTTGCCTCATACCTCCAGAGAACTGATGAGGATATTGTTTTATGCGTATTTCAGGCTCCGGAATGCCCACCTGCTCCAACATGTTCAGCGCTTTCTGCTTAGCCGACTCTTGAGTAACATCAAGATTGGCCAATATTGTTTCCATTAACTGCTCTTCAACCGTAAATAATGGATTAAGCGATGTCATCGGATCCTGAAAAATAAAACCTATTTCTGCACCACGAATTTGACGAATGCGGCTTGCAGGTAAGCTTGATATTTTTTCACCTTTTAAAAAAACATCTCCACCCGCTACTCTTCCAGGAGGACTAAGCAAGTCAATAATGGCATTACCAATAGTAGACTTACCTGCACCACTTTCACCAACGAGTCCTAGAATTTCTCCTGGATTAACTTCAAAACTTACATCTTCCACCGCTACAGCTACACCATGACGGGAAGGGAATTCTATTTTTAAATTATTTACTTCAAGTAAGGCCATGCATTTCCCCAAGTCTTGCTAGGCAAAACAACGCGATTACACTACAGATAGTCAAAGCGCAATCCTATACTCCTATAACATACCGATGACGAATCTTTTTTAGTGGAGCTAGTCTTAATTAACCAGACTAGTCCCGTTTAAAACCCTTCGTTTTTGGCATAATCAGCTATAGGATTATAAATTAATTAAGCTACACCAGCTTCTGTAAACCTACAATTATACCGCACTCATTATGTAACTGTACCTAACAAAGTATTAACTTCTCTTATTAACTGGATATTTATAGGCTGATTATTTACATTTGAATATCCAGCTAAGACTGAAAATACTACTATATAAGCACTAGCCTGCTGTTAGTAGCAAATTAATTAGCATTCTATACTCCGACACTTTATTAGTCGTATACACATTCAGGTGCTAATCTCTCGATATATTTATTATTAGGCTAAGCAGCCACTCAACCATTTAGCCGCAGCTATATATTTTATTATTACGAGTGAAATGTTTCTCCCTGCATTACACCCTTAACCTATCACTTTTATCATTATGTATAGATAACGTATATATCATACTTACTCGCTTACCAAACCATTAATTAGATATCACTTATAAATAAACTGGTACATTAGCACCAACAGTACGCTTTATTACTTGCTTTTAGTTAAGATTGTATTCGTACTGTAGCGTTATGTTAATTTATATCGAAATAAAGTAAACACACACAAGGTATATTGCACGTTTTTTATGCAAAAAAACACTTAAACGTGTATTTTTTAACCAGCACACCCAAGCTATGTTAATTACGTCATAACCTTTTTGTGTTTTGCTTGCTGATTAAAGTAGGCACAAAAGGATTGTCTCAATGATGAAATCATCAGTGTGTATCATAATCACACACTGATAAAACGATGTGAGGATAAAACGCTTTATCTGGCAAAAGGCTTTGCAAACCAGTAATGATTCGCACTGAGCAGCTTGCTTGACAACCTCAAGCTACATCAGGGCGCTTTTTGGTCAGGATCCAACGCATTTTGAATTAAGTTAACGTAACGCTCCAGTTGACTCATATCGGTCGACAAATTGGTACTGCTGGAAGCGTTCACCTTAATAAGTTCTAATGCTGCTTCCACTGCAATTCGCCGCTTCTGATACTTATCCAAGTGATCATCATTGTAATTATAAAGTTTAATAAAGTGACTAATCATCACTGTCATCCTGTAGTAGTGCTATGCTTCTTTAGGTTATATAGCATACTCAGAATGAAGATGTGTTATTTCTAATCCTTTACTGAGCCATACATACACCAGCCAATGAACGATAAGGAGATTGATCATGCCTGCTTTAAGCGCTCACCAGGATAGTACTACTCACAAGCTTATTGTGACGTTAGTTGACACAATTATGCAGCGCAGTACAGATAGCGAAGTTATTCAGCAGTTTCTTATTGGACAAGGTGTTTACTCACGTCAGCAGGTTCGGCAACTCAGCGATGAAATCATTACTGCGGTGTATCGTGCTTTATTAATCAAGCACTATCAGCAACTACCAGATCAGCAGCTAATGACTGAAATGCGTATTTATGGCTTAGCTTATTCGGTTAATCTAACGGAAGATTATAGTGCCGCGGCCGTTGCCTATTAAATGTCTTCTGCACGCTCTAGGGCTACCGTGGCCACCACATCATACTGAGCACCGCGAGAATGCAATTCACTGGCAATCAGTACTATTTTTTCAACTGTGAATCCCTGTAAACGTTTTGGTAGTTCAACAAGCTCAGGGTATAACTGCTGTAAAGACGCAGGTTTACCCCGAGCCACACTCACATGAGCAAAGAATGCTTTTTTATAGTTTGCTCTTTGATAATGCATTTCAGCCTGTTGAGTGTAATGCTGAGCACCTTCCCCATCCCTTACCATAACTGTTGCACTCTGCGCTTTTATTGCAGCTTTTCGTACTAAGTCAGCCAATGCACGCAGCTCTAGTTTAGGCTCAAGAGACAAAGCTAAAACCCTAGCTTTTGCAGGCCTTGGCAATAAATGCCATGGTCCTAGTTCTGCCTGGAACATGCCTGCCTCTCCCCTTAGGATCAACAGATTCACTTGCTCAACCATGGCGGGAATAGCATCTATAGGAAAGGCACCCATAAAGTGCAAAGTGCAGTGTAAAAATGCAGGATCAAGCCAGCGAACGCCTGATACTTTGGGGTGAATACAGGAGTTTGTATGCTTTTTCAGCCAAGCAATAAGTTTTTTCCCTTGCTCAGGAGGATATTGAACAGCCCAAAATAGTCGCATAGTGTGAGCCATAAATACCCACTCAATCTCAGGTTTCTAGGGCCTGTTAACACTTAGCAATAAGTTCAAGCTGAAGCTCTGCACATTTTTGTAATTGGCGCCTGCTCACTTTTAAGCCTTCAGCCTGCAGGTCTTCAGGCCATTCAAGCCAATAATCAGGCACCCAAAAGCTGGGAAGCTGATCAGTAATTGCTCGTTGCCACAACGTTGGTTGCCAGTGACAAGCCGCTGAGACTTCAACTACTGCAGCAGGACGCTGACCAAACTCATCATCTGCGATAGCACATACCCATGCACGTTGAACGCCAGGCTGTTGATACAGTATGGACTCAATTGCCTCTGGCTGGATATTTTCACCCCCTGAAATAAACTGGGCATCGAGTCGACCTAATACTTTTAATTGTTTTGGTCGTAACGATCTCTCCACAGGGTGCCACTGACCTATGTCTCTGGTCGCAAACCAGCCATCCTCATTGATTACAGATTTAATTTTTCCTTGCTGCCAATAACCAAGACATAAGGTTTCACCCCTAACCCAAATTTCACCACTGGTATGCAGCTTAATTTGCCGATGAGGTAAACACTCACCAGCTTGTTGACTATCACCTTGCCAACGTCCCAGAGTTACCATAGCGGTCATTTCAGTCAGCCCATAACTCATCCAGCTTTGAATAGATGCAGGTAAAGCCGCTAATAATGAGTCAGGTACAGGCCCTCCGCCCATGATAATAGTCTTTAATTGCCCTGAGTCACTGGATAACCCCTGTGCTAATAGACGCTGTAGTTGAGTAGCTACTAAAGAGCTATGCGTAATTGGCATCTGCAAGTAAACCGCTAACTGATGAGCCTTATCAGTTGCAATGGCTAAGGCAGCACCTGCCAGCCACACGCGCCATAATGTTGCTAAGCCACCCACATGATATAAGGGCAGCGAAAGCAACCAGCAGTCGCTTGCTTGCAAGGGTAGTTCCGCTAGGGTTCCCAAAGCACTCGCCCAATAATTGCGCAAACTATGAGCAACGACTTTAGGCTCACCAGTGGAGCCTGAGGTAAATAACAGCGTCACTGGCTGATTTTCTTTACCAAGAGCAATTGGCAAGTTTTGGCTTTCCTCTCTTTGCCACTCCGCTGAATGATCAGGAAAAGTGACTTTCAGGAGAGGTACTTGTAAAGCATCTGCTGTAGATTCAGGAAAGGCAAAACACGCATCGACCTTGCCAGCAAGATGTGTGGTGGCACCTGCAGATATGGCTGGATTTAATGGAATGACTACTGCCCTGCAACGCCACAATGCCAACAGCAAAATCACCTGTTGCAATGAGTGACCCAGCTGGATAACAACCTGATCACCAGGAGCAACCTGTTGCACTAGCTGCCGTTGAACAGCAGAGACAATGTGGTCAAAAGCTGAGTAGCTTAGTACTGCTTCATGCTGAAGGTAAACGGCAGCACGGTCAGGGTGATGAGTCGCTTGAGCACGAACAGGGCAAAAAAACATGTCTCTCTCTGAAGCTACTGAGTCCATATCAGCTCCTGACTGGCTGCAGGTAAAGCACCTGGTGAATCAAAGCAACTCCACATTCTAGGCGTACGCTCAAGCTTGGCCTGCATCAGTTGTAAGGTATCCAATCCTGCCCAGGCTAACCCTGGCAGCTGAGTAGCAAACCACTCCAGCTGACTAACACCTAAACTACTCTCAAACGCAGAACTTAACACCACAGACTTGCCTGCTTTTGTAGCCAACTCAGCCCACTGCCGGGTTTGCCATAAACCACCCAACAAAGCAGGTTTTAATACAACTGTCGACAAACCTTCATCATGCCAAATTGCTTGCTCTGCAAATACTGGACTCGTCGTGGCTGAAGCCCCCCGCTGGTCATTACTTTGTGTACATTCTGATGAAGTATGAATAGTGGCCTGTAAAGTTTCATCCCAGGCATAAGCTACGCCACTTCGTTGAAAGAACTCACTTAGCTGTCTATTACGGGTTAGTGGCTCCTCGAAATAAAACACTTGCAGGCTATCGACTAA
The DNA here is from genome assembly GCF_018263875.1 of Zooshikella ganghwensis. NCBI lineage: Bacteria > Pseudomonadati > Pseudomonadota > Gammaproteobacteria > Oceanospirillales > Zooshikellaceae > Zooshikella > Zooshikella ganghwensis. Next base: position 146,915 of record NZ_JAEVHG010000013.1, read on the forward strand.
GTTCACCGCATCATCAAGGGCCATCGCCTGGTTACCATCTAAGCAAAGCACTAATGCTGGAGAAAGTTGCTTTGTTAAAGACAGCAACTGTACTCTTGTTGCTTGCCAAGGTGCATGGCTGACTTTCACTTTAATGGCCTTTATAGGGTCTTCCCCTTCAATCGACCAATCATTACTGAAGCATCTAGCACCTTTATATTTTTCCGCTAATAACCACTCAGGCAGATCGGTGATCAATGCACAACGGGGAATAATAGCTTTATTACCAATAGAAAGTGGCTGCTGACGCATCAGTTCAAGCCAAGCGGCTTCCAGCCCCATCCTACAACTATTGGGGACGGGAGATGAATGCCACTGATAGAAACTTGGTTGTTGTAACCAGTCCCAGTATTGAGGAATACGCTTATTTAACCAACAGCTTAAGTGCTCTACTAACCAGGCCTGACAACCACTTAAATCCATATCACTAAAGCCAGCCAGTGGTGCCACTTCGCCTTGCCCACAAAAGCCATCCGAATCCCAAATGCTAACCAGTAATCCTTCACGAAAGTGATTTTGATTGGCAAAGGGCTTAGTTCCACTTAAAGGAATCTGGTAACGGCTCAAGCAAATACGACGAATGCACCTGGCCATTAGGGCTTACGTTTAAATTTTGTAAACGCTGGAGGACGCTTCTCTAAAAAGGCATCTCTTCCCTCTTGTGCTTCCTCTGACATATAAAACAACAGTGTGGCATTACCCGCTAACTCCTGAAGACCAGCCTGCCCATCACAGTCCGCATTTAATGCAGCCTTCAAACAGCGTAATGCCATCGGTGAATTTTCTAGCATTTGCTGACACCATGCGACGGTCTCTTTTTCAAGTTCAGCCAACGGCACCACATGATTCACCAAGCCCATAGACTGTGCTTGCTGTGCATCGTATTGACGGCATAAAAACCATATTTCCCGGGCTTTCTTTTGACCAACAATACGAGCTAAATAACTTGCTCCATAGCCTCCATCAAACGAGCCTACTTTTGGACCCGTTTGACCAAAACGCGCATTGTCAGCGGCAATGGTTAAATCACACACCAAGTGCAGTACATGGCCTCCTCCTATGGCATAACCGGCGACCATAGCGACAACTGGTTTTGGACACGTGCGGATTTGCCGTTGTAAATCCAGCACATTTAAATGCTGTGTACCTCCACTATCTGCATAACCATATTCCCCTCTTACCCGTTGATCCCCCCCTGAACAGAAAGCCAGATCACCTGCGCCAGTGAGAATGATGACGCCCACTGCCTCATCATAACGAGCATGATGAAAAGCTTGCTGCAACTCCTGTATTGTCTGTGGGCGAAAGGCATTTCTGACTTCAGGCCGGTTAATGATTATCTTGGCAATACCCCCTGCGGTTTGGTAAACGATATCCTGAAATCCATAATCTTGGGTTTGCCAGTCCATTACTTGCTCAATACGAGATGTCACCAACTCAGTCATTAATTACTCTTCCTACACAAAATTTCAAAACAGTAGCTATTCATTTCACTGTTACATTTGAATCAGCCTGGTTAAACCAGCGGTTGCAACATGCTTCAACTGACTTCCTCAATATCTGCAGCTGCTGATACGCTTGTTCATTAACTGTATTAATTTCAATCAACGTTGATGTCTTACGATTGAGAGCCGCTTGATAATCATGCTTAAAGTCAGCAACTCGCTTAGGGTTACAGTAATCCATTGAAAACAATTTGGCAGCGGCTTGAAAGCGAACACCATGAGCGGCAGTAAAGTAATCCTGCCGAACTTGCTGCATTAAAGGAAAGTGGTGAAAAATACCACCGCCATCATCATTCAGCACAATCACGACTAAAGGACTATTAAGTTGCTTAAGTAGCAGTAGCGAGTTCAAATCATGCAATAATGATAGGTCACCCAAAAATAACGTCACTGGCTTACCTGAGCCTTGCGCCACTCCAGCAGCCGTCGCCAGCAAACCATCAATTCCACTTGCCCCCCGGTTCGCAAACAGCTGCCAGGTAGATCGGCTTCCCATAACGGCATCCAATAAACGAATGGCCATACTATTGCCAGCAAAAAGAATACCTGACTCAGGAAGATCATCTTTAAGAATTACCGGAATAGCCAATGCAGATATAAGATCATCTTCTTGTGGGAGTTGCTGTAAAAAAGTCCCGGCTAGCGGCTCTCTGAATTGCTGTAACGTGTTCAGCCAAGAGGATGGAGTGCGAGGCAATAATTGCTGAATAAACTGCTTACACCAAACTTCAGGTAATGCCTGTACACGAAAATTAACCCTATGGTTTGGATCATGACGATCTAAAGATGAAGCAATAAGCCAGTAATTGCCCTCATACTGTTGCAAATAGTTCAGTAACGCCTTAGCGATAAGGTGTGTACCAAACTGAAACACAACACTGGTCTGCCCTAACCAATCCTTTACAGCAGGATGCCCCAGCCAAAGACTATGCTGAGGCAACAGCAAGGGATGCTCACCTATTAGGCCAATAGCTTGCACATCAGCAATTACTGGCCACTGTAAGTGTTCTGCCAATACCATAATCGCTGCAACATCAGCAGAAGTAAGTCCAGCCCCTAAAACGACAAGACCATATTGGTTGGACATCATTTGCTCAGCCGATGCTGCAGATTCAACTTCACGGCTTTCCAGCAATCCAGATATTTCATCGCAGAGTGTCTTATTAGAGTATTGAGTGTATTGCGTATAAGGTTGGGTACTTGTTAACCAGCGAGTGAGTGGCTGTAAAACGACATCGGCCGAAAATGTATTGTCCACTGAACTGTCAGTCACATCCGCATAAAGGGGCTCACGAAATGACCAGTTCAAGTGGACCGGTCCTTGCTGGCTACTACTCATTGCTTGAGACACTAATACATCTATTGTCGAAAGCACAAATGCAGGATTCACTTCTACGGTTGGAACCGGTAGTTGCATCTCATACTGGAGATAAGCACCAAATATTCCTGGTTGCTGTATTGCCTGATTAGCACCACAGCCTAGTAATTCAGGGGGGCGATCAGCGGTCAGTACAATCAGTGGGGTGTGAGTCATAGCAGCTTCCACCACTGCGGGTAACAGGTTAGCAACAGCTGTCCCCGAGGTGGTGATGATTGCAACAGGCTGCCCAGTAGCTTTTGCTAGCCCCAAAGCAAAAAAGCCTAACCCTCGCTCGTCAGGGTGCACATGTACCTTTATTTGTGGCACATGCTGTAACTGCAACACCAAAGGCGCTGAGCGAGACCCCGGCGCCACACACACATGTTCAACTCCTAGGCGGTACAACTCTTGTAATGCAAGCCATGCCCAACAAGCACTGATACTATTAAAACTGGGCAATCGCATTATCGGTTGCTGCATGCTGCATATACTCCATAAACTGCGAAAGTTTTTGATCTAACTCTTGCCACTCTTGGCTCGCCACAGAACCTTCAACCAGCCCAGCACCGCTGAATAAATCGACCAGATAGTGATAACTCTGCTCAGGCTGTGCGCTTTTATCACCACATCTGTTATTGGCTTTTCGATGCACATGGGCACTGCGAATTGTGACACAAAATTCGGCCTGATTTCTGCTCCAAAAACCCAGCACTCCTGCATACCAGCCGCGGGGATAAGTTTCTAACTGACTGATCATTTGCTCAGCAGCATCAGCAGGGAAACCTTTTACAGCAGGTGTTGGGTGTAATGCTGTCAGGATATCGGCAACACTCGTGCTAGGTAAAAGCTGAGCCTTAATCGGCTGAAATAAGTGATGTATATAAGGTAGTGTTTTTACACTTAACGGACCCAGGGTTTGCTGACTGACAAGCAATGCCAGCTGCTGCTGTATATATTTAACAACCCACTGATTCTCTTGCTGCAACTTAGCACTTTCAAACAAGGCATTGCTGTACTGTTTGTCTCTCTCAGGATCTGCATGTTTGCCCATAGAGCCAGCCAACGCTTCTGTAGTTAACTCTTTATTCTCAAGACTAAACAGCTGTTCTGGGGAGCAGCCCACGAACCCTTCGCCAGGGCGTAAGCTTAAACAAAACGGATAACTCAAGTGCTGCTGACTAGCCTGCCACATTGCTAGCAGTTGCCAGGGTGTGACTTGCTGATTGAAGATCAAACGTCGCCGTCGACTCAAGACTACTTTATCGCACTGACCTTTCTTAAACGCCGCTAAACTCGCCCTAACCTGCTGCTGCCATCTTTTGGCATTCGGCTCATCATGCAGGTGAACATAACGAGGTAATGAGGCTTGCTCCTGCATGGTCCAACACAGACATGAAACCAGCTTACGCAGTGCTTGTTGTTTGATAGACCATTGCTCAGCATGTGTTAAGTAAGTTTGGAATACCAGATGCTGTTGGCCACCCTGTGCTTCCAGGGACAGACTGGGTAAAAAAAACAGTGCACCAGGAAAATTTTGCCAGGTCTGGGCCTGATCAAAGCCAGCCCCCCCCCAGTACTTCGGAGTACCATCACCTATAACAGGGCAGGCTAACCGTTGCTCTACCCGCGCATTTAGCTGGCTAACCAGTCCTCTGTCCTTAAGTGTGTCGGCGCTACCCAAGGCCGCTACTGTGAGTTTATGCTCTCGCTGCTGCCAAAAAAGTTGAGGCACAACAGACTGAGCCGCTAACCAGCTTGGCCACTGTGTAACATCAGAGTTTATCGGGAGCCTTACACGACAGATGATGGGCCAAGATGTGCCTTTTATACAGTAGGTGTTAACCAGTTTTTCCAGCTTAGCTAAGCCGCCCTTTACAGTCTGGCAATCAATCATAAACTTCTTCGTTCCAACCTTTACCCAAAAGACCTGCACAATTTACACATTCACTTATATTAAAGCTTAGTGCTACACTGCAGATCCGTATTTCACGAAGTTTTCAGTACTTGTTATGGCAACAAATGGCTTATCCGCTCAGCAATGGTTAAATGCGAACCAAGCTCACCTGACACCCACCAAGGTGATGAAGATACGCGAAAATATTTTGAAAAAGCTACAGACATTAGCAGAGGATAGCGGTGAAACAGCAGGCTTAATTGAAGCATTAGATGTGATTGATAGCTGGCTGCAGCTTGCTGCTACACCAGAGCATCAAAAACCAAACCAACATAATACTTCATCCCATGAACCAGTATTACCCACTGGCAACGAAAAGTGGGATTTAACGCCTCTTATTCCTGAGGTATCAAGCCAACAACAGGCTCTCTCAGCAAACCAAAAGCAACAAGCTTTTACTGAACTACTCAAAAATAACCCCTACCCTTTATCAGAAACAGAAACCCCACACTCCAACACTAGTGAAGGGCAATCTTGAGGCGCTGACACTCAGCAACCAGCATTTCATAATGCCAAGGCTGCCCATCCGGAGAAGTCACTGCTTGCTCATTTAACTTTTGACATACCTGCTTGATATTGTGATGTTTCTTTAGCAAGCGTTGGATGGCATGCCTCCGCTGCTCATCCACTTCAGCCGCATGCTGATCTGACTTCGCTGAACGCTTTTTAACTTCCACTTTCAGGTCTTTCATTTACTTATCCTTGTGTTTTATGCCAAAAATCATCACTAATACGTACACACCTGTCGATACACATCAGGTGCCTTACTTTTCACCAATGACTTGCAGTCCCAGTAGCGTAGGGATGGTATTATCCTTATCTGGCTTCATCAGCGTGTTGACCTCTAGCAACGCAACTCGCTCCTTCGCTAAACCATACTGATCAATAAGAAAATCAGCAATAGCTTGAGCCCGCCTCTCAGCCAACGAACGTATAGTGATTGGTGGTACAGGTATTTTAACCACTAGCTGCTCAGCTAACTGTTGAGCATCCTGTGTAACTTGTTTTGCTAATGACTTAATACGCCCCTGTTCAAGCCAGGTCTCATACAACCCTATGAGCGCCTCCTGCCGTTGTAAGGTAGTCAATTCAAATGCTTCTTTTCCTAGGGTTTCTGCCAGTTTAGGGTTCTGTTTGAGGTAAGTTTGCTGAAGTTGTTGCTCCAGCAACTGAAACGCGATTGCTTTACTATCCAGCAACTCATTGGCCTGTCCAGTAATTGTTAATTGCAGTTTAGGGCGTTCTTGAAGCGCTTTGACTAGCTGATGCAATCGATCCTGAAATGCTGGTGCTATTTCATAGCTTCCTGGCTTAAAGTCCAGCTGTTGAATATCTTCAGAACCTTCTGGCAACAACCCTGCAAGTGCCGTAAATGGAGAGGTTACTACTTTAGTAATATTGCTAAAAAGTGCTTTTAGGATCAACCCACCATAACTGATATCTGGCTGGGATAAATTGCCTTTCACAGGCAAGTCCAGATCGATATTTCCGCGGCTGTCTTTTAACAGAGCAATACCCAGCTTAAGAGGTACATCAACAGCTTCGGGGCTGTTAACCTTTTCGCCCAAGGTTAACTGTCGGATCACAAAACGATTATCCGCTACCAACTGGTTATCCTTTACCTGGTAGTGTAAATCAGCCTGCAAGCTCCCGGACTTAATCGCGTATCCTACAAACTGTCCTGAATAAGGCGTAAGACTGCGCAGTGGCAACCGCTCAAAATGCATTTTTAAGTTGGCTTGCTGATGGAAATTGAGCGGGAGGAACTCACCTGAAATACTCACGGGTGACTGTTTTTCAACCTGCCCACTCAAATCAATTTTTGCCAGCTTTGGCTGCTGAGTATCAATCGGACCAATGTATCCTGAAAGCTTTTCTACATCACTGGCAAACTTTCTCACCAAAGACTCATCGCTAAAATGCATTTTTCCATTAGTGATGGCCAACCGCTGTAACGAAAAGGCAAACTCTGACTTACTCCCTGTATTTTTCTTTTCGCCACTTGCTTTTTTCTCGCCAGCAGTCGTTTGTTGTTCATCTTCTGAGGCCAGCTGCAGTAAATTCAACTTACGCTGACGATTAATTTGCATATCAATAAATGGCTTAGTAAGCGCCAACTCATTAATGGTCAAAGCCAACGGTTGCATAGAAAAATTAAGTTGATCCCCTTGCAGTGATTGCCAGGAGAGTAAGCGTTGATTCTTCAAGTTAGCAAGCTGTAAATCTGAAACTACCAGTGTACCTTGAACTTTCCAGGCATCAGGCTGCTGTAAATTACCGATAATGCGTAGCTCACTTCCCAGCTGACCACTGTTGACCTTTAAGCGCCGAACCTTGATATAAGGCGATGCAACCGCAAGTCCTAACTTGGCAACGTTGAGTTGCCAATGAGTAGCACCCGACTTCAGGTTTAGCTCACCTTTGGCTGAGACATCACCTGAAGGCATGAGCTGACTACTGACGGAAATAGTGATGGGCTTATTAATGTCACTGGATACCCCTTTTACAGAGGCGCTTGCCAAACGAACTTGATGATCAACAGCTGGTGTAATCTGTTGATTCTGAAGGTGTAAATTTCCTTTCGATACCTGAATATCTGCCACTTGCCACTGCCAAGGTGTTGTTTCAGCAGGCTCATCAGGTGCTGCAGGAAAAAAGGGCAAGTCTTTGGGTTGACCATCTTGTCCCAACGTCAATCGGAGCTCTGGACCTGAGACCTGAATACTGGGAATCAACAGTCGCTGTTTACTTAAGACCAGCTCCAGATCTTTCACCATTGCTTCTGTTAAAGATGCAGTCCAGGCTGCTGTTGTTGTCACAGCAATATCTTGAACTGCAATCTTTTTAGCTTTTGCTGTCAGCCCAGACTTAGGATGCCAGGCTAGACCAGCATCCCACATCAGCTTGCCTTTATTAATTTTAAGATTTGAACCCAACGATGACAGCCATGGCTGTATAAAACCAAGGTTAATATCTTGCCCCTGAACCTGTAGCTTAGCCTGCTGTTCGGCAATATTCGCGTTACCAGAAGCGGTTACCACGCCCCCTGTATCCAGGGTTGATGTCAGTGATAGGGCTGTAGATTGGCCAACTTGGGTGCTCACATTGTGGAGTGATAAGTTAATATCATCCACCGTCACATCCTTACCTTGCTTCAGGCGTTGATCTCGATAAATCACTTTACCTTCTGTTATTGCGATCTTATCGATAAGCACATTGGGCAAAGCTGTCGTATTTTTAACACTTTCTTTTTTATCTGACGTTAAATGTTTATCTTCTTGTGATGATGTGCTTTCTGGTGCGAGCTTCATCCAGTTAAGCTGGCCTGAAGTATCAATATCCACTAAGGCATACGGCTGCTGTAAGCTAATTGATGGCAATCTTACTTGCCCAGTGATAAGAGGCCACACATCAACGTTAAAATCCAGAGCATTAAAGCCAGCCTGTTTAATAGACTTTGCCTGTGGGTTTGGTTGATACTCCAGCGTCATATCATGCGCTGAAACTTGCAAAGTAAAAGGGTTAATGGCTAGTTTGTTGAGCTTAATTTGATAGTCAGGCTTATCGGCAAGCATCCAGTCAAAGATGTCAGATGCAAAATAAGGTATTACCAAGCCGACAGTAGCAGCATAGCCGGCATATATCCCACCTACAATAAGTAGCCAGCGACGCCCGCGCCGAAAAAAAGGACGATCTTTTTTTTGCTCGGTATTTTCAACCATAACCATCGCTCAAAAAATTTATAACAAAAGGCTAAATATACTAACACGCTACATTAGGAAAATAACCAGACCAATCATGTCTACTCATTAGCAAAAGCAAAGGTAATCACTGAACGAGTGTACAACTGACTCTGCACAATATTTTTTTCATTACTTTCACTATTTGTAAAGACGACAGGTGTTTCAGGATCATAATTTGATCCTAGCAATTAAAAACATCCAGCAGTATTCAGTCTAGAGCTGATGCAAAAACAGTCTAAGCCCTGACGATAGCAAGACTAATACTTATATTTAAGGGAGAATCACTCAACAAGGGTTGTGACACCATGAAACGACTTTACTATTTAGCCGATAACATTGACGATGTTGAACGTATTTCAGAAGACTTACATGCTGAAGGTATCACCAACTGGCGTTTCCACGTCTTAAGTCGAGATGATGCGGGCCTGTATAACCACCAGCTCCATGCGGCAAACCCAATACAGCGCTGCGATATGATTCATCGTGGTGAACAAGGTGCGATGATTGGCTTATTAGCTGGTTGCTTCGCGGGCTACTTTGCTCTCCAGCTCACGCCAACCGGCAGCGATGTCCACTGGATGACATTCGTGGCAGTGATAGTGCTATTTACAATGTTTGGTACCTGGGTTGGCGGCCTCGCAGGACTCTCTCATGAGAATTATAAAATTAGTCAGTTTCATGATGCCCTGGACAGTGGTAAATATTTGATTATGGTTGATGCACGACGTCACGAAGAGCCTAGAGTTCGTGCCAATATGAATCAATATCACCCTGAGGCTAGCTATGTGGGCGTAGACTCTGTTTTCACCAACCCTCTGGCGCACCTTCATCCTACTAATCATCTTTGAGCGCACTGCGATCCACAGGACTAAGCCTGGGCTGTTAAAGCAGCATTGCTCACTACTAGACATTCAATGTGCTCGGTGTCAACATGTGTCGTACTTTATAAAAAAGCAAATCTAAGGTTGTCGCGACACATGCAAAAACCTTCTTATCACCACGGTAACCTAAAAGCAGCTTTACTTTCAGTGGCCCTTGACCACGTTCGACAGTATGGCGCAGATAAAGTCAGTCTTAGAGCACTGGCGCGTGACTTAGGAGTTTCTCAAACTGCACCCTATCGCCACTTTGCAGATAAAGATGCACTGCTCGCTGAACTTGCCGCCGAAGGTTTCAATTTACTAGCACATGCCCTACAACCCGCCACCCAAACGGCTCAGCAAGATCCCATTCAGGCCATGGAGCAAGCTGGTGTCAGCTATGTCAACTTTGCGCTTACTCATCCAGAACATTATCGCTTGATGTTTGGTAGTGCCCACTTCCATGAAAAATGCTTTCCTGGGCTGGATCGCACCACGGAGCAATCCTACGATGCCATCTTGCAAATCATTGAGGCAGGCATTAGCCAGGGTGTATTTCGCAATACCGCTACGGAGTTATTAGCGCTAAGTGCCTGGTCTACTGTCCATGGTTTAGCATCATTGCTTATTGATGGGCTTATTGACCAAAGCTGTGTCGACGATAAGGAGCAGCTTATGAAAGCCATTGCCAATACACTTATGCAGGGCATTTTAACTCACCCTGCTTAATACACTTATCAACTTATTAAAGCAGTGTTTCTTTTAAAGGCCTATGCTAAACAATTAAAAGCACCTCTGTTAAGTCCTCCGTGCTTATTAAGTCCTTCAGTTTACTCGCTAGCTCATGGCCAATAAAAAATATCAATGGTTGGAAAAGTTAAATGATATTGAACATCAAATTGGTGATGTTTTGCTGTGGGTTATTGCCATTGGAGCGATACTCTGGCCTTGCTATGTATGGTTAAAAGGAATTGCAGAGTAGTAACAAAAAAATAAGGCGGCACCTGCCGCCCTATTTCATCAAGCCAACAATGTTTTTAATAAACTTACATTGTATCCAAGCTTGCCTTCATTTTTTCAAACTGTTGATTAATTTCCTCTGATGGCTCATCTGTGGCTAAGGTGACACCAATAATAGCTACCAGTGAAAGAATAATACCTGGAATGATTTCATATAAATCAAACCAACCACCTTCAAACTGTTTCCATACCACTACGGTCAAGCCACCTACGATAATACCTGCCAATGCACCAGGCAAATTCATGCGCTTCCAATACAGGGAGAGAACCAATGCCGGCCCAAATGCAGCGCCAAAACCAGCCCAAGCGTATGAGACTAAATCAAGTACTTTGCTGTTTTCATCCAACGCAAGTAATGTCGCTACTACGGCAATACTTAAGACGGCAATCCGGCCAATAAGCATCACTTGTTTTGGACTTGCATCTTTTTTGACAATCGCTTTATAAAAGTCTTCGGCCACTGCTGATGAGCACACTAAAAGCTGGGAATCAGCCGTACTCATAATGGCGGCTAAAATAGCGGCTAATAAAATACCTGCAATTACAGGATGAAATAGCGCATTCACCATCACCATAAAAACAGTTTCTGAGTCACCGATTGTTTGCTCCATGCCAATTCCAGCAAAACCAACTAAGGCTGCACCAAACAAGCTTATTGCTGTCCAGCTAACGGCAATTCTTCTTGCTGTTGGAATTTCTTTATTCGCACGAGCCGCCTTAAAGCGCGCAAGAATATGAGGTTGCCCAAAATAGCCTAACCCCCAGCCCAGCAAACTAAGGACTGCAATGAGTGAAAGCGGATCACCCTTAACATCATTAAACAAGGTCAAAAGCTCTGGGTTTTTCGTCTTAACGGCGGTAAGGGTTGCCTCAAGCCCGCCATTGGTTTGAATAGCAATGACTGGCACAATCAGTAATGCAGCAGCCATCAGGAGACCTTGCACCAGGTCCGTCCAGGACACGGCTAAAAACCCACCAAATAAGGTATATGAAACAACACACACCATGCCAATCAATACCGCCCATGTATAATCAACCCCAAAAACCTGATTGAATAGTTTGCCACCAGCCACTAATCCAGAGCTGGTATAAAACAAGAAAAAGAGCAAGATAAATATGGCACAAATCACTTGCAGCAAGCTGGTGCGATCTGCAAAACGGTTTGAGAAAAATTCAGGTAACGTTAATGAGTTGTTGGCGATAATACTGTAGGTGCGCAACCGACGAGCCACAATTAGCCAATTAAGCCATGTGCCCACCAACAAGCCTATTGCTAGCCAGGCTGACTCCATCCCGGATGCAAAGGCATAACCGGGTAACCCAAGTAACAACCAACCACTCATATCCGAAGCCCCTGCACTTAATGCAGCAGGCCATGGGCCTAATGAGCGTCCTCCCAAAAAGTAATCCGTAGAATCTGCTGTCCGCCGATAAGCCCACCAGCCAATCAACAACATTCCTACGAGGTACACTAAAAACGTTGAGGTAATAATTACGTTATTTACTGCTTCTGACATCAAGTTAAACCCCACTACTGGTAGTGTCTTCCGACACGTTATTGTTATTCTCCAAAAAGCATCCCAGCTAATCCAGAGCATTGCTGTCGTAAAATCCACGGGCAAAACGAATTGCTCACTTCACTCGTGTTAATTTATTAGCTCCTTGCTCACTCTTGTTATGAAATCAACCCTGGGTCAACGCTGACCAGAGGTTGATTAAGCACTGCGCCAATGAAGACAGCAGCGATAAAAACCTGCAGCCACTTTTGGACTGCTCAGGCATTTTTAAAAAAGAAAAGGCGCGAGTCTACACTGACCCACGCCTAAAGGCTACACGCTCTCGGTACCCAGTGACAATAGCGTCGCATTGCCACCCACTGCAGTGGTATTAACCGTGCGCGTGCGTTCTGTAGCAAATCGATAAAGATAATGGGGGCCTCCAGCCTTGGGACCTGTTCCAGATAACCCTTGTCCACCAAATGGCTGTACCCCTACAACAGCACCAATTTGGTTACGATTAATATACACATTACCAATGCGTACCCTGCGATCAATATACTCAGCAGTTGCTTCGTTTCGGGTATGAATGCCCAGTGTCAGTCCATAACCCGCCTGGTTGATCTGCTCTAGCAACTGATCAAGCTCCTGAGCCGCATAAGTCACTACGTGCAAAATCGGCCCAAAGTTTTCCTTCTCCAACTGAGCCATCGAATTAATTTTGAAAGCAACAGGTGCAACGAAGTGACCTTTTTGAGCAGAAGGCAAGGCTCCCTCGGCAATAACCTCAGCCTCTTGCTGCATTTGTTCAATATGCCTAATCAGTAGTTGTCTGGCATCGCTATCAATTACTGGTCCAACATCAGTGGATAATGCACTCGGATCACCGACTTTTAACTCCGCCATCGCCCCTGCCAACAGTTGCAGTATGCGTGGTGCCACGTCTTGCTGCACAAATAACACCCGCAGTGCAGAGCAACGCTGCCCGGCAGACGCAAATGCTGATTGCACAACATCTCGAACCACCTGTTCAGGAAGTGCAGTGCTATCCACAATCATGGCATTCTGACCACCGGTTTCAGCAATAAACGGAATTATGGCCCCCTTTCGTGCAGCCAGTGTCCGGTTTATGGCTTGAGCCGTTTGGGTAGAGCCGGTAAAGGCCACCCCCCCTATTCGCTCATCCGCAACGAGTTTGGCACCAACTGTTGCCCCATCACCTGGCAAGCATTGAATAACATTACTGGGTATACCGGCTTGCAGTAACAGTTCAACAGCCCGATACGCGATCAAGCTAGTTTGTTCCGCAGGCTTTGCAATCACTGTATTGCCTGATACTAATGCAGCAACAACCTGCCCCATAAAAATAGCCAGTGGAAAGTTCCAAGGGCTAATACAGACAAAAACACCTCGACCTTGCCAGTACAAGTGATTACTTTCTCCCGTAGGGCCAGGCATCACTTGCTCAGCACCAAACATTTGCTGCCCCAACAGCCCATAGTAGCGACAAAAGTCAACGGCTTCTCGAATCTCATCAATACTATCTTGGATAGTCTTACCTGCTTCTCGATGACAGAGTGCAATCAACTCAGCCATATTCGCTTCCAGCAAATCAGCAACACGCTGCAAACAGGCAGCACGCTCAGAGACTGGCGTGATATTCCAACTGGCCCAACTGTCATAAGCCACTTGCACAGCCTCTGTAACTTGCTCATCCGTAGCCCATGAAACACGACCAACCTTATCGTCAGAATTGTAAGGACTGACAACAGGTTCTACGTTCTTATCAAGCAACGGCTTGCCATTGATTAATGGACCTGCTTGCCACTGGTGATGCATAAAACTCTGTCGTTGCTCTGCCAATGGTTGCCACTCGGATTGAATAGCAATGTTGAAGCCTTTGGAGTTCAGGCGTTGGCTACCGTAGAGATGAGATGGCAGAGGAATGCGGTTATTGGCGACACAGGCGTACTGCTGAATTTGTGCTACTGGATGTTTAACCAGTTCAGAAACGGGGGTTCTGGCATCCACTAAGCGGTGCACGAAAGATGAGTTAGCACCATTTTCTAACAATCGACGTACCAGGTAGGGCAATAAGTCTTTGTGTGCACCTACAGGTGCATAAATTCTCACGCTCTGCTTATAGTTGGTAATGACGGTATTATACAGCGCATCGCCCATACCATGCAGCCGCTGGAACTCGAACTCTTTGTGAGTTGCCATAGTTAACACGCTGGCTACGGTATGCGCATTATGACTGGCGAACTGAGGGTAAATGAGTCCTCTTAAGTGCCCTTCCAATAAAAAGCGCGCACAAACCAAATAGGAAATATCAGTCGCTTCTTTACGGGTAAAAACCGGATATCCAGCTAACCCCAGTTGTTGACAGTGCTTGATCTCACTATCCCAGTAAGCACCTTTCACCAAGCGAACGGGTATGCAATCACGCTGTTGCTTCGCTAATGATGCAAGCCAGGCTAAAGCCGGTAAAGCACGCTTAGAATAAGCCTGTACGACTAACCCCAACTTGCCCCAACCCTGGCTTACCGGATCTCGATAAAGCTTCTCAAACAACTGCAGTGATAGCTCTAAACGATCAGCCTCCTCAGCATCAATAGTAATGGCTACATCATGCTCGCGAGCCAGAGTAATTAATGAACGTACTGTCTCAAATAATTCAGTTAATACCCGCTGTGAGTGAGTTGGTTCATAACGAGGGTGAAGTGCCGATAGCTTGATCGAAATAGAAGGGCGTGGTGTCGTACCCTCACTTTTATAGTTATCTTTGCCTACAGCCGCTATCGCCTGCGCATAATCATCATAATATTTTTTAGCATCAGTCTGAGTGAGTGCTGCCTCACCCAACATATCAAAAGAATAAGTGAAACCTTTGTCCCTGGGCTTATAGCTGTTCTTCAACGCTTCTTTTATAGTACGCCCCAGCACAAAGTGCTTGCCCATGATTTTCATAGCTTGGTGCATTGCCTGCCGCACCACGGGCTCACCTAAACGGTTAACTAATCGATTAATGACATTAGTGGGCGCACCATCAATTTGGCTATCTAGCGTAACAACCTTCCCTGTCAGCAATAACCCCCAAGTCGACATATTGACTAACACAGAGTCACTTTTCTTTAAGTGACCCTTCCAGTCGGCCACGCTCAACTTATCTTTAATCAAGGCATCAGCAGTCTCTGCATCAGGAATACGCATCAAAGCTTCCGCCAAACACATCAGCAAAATGCCTTCTTGCGTATCCAGGCTGTACTCAAGCAAGAGGGCATCAATCATATGAATAGCATCATCTTGAGCTCGAACCTGCTCAATTAACCGGGTGGCTTGTTCAGTGACTTTTTGAAGTTGTTGGGCATCAGGTTCAGCTTCAGCAATAAGCTGTTGTACATAACCTGTTTCATCAACTGCATAATTTTGGCTGATGAATGGCCATAAGGTTTGTGGTTGTTGCTGAATAAAGGCTGGATCAAATACCTGTTTGACCGGAAACATACACCCTCCCCGACAGCCTGGTCACAAACCATCGAGCAATAGGCAAACTCACCCCAAACACAAAGGATGGTTTTCTCTGCAGTTACCCTAATTGGCGATAGGTGGCGTGCTAGGCTGTACAAAAAAATGCTTTGTTTGTTATCAACCCCTGACCCGAGTTGTTAATTGTTATGAGCCAAGGTTCCAAAAAATAAAGCGATGGTTTTAAGTGTTATACCCACAGCAAAGAACAGCCTCCACAGGGTATAACTGTTGTTATTAACCCAAATGTAACGTCAGGAAGGTTACAGGTCTTACAAAAAACTATGATTTTTTTGTAAAAAACTCTGATTTAGGACTATGCATTTCTTAAAATTGCATTTTTAGCTGATTTTTAACGCAGCACTTGCAAGCGCAATAGTTTTTCGACAGCCTCACATTGAGAGACAAGCACCATGACTCCACTTACGCAACTGGCCTGGGGTTTGTCCCGTCTTCTGTTTTAATGCATGAGTCAAAGCACTCTGACTAGAGAACCCTGCCTGTTGAGCAATATCAATGAGAGACAAAGAGGTTGTAGTAAGTAACGCTTTAGCACGCTGAATTCGCAGTTGAGTAACATATTGATGAGGGGTCAATCCTGACTGAGCCTTGAATACTGCGTGAAAGTGGCTCGGGCTTAAACAAGCTTGACGTGCAAGCTGGATAATTGAAATCTTTTGATGTAAATGACGTTCCACATAACTTTCGAGCCGGCAAAAGTCGAGAGGGGCATTAGGTAATTTGCTGTTTGATGCGTTAATACCTAATTCACTATTGTATTTTACCAATGGACCCACACAGGTTTTCACATTAGCAATTGACTGAATGCGCTCGCCTACCGCCAGCATGAAACTGACAGCCAAGTGCTGTGCCAGTGCAGTGTTATGAGGAAAACGCTGAACTTCTCGTGCAGCAACATGAATCAGTTGTCTTAACTCAGGATCCAGCTCAAAATAGCCCGGTTGATTAAATAAACGCTCTACAATTTCTGGCGAAATATGACTAGACGAACCATTTAAAGGAATGTTCACCACCCATATACGGTTTTCACCACACCCACAAAAGTAATGGGAGCAGTCTGAAGGAACCAGGCAACCTTTACCTGAATCAACCCAACTACCTTTACCCGCAATTTCAAACTCAGTAGTACCTTCAAGACCAACAACAAGTTGATGAAAAGAGTGCTGATGCCGTTTACTTTGCTGCGGCAGACTCATAACTTCGACTGCATGCATTGTGCTACACCCCACGCAGAATGAGGATCATTTTTCTTGTACGTTTATTCTGGGCGAGGATAGCTCGCTGCACATGACAATGCAACGACTGGATTAATGCAGGATAAAGTAGTCCACATCATAGAAAGATTAAAGAGGCGTTAAGAAGCTAGTCACGATCTTTATTAATCATACGCAATCCAAAACCATTGTCGGTATGACGCACAACTTCCATTTGTAAGCGAGGGGCATCACCTCCAGGTAAACCAACAACCTGAATATCTACCACTGTTCCCAACTCTGGAAAAAAGTCGTCTGCAAGAAGAAATACCCCACCATCGGAAATATCTTGAGTTTTTAGACGCTTAGAATCACCTTCTGGTATGGTCACTTCAACAACAAACGTTACTTTTGTGCGGTCAGTACGCCGTTTTTCCGTCATAGGTTATTGAGACCCCAATACAACTACTCCATAGCTAAGCACAAGCCCTGCCATATCTCCAGTTTTAGGACCATTTATTTAAAAGTAAATCCGTTATGGACTGCAGCCCCACAGCATCCTCCTGATCAAAACGTGCCAGGCTTGGACTATCAATATCTAATACTCCACGACAGTTTCCTTGTTTATCAAATAGCGGTATAACCAGCTCACTACGTGATGCACTATCACAGGCAATATGCCCAGGAAACTGCTGAACATCTGCAACAACCTGAGTTGTTCCTTTCGCTACAGCAGTGCCACACACCCCCTGTCCAACAGGTATCCGGTTACACGCAGGTTTGCCTTGAAAAGGCCCTAAAACCAGTTCTTTATCAGATAAAAGATAAAAGCCAGCCCAGTTAATATCGGCTAATTGCCAAAACAGTAAACTACTTAAGTTAGCAAGGGATGAAATCAAGTCATCATCCCCCTCAAGCAGACCTGCAGCCAAAAGCTGCAGGTCATTATAAAAAGCCGGTTTTTCCATATCAGACAGCTGGTCTGCTATCTCAATCATTAGCTCACCTTTACCCGTTAGTTTTTGAGCCGTTAAGATAATACTGCCGACACTCTTTTAGCGTTTCTGAAATAAGAAATGCTAACTCCAGCGCTTGATCTGCATTTAAACGAGGATCGCAATGTGTATGGTAACGATCGCATAATCCCTCTTCGGTAATCGCTTGAGCACCACCTATACACTCAGTAACATTTTGCCCTGTCATTTCAAAATGAACGCCTCCAGCATAAGTGCCTTCAGCCTGATGCGCAGCAAAGAAGTGTTTAACCTCAGCCAATATGTCATCAAACGCACGTGTTTTGTAGCCTGTCCCTGCTTTAATGGTATTACCATGCATAGGGTCACAGCTCCACAACACTTGCTTTCCTTCTTTTTGGACTGCCTGGATAAGTCGTGGCAAGTTCTTTTCAACCAACCCCGCTCCCATCCGCACGATGACATTGATTCGGCCTGGCTCATTGGCTGGATTCAATGTATCTAATAAGGTAATAAGATCGTCAGTGTTGGTCGTAGGCCCTGCTTTTATTCCAATCGGGTTATGTACCCCTCGTAAAAACTCCACATGGGCACCTTCAACTTGTCGGGTACGATCACCAATCCACAACATATGCGCAGAACAGTCATACCAGTCACCCGTTAGGCTATCCTGACGAGTAAGCGCTTCTTCATAATTCAATAAAAGTGCTTCATGTGAAGTGTAAAAATCTGTCTCACGAATGGCTGATGTGTTATGACTTGAAATACCACAGGCCGCCATGAACGCAAGCGCCTCATCAATACGGTCAGCAAGATGTTGATAACGCTCACCCTGACTGCTGTTAGCCAAAAACCCTAAATTCCAACGATGTACCTGATGTAAGTCTGCCAAGCCTCCTTGGGCAAACGCACGTAATAAGTTTAGGGTCGCGGCAGATTGATTATATGCACGTACTAAGCGGTGAGGATCAGGGGTTCTTGCTTCTGCGGTAAAATCAATACAGTTGATAATATCACCACGATAACTTGGCAGTTCAACACCATCAATCACTTCTGTACCTGCAGATCGAGGTTTAGCAAACTGGCCCGCAAGCCGTCCAACTTTAACCACCGGACAAGCAGCGGCAAACGTCAGCACCACTGCCATCTGCAACATCACTTTGAAAGTGTCTCGAATATTTGTCGCATTAAACTCCGCAAAGCTTTCCGCACAATCGCCACCTTGCAATAGAAATGCCTTACCTGCAGTCACATCTTCAAAATGTTGGCGTAACTGTCGTACTTCACCTGCAAACACTAGTGGAGGCATTTGAGCCAGGTTTTGCTCAACCAGGTTTAGTGTATTTTGATCGGGGTACGTTGGTTGTTGCTGGATAGGGAAGTTTCTCCATCCGGAGGGAGTCCACTGCTTCATAAATAATTACTTGCTCACTTAAATTGCAATCATTACCCAATAATCGATTTTCAAAGCTAATAACGGTTTAATACAAGCCCTTAGTGAGCAGCATAAAACAGCACTATAAGAGTACACACTTTTCATAACACTTTTACCTGTTTTTATTAATGCTTTGCAGTAAAAGCTTTAAACTGTATACATCACTAAGGGTCTTCATCCAAGATATCCACCATCTATAAGGTGTATTATTTGGTAAGCCCAGATTATGCAAGGTTAGTATAGTCTTCGCAAATGTTCTTTGAGTGTAGCTGCTCAATAAAACCAGTCTCATCGCGAATACTCACATGGTTTCCATCTGGGTCGACGATATTAATAACTAACCCCCATTCATGTTCGACAATGCCTGCATTTGAATCATAGGCTCTAACATTATCTAACGCTGCCTGAATATCTTTTACATTGAGCCTGAGTTTGGTCGCGCTTTCTTCAACTGACTTTCCTTCGCGCTTTGCAACGCCTTCCGTTTCAATCATTAAATAAGCAGTACCCAATGCCAAACACGTCAGTCGAAAGTCTCCATCCACTTTTTCAAACATTAAGGGCAAGTCGAATAATTCACGATAAAATGCTACACATTCATCATAGTTTTCTGTGTTTAGAATAATACCATAGCGCTCAATATCCATATCTGCTCCTTATGATAACGCGATATTTACTGCAAAGTCGGCATGAATACGAGTGGTATCAAACAATGCAACTTGAGTATCACTCTGTTTGACAAGTAAGCCTATCTCTGTACAGCCCAAAATAACACCTTCAGCTCCTTGCTCACTTAACTTATCAATAATATTTAAATAAGCCTTTTTGGATGCATCTGAAACCTTTCCTTGACACAGCTCTTGATATATAACCTGATGTACAATTTGCCTATCCTGGTCATTTGGCGTCAGTACATTTAACCCGTACTTTTCGTGCAAACGACCTTTATAAAAAGCATCTTCCATAGTAAAAGCCGTACCAAGCAACCCTACCGTTTTAATATCTTGAGAAACAAGTTTTTTAGCCGTTGCATCTGCAATATGTAATAATGGGACTGCTATTTTACTTTCTATATAAGGTGCTACTTTATGCATAGTATTTGTACAAATTATAATAAAGTCAGCCCCTGCAGACTCAAGACAGATGGCTTTTTTTGCCAGTAAGTGAGCTGCCTCATCCCATTTGCCGGTATGCTGCAACCTCTCTAGAGGTGCAAAGTCAATACTGTATAAAATAATTTCTGCCGAGTGTAGCCCACCTAATTTTGATTTAACTGCATCATTTATGTGTTGATAATAACTGGCAGTACTTTCCCAACTCATCCCTCCCAACAGCCCAATTGTTTTCATCATATAATTCACCTATTTGAGCCAAAATATGCGCAGCGTATTTCAACGTTAATTATAAAAAAATATTTAACGTATTGAGCTATATTCCTTCTTCAGCTATTGAACGATCAACTTGAATAAACTCAATAGGTGCACCATTTTCTTCAATAAAAGCAACGATAACTCCTGGACTAGGGCTATTAGGTTTGATGATCACATTTTTCCCTTCAATTGCAGCACTAAGATCTTCAACCTCAAAGGCAACATGAGGTAGCTCTTTTACAATATTTGGAAAATTTGCATCTTCGTCATACCTTACCCATTCGATTCCATATTCATTCTTCCCATAGCCACTTACATACATTTTTAAATGAGGTAAATATTTTTCATCTGGTAGTTTTTGCTTTGTAGGAATACCTAAATGGTGATACTTCATAAAAAAACATTCCTGCTCTTCAAGTCATAGATACTAGCAATAGTTTCTTTTTAAACATAAGGTTCCTGTTGTGTAGTACAGTGAATACTGCCGCCCCCCGCCGCAATACCATCAATTTTTATCTGTTCTATCGTTCGCTTTGGAAATACTTCCTGTAGAGTTTTTTTAGCGGCCTGATCTGCAGCTTTATCACCAAACCCTTGCATAATAACTGCACCATTACATAAGTAAAAACCAATATAGCCTGCCGCAAAATCCTCTGACGCGTATTCCTCACGAATTGTCATTGGTCCTTCTAGCGTAAGCACCTTCAGTGGCTTACCTTGTGCATCCTTAGCAGCACGTAGTAATTCTAAATGACGTTTTGTGACGTCATGATCAAATGAGTGAGGATCAGGATCATAACCCGCTAATACTACCCCAGGTTTTGCAAAACGAGCGTAAAAGTCTGTATGTCCATCAGTAATATCTTTACCTTTAATTCCGGGTAGCCATATTATCTTATTTAAACCTAACAGAGGCATCAGCCAATCTTCAAACTGAGCTTTAGAAATACCTGGATTTCTATTTTTATTTAACGTACAACTTTCAGTAATGATGGCAGTACCTTGACCATCAACTTCTATCCCCCCACCTTCTAGTACCAGCCGGGTATTTAAAAGCTTAACACCAGCCTTACTGGCAACTAGTTTGGCTACCTTAGCGTCATGATTATGCTGCTGCTTATTGCCCCAACCATTAAAATTAAAGTCAACCGCTGCTTTTTGTCCTTGCTGTGTCATCACAAATACAGGCCCTGTATCTCGCATCCACAGGTCATTCAAATCCGCAACAACTAACTCTACCTTATCACCCACCATCTGTCGTGCTAAGTCATACTCACTCTCACGCACTAACATTGAAACAGGTTCATAATGAGCAATTGTTCGAGCAATTGTGGCTAAGTTTTGTTGTACGACTGGTAACAGTTCAGCTCCCCAGATAGATTCTTCGGCGCCAAATGCCATCCACGTCCGCTCATGGGGCTGCCCTTCTTCAGGTGCAAACCAGTCCATGCTACTTTCAGGTTGCTCGCCAGCGACAAGGTTTTGCATACAAAAGCCTGTAACAAGAATACTTGTGTTATAAATAAAACGTCTTCTTGTCAGCATTATAATCCCCTTACCCACAAGTCCATTATGTAGCATAACAAGCTGATTAGTGACTTTCTTATATTTTTTTAATTTATACCCTTCATAATGTATATACACCCACAACAAAGGATATAAGCGAAAAAACGTACTCTACGAACCCTATTTAAAAGTATACTAAACACTTTTAAATAGGATTCTTTATTTTAAACGTTAATGATCAGATAGCCACAGAGCGAATCATACGTTTCATTTTTACAGGAGTTAACTCACGAATATCATACTGTTTCGCCAGTTGCATTATCAACGACTGCTGGGAGCGCTGACTATTGACAGCCAAGTCAATCTGGTAATAACGCTCATTTCGATCCAGTTTTGCTGAAAAGTTCATTATTTCAAAACCACGTACACGACTTGTGTTAAGAATGCGCTCTAAGCACCCCGGGGTATTGCGAGCAACTAAATGTAAATTAAACTGTGGCATTTTTTGTACACTCCATCATTTCCGAATTTGCAGCACCAGGGGGAACCAGTGGCCAGACATTTTGCTGAGGGTCAATTTCTACATGTAATAAAAATGCGCCTGGAGCGCTTAGTAACGTTTGTAATGCTTTTTTTATTTGATTTTTATGCTTGATATGGAGGGCAGGAATATTAAAAGCATTCGCAACTGCGACAAAGTCAGGATTATCATTTAACTCGACTGAGCTATATCGTTCCGTGAAAAATAGTTCCTGCCACTGCTTAACCATTCCCAGGCGATGATTATCAAAAATAATTATTTTAATGGGTAATCGATAACGATTTATTGTAGCTAGCTCCTGTATATTCATCATAATAGAGCCGTCACCAGAGAAGCAGATTACCGTACTATCAGGTTTAGCAAACTGAGCTCCTATCGCCGCAGGCAAACCAAAACCCATCGTCCCTAGTCCACCACTTGAAAGAAACTGTCTAGGGTGGTGAACAGGATAATGCTGGGCCACCCACATCTGATGCTGGCCAACATCCGTTGTAATAATAGTATTATCAAAGACCAACTCTCCCAGTTCCTTAATAAGTGCAGGCGCATAAATACTTTCACCAGGATGGTCATAACGCCAACAATGCGTCTGCCTTAAGGTTTGGCAATGTTGCTGCCAAGGACTAATATCCAATTTTTGGGACAGTGCTTTAAGGCTATGTTTTAAGTCACCATGTAAGATAACATCAGGTTGACGAAGTTTTCCGAACTCAGCAGCATCAATATCCAAATGAATAACTTTTGCTTTTGGAGCAAATGTATCTAACTTTCCTGTTACACGATCATCAAATCGTGCCCCAACGCAAATCAAAAGATCACAACCTTGTACCGCTAAATTTGCAGCTTTGGTTCCATGCATACCCAGCATACCCAAATAATTTGGGTTTTGCTCCGTATCATTTCCCAAGCCTTTTAATGTCACAACGGATGGAATTCCCGTCTCTTGCGAAAACGCTCTAAACCTTTCTACAGCATCAGCCAAAACTACGCCACCGCCACTATAAAGGACAGGCCGCTGACTTTGAGCAATTAAATGCTTAGCTTGGCGAATTGATTCATCACCGCAACAAACGGGGTCGTCAATCGTCATCTGCAAGTTTAACGGTACAATTTGAGCTAATTGAATATCCTTTGGTACATCAATTAATACTGGTCCGGGACGTCCAGACTGGGCAATAACCATTGCTTCTTCAAGGATTCGTGGCAGTTCTTGAATATTTTTTACAAGGTAATTGTGCTTTACGACAGGGATCGACATACCCAAGATGTCCACTTCTTGAAACGCATCTGTGCCAATTAAAGGTGAAGCAACTTGACCCGTTATAAACAACAGAGGGATAGAGTCCAGATAAGCATTTGCAATACCCGTAAGTAGGTTTGTAGCGCCAGGGCCTGAAGTTGCAAGACAAACCCCGAGTTTACCTGAGCTACGGGCATAAGCCTCTGCAGCCAAAGCAGCACCTTGCTCATGGCGACATAGGATATGGTCAAGCTGGCTATCATATAAAGCATCATAGACAGGCATGATTGCGCCACCAGGATAACCGAACAATGTTGAAACACCCGCCTGCTGTAATGCCTGAATAATATACTCTGCGCCATTCATGCTGTAATTACCATTAACTATTATAAGCTGCCAAAAAAAAACCCCCGGGGTTTTGCCTCGGGGGTTTTTAGGTATCCTTTCTTTAGTTGCTATGCAGGAAAACCCCCTCGTTGGTGAATAATCACCACGAGTTTAATAATCTTAATGAGTTTACCTACAAATAAATCGTACATATCAAAAACTAATGTCATAAACCTGTCTAAATTAGAGCTTCGCTAACCAACCAATTTAAAGCTCTAAACAATTTTCAAAAAAATATTGATGAAAATGAACGTTTTAAATAAATTCACCAACATTAATTAAGCTGTACAAACGTTCTATATAGACCTTGCCAACTCAACATAAATAAACCGCTTACTAGTCTAGCCGAATTTCACTGCAAGCAAGAGCAACACTTAATTCCTAGATGTACTTATCAATACACTTAACGAAATATATGCGTATAGACTGCTCTCTTACTAACCATGGCTTGCAGTGTCGAGCTATAACCAAATAACAGCATAGTTTGATGATGATTACAACCCTAAATTTAACTTTTTCCTATTAACTAGTTGAGTGAGACATCATCTTAGCCTTCTTCAGGACTATTTCTCACAACGTAATCTGACTAGTGGTGATTTTTTAAACTGGCAGGGTGTATTTGTATTATCTACACTTGTAATGTGAAACCTAAATGCTGGAGGAGCGCAATGATTCGGCATAAACATAGCCTGGTTGAAGAATTTCCTCATTATCGCGACAAAATTTCCCGCCTAAAGCAAGAAAATCCTGAGTTTGCAAAACTAGCAGCTGAGTACCATGAAATTGACCATCAACTCCATGGTTTGCAAATGCGAGAGATACCCATTGATGATGGCTTTTATGGCTCACTCAAAAGAAAAAGGGTTCATATTAAGGATCAAATTTATTCTGCCCTAACAGATTAATAACCCAAGAAATAAACAAGTAATTCTTTCTTGAAATGATGGTCAACACATCTACTGTGGTAGAGTTATGGCATCAATTCTACAGGCGCGAACAATGTTAGTATTTTCATAGAGCCTTAGATACAGAGCTATAACAATAACGTTAGGTCATTATGATTAAAGATTAAATCAGAACTGCCAAGCATCATACAATAGTAAGACCAGTAGCCTATTATGAATAGGCTACTAGAGAAACTCATTCGTTATCTCTTGTATGACTAATTCAACTTGTCCAAAAGTACATGTACTCATGCGACATAACCATATTGTTTTTTTACTTTATGATGTTACCTCTTTAAATAATAAATAAATTAAAACAATTGTCGTTTTCATTGAAAAAGCTATTAACTACTTTAGAAAACTGAGCCTTGAATAGAATAGATTGAAGAATAAAAAGCACCGTTGTAAGCTAAACACACTAATTTTAATGCTAAGATATGAACAAAAAGACAACACGGAGTGTAGCTCAGCCTGGTAGAGCATTGTCGTCTGGTACGGCCTGACTTTTCTAGACAGTTTCTAGGTTTTGAAAATACGCTGCTTCAGCGTTTGCTGGTGAGCACCTGTCATTGTGTGTGTGACGCCTATTGGATTATAAAACATTTCAATATAATGGAATATCACCTGCCTAGCTTCGTCTCTTGTCTTAAATCCCTTTTTCGGTACGCATTCTTTTTTCAAGTTACTGAAAAAACTTTCAGCGACAGCATTATCCCAACAATTACCTCGCCTACTCATACTTGGCTCAAGATTTAAATCTTTTAACAGGCTATGAAAATTCGCACTCGTATATTGCGATCCTTGATCTGAGTGAAACATCACTGTACTTTGGGGTTTCCTGCGCCAATAGGCTGCGCTTAGCGCGTTCATTACCAACTCTTCGTTAATCCGCACACTCATCGACCAGCCCACTACATTGCGCACGAACAGGTCGATGACCACGGCTAAATACAAGAAGCCCTCACCTGTTTTGACATAGGTAATATCAGAAACCCAGCATTGG
>NZ_JAEVHG010000014.1:0-169432 GCF_018263875.1 Zooshikella ganghwensis
GCTTATTTCGTAGGCTAAAAGGCTTTAGACGTATATTTTCACGATTTGAAAAACTAGACGCTGTTTTTCGTTTTTTTATTCACTTTGCGCTTATCGTAGACAAGTTAATTAGTGTTAACAGGCCCTAGTTAAACATAGGATATGTCGTTTATGTCATCATCGTCATAAAGTAAATTCGACTAGTGCTCTTGCATATATTGTATTACACATCTGACTCATTAACTTGCTGACTTTGAGGCTGTTTTATCCTTAAACTATCAACCAGAGTTGATTAACTTTGAATACTCTTTTGAACAAAGTATAAATTATACGTATTTTTCTTGTAAAGGGAGTTATACAGGCTTAAGTAAATGGCTTGTTATGCGCAAATGTTCTACCAGAAGTTCAGTAGCATTTTTACTGCTATCATTTGCTTTGACAAACACAAGTTAGCTAATTACACATATTAAGAGTAAAAGTTAAAAAAAATAATGAAAAATATAATAATTAAGATATAATTCTTCGCTTTTAAAATAGACGAAAGAAATCTATTGAGGGTTGTTAATGATCAATATTGCGAGAGTACTTCCTTTACTTGTTATTTCATTTATCGTTACTGGCTGTGTATCTCATCAGCCAACGGTTAATTTTTCAGACTCTTTTCTTGAAAAAAAGGGGAAAACAGTTGGTATAGCAAGAACAAAAACGATTGAAGCTGAAACCACTTACACAGGGTCGATTGGGTTGTTAGATTATGGTATTATTTCTGCGGTTAACTCTGGGCTAGATAACCATTTAAAAACACTCGAGTTTCCAGAGTATACTAGCTTACAAAATGAAATTGCTAAGCTACTTAAAGAAAAGGGGTTGTCTGTTATTATAATCGAGGACCCTATTGATAAAGAAAAATTTAAAATAAAAACATCTGAAAATGGAAAAAATACAACAAAATTTACTGCTATAAAAGAAAAACACTCCTTAGACTATATATTACTTTTAGATTTGCAAAAATTGGGAACAACACGGAGTTACTATGGGCCAGCCCCCACCTCTGATCCAATTGCAACAACAAATATACTAGGTCAAATGATCGACCTCAATACAGGGAAGCTAGAGTGGTATCGAGCAGCTAAAACTGAAGTATTGATTGATGAACCTTGGGATGAAAGTGAAAGCAAGTACCCAAATTTAACAAATGCAGTGTATCGTTCATTTGATAATGCAATTCAAATAATAAAACAAGATTTTACTTTGGAACAAGCTTCCAACAAGGTAACTACCACAAAAACAGTTAATTAACCATTTTTTGAAAGGGGAAGTGTTTTATTTCCCCTCTCAATGAGCGATAAGTAATATGTCCCTGTTTGTTTGCCAATAGTCTGCCACGTTCGTAGTAGCGCCCTAAGCTATTAGTAAATTTTATACTTTGATTTTTAGTAGGTAGATGTTGCCACTTTTTAATATCGTTGTTTATTAGATCTGGTAATTTTTTCAATAGAGATTTTATCTCAGATGTAGCTAACTTCATAGAATCCGTTTTAGTTTCTAGATTAGAAATAGTCTCATTTGGTTGTAATAAAGGCGATGACTGAAGATGAAAATAATTTCGATAAGATATTTTTTCTGAGTTGTTATATATCTCAACCAAAGCTGTTAGTATTAAGGCTCTGTAGTCTGATGTTAGTTTAATTGTTGGTGTAATATGGATATAGTCGCTTTTTCTTTTAGCCTTAAAGTTAGTGCTATTTTTCCAGTTCAAAAATGAGTTACTGTCGTTTTCTACCAGAATATTCTGATTTTTTTTCCCTAAAGTATCTAAAAACTTCGTTACAGGACGGTTTTTATTCTGTTGAGCTCTGTTTTCTTCCATATTACGAATAATAGCTCCCCCAATGATTGCTCCTGTAAACCCTGCAGTGTGTGTATATCCTGGTTGCATTGCTGCATTCATCTGTGCTTGATGCATAGTCTGATTAATGTGAACACTGCTATAACCCTGCTCCCTGAGCGATACGTTAACACTTTCCATCTGCTCAATATTCACAATTATGATATTTGGGATATTTTCCAGTGGCTGCTCAGTTTTTATAATAGTTTTTTTTGTGTTAGCGCAAGACGCTAATAATATAACAAGTATTACTGCTATTGCTAAACGTGGATAACTATACTTCATTTCCCGAAACCAACATTGTTCTTCAAACGCTATGATTATTATTTGTTGATTAAGTTTTGATCAGGGTTGGGCTGAACTACTAACATCAACTTGAGTGTTGGTAACTTTATCACACTTAAAGGTTGAAGCATAACGCAATATAATTCTTCATTCTTGGATTATGTGTAACAAGTTTAACTATTTAGCAAGATGATTAAAGCAGTGATCTGTAAGTTGGTCATTGAAAATCTATAGGCTTAGTGAACTCATAAGTATAATACAGTAGCAGTAGAGTATATTCGTCACACTGACCAGCTGACTACTTACACCTCAAACTAGAGTTTAGGTAAATTATAGGTAGATGTAAGGCTTGCGATTACCGATTTTTATAAACCTAATTTAATTATGAGTGACCTCTTATATCATGTAAGTTGTCGCCTAACAGGAGTAAACCGCTTGTGTTGAAAATAACTGTTTAGCAAGCTTAGTCCCTTTTTATAAACTTCCGTTGTAACTGTACGGCAGCTTGCTGGATAGTCTGCTCCGTTCCCATCATATCAATAAAACCCCTTTCCTTTTTACTCACATACGTCAGTAGAGCTTCATGATTGATATTCAATCGTTCCAAAATAGAATGAATATGACTGGGAATAACGCCACGTTTATCGTAACGGATAGCGCGCCCAAGCCAATCAATGAGCTGTAAGTAATCTTTTAGCGAAAACGGAATTGTGATTGGTTTGCCTTGCTTTTCGTTACCGGAAAACCGAAGTATAGGAACGGTGGGTAACGCTTGTTTAGGTAGCTTAGTGGTTCGAACAAACGGCTTATTTTGTTTTTTATTTTTACGTTGACGTTTTACCCAAGCCATCATCCGAGCTTGTATTGAGGTAAAATCAGATGCTTCTGGTGTATCAGCTATGCCTGCGCGAACAGGATTTAGGTCGACATAACTCATACAGGTTAGTAGTGCAGCTTCATCATTAGCCCATCGAGCGATAGGTTCATTTAAGCAACGCATAAACCATGACAAGTCAGCTAATCGTTGACGCCATTGCTGAGTAATATCATCTACTAACTTTAAATCGGCGTTATTTAGTTTTGAACCTGCTAAATAGCACTGAACCATGGGGGGACCATGATAAAGCTTTCGCCAACGACGAATGACTTCATCATTTGTCCATTGATTAGTCTTTTGCTCATCAATACGAACTACTAAATGGTAGTGATTCGACACTACGGCATAAGCACAGATATCAATAGCAAAGACTTTAACCAGTTTAGTTAGTTGTTCAACCAGCCAGGTTTTGCGGTGTTCAAAGTTACGCCCAGTAACCTTGTCATCACCACATAAAAAGGTATGGCGGACACACCGGCATATACAGTGGTAGTAGGGGGTATCTGCGACACTGACTAGCTGACTCTGAGGGCGTGTTATTCTTACACCTTCAACTAGGATTTAATAAAATTTATAGGCAGCAGGGAGGTTTGTTGCTGCTGCCTACTCTTTAAAGTCAGTTAAAAAGTGGGTGTCCCCTTTTTCACTTTTTTATTAACCTACAAGAGTTTCATATTCACGAATAAAATTTTCAATAAAATCTATTAATGAATCAATATCATCCGCTTTAAATTCAATAGTTTCGGAATAATTTTCCAACAACGGATCTGGATTAAGATTAACACTACAGTAGATAATGCCTTCTTTGCGAAGCAATCGAATCGAAAAATCAGAACCTAGTTTAAAAACTTCAGCAATATCACCCTCTCCATCCTTAAACTTAATTAGTTCACGCTTCCAAACTTTCGCATCAACCACATGCGAAACGCGAGAGAAAACCGACCAAGAAGTATCACTATTTGTAATAACTAAATCGAGCCAATTTTTGTTTCCCTCATTTGATGGAGAAGCCTCGAAACTATAGGTCTTCCACTGTAAGGTTGACTTTCTCATATTTCCTTCACCTCTATCGAATGACCCTAGTATTTCTAAACTGCTCCATAGTCATACCTCTTTCAAGGAGCAAGTCTCGAACCGATATATCTGCTGCATCCCATGCCTCGGTATGCCAATTTTTCTTAACACTTGGATTATTAGCGATTTCCTTTCGTAGTTGCCCCCAGGTCATAGGCGGGGCTCCAAATTCATCGAGCTCCGTCATTCGATTATAAATTGCCTTAGCTTCGTATACTTCATGAACAACATGTGCAAGTGCTCGCTCATCACTCCTAAGAACATCCGCATTTATGTGGATATCTAGTCTTCCAGTGTCAGGATTAACAATATCATCCCATAGTACGGGTTGATCAAGATTTACTTGTTTATGCTTAAACTGCACTAGATATTCTGCGTCAGCATCCGGTCGAGACCAGCCAGATTTGAACTTGATATCAACGTAGTCAGGAATATCAAAGCCTTGAGCTCTGGCAAGACTAAACGCTTCGTCCGCACTTAAAACTCGACCATCCGCATTATCTAACCAACTTACTCGTGGCTCATGCGCTGAACCTGAAATAGAAGGCCTGTCTGGAACATCAAACTCAACACTGTTCCTATTATTTAAGGGGCTTCTTGTTGGATTCAGATCCATATCTGGCCCATATCGCCCTAAAGCAAGTCCTCCAATTACAGATCCTACAGCAATGATTATTCCTCGAGCGGGTCCTTCTTGAAACTCATTATAAGAGCTTGAGACCTCACCACCCAAACTTGCCGCCATTCGGTTATAGTGTTCTATATGAGGGCTAAATATCGAGCCTAGCCCAAACATCTTACCTATAGCGTAATCATTACTGTTCTGCACAAAGAACGGTGCAGCGCTCGTATCATATCGTAATTTATGTTCTCCCATGTTATGAGAGACGTAATTATTGACACCATAATCACTATCAGATTGAGTGCTACTATAATTCAACGATTCATTTAGTACATCAGCCAGCGTAGAGCGAAAGCTATAGTCATGCGTAGCAGGCCCTTTGTTACCGGTATCCCACGCATTAGAAAACCAATTAGTAATATTTTCCCAAGTAAACCCTGTTCGATCACTGCCTTTAGAGCCTAAAAAGGCTTTATTAGCTGCCATCATACTTTCTTGCTTAGGAGACAAGTAGCGAGCATTATGAACTGGATTACTAAATGGCTCTTGATCAAGGTAATAATTATTTGATCTCGCTTTTTTAAGTCGCTCTTGAACAATAGAATTTTCGCTTTTACCTGCTAACGTGCCTAAAAAGGCTTTATTAGCTGCCATCATATTTTCTTGTTTAGGAGACAAGTAGCGAGCTTTATGAATCGGATCATTAAATGGCGCTGGTTCAAGGTGATCTTTAATGTATCTCGCTTTTTTAAGTCGCTCTTGAGTAATAGGATGCTCATTAATATCGGTTAGCAATGTGTCGGATTGGCGCTTTTGTAACACGTAATTTTCTAAATCCTTCCCATACGCACCACCTACACTGTGACCAATAGTTCCAGCTGCTGCTCTAGCAAAATCAAAACCATCCCCATATACAGCAGTTTGCACCAACTCATGTAACATACTGCTCTTGAAGTAGGCTGGAGCACGTGCTTCAACGAAGGATGAAGCTTTGGCTCGTTCCATCTCTGCAGTTAAACCAATTTTCTGCCCAATGTAACCATTAGCCCCGGCAACTGCCGTCTGACGCCAGTCGTATTTCTTTTGCCAGCCCAGGGCCATGCCAACACCTTGGCTTGCAATATCTCCAACGACTTTTTTCACCCAGTAGTTGTCAGCATTATTCAAAAAGTCGCTGGCTTGTTTAGCCCATTGAAAGCCATCAGTGCCTTTACCAAGCTCAGTTAAGCCTTGGCCAACACCGTAGCTCACAGCACCACTTACTGCGCCACGTATACCGGCTTTGGCTACCTGGCTAAAACTAAAGCCACTTTGAACCCCCATTGCCATTCCAGCCAACTGGCCAGCGGCATTAGCGGCTGCTTGACTAGAAGCTCCTACAGCAACTGCAGTGACGAAAGTATTCATGCCTTGCATCATTGCTTGTACCACAGGCCCCACAAAAGCAGCCGCTGCAATCGCCACGACCATAATGATCAACTCAGCCGCTCCACCACAAGCACCTTCTTTATGAGGGGGAGGTGGCATATCTGGCAGGGTAGGGCTGGTATCACCCAGGGCTAAGCCAGGTTGATAGGGACGATACGTTGAGCTGTTGTTATGAATATTGGTAACTTTGTTAGGGATAGTAAGTACTAACCCCTCCTTTAGTGCTTGTGGATCCTCGATACCATTGGCATCGGCGATTAAAAACCACAGGCTGCTATCACCCCATAAAGCACGGGCAATACTTTGTAAGGTATCGCCTTTGTTGACGGTGTAACTACCAGGAGATTGGGCAGGGTAATCAGCGCTGATGGGCTGGTAGTTGGCATCAAAATCAGCACTGTAAACCGGGGTGATTTTATCGGGTTTGCGCTGCAACCCTTCGGATAGGGCCAGTTGCGTCGCGTAGTCGGTGTAAGAGGGGCCATCATCACCGACATCACCTATCCCTAAGCCATTTACATAGTAATAGTTATGGGTTTTCAGGTAGCCTTCGCCTTTTTCCGTACGGCGCAGTACTTGGCCTTTATGGTTATTCACATAGCGGAAGATACGCTGGTGGTAATCATCGCGCGCCATGCTGACATGACCATTCGCATCATATTCAAAAAAGCTGAAACCTGGTGCCCAGTCATATTGCAGATCTGCATCGGTGCAGGCTTTTAACTCAATTTGCTTCTGTTTGTAGTCATCCCACAGCTCGTAGGTATAGCGGGTGGTCAACTCAGGGTCACGGCCATAGGTGACGGATTGCTTTAGGTTGCCGGCTTTATCAAAACTGTATTTGACGCCGGTGTTATTGCCATCAGTAACCGTATGCTCCTGTATTTTACGGTTATTGGCATTGTAGGTATTGCGAACGTGCTTGAGCAGATTGCCGTCAGACTTGTACTCAAGATACTCCGAGGCATTACCCGCGGCATCATTAATCCGGCGTGCCCGCAGTGCATCATTGATATGGGTAGTGGATAAAAAGCCATTGGTGTCATAGGCATAGGCTTCGTGATTTTGACCATGCTGGGCAGAAGTCCGTTGCCCCAGTGCGTTATAGGTGACGGCATAGCCTTTATCGCCCGCAACCACGTTAACTGCATGGCTGGCTTTATCCGTTGCTCGCTCACCATTTAACTGACCCTGGGTGATGGTGAAGCGATTCATCGCATCATAGGCGTACCAAAAGTCCTGGGAGGCGGTTAAGCCATTCGGCTGTAGATAACGGCTAAAGACCCGACGTCGGTTACCGACAGCATCATATTCATAACGCAGCTCATACTGCTCATCTTTAATATGATCAATGCGGTTAGCGGCGTCATAACTGATAAAGCTTCGCTGGGTGTAGACTTTTTCATGACCGCGTTCTGCATCACTGTAGCTATAACCTTCAAAGGTCAGATTGCCATTCGCATCGTACTGAAATTCAGCAAAGGCATTAATGCCTAAATCATCAATCCCTTTGATATAGCCGTTGTTGTAATAGCGGTAGTGAATTTCCTGGTCAAAATGCTTGTCATTATTGAGTTTGGTATCACCCCGTTGCGCGACTAACCAGCCTGCCTGGTTATAGTCATACCAGGTTTGCCGGCCCCCCATATCGCGGTGAAAACGAATCCGGTTATACAGGTCATGGTGATCAACGCGTTGGTTGCCTTCCGCATCGGTAGTGGTTTTGCGCCAACCACCAATGGCATGCTCCGACTGTTTTTTATAGGCATCTGTGGCTTCATCAAAGCGTTCGGCACCAATGTCTGCATCCCACTGATAATCATATTGCGTGGTATGGCCCAGGTTATCAGTGTGTGCACGAACGCGACTCATGCCATCGTAACGGTAGGTTTCTTTGTGGCCTAACGCATTGGTATGGCTAATGCGGTTACCGGCTTCATCGTAGGTGTAATGGTCATCATTGCTACCCGCACGATCGACATGAAGCAGATTCCCCACATTGTCATAGTGGAACTGAGTGACTTGCCCCAGCTCATTTGTTTCCTGCTGCTTACGACCAAAGGCATCGTAATGGAACTGTTTAACGCCGCCATCAGCATGAAACTCTTTTACCACCCGGTCTTCCAACCACTGCTGGGTGTTGGTATGGCCGTTGGCATCGGTTACACCGACCGTTCGCCCTTGTAGATCAGTGTGGTAGTGGGTTGTAGGCCGTAGCTGTTCAATAAACCCATTGGCGTGGGTGACACTGACTGTTGCACCTTGTTTTTCAGTTAGCTTGCCCAGTTTGTTGTAGCTAAACGCGGTTTTATTACCCAGGCCATCGGTTTCAGCAATGATTTCACCAAAGGCATTAAAGCGCTGTTGTCGATGGATGGCATGCTGCTCCAGTTTACCTTCACCAATCAGGTAGTCCATCGTGCTGCGCTTAACGGGGGGCCGACCGGTATTGCTGTGCGTGGCCGAGGTGTTATCAGATCCTCCCCAATTGATAATGCCCTCAGCCCGATTCGCTAAACGACCTTTATGATCCAGCACCTCATAGTAATATTCATAGGCTTTACCTTTTTCTAAACCTGGGGCATTGGTTAAATCAAAGCCCCAGCGACTGGTGGTTTCATTCACTTTAAGGCGGGAGCCATCCACATAGTGGGTGTATTTAGCGGGGTTATAGTTTTCCTCGTTATAGGGGCGTGCAGCGTAGTCCGCTTCTTGCTTGGGCCGATAGTAGAGCCGAACCCGACTGGCATCGCGAGGCTGGTCTTTTAGGGTTAATAGCCTTGGGTTTTGATGGATGATTTCATTAAAGGCAACAGCAGCCTGGCCTCCTTGGCTATGATAAGCTCCACTCCATTGATAGCGGTTATCCAATTTGGTTAATAATTCCCACTGCTGATTTTCATCTTGTTTGTAAACATTGATGTGATAATAAATGCCATCATTATGAATACTATGGGCTGAGGCATGGCGCCACCAGTGGCCACCATATCGATTGGCTTTGGCTATCCCTGCAGAAGCATCCACTGTCCAGCTGCCTTTGGCATTGGGGTTAAATCCAGTATCCCAGTCTAGTTTTAGCTTGCCAGTGTAGCCCTCTAGCCCTTGCCAGCTGACATGAAACTCGTGCAAGTTGTAGTGCACTTCGGGGTAGTTATGTCGGCGTGCCTTGGCATAAAGCTTAATATCAACTTGGAACCGCTCACCACCCTGAATATCCAGTGCCCCCCGGGTAAAGGGCTTCGCTTCGACTACTTGATCCACTTTGGTAAGCTCAGCATCTTTAATCAAAGTGGTCATTTCAGGCTGGATCACATCTGTGAGCTGGTTACGGACATCATAACGTTGCACGGTCACGGCCAGTTGCGCTGCTGTATCGCTCTTTAAGTCGAGGTTGCGCAGCTGAGCGAGTGATAATTGACTGAGATCGGCACCAGCCGAAGCCACATGCAAGGTCATATTGCCATTTTGGTCATAACCATAAAGACGGGTGGCCCCGGTTTGCTGGTTGGTTTTTACCAAACGTCCCAGCTGGTCATACTCAAAAAACTCATGCTGTTTACCATTGATGATTTTTTCAGTGACCTGGCCATGGCTGTTGTAGTGGGTTTGATAGATTGTGCCTTCCGCATCTATTCGGCTCACTTCACGATTAAGGGCGTCGTAGCCAAAGCGGGTTTGAATAGTGTGTCGTGTACCATCCGCTTGTGTGCGGAGTTCATCCTTACGCACCACATTACCCTGAGCATCATAGTGAAAGTCGATACCAGCACCATTGGCATCCACCGTTTTGCGGAGTAAGCCTGCGGCATCGTAGTGGTGACGGGTGATCAGGTCCTGGTCAGCCAAGTCATAGGGTGCGGTATTAGCATTGGCTTTTTGCACTTGCAGTGCGGATTGGCCTAGGGCGTTGTAGCCAACGACGGTTGTGGGTGTTACCTGGGCACCTGATGCATCGGTAAAGTGGGTATTTTGGGCTGTGGTTTGACGACCTAATGCATCAAACTGCTGTTGGCGCTGCTCTACGTTGCCGACGACCTGCTTCTCGCCATTGGCTGTGGTCATTTCTCCAAACTTGCGGATCAGTACTTGGTGACCCAGGGCATCGTAACCATAGGTGGTGACCTGGTCAGCAACCCCCTGCTGTAACTGACCGTCTGCTAAGACCTCGTTGTGTTGAATGCCCAGTAATCGTGTTTCAACACGCTGGTTTTGGGCGTTATAGCGGTGAGTTGTAATCCGGTCGCTGGTTAAGGGTGTTAGCCCTTGTTCTATAGCCGTTAAAGGGGTGTCAGCGGTTAAGGATCGCCACAGTGTTTGGGGTAATGGTTGTGCATAGCGATGGCTTTTAATGAGGTTACCTGCACCATCAAAGGCTTGCTGTGTCACATAACCCGCCGCATCAACCACTAATACGGCTTGGTTTTTTGCATCGTACCAGGTGAATTGCTGTTGCCCATTAGCATCAACCTTAACCGTCAGGTTGCCATTCGCATCGAACTGGTTTTGTGTACGTTGTTGCCCTTCAAAGTAGCCTTGTTCAGCACTGTAAAAAAGCCCTCGCTGAGCCGTTGACGCCAGTTCTCGGTTTTGTGCATCAAACTGGGTGTGGGTTTCCCGAAAGCTTGCATTCGCATTGGGCTGAGGTGGCTGATGACGAGCGACCGGAAGAGATACAGGGTCATCATAGACACGCTGGCGAATCATATTGCCGGCAGCATCGTACTCAAACTGGGTGAGTACACCATTCGCAGTGACTTCCGCGACTTTTTGGTTAACGGCATTAAAGTAGTACGTGGTGCGGTTACCGTTGCCATCAGTGTGTTGAATCAGGTTACCCGCTAAGTCATACACTCGGCTTAGCTCAGGTTTTACGGCGCGTGCTTGGGATTCGCCATTAGTCTGAAGCTGGAGCACGTTGCGAGAGGGTAATACTTCTTTAATCAACCGGTCTTGGGCATCGTACTCATACAGGATCGTTGCAGCCAGGGCGGTACCAGCGGCTTCTGTGGTAGCGGTTTTACGGCCCAGGGCATCATAACGATGAGTGGTAATAAGGTGTTGGGCTTCAACTTTGCCTGCTAACGCATCAGTAACGACCTGCACCTTAGGGGATTGCTTACGGGTCAGCTGACCTGCTGCGTTGTACTCAAAGTAACTGGTGTAACCATTTTTATCGGTATGGGCGGTTTTATTACCCACACCATCATACTGGTAGGTTTGTTGATACGTGCCATCATGCTCCAGGGTAACGCGTCCTGCCGCATCATACTCAAAGCGCGTTTGTTGCTGCACACCGCCTTTATCCAACTGCTCAAGCAGCTTAGTGACATCGGCTTGTGGATGAACCTGTGCTAAATCCAGGGCCTGCTGATAACGTGTCTTTTGTGCGACATGATCACTGGCCGTATAGGTATAGTGCGTGGCATAACCTGCCGCATCAACCTCAAGCTGGAGTCGGTTATTGGCATCATAAAAGAAGTGTCGCACAGCACCACGAGCATCGGTACTCTGGATCAGGTTGCCAAAAGCATCAAACTGGCTGTGGATAGTATGGCCACTTGCATCCGTTTGACTGATTTTACGGCCTAAGCTGTCTATCTGTTGGTGCTGGGTGTACTGGGCTAATAGTTGCTTACGCTCTGACATCGTTAATGCTGAGGCGCGCTTACCATAGCCTTGTGCATCGACAATGCCTGCGCGTGTACGTTCTGCCAATGCCCATGCACTATCACTGTCAACCAGTGCACTACCACGCCCATCAGTGGTCGCGCTTAGTTGGCCCAACGCATCATAGTGAAAGCGTTGGGTTGTCGCTTCCATTTGGCCTGCTGCTTGTGTTTCAGCAATTTTCAGCCCTCGGGCATCATACTGTCGCTGAGTGGTACGTTGTTGATCAGTGCCTACCGCTTCAGTAGTACTTACCTGTCGGCCCAGGAAGTCATACTGGTGGGCAGTTACAATGGGACTGGAGGGTTCAGCTGGTGTCGGGGTTGGCTGTGGACGCGGTGCTGGTTGATTTTCACCGACCACCAGTGTGCTATTGGGGCGACTGGTAAAAATACCCGTAAGCTGCTTGACAGTGTTACCTTGGGCATCAACATAGGTTAGCTGGTAGTTGAACTCTCCAAATGCTGCTTTTGTCAGCTCCGCAGTGATCTGTTGATCTGCTAGCGTGATGTTGCTGGTTTGCCAGGGTTGATCAGTACCTGTCGGGCGATAGCGGAATTGAACACGGGTATCCTTAAGCGCTTCTGGTAATTGCCAGCTCACTTTGGTTGGGGTAGCTGGTTGGCCAATAACTAACTCAACCCATTGGGAGTCGCTCCACATGGCTTTATCGGCTTCATCATGGCGATTATCCAAAAACGATACGTTGACCCGATAACGTCCTGCAGGCAACTCAGTGCGGGCGAGGTTAACCTGCCCATTCCACTCAGGCACAATCCAGCGGCCTTTTTCAACCACGGAGCCATCGGGTTGTTTTTCTTTCCAGTATTCAAAGCCACCCATACCCGTGTGTTCATATTCGTCTACGACCTTGCCATCCATATCGTAAATAGCGACATAAACCCCAGTAGGACTGTTATCGGTGGTGGTTAAGTGCCCTGGTTTTATCGAGTACCCCCCTGCAACAGGGTAAAGCTCGACCGTAGGCTCAGTGAAGGGATCGGGTTTATGCCAGCGCATTTCCCAATGTTGGTTTTCAACCTCAGTGCTTTGGGGTAATACACTATTACTGATGGTTAATTTAACGCTGGAATTCGTTGAGTTACTGGTTGTTGGGGCCACTGTTGAGGTACTGCTGGCAGACTCTTTGGCAGCCGTTGCTGGGTGCCAGCTTGGACCAATGACTTTTAACAGTTGACCACTGGCATCGTATTGATAGCGGGTGATGCGTGCTTTTGCGGTATCGGGAATGGTTTGCGCAATGCCTGAAGCCAGCGATACAGGGTCAACAAATGCTCGTTGCGAGACTTTACGACCCAACGCATCGTATTGGTACTCGACGAGTTGACCATGGGTGGCTAAGCCTTCAGCATCGACAGTGGTAGGCCGCAATTCACGGGTTAGTTGCCCCTTTGCGTCATAAGCAAAAAAGGTGGTATGGCCATTGGCATCTGTCACTGCAGTACGTTGGCCCAGGTGGTTGTGGTGGTTAAGGGTTTGCGCCTTCGTAATATTTTCTACCACCAGCACGCTATTCGGACGGCTCACAAAGGTGCCGGTGAACTGTTTTAGTAGCGTTCCTTGGCTGTCTGTATATTCCAGCTGGTATTCAAATAGGCCTTCTTCTGCTTGGGTAAGCTCAGCAGTAATCTTTTCATTCTGTTGACTGACTGAACTGTTGCGCCAGGCTTCTTCAGTGTTTGCGGGGCGGTAGCGGAAGGTAGTGGCAAAGTCGCCAGTGAGTTTGGGGGTGTTCCAGCTGACCTGAGTATTTTTAGGGGGTTCGCCAATGACCAGTGTCGTCCATTGGTTTTCACTCCACATGTCAGCATCGCCTTCGTCATGGCGGTTATCGATAAACGACAGTTTGACTTTATATTGCCCTGGTGCGAGATGCTTTCTGGCCAGGTTGACTTGTCCTTGCCACTCAGGAACGATCCAGCGGCCTTTTTCAGTGATACTGCCGTCGGGTTGCTTCTCTTTCCAGCTTTCAAAGCCACCCATGGGGGTGTATTCATACTCATCAACCACATTACCAGCCATATCGTAAATAGCCACATAGACACCAACAGGGCTGTCATCCACCGTTTTGATATGGCCGGGCTTAATGGCATAGCCACCCTCTACGGGGTAAAGCTCTACTTTAGGTTCCGTAAAGGGATCAGGTTTAATCCAGCGCATTTCCCAGTGTTGGTTTTCAACTTCAGCACTTTGTTGATGCAAGCTATTGGCAACCGTTAATACCACGGGAGATATGCCGGTTGCAGCCGCTTCACCCAGTTGCCAGACTTCTTGAGCTTGTTGCTGACCCGCTGCATCAAAGCGAGTCGCCACCATGCGATTGGCCGCCTTTTCAGCTGGGGTTTGACTGTTTAGCGCCTCCGTCACCGCCGCGATGGTTAAGGGGGTAGCCGAATTTAACAGTGAGCTAACCAAGGGGGTTGCATGTTGGGTTTGCTGAATAACACGGTTTAAGTGGTCATAGCGATACGCAGTGACATAGCCCATAGCATCAACCGTATAAGTGACCCGTCCTGCACTATCTCTTAGCTGTTGGGTCACCTGGGGCTGTTCATTGGTGAGTAAATGCTTGAGTTGTAATTCCGTTTGCCCTTGGCCATCCACTTTAAGCGTGCCCGCCAGTGCTGAGCCATCTGCAGTCTCTGGTTGAGTAGTCGCTAATAGTCGCTGCCCTGTTGCGAGCACTTCAATTTCATAGGTGGTTGCTGAGTGCAGTTTAGTGAGTTTGAGCTGTGCTTGATCACCTTCAAGCTGAATAAAGGCTTGTTGCCATTCAGTGTCTGAATGATTGGTAGCAGCGTTGACGGGACGATAGCGAACCGCCATGCCCGCCAGTGTTTTAGGCAGGGTAAATGCGGTGATAGCACGACTTGTGGTTTGGTCACTGAGGGTGATGGTGATTGGCGAGGCGGTTTCAGGGGTACCGTCCTTAAAGTGATACGTTACGGTGAGCTGGTAAGCACCGGCTGGCAGCTGGGTATTATCACTGATATTGACCTGTCCACCTGCCTGTTGATCTAGCCACGTCCAAATAGGGCCGTTATAGGTCATTAACGCACCTGATGCCGCTTCTTTAACATGAATGCTGACGGCTTGTAACTGTGGCAGCAGATTAGCGGGAATTAATCCATCAATGCTGGTACCAGGTTGTGCGGCACTGGCTTTAAACTGGCTAAGTGATAATTGCACATTGGCGTCTTGTCCTGCGCTAAAGCTCCCCAGCAATTGGGCTTGCGGTTGACCTGCAGCGTTTTGGCTTTGGACTCTTAACTGATAGGCCTCACCGTTGGTCAGTGCTGTGGCTGGCATCGCAAGCTGGAGCTTATCGCCTTGTTTGGAGAGGGGGATAGCTTGCCACTCATCTGAACTAGCTAATCGATAATGCGCAACCAGTTTTTCGCTGGGTTGCGGGTTAAGGTCTTTGGCATCAACAGTAATATGTTGTGCCTGATAAGGTTGCTCGCCAATTTGATAATTAAAGGTTTCAGTTTGGGCAGGTCGATTATCCTTAAAGTGTCGGGTAATCGTAACTTGGTAATCACCCTCTGTGAGTGGTTCACCCACACTTAAATTCACAGAGCCATCATATAGCCCTAATTGCTGCGTAATATAATTAGGGTGAGTTAATGCCGTTGAAACAACCTCACCATTTTTATTGACGACTTGCGCTTCAAGGTATTGAATATCTGCCGCATCTAATCGTGAAACATAGCCTTTAATCGCAGTGCCAGTGGTTTTTTCTGCCCAATCGCCACCTAAGGTAAATAGCTTCTCTTGTTGAGAGACTTTGTTATCTTCAGATAGAAACTCGCCTTTTGATTGACAGATCTTTTTTCCATTTGCATCGAAGTATTCTATTCGATACTCGATAGCTCCAGTAATATCATCTGTTATTTGAACTGAGTTACTATTATTTTCTCGGTCGACATTTATAGTAGAAAAACGCCCTTGAAAACCTTTTTGGCGATAGTGAAGGACAACTTTTTTAGCTTCAGTGATATTATCTTGCCATTTAAGTTTTAGAGGTTCTAAGTAATTTCCGATATTAATAAATAGCTCTGTAACTTCTGTCCATTTCCCATCACCATCCCAGCGAGAATGCCTTCCATCTGAGCGTGCGTCATACCGGTCCTCAACAGTAACAACTACTTTATATTTTCCTATCGATAAATTATCTTCTCCTAAGTTTACTTGACCATTCCAGTTTGATGGCGCAAACCATCTGTAGCCCATTTCTGAAAGTCCACCCCATCCACCTTTGTAAATTCTTACTTCTCCTCCCATTGGTGTTGAAATTGTGCGGATATGTTGCCCTGCATTGTCATAAATTGCCGCATTGACTGAGGTTGGGGTTCTGTCCTTAAAATTAATACTGTTGGTTTTTAAAGATAAACCTGACTCAACTTTATACAAAGTTGGTGACTGTATTCTGCCTTCATAGAATAAATTATCTTTATCTTTATAAGGTAAATTATTAATTATTCCGTAAGAAAAGTTTTGTAATTTACTGCTTTGTAAAAATTTAGTTTTTGACACTGTAATAGTGTATTTTTCACTTTTTTGGTCACTCCACGTTTTTATTGCTGAATTAATTAATTTATACGGTTGATTCGGTTTTATGGTTTTGGAAACCCAGTTTGATGTGGCAGTAACTGTGCCGACTTCTTGAGCTTCCCAGGTTTGTCCATAAGTGCCACTAACCAGTGATAAACCAGATTCCAGAATAGGGCGACTTTTTTCGTGCAGTTGAGTGCCATGGACAACAATCGGTGTTTGTTTTAAGCCTGCTCGAATAGCAGTTAAATTTTGTGTATGTTCTTTTGCAATGGGGTGTGGGTAACGCAATGTAGTAATGGACTCACCTAGTGCATTGTAGCGATACTCAGTGACATAACCTAAATCATTGACGGTAAAACGTTTGCGCCCCGCCGTATCATAAACATGGTAATTGGCTTTAGCGATCGTGCTGTTGGCAGATAAATGCTGGGTGATTTGGTTAATGTCTGCACGTGATTGGCGCAAGTTTGGGGCAGGTGTTTTATATTTAAAATTAGCAACAACCTGACCTAATGCATCAAAACGATAACCGGTTAAATAGCCTGCAGCATCTTGTGTATATAAACGTCGTCCTGCATTATCATACCAGTGAGACTCATGATGAATATCTTCTGGTTTTGCAGTGTGTTGCCACTGGCTTACTTTTTCATTAACCTTATTTATTGACGTATCATTGTTTAACTCAAGTTGTTGCCAAGTAACATTATAGCGTTTAGCTGCAATAACACGGCCTGCTTGATCATACTGAAACTCTGTTAGCCAACCATTGGCATCGGCCTTAAACTTGGTTTGACCCAATACATCGTAAATAACTCGCTCGGTAGTGATCCATTCTGTAGTATCAAGATTATTTAAACGGTTTTCGATATCTGTTAAGGTGAGATTAGGATGATTAACCAAATCGCTTAGCGCGTTTTTAGTGATTGCTTTAGCAATAATTTGGCTATTTTTATCGTAGTTAATTTTTGTTAAATAACCTAAACCATCAATGCTAAACGTGAGTCGATTGTCTGCATCATAAATTAACCCCTGCCATTGATCTTCAGCGCTCGAATTTAATGCTGCAGTGAGTTCTTGTTCGGTGTAGGTAAGGCTGGCATCCACTGTATTTTTATAATTGATTTCAGCAATTTTATTGCCATTATTATCATACTGCGTTTCTGATACGGCACCTTGGGGATTAATGGTAAAACGTAGATGGCCAACATTATCATAGACATATTGTGTAGTATGATTTTCAGCATTAATTTTTTTTATCAGTTGGCCGGCATCGTCATAGTAAAAACGCGTGGTTAGTTTTAATCCATCGGGATCAATAATGGTTGCTTCCCGTTGCCCATAACCATTAAAGCGATGTTCAGTCACCCTTTGCCAACCGTTTGCATCACCTTGTTGAATACGAATTTGATTGCCGGCATTGTCGTATTCATAAGCGGTGATCAGGTTTAACCCCTCTGGGTCAACGACTGTTTTGGTCAGTTGTCCATTACGGTTATAGTGATGCTGGGTGAGGGTATTATTGGCATCAGTTACTTGAACTTTATTGCCCAACGCATCGTATTGAATCTGCTCTTTGAGGGCTAAACCATCAGGGTCAGTAATTTGTATGAGTTGGCGACCAACAGCATCATACTCATAGTGAACTTGTAACCCATCAGCCTGTGTGACACTAGTTTTCCAGCCTAATTGATTAAACTGTTGTGTGGTTTCTTGGCCTAGCGCATCAACGGTTTTAATGAGATTACCGGCTTTATCATAGAAAAACTCACTGGTGGTGTTATCAGGGGCTGTAATCCGGACATTTTCACCCTGTAGGTTTTTTTCGGTAATTTTTTGCAAACCCGTTGGGGTGGTGACGATGACTTGATGGCCTGTGACAAACTCAACGCCTTCAGCATTCGTTGCAGTCGTTTTCTGATACTGGTAAGCAGTTGTATTACCCCGCGC
The DNA here is from genome assembly GCF_018263875.1 of Zooshikella ganghwensis. Lineage (NCBI taxonomy): Bacteria > Pseudomonadati > Pseudomonadota > Gammaproteobacteria > Oceanospirillales > Zooshikellaceae > Zooshikella > Zooshikella ganghwensis. The sequence goes on from NZ_JAEVHG010000014.1 coordinate 18,346, forward strand.
GTCTGTTGTGTTTAATACGCGGTTAAAGGCATCATAGGATGTATGTGATGTAGACTGATTAGGGCTGGTAATGCTGAGTTGGCGACCCAATCTATCATACTCAAAGGTTGTGGTATGGCCTAAGGCATTGGTTGTTTGGGTTGTGCGCCCAAATGCATCCAACGTATAGTGGGTGGTTAAATCGGGTAATAATGCATCACCTTGCAGTACGGACGTTGATGTTGTTACTTTTTCCCCGCGCCGGTTATACGTCAGATATTGGGTTTGTGTGATGCTGAGTGACTGGCGAATGGTTTGAGTGATGCTATTAAGTTCACCAAATGCATTATAATTCAGTTGTTGGCTATTATTTTCGGCATCAATTTTTTCAGTGATTTGTCCACGCCGATTATAACGATTACGTTTTATTGCATCGCTCTCTTTAGCTAACTGGCTAAACAGTGTGGCCACCGCCGAAGTAATAATCCCCCCTTCAAGCGACGTGAGCTGTTCTGGTGTAAGCCGTGTTATATAAACACGGGTTGATATTGCATGATCAAAGGCGTTGTAAATAACCGCAGAGACTTCACCTAAGGCATTAATGGTGTGTGTTAAACGCCCACGTTGATCGTAATAAAAACGGGTAATATGGCCGGCTGCATCCTGTTGTTGCGTTTTGCGACCTGCGCTGTCATAACGAAACAGGGTTTCTGCACCCAATGCATTTGTGGTTTTAATCAGCCGGCCAAAGCCATCATATTCTGCCTGTGAGGTACTGGCTTGATTCAGTAACTCATGCTGCTGAGCGAGCATAATGCCTTTGGTTGTGTGGATAACCTGCCCAGCGGCATTATATTGATAGCGATGGGTATTGCCTTGGGCATCGGTTTCTTCCCGCAGGCGGTTGGCCGCATCGTACTTGTAACTATGGAGCTGGTCTTGTTCCGTTTGTTTTTGCTGAATCAGTGCTAACAGTAAATCATTACCTGCTTGAAAGCGTCCAGGTTTTCCTTGTACCCAGTTGATGAGTCGCGTTTGTTCGGTATGAGTGAGCTGTGTCGCTAAACGACGTTGAAGAGTTTTATTACCCACCGCATCGTAGGCGAAAAAGGTGAGATAGCCTTCTGCATCGACTGCAGCAATGATCCAACCCTGTGCATTATAAAAATTGAGCGCATGCTGGTCTTGAACACTGGGTGTGACTTGTAGCTCACTGAGGGAGCAGGTTAACCACTGATGAATGTCTGTTTCAGGATTTAAAACACGGGAAGCCAGTTGGCTGATATAGCTACGTTCGCCGGTTGCCGTATATCCATAGCGAGTGAGATAACCTTCGGCATCTAACATGCCGGAAAGTTGTCCACTCTTCGAATAAAAGAAGCGTTGAACGCGGTCGTCAGCCGTCAGCGTTTCCCCAAGTTGCTGCTGAACTGCAGTAATATTTAGGGCAAGATCAGACTGAGCGTTTAAGTCTGTGGGGGTATTTAAAGTTTTAGCATGTTGAATGGTCAGAATTTTACGGCCTGCTTGGTCGTAACGGTGTTCTGTAACTGCACCCTCTCCATCAATACTGAATCGTAATTGATTGTTTTTAGCAAACACCTGTCGTGTTATTCGATCATGTTCGCTGAGTGATGGGCGAATAGATTCGAAGGGTGTTGGTTTTATCCCCGTGAGTGTGCCTTCGTTATTTCTGACTTGTAATGCCGCAAACGTATTGACTGATAGAGCAGTTGCATAGCGTCGTTGGGCGATTTGCTTACCCGTCTTGTTATAAAAATACTCGGTAACGTAGCCCATCGCATCGACAGTGGCGAGAGGTTGCCCATTGCGATGATAAAAGGTCAGTGAAATTGCACCACTTGGGTCTTGTTCTGCAATCTTTCGACCCTGTTTATCGTAAAGAAAAGTATGAGTGGGTGTAGAGTGATTACCTGTTGTAGTATTTAAGTCAATTTGTGTGCGGTTAATAATACGACCCACAGAATCATACAGTTCAGTGGTTTGTAAGCCATTGGCTGCGGTTTTTAACACCTGTTGTAATTGGTCTTGATATTGATAGCGTGTGGTTTCACCCAGGCTATTGGTTGAAGCTAATAACCGGCCTAATCCGTCATAAACAAAGAGGGTTTCAAAGTTATCTTTATTATGTTGGATTTCATCAGTGCGTGTTGTTGAATTTTCAACGGGTGCTTGTCCACGGCTATCGACGGATTTTATTAATTGGCCGTGAGTATCATAAATAAAATACGTGGTATTGAGGATATTGCTCGCATTAGGTTGTGTGGATACTAAATTACTTTGGTTGAGGGCCTGTGATTGAACCACTTTATGCAACTGTCCACGAAAATCAAAATACTGATCTTTACGCTTAATGTGTCCAAGTGATGTTTGCTGCGCTAACCACTGTTTTATAGTGGCATTACTTGGTTGATTTGAAGGGGAAAAGTTTTCAACAGGCAATATAGCTGAAAGGTAAGTAAGCGTTGTGGTCTGTTGGAGTTGATCATCCCCCCAGCTTTGATACTGATACGCTTCTAGAAAGCCTTCTGCGTTAAGATGAAAACTGATGCGTTGTTTTTCATCATAAACCCAGTATTGACTCACTCCCTGTTGTGTATCGCCTTTAGGGTAAATGGTTTCGCTGATTTTTTGTTGAGCGGAATTAAAAGTACGCGTTATTTTATTTTGTTCCGCATCAATTTCGGTGGTGCGATTACCGTACTGGTCATAGGTATACGAAAGTATGCGTCCAGTGTTGTCGGTTTGTGTTAGCAGATTATCATCATTATCGTATTGGTAATTAATTTCTAACCTAAAACCGTGGGCATCAGCGGGGTTGGCGGTACGAGTTAAGCGACCTTGTTCATCATACCAAAGGCTGTAGGTAGGGCCTGTACCTGAGGTGGCATTATTGACCTGAATAATATCCGTTTTGCGGGCATTAAGGTCATACACGTAGCGAGTAGTGACTGCTTGACTGCCTTTACCCTCTGTGATTTCACTAACACGAAACTGGCCATCACTCCCTTGCTGATAGTTGATGGTGAGTTCTGTGCCATCACTTTGTTTAATATGGGTTATACGACGACTGTCACCGTCGTATTGATATTGTGTTTTATAAACATGATTATCCGTTATGCTGTTATCTTCTGGCGTCAGATCAACAATGACGGAAGTGAGTCGATTGAGTTGATCATATTGATAGCGTGTTTTTACCGATGAGTGACTTGCGGATGAGTGACTTGCGGATGAGTGATGGATTGCAGAGACATTATTGCCAGTGTACTCAATAGAGAGTGTTTGTCCTTGTTCATCCCTAAGAGCGACTACTTTATCGTGCTGATATTCAAGCTGTATTTTGAAACCATGCCGGTCTGAACGAGTAATTAATCGGCCCTGGTTATTTTGCCAGTGATAGGTTTCAGTAATTAAGCTTGAGCCTTCTGTCCAACGCCAGCGATTGTCACCTAAATACTCAAGTTTATCATGAGCACCACTACCGTCAGTACTGATATAACACTGTTGTTGGGTATTGTAGGTATAGGTTGTGGTAGCACCATCTGCACTTATACGCTGGATAGTACTGTTTGGCTGGTTGATTTCACCCGTTAAACTGAGTAGTTGCTGGTTAAAGCCAAAGCGAAAATTATCGCCATTGGCATCATTGAGTAACCCTTGACTGTTATAGGTTCTCAATAGGTGCGCATCGATACCTTGACTAATTAATGCATCGTCTTTTTGTTGAAGAATGAGGTTACCCGTAACCGCATTAATTTTAATGGATTCTTTGCCTTGCCCAAACTTAGTTTTGTTTCCCAAACCTATCGTTGTGGTATTAAACAAACCGAGTCCGTAACCACTGACAACTGCGACCATAAGTCAATCTACTCCTATATTTATACGATGTTATTCGTATAAATGATGAAATCTTTACGTCGACTAATGCTTAAAGAAGTGATGTTTACTAAAAAATTCATTACCGGATCCTGAATACAATCGGCTTAAGTAATGAGTAAGAGCAAAATTTAGACAGAGTACAAAAGTTGACGTCTTTAATATCTATATCCTTAAAAACGTCAAAATCGTTTACTTGTTTTTTGTAAAGTTTTGTAACTTTCGTGCCAAGTTTGATTTAGTCGAGAGGGGAGGTTGCTAAATGAAGTAAAAGGCTACCTGTAACATAAAAATTAAATAGATGTTACTGTAGCCCTATTAAGCTCAATACCAACTAGAGTACAGCCGGTTTAGTGGATGATGTGTCGTATTGGGGCAATGAGGCCTATGAGGCTCATCAATCGCAAGATTTGCATGGCAGTGTGGGCAGTAACTTCCCTTAAGCTTAGTGTTTGAGCTTCTACAATAAGGGCAAGGCTCTGAACGACTAATCATGCCTGTACCACCACAGTAATGACAATTGATTTGTTTCATAGTGATTAATCGTCACCCCAGTGCTTTTTCAAGTGTCGTAGATTATCAGCCTTATTCCTTTCTGCTTCGGCTTTTTTTCTAAGCTCATTTGAGTGAGAGGTTTGAAAAGTTTCACTTTCCTCTGCTTCTCTTGCCTCCTTTTCAAATTTTGATGCGGCATCTTCATGTTTCTTAATTAGACGGTCAGCTTTTTCCTTACTGTATCCTGTCATAACTGTATCCTCATGATTTGGCCTTTTTGGATAAACACCCCTTTAGAGGTGAGTATGCCGTTTGCTTTGGATATAAAATACAACATTCAGAGGTTATATACTCAAAGCGAAGGATTTTTAGTAGCGGTCGTCAAGTGATGAAGCTCCAGGCGCTTATATTAATAAGTGACTGTGGTGGCAGTTAAATGTGCCTCGGCAATAGCTCCTGCATTGCTCTACTATATGACATCCATGTCATTATGCATAAACTGCATTCCCACCATCCTTGGTAGTCAAGATCTCTGACAACAAACCCTAAAATTGATTCGCGAAGTGTATATTTTCATCTCTGTGGGTATAAGTATAGGAACAATTTTGTACCCTGTTAGACGTCAGCAACTATGTAATTATACTTATATTTTTTGCAGAAAATTGAATAAAATATTGGATATTACTTAATTTTCAAGCATGTGAATAATAGTTTTCATTTTATCAACATGACTTCCATGCCAGTAAATTTGTTGGCAATGAGAGCACTGATTAAAGGTGGTAAAACTTGTATAAACATCAGTAGGTACAAGGTGTTTAACGTTCGTTTTATCGACACTGGTAATTTTACTGTTACAACGAATGCATAAGCTAAAAGGTTCTATATATTGTTTTAGGTTATAAAATGTTGAGACTTCTTTAAGCTGTAATAAAGGTTTACGGTTTCGTAACCATCGACCAAACTTAATATTACTTCGCTTTAAAAGACCTAAGTCACGAGATAGCATAATTCGTTGTTCTTTTTCTGCTAAGGCAGCAAGTTTTGCATCACCTAAGTCATGATTCCAATAAAGTGTATCAAAGCCCAACATACGTAAATAGTTGCATAGTCGGCCTAAATGAACATCTAAAATAAAGTGAGGGTGACTGGTCGGTTTTACTGGTAAGTTTGTTGCTTGATGTTGATTTAAAACATCTCTTACGGGATATAGTGTAATAACATCATTGTTATTGAGTTGATAAGTAAATGGTTGGAGTTGATTATTAACATAGAGCGCTCCAACTTCGGTATGGGGTATACCAATTGCTTCAATTGAGTCTTTGATTGCAGGAAAGCGATCAAAAGCGTAGTTTATTTTTGGTTGCTGAACAAAGTCAGTTAACTCCCCGTTAATGAAGAAAGTACACTGATGTTCTTTTGGTGATGCGCTGTAAGTTTTATTGCTGATATATTTTGGCCATATTTTATACAAAACAACTTTGGCATCAGCGAAGCTAATATCACCAAGATGACTAAGTTGATTCGCGAGACTAGAGAACTGTTCCGCTATATACGCTGCGTTTTCTTGTGATTGATAATGATTAATCACCATATGTTTTGTTTGTTTTTGATACTGGTGTAGTGAGCTGAACCCATAGAGATTACAAAGCAATTGGTAGGCGCGTGTTGTTTTTATTGTTTGTGGCCAGTAATGGATGAGGGTTTTAGCCTGTTTCTTCAGGGTGTGAGGTGCTATAAATAGTTGTTTGGTCACTGGGATGTCCTACATCATTAGTACAATGAGCTATCGAAAATGTTAACGACCACTGTTATGCCCCACACTGCAGATAGTCACATACTTGATAGCGTTACTAATAATGTCATGCTCCCAATATACCCTTCGCTGTGGGTATATGATGAGCAGTTAACCATGAGCGATGGCTCTTTTCTTGTGGGGAGAAGGCATATGGTAATACCGCTGCCAATAATACCAATATTGTAGGGGAAGGCAAGTATTGGTGTGTATCTTAGCTTGATCAACAGAGAAGGGGGGGTATGAAAAAAATCATAATTGATATGGAATATTTGTTTAAGAAATGTTTATTGCATTTTGTTATGATTGTTACTTTTTAAAAAGCAAATTATTGCCATCTTTTTTGTCAATCAATTCTATCATTCATATTGCTGACGTGTTTAAGATATAGCTGCAGTGAAAGATATACCCAATACGAATGGTTTTTAGGTGCGGCCATCGAGTGACGAAGCCCCATGAACCTATATTAATAGGTGATTGGGGTGAGGAGTGAAGATAACAAAACCTAGAAATCATTCGTGAAGGGTATACATAAGTGATCGGTACCTGTGTAGCAGTAAGGATATAGCATGACAAACGAAGAGCTTGAGCGTGCAGTAGTAGACTATATTCTGGAAAAAAACCTGATTCCACCGCAGAAGCTTGTTCAAGCAAAAATAATAACAAGTTACTCTGATAATTTAATCTATGAAGTCCTTTATGATTTAAATCTGTTATCTGTTGACCAATTAAATAAAATATTATCTGAAGTGACAGGATTTCCCGTTATAGATCCTCTTTATGAAATAAATAAAATAAACATTCCAGAAGAAGTATTATCGCTATTACCTAATGAATTGGTTCTTCAATATGTCATTTTTCCTTTTCGCCTTGAAGAGAATACGCTCTTTATTGCAATGTCGAACCCTACGGATAAAGCGTTAGTTGATCAGATAGAAAAGAAAGCTGGATATCCCGTTAAGCGCTTTGTTTGTTACTTTAAAACGATACTTCGTGCAGTTGTTCGACACTACTCATACATGGAAGGTAAAAACTTTAATGATGTTATCCAAGATGCCATTGATGAGGTAGAGGGCCGTAAAGATATTAAACCAGAAGTCAGTATTTGGACTGAGCCTTTAGGTAAGGCATTGAAACGGGAGATTACACTTTTTACAAATAAAGCTGAGATGCCTGCAGAAGGTGAGGTGGGTGTCTCCATGTTGATACAGCAAATTATTGACTATGCAATCTATATGGGGGCCAGTGACATACATTTTGAAGCTTTTGAAGATGCTATCAAAGTGCGTTTACGTAAGGATGGTATTTTAGCTACCCAGTGGTATTTACCGAAAATAATCCAGAATAGATTATTCAATCGCATTAAAGTTATGGGTAATCTTCGTTCTACAATGAGCACTTTTGCTCAGGATGGTAGCTTTACTTATCAGAATATTGTGGATGCAGGTGTTGATATACGATTATCCACTGTGCCGACAATACATGGTGAGCGGATTGCCATGCGTATTTTAGATAAGAATCGTAGGGTATTAGAGTTGAATGATTTGGGTATTCCCCCTAAGGAGTATCAGACATTTATCAAAGCACTTAAAACCAGTCAGGGGTTAATCTTAAATGTAGGGCCAACAGGGAGTGGTAAAACAACAACTATATATGGAGCGCTTGACTTTTTAAACAGAGATTTCTGTTCGATTATCACCATGGAATCGCCGATTGAGTATCAAATAAGTGGCGTTAGTCAAATTCATGTTGATCCAAATAAAAAATATAATTTTGTTGAAGCCTTTGCCGATGTGTTAAGGCAAGACCCTGATGTTATTGTATTAGGAGAAATTTTGGATAGGGAATCTGCACATGTTGCGGTCACGGCTGCTTCAACGGGGCACTTAATTTTTTCGACGTTACATGCAACATGTTCCGCATTTGCTATTCCTCGGTTACTATCATTAGGTGTTGATGCATCAGTGCTTTCTGATGTGCTTCGTGTCATAGTAGCTCAACGATTACTGCGGTTATTGTGCCCGCAATGTAAAGTGATTGATGAGTTATCAGAAGAGCGACTGCAAAGACTAGGATTAGCCCGAGACGATCTGGGGCCAAATAATTATTTTCGCGCTAGAGGCTGCGAACACTGTAATCATAGAGGCTATATTGGACGAGTGGGCTGTTTTGAAGTATTAGAAATTGATGACCGGATCAGAGAGATGATCTTAAATGGTAATACAGGGTTGGATGTTTATTACTATGCGCATCAACATGGTATGCGCAGTATGTTCCATGATGCACTCTTTAAAGCGCAACAGGGTTATACATCACTCGATGAGGTTATTTATCAAGCGCCAATATTTAAGAGGGTTTAATTAGGGCCTATTAATAGGCTCAAAATAACTGTTATATAAATCTCTTATGTATCGAATAACCAGCCTACAAATGATTGCTGCACACAGCACATTAAACATAATTTCTGCTATTCATCATTGACTCTATTCCCAGTTTTTCCTTCCAAATGCTGTTATATGAATTAGTTATCATATATATCTTAAGAATATTTAGATATGATTTACCTTATAAATAGAACAAGGTTATAGTATTTTTAGCATGTTTTTTTGGTGTTATGTGAAGGGTAAAAAATACTAAAAAAAACTATAACTAATTTATTATATATGTTTAAAAAATATTGTTTTTGATGATTCACCAGCATGGTGAAAGTCAAAAAAGTGAATACTGAGGGTTGGGTATGAAGTGCTACAAGCAAAAAATATACAGTGGGCTAATCATTTGTATGATATCCACAGTTTGTACTGCGCAATCTAGTCAAGCATATGATGACTCAGATGCGGTTATTATTACAGACTCATACGATGATATTGTCGGCAAACCGACGAAAACGTGGTGGCAACCAAAGCCTGGCTTAACCTGGTGGTGGCAACTTGAGAACAGTGATACGATGTCTACTGATATCAACGCTGAGGTTGTCGACATTGATCTGTTTGATGGCAGTGAAGGTGGTCAAAATAGTAAGATTAATCAATTTAAGAACAAAGGAAAAAAAGTTATATGCTATTTTAGTGCAGGTACTTATGAAAAGTGGCGAAGCGATGCAAAGCGGTTTACTAAAGAAACGTTGATTCCCGATGGTGACATGGACGACTGGCCCGACGAAACCTGGCTAAATATTGGTAATACTAATGCATTGGTAACAATAAAAAGTATCATGGAAGACCGAATTAAACTTGCTAAAGATTCAGGTTGTGATGCTGTTGAGCCTGATAATGTCGATGGTTTTGAAAATACCTCTGAAACTAAAGGCTATATCAAATATGAAGATCAGTTGAAGTATAATAAATGGCTTGCTGGTACAGCTCACAAATATCAACTGGCTATTGCTTTAAAGAATGATATGCAACAAGTTGAAGAGCTTGTTGATTATTTTGATTTTGCTGTCAATGAACAATGCTTTGTATATGATAATGAATGTGTGCAGTATGAATCTACTTTTTTGAAAAAAAATAAAGCAGTGTTTAGTCAAGAATATGGTGGTTCTGATGGGTTAAGTAAAGCAAAATATCTAAACACAGCATGTCCCTACTTTAAAAGCCAGAATATTGTTTCTTTATGGAAAAAAAGTACAAGTCTTGATGGAAAAGGTGTTGTAACCTGCAAGTAATGTATATTTAACATATCCAAAACGAATGGTATAAAAGCTTGTCCTACAGTCAAAATGACCACTGTCCTCGGCTGTAGGCGTTTTATCCCACCTCTCTTTGAATCTCCAAAGCACCTTGTCAGATAGACTATTGATCTTCAATAGATATTAGCTGGAATATGATAAAGTTATTGATCATTTATAGCAATTTGTTGACAATGCTTTCATGTACCCGTTACAAATATAACAATAAATAGCTAAGAAGCCAGGAAGGCAAATATAAAAATAACCTGCTCGCTGTAGAGAGTAGAATAAAAAAACAGGACGAATACCAGCATGGCTAGCACTGATCCAAGTGTATCATCAGCTTCTACTAAAGATGAAGATTATTTAAGCAAACGACAGTTAAAACAAGGGGCTGTTGGTTGGTTTCTACTAACTTTCTTAGGGGTATCTTATGTTATCTCTGGTGATTTTTCTGGGTGGAACTTTGGCCTAGCACAAGGTGGTTTTGGTGGTTTACTGATTGCGACCATTTTAATGGCTGTTATGTACTTGTTGTTGGTATTTTGTCTAGCAGAGATGTCATCCTCGCTGCCAACAGCAGGTGGTGGTTATGGATTTGCTCGCTGTGCTTTAGGACCCTGGGGCGGTTATATTACTGGCACAGCAATTATTTTGGAATATGCTATTGCACCTGCGGCAATTGCCGTATTTATTGGTGGTTATATGAACTCATTGGTCGGTGTTGATGGACCGATCATCTATCTGCTTTTCTATGTCGTCTTTATAGGTATACATCTATTGGGTGTAGGTGAAGCATTTAAAATCATGTTTGTGATTACAGGAACGGCTATTGTTGCAATTGGTGTATTGGTTGTGAGTCTTTTACCACACTTTAATGCACAAAACCTGTTTGATATACCCGTCAATGAGACCGCGTTAGGCGCTAATCTCTTTTTACCACATGGCTTTTTAGGTATTTGGGAAGCAATACCTTTTGCAATTTGGTTTTTTCTAGCCGTAGAAGGTGTACCACTGGCCGCTGAGGAAGCCCATACGCCTCACAAAGATATCCCTAAAAGTATTATTTATGCGATGACAATTTTAATTATTATTGCCTTTCTAGTCTTGTTTTTAGTGCCAGGTGTTGCCGGTTCTGCAGGCATGCAAGATCATACGGCGCCTTTAGTTGGTGCTATTCAAAAAGTGCATGGCGAGTCATCAAATGCTGCGCTATTTGTAAATATTGCTGGTTTAGCTGGTTTAATTGCCAGTTTTTTCTCGATTACTTATGGCTATTCTCGGCAAATTTTTGCGCTCTCTCGCGCAGGATATTTACCCAAAAGCTTGTCACTCACTTCTCGTCGAAAAGTACCGGTTTTAGCGTTAGTTATTCCTGGAATATTTGGTTTCTTGTTATCATTGACCGGGGAAGGGGACTTGTTAATTACCATGGCAGTATTTGGTGCAACATTATCCTATATTATGATGTGCACTTCCCACTTGCTGCTGCGAAAAAGATCATCGGCTAAAAAGTCAAAGTTTGTGACACCCGGTGGAGCTGTGACGCCTTGGGTTGCTTTAATACTCGCGATAGTGGCTTTTATGAGTACGTTTCTTGCCAATATTGTTGCTGCATGTTGGGCTGCAATATTTTTCGGTATTATGATTTTGTATTTTGCTTTATATAGCCGTTTTCGGCTGGTTGCATCAGCACCTGAGGAGGAGTTTGCGGTGGTGAGTAAGGCTGAGAAGCAGATCTATTCTTAAGGGCAGCTCTAAAAATGCACTTTTTACGCAATAGCAGTGTCAGCGCTGTACTTATGCCTTAATAAAAATATAAATATATCTAGGTTAACAAGGATGTAATATGGATAGTTTGAAAAATGTAAAACAGATAATAAATAATCACCCTGCATCACATATCAAAGTGGGAGTTTTTGATATTGATGGCATTATGTTAGGGAAATATCTAAGTAAGAAAAAATTTATTAATGCCTTGGAAAATGGTTTCAATTTTTGTGATGTCGTATTAGGTTGGGATAGCAAAGACCAGCTTTATGATAATGTACAGCATACTGGCTGGCATACTGGATACCCTGATGCGTCATTAGAAATTCTACCTGAAACAGTACGCTCAATACCTTTTGAAAATAACTTACCTTTGTTTCTAACTCAGTTTGTGGGTAAGTCTGCTGAGGTTTGTCCACGGCAAGTATTACAGCGTGTACTACAGCAAGCCGAACAAATGGATATTGATGTTTATGCGGCGTTTGAATATGAGTTTTTTGTGTTTGCAGAAAATGCAGACTCTGTTCGTGATAAAAAATTTGCTGAATTAAAGCCTTTTACACCAGACTACTTTGGTTACTCCGTTATTAGAAATTCTGTTCATGCTGAACTCTATCATGAGTTATTATCGTTGGCAGAAACAATGCAGTTTCCTATTGAAGGTATTCATACAGAAACAGGGCCTGGTGTCATTGAAGCGGCGTTAGCATATACCGAAGGCTTAAAAGCTGCTGATCAAGCAGCATTATTTAAAACATTCACAAAAGTGTTTGCCCAACGCAGGGGATTAATGGCGACATTTATGGCAAAGTGGTCCCCTGAATTTCCTGGTCAAAGTGGTCATTTGCATGTGTCACTACGCTCTAAGAAAACAGGAAAACCATTGTTTTTTGATGCAGATGAAACTCATCATATGAGTGAAATTCAGCAGTATTTTGTGGCAGGTTTACAGCAGCTCATGCCAGAATTCACGGCGTTAATGGCGCCAACAATAAACAGCTACCGTCGGCTTATACCTGATTACTGGGCACCGACTCATGCGACATGGGGTGTGGAAAATCGAACAACAGCATTACGAGTGATACCTGGTAATGAATACAGTCAACGAGTCGAACACCGTTTACCAGGTGCAGATGCCAATCCTTATTTAGTCTTGGCAGCGGTTGTGGCTGCTGGTTTATGGGGTATCCAACAACAGCAAAAACCCTCAGCGGCAATAACGGGAAATGCGTATGCACTAAAGGAGGAGTCATTAGCCTTGCCCAATAACTTATGGGATGCAGCTCAATTGTTTAAGTCATCCACTGCAGCAAAAACCTTTTTCGGTGAGGGGTTTGTATCACATTTTGCCAGTACTCGAGAATGGGAAGTCAGACAGTTTAGAAAACATATATCGAGTTGGGAATTAGACCGGTATTTTGAAATCATTTAGCTTTTTATTAATACCCGAAATGAGAGGTATACCCATGACGAAGGGTATATCTACCACAGCAAGGAATGCACATTATGGCTACCCATTTTCAAACCATAAGCCCTGTGGATAATTCTATATATGTTGAACGGGAATATTCTATAGGTGAACAAATACAGACAGCTTTGGAAAAAGCGCAAAAAGCTCACACCTATTGGAAGAATGTTTCACTCACACAACGAGTGCAATTATGCTCACAAGCAATTGAATTATTAAAGACCAAACAAGATCAATTAGCCCGAGAAATTTGCTGGCAAATGGGTCGTCCTATTGCCCATGCAGGAGGAGAAATTGATGGCGTGGTAGAGCGTGCAGAATATATGTTAAGCATTGCAGAGTCAGCACTAGCGCCTATTCAGATTGCGGGTAATCATAATCGTATTCGTTATATTCAGAAAGAACCACTGGGTGTGGTGTTTTTAATTGCGCCATGGAACTATCCTTATTTGACGGCAATTAATACGTTAATTCCTGCACTTGTTGCAGGTAATGCTGTGATTATTAAGCACTCAAGTCAAACGCCTTTATGTGCAGAAAGGTTGGTGGAAATCTTTCTGGAAGCTGGTTTTCCTGAAAGTGTATTTCAGTATTTACATTTAACACATGCTGATTGTGGGCAAGTTATTGAACATCCAGCCATAAATTTTGTGGCCTTTACAGGCTCAGTTGCTGGCGGGCGCTCTGTAGCAAATAGTGCGGCCCCACTTTTTAAAGGTGTTGGACTTGAGCTAGGCGGTAAAGACCCTGTTTATATCAGGGATGATGCTGATTTATCCACAGCTGTTGCTTCGGTAATGGATGGTGTATTTTACAATGCGGGACAATCTTGTTGTGGTATTGAGCGCATTTATGTACATAAAGGCGTCTACCATGATTTTATTGATGCAGCCTGTCAATGGGTAAAAACATTAAACCTTGGGCGTCCTGATGAATTGGCAACGACTCTGGGCCCTATGGTCAGCAAACAAGCTGCGACTGTTGTGCGTTCACAAATAAAAGAGGCAGTAGCCAGTGGAGCAACCCCACTAATTGATGAGTTTAAATATGCATTATCGAAGCCTGATACACCTTATTTAGCGCCTCAGTTACTGACTAATGTTAACCACACTATGTCATTAATGAGAGAAGAGTCATTTGGCCCTGTAGCAGGTATTATGACTGTGGATAATGACAATGAAGCAGTTAGTCTCATGAATGATTCAGATTATGGATTGACGGCAGCTATTTATACACAGGATGTTGATATCGCCAAGTCGCTGGGTGAACAATTGGAGACAGGAACAGTGTTTATGAATCGCTGTGACTACCTTGATCCTGCATTAGTCTGGACGGGGGTTAAGTACTCAGGGCGTGGTTGTACACTTTCCATTCTTGGCTATGACCAACTAACACAACCTAAGTCTTATAATCTAAAACTTGTCGAGGCTTAAGGGTATGACTAGTGAGTTACAAATAAATACTTGGAGCTACCCCACCTCTGTTATTGCTGGTCCTGGCTCCCGTCAACAGCTTGCATTTAGTATTGAGCAGATAGGTATACAAAATCCATTGTGGGTTGTGGACACTCAACTACAAAATTTAGTGGAGATTCAGTCACTCATAGCGCAATGTACTTCTACAAAATATACGTCTTCTGACTTGAATGTTTTTGATCAGTTTTTAGGAAACCCAAATGAAGTGCATGTTGCTGAAGGTATCAAACAGTTTAACAACGGTGGACATGATGGTGTCATTGCGATTGGTGGAGGCAGTGCATTAGATATTGCAAAAGCTATTGCATTAATGGCTCATCAACACGATATTTCACTATGGCAGCTGGAGGATGTGGGAAATAACTGGACATTAGCAGATGCTTCAAAAATTCATCCGATTATTGCTATTCCTACCACCGCAGGTACAGGTTCGGAAGTCGGACGGGCTGCAGTTATTACCAATACAGAGGCGAAGAAAAAAGTCATTATTTTTCATCCACTGTTATTGCCAAAACGGGTTATTCTTGATCCAGAGCTATTAGTCTATTTACCTTCAAAATTAACTGCTGCGACGGGAATGGATGCACTTGCCCATAATTTAGAAGCATTATGTGCTCCTGGTTATCATCCAATGGCTAAAGGTATTGCATTAGAAGGTATTCGTTTAATTCATGAAAACTTAATCCTAAGTTATCAACAGCCAGATAACCTTGCAGCAAGAATGCATATGTTGTCTGCTTCAATGATGGGGGCGACCGCTTTCCAAGCTGGCTTGGGAGCAATGCATGCGCTCGCGCATCCCTTAGGTGCTTATTACAATATTCATCATGGATTGTTGAATGCGATTTTGATGCCCTATGTGCTGCAAATGAATGCTGACTGCTGTGAAACATTATTTCAGCGTTTAACGGCCTATCTACAGTTAACTGCAATGCAACCAAACCAGTCATCTGCAACAGTATTGATTGATTGGATTTTGCGTCTAAGAACCTCGCTGGAGATTCCTCATACACTTGGGGATGTGGGAGTGGATGAGCACTGTTTATCTTTTATCAGCAAGGCAGCATATGTTGACCCTTCAGCTTCGACAAACCCAAAGCGATTATCAATAGAGGACTATCAATTACTATGCAGCAATGCAATTAAAGGAATTCTGAATTAAAAATAAGGGATAAATAAAAATGAAGCTGGGAATTTTACAGTGTGATGATGTAAGACCTGAATTATTAAGAAAACATGGCAACTATCCAGCCATGATTCAAAAACTACTTTCTGCAGCTGATTTCCCTTGCGAGTTTTCTATTTTTCAGGTCCATCATAATGAGTTTCCTGACCATATTACTGTCTGTGATGCATATATTACGACAGGAAGTCGTTATAGTGCATATGATAATCTTACTTGGATAAGATTGTTGGAGACATTCTTTCTACAAATTGCAGAAACTAATATTCCTGTAGTAGGTATATGTTTTGGTCATCAAGTAATGGCGCAGGCACTAGGAGGACAGGTAGCAAAATCGCCAAATGGATGGGGAGTGGGAGTTTATCAAAATGATATTGTGTTAAAAACGCCATGGATGGACCCTGTACAATCTAACTTGAACTTAGTAGCAAGTCATCAAGACCAGGTTATTAACCTACCATCTGATGCAACGCATATTGCAGGTTGTGCTTTTTGCCCCAATTATATGGCGCTCTTTACAAAGAATATGTTGGGTATTCAAGGTCATCCTGAGTTTTCAAAAGCTTATGGTAGAGACTTGCTAGAGTGCCGCATAGATGTTGTACCTGCAGCGGTAATGGAACAGGCATTAGCTAGCTTTAATAGTGAGGATGACAGCATAGTCTGTGCGCGTTGGATCTTGAATTTTTTTCATGAATTTAAGCGTCAAGCCTATACTAAATCTTATTAGAAGAAGGACCTAGTATCATTCTTACCTGGGGGGTTGTTTGTAGCAAAGTATATGTAAAGATTAGTCTATGCTTAACAGTAGAAAACAATTTATATAAACGCTAGCTATATGCAGACAATACATAATTATTTATTGCTTGCTTTATTTAGTTTCATTAGCTCTCTACAGGCTGCACCTTATAATATCGGTGTCATACCTAAGTCTACTGCAACTAAATTTTGGGAAGAGGTTAGAGAGGGCGCGAAAGCTGCGGGTGAAGAGCTTGATGCGAATGTTGTTTGGTCTGGACCACGGCAGGAGAATCAAAGTCAAGCAGGCTATATAAAACGAATGATTGATAGTGACTTAATTAATGCTATCGTTATCGCCCCAAGTCATTATTTGGAATTGCAGCCTATTTTAGAGGAAGTTATTCATCGTAAAATTAAGCTGGTTATCATTGATTCAGCAATAAATAATGTTGACTACGATTCTTTTATTGCAACAGATAATTATCAAGCTGGTGTTGAAGCTGCAGCGTTTATGGCTCAGTTTATGGACAAAGATGCTAACATTTCTGTCATTCGTTTTCGAAAAGGAAATGCTTCGACTGTTGCCAGAGAAACGGGTTTTACTAATACAATAAAAAAGCATAAAAAAGTTAATATTGTTTTTGAAGACTATTTAGGACCTAGCACAGGTTCTGTTTACCATGAAACAATTAAATTATTAAGCTCTCAGCATGATATTGATGCTTTCTTTACACCAAATGAAGCGACTACTGAGGGTGTGTTACGGGCAATTTATAAGATGAAGAATGCTAAGATTCCTGTGATTGTTGGTTTTGACTCGAATAAGTTTTTGGAGGAGGGACTCAAAAAAAACGTACTGAAAGGCTTGGTTGTTCAACAGCCTTTTAAAATGGGGTATCTTGGTGTTAAGACAGCAATAAATTTATTAAAGGGTAAGAAGGTAAAGAAAAAAATATTTTTACCAATAAAAGTTATCACAGCCAAAGACCTTATGCCAAAAGAGTAGAGTGTTAATAATTAATAAATATTTTGGGGGCTAGAAAGGGAAAAATCAATAATGAGGGGGGGAGCAATATGAAAAGGTTAAATGTCGTGACTCTGGCGGCCATAATAAAAAACTTTATACACCACTTTACTATATTATCATGTTTGGTTTTTTTATTATCTGGATGTAGTAAACCCGTTCCTGAAAATAAATTAGACTATGTTGGTGAATGGCAAAATGAAGAGATGCGGCTTTTCATTGCTCGTGATGGAACTGTGGCCTATAAACGATGGAAAAATGGAGTGACAACATCAGTTAATGGTCCAATTACAGAGTTTATAGAAGATGACTTTGAGGTTGGTTTGTTATTTTTAACGACCCGGTTTGAGGTATCTACTCCACCAATGCAGGTAGATGGCATCTGGCAAATGGTGGTTGATGGAGTAATGTTAACAAAAGTTGAGGAATAAACGATTAGTCAAAGGCTGAGGCAAACCTTGTCAGTTTATTACATTAACTGTATACTTCGTGACCACTTATGATTTGGCTTTAATATATTGATATGACAGGAGGAAATATGATTGTAACTAACCCTAACTTACTACTTGCAGGCTAACATTAAGAAAAACCCTTCCTAACAGGTTATTCCTTTCTTTTTTAGCCTAATAAGCTAGCCTGCAACCAATTGTTTTTTATGTACTGCTCAGTGTATATCACAGTGAGTATTTGGATATTATTTTATTGGTTAACAAGGTTGTTTATGGGCAATTCATTGCGCATTCTTGATGAAAAAACAGCATTAATAGCAACCACAGAATGCTGGATAGAAGGGCGAGCACTTCAACAATTACAAACTACTGCAAAATTAGAGGGTATGCGTCAGGTTGTAGGTATGCCTGATTTACACCCTGGGCGAGGTTATCCAATTGGAGCGGTTTGCTGGAGTAATGAAAACACATTGTATCCAGCATTAGTGGGTAATGATATTGGTTGTGGTGTTGCTCTTTTTAGTACTGATGCGATAGTGCATCGATTGAAGCTAACTAAGTTAGAAAAGCAACTGAGTCAGTTACCCGGCTTGGATGAAACTGACTATGCCTCATTACTACAGCAATCAGAAATACCTGATTTACCGGTGAACGATTCATTAGGTACAGTTGGTGGTGGAAATCATTTTGCTGAACTTCAGCAAGTGGTCGAGGTTTATGAGAACACTGCATCAATGACAATGGCTAAAGACCAGCTCTACTGTCTTATTCATTCAGGTTCCCGAGGTTTAGGTCAACAAATATTGGCGAGCCATATTCGTGAATATGGTCATAAGCCATTATCTAATCAGCAGGTTCAGCAAGCTTATATGGCGCAGCATCATTTGGCACTGGCTTGGGCAAAATTAAATCGTACGTTAATTGCTTTACGTATTCAAAAAGCAATAAAGTGCCAAATGCATTGTTTGTTGGATGTGGCCCATAATTTAGTTGCTCCAGTGAGTATTAATGGGGAGTCAGGTTGGTTACACCGTAAAGGAGCTGTTCCTGCAGACTTAGGGCCAGTAGTGATTCCAGGCTCAAGAGGAGACTATAGCTATTTAGTTCAACCCCATGCAAATTGGATAAGCTTAAACTCGCTGGCACATGGTGCTGGTCGAAAATGGCAGCGAAGTGAGTGCTATGGACGACTAAAAAAACGTTACACGGTACGCGCATTGCAGCAAACAAAAATAGGTGGTCGTGTAATTTGTGATGATCGCGAGCTACTATTTGAAGAAGCTCCTGAAGCGTATAAAGATATTAATCACGTTATCGAAGTAATGGAACGTTCTGGTTTATTAACAAAAATCGCTAAATTAAAGCCAGTCATAACGTATAAAAAGCCTTATGACTAAGTACTTTAAAATGGCGCTTTACTATTTTAGGGGGATCCTAAAGTAAGGGTTCAGAGAGGAGATATATTAATCTCCTCTTTGTATTTAATAAAAAGGTTTATTTAATATCAAATTTCCAGGGGGCTGACTCATTACCAGCCTGGTCAGCAGCTATGACACAAAGTACTTGGGGTAATTCTTCACGTTTAAAGAAAAAATTGGTCCAAAATGGAATACGATAACCTTCCATATTATTGCAATCGGTTTTGTCTGGTTGCCCTTGTTTCACTTTAAAAAGACTGATCTCAGGAGGCAAGTAACCTAGTTGAGCAAATACACTATCTTCACCAGACTCAATGTGAAGTGGTGGCTTCACTGTTGGTGGAGTACTATCAAGCTTTTTGTGTGCAATAGTAGCATGTTGAGGTGATTGCCAATGTTCAGAGTATTCTGGCGTACTTCCTCCAATGACACATAAAAAGCGATACCCTTCTTGAGTGCCAAGCCTATCTTGAATGACTGGCTGAAGCTCAGTAGCAACAACACTACTATAGTTGTATATATCCTGGCAAGCAGCATGAGATGAGGTTACTTTATAACGGTAATAATCATGGCCTTTGACGGAAGCTTCCCAGTTTGGATAGTGCGCGATGCCTTGATCATCTACTTCAGATTTTGCATCACCATATTGATAATCAAGTGTTACGCCATTGCCCTTGTCCAAAGTGCAAGAGGAAGCGTTTAAATCAAAAATACCATTTACAAAACAGGCGCTAAGCTGTGTAACAGGAAAAGCATAGTTACTGTCTTTTTGCTTTTCTACACCGTTTTCAGTTAATTCACAGGGAGCACCACTAAAGCATACAGCATAATCACTGCTGCCTGCTGTTGTCGTATTCAACACACCGACTACTTCATTTGTGTAACGGTTGATGACCGGAGAACCAGAACTACCACCTTTAATATCATGACATTTATTACGTTGAGCTGAAAACCAGTTCCAGTGAGCTTCGATAACATTGTGAGTGGATTCTTGGACACAGGCGGCAATACGCATGTAGGACTGATCGTAGGGCACGCCATCGGTTGGTGCACCGATAATAAGGATATCATTGTTCTCTGGTAACACTTTTGTTGCCAGCTTCATTGGGGTGATGCCTGCTTGTTTTAACTCTCCAACGGTAGTGTTAAGTTCAATAACAGCTAAGTCATGTCCCCGCATGGTTGCCCATTTAATTGTTTTAGCCGAATAGGCTTGTTGCTGTTCCTTTGTATCAATGAAATAGTTAAAAGTGACAGACCCAGATGCTTTTTTATTAACTTGAAACTCGTTTTCATTCCAAACGCCTGTACAGTGCCCATTCGTTAATACATAAGCTGGTCCATTGTCACTGCCTGTATCAATAAATGTACCTGTGCAAGTCATTCCACCGCTAACGGATACCCGAGCAATAGCTCGCCAGTGATTATGTTCCCCCTGCTGGTTATTAAGTAGTGTTGAATCACTAAAATTAATTAAACCTTCCCCCCAATCATATTGATTGTTTGACGCTACAGCTGTAGTAAGGGGAGATAAGAATATTGTTGAGAATAGACTGGAAAGAATTAAATAACGTCCATTTTTTCTTAGTAACATGTTTACACTCCAGTTAGTCATGAACTGTCGTGCCATGTTACTAAACATGCACTCAAGAATAAGTACCAGTTGTCGTACTATTGATAGTATTTATCGCTCGAAAATGTGTTAACAGGCCCTAATAAGAGTGGTGTTGCGTTTAAGCTGCCCAATTAGGTTAGATGTTGCGTAAAATAATAACATTTAACCAGGGCAGCTTGAAGTAAAATAGACCTTTTCGGTTAACCGCTTGGCTTATTGAGGCTGAGCCATAACGGTATCTAAACCAAAGTTATATTTTTTCAAATCACTATTATGTTTTTTGGAAAATTGTTTAAAATCGATAGTTTCCCAGTTCCCTTTTCCAAATCGTTTTAGGTATTCTTGAACAGCATCTTTTGTAATGACACTCATTTTTGAGCGCATGGAAAGACCTTCGTCGACAAAATCAATACCATTAAAGTAGTCGTAGAGCATTACTGCAACCCAGCCTCCTTCCATGAAGTGACCTCCTGCTGTGACTGACATGGTCCCTTGGCTAACAGCCTCCATACCTTCTTTACTTAAATCAACACCACCAGTGAAAATATCCTGGCCTGGTGTTTTCCCTAGTTTTTTTATGGCATCAACAATTCCAATGGACATAAGATCACTGGCTGCCCAGCCGACAGAGGCTTCTGGGTAGCGTTCGTACAGTTTTGAGAATTTGAGGTTAGCAGTATCCTTATCCCAGTTTGCAGGTACGACCTGTTTAAGCACTGCATCACTCCGTTTCATCGCTGCTTTTAAGCCTTTATTTCGCTCAATCGCAGCACCATCGGCGCTATGACCAGAAATGGCAATGACGTGAACCTTGCCATCTTTACCCAGTTTTCCAGCGCTTTTTGCCATATCAACGAGGGTATTGGCGAGGTTTGCTCCAGCGCCTTTGTCATCAGGCAACATTTCCCCCAGCCAGTATTTATACTTTTCGCGAGGTTTGCCAACATCGTTAACATGCTCACTGGATATACCCGAATTAAAGAGAAAAACAGGTACTTTTGCGTCTTCTGACGCTTTAATGAGTTGGTAAGCAGATTTTTGAAAATTTGGGAATACGACGGCATCAACCTTTTCGGTAATGGCTTTCTGAAACGCTGAAATCATATTTTCGCGACGACCCTCTGCGTAGAATACTTTGAGTTCCATACCTAAATCTTTGCAAGCAGCATGCATAAACTCCTCAACGGGCCCCCAGAAAGAGTCACCTGCTGAGCGAGTAGTGATAAGTGCAAGGGTTTTGGCATTAACTGTACAGGTGGTAATAACCAGTAAGCAGATTAAGGATATGTGTCGTATTGATGCAACCATAATAAACTCGCTCCTGACCTTTTGCGGCCCTCATTATGAGGGTAAATATGTATAATGGTTTTACATTGGTATAGCAGTCATTTCTAATGATTGCGACTTGTTGCAGAAAATAATTATTTAAAGCATATGTACTATAAAATTATTTTATAAAGCTATATTAAATAACTATTATATTAACGTGAATGCTGTATAGCGCTTCGTTTATTACTGGATTTGGAGGATAAGTCCATGCCATTGCCGTGGCCTCGAATGTTATTATTCGCAGTGAGCTATTTTGTATTGGGATGGTTGGTAATTGCCATAGCACCCAGTTCAGCTAATGCGGCAGCGTCTTCGCAGATTAATGATAAAACGTCTGTTGAAGCTGAAATAGCACCGCTAAGCGATAAAGAAGTGCGAGCGTTGCTCATTGATAAAATGACAGCTGATGCTGAGTCACGCACCAAGCAACATATGTTTAACACATTTCGGGATCAAGCGGGGTTATTTAGGCAACGCTTTCAAGAAATTAAAAACAGTTTACAGCAGTGGCCAGAAATATCGGATCGACTTTCTCAAGGTATTTTGGGAGAACAAGAGGATGCCTTCACTCTGCTATTGATGCTTACCGCTGGTATGCTGATTTTTGGGATAATAGTAGAGAAAGTGCTTGGTATTAAACTCAATCAGTTTAATCAACGAATTCTAACTCAAGAGTCCCATGAATGGTCGACGGTGCTGGGTTATTTTGTATTGCGCGTTTGTTTTAATCTAATGAGTGTTGGCTTTTTTGCTGCAGGCTGTGCTTTATTTGTATTTGGGATCGAGCAGTTTGAAGGGCTTGAAACTGCAATGCTTTCAGTGCTTTATGCAGTGATTAACATTCGGATTGCATATGTATTATCCCGAGCTATTTTTGCACCTCACAGTAAAGGTATTCGACCTTTACCTTTGCATTGCCTGGATGCTGCAAGGTTCCATCGTTGGGTTATTTTATTCAGTGTTATTTATTTTGCTATGGGGGAAATATTTAGCCTTGCTTTAGCTCAAGGTGTACCCCAGGTATTGAATGACTTTGCAATCATTGTTTTAGTAGGAGTCCCATTAACTATCCTGGTTATTGCTTTTACCTGGCGAGAGCGAAAACTTATTGCTGAACTGTTCCAAGAAAAACTTGTAAAACCAGAGATATTAGAAAAATCAGAGAAAAAAGACTGTTCGACCGCTATACAAATAGTCGCTCAAGCTTGGCCTTTGTTATTCTCGTTCTGGATTGTGGCACTTTGGGGTGTTTGGGCAATGAATTTAATTGCCGGCAATTACGAGCTTGTAGATAAAGTTAGTATTGCGTGGTGGATTACACTATTTTTTCCGCTGATAGACCGTATATTTTACCGCTTATTACTCAAAGTGATCACCCTTCAATGGTTGCAAAGCAGGACATTTCCTGAACGCTCATATCGATTTGTTCATGTATTACAGTTGGGCTTTCGTATATTGCTAATTGGTACTGCCATTGTGGCGTTAGCTGAGTCCTGGGGATTTGGGGCTTTGGCTATTTTGAACACGGCAGTAGGTCAACGGGTAATTTATGCGGCAGTAGATATCATGATTACACTGCTTACTGCGTATATTGCCTGGGAGGTTATTCATTCACTGATAGAGCGTAAATTACCTGAACCATTATCTGACGAGGAAGCCAGTTCTTTGGAGGGAGAAGGTGGGGGCACAGGCGCTTCACGAGTAGAAACCTTTTTGCCGTTGTTAAGAACGTTTTTATTAGCTGTTATTGTTGTCACAGTCATCATTACCATTTTACAGTCACTTGGGGTTCAAATTGGGCCATTAATAGCAGGAGCTGGGGTAGTCGGTATTGCTATTGGTTTTGGCGCTCAAAAATTAGTGCAGGATATTATTTCAGGGGTGTTTTTCCTGTGGGATGATGCATTTCGGCGTGGAGAATATATCGAAGCCGCAGGTTTAAGAGGGACTGTTGAGCATATTTCAGTACGGTCTATGCGACTACGTCACCACCTAGGCGCAGTACAGACATTACCTTATAGTGAAATCGCGACAGTCGTTAATTTAAGTCGTGATTGGGTAACAATGAAACTAGAACTCCGTTTACCTTATGATACTGACCTTGAAAAGGTACGAAAAGTAATTAAAAAAGTGGGACAGCAAATGGCGGAAGACCCGGAATATGGTCAGCATTTTCTGTTACCACTAAAGTCTCAGGGAGTTACACGCGTCGAAGAATCAGCATTAATTGTTCGAATGAAGTTCACCTGTAAGCCTGGTGAGCAATGGGTGATCCGACGTGAAGCTTATCGGAGAGTGAAGGAAGCTCTGGAAAGTAATGGTATTAAGTTTGCCCATCGTGAAGTACGTGTGCGACTACCAGAGGAAGGAGGAGAGGGGGCCGAGGCTACAGGCAATATTCCGCTACCATCTCATATTGCTAAATCGGCTGCAGCGATAGCGGCTGTTTTGGCGGCTGATGAAATCAAAAAACAAAATAGAATTGATGACAATAAAGCAGATAGTTTTGATCAAGATGAAGGTGATGTTTAATTAAACGGCTTGTTTATTTACCCACAGCAAAGGCAACAAACCCTAAAATTGATTCGCGAAAGGTATACGTTACATTTTTTGAGTTTTAGATAACTGAACATATGATTAAGTTAAAACCTTTAACTAAGTGCAATCATCATATTATCTCTTGCGATGGATACGTTGGCTGGCAACCTTGGTTTATGAGTAAGTAAATAATTATCCATTTGATGACTAATATGTGTCAGCCAGCTTTGCTTGGGTTTGAGTTGCTCAATAATCTCAAGAGCCATAGTTAGATTATTATGGCTTTTGGGGTGAGCGTGTTCTGGGCTGTGTGTGCAATCTAAAATAAGGTAGTCTGGTGCAAAATGCTTTAAATAACTTTGGGTGTCATCTGGCAAGCCGACAGTATCAGTTAAATAGGCGAGTTTACCTTGTGGGTGGGTAAAACAGTATCCTTGAGTTGGCTTTGAGTGTTGGAGAGGAACCGTTGTAATGGTTATTCCACATAGTGTTTGTGGCGTAAAGGGCTCAGTAATGGTGTGAATATCAATGATTCCAGGATTTTTGAAAAGGTCATCACAGCCTTGGGGATCATTTGGACCGTATACAGGAATTTTTTTGCCTTTTCCCCAGCGAATTGAGAATAAGCCTGCCACATGATCCATATGGTAATGGGTGAGGAAAATAGCTGTCGGTGGGTGAGTGCGGCAATGCATATCTAAGTTAGGTAAACCTGCGTCAAGTAATAAGCTATGTCCAGCTACATCCAATTGTGCACAGCACGGTGCTCGACGATAGCCGTCATGCGCTATTGCCAGTGAGCAGGCGGCACAGTTGCAGCCAAAGAGAGGGACTCTTCCTGCATCTGCTGTTCCTAAAAAAGTTAATTTCATCAACTTATTAGGCTCCCCAATGGTGATAATGAGTGATGTTATTGCTTAAAGCTTGCAATCATTATAGCTGGTTGGAAAGCCTTTAAGTGACTTAACTTTGTTGGAGCATCTATGTTTTCTATTAAAAAGGCGGCTCAAAAGGATCATTTTCAGGTAAGCAGTTTTTGTTACTAGCAAGTAGTAATGAGTGACCTGTAATGTTTTCTATCGCTTCTATATTGTGAGGACGGTATAAAAGCTGAGTAATTGCAGCAGAGTTAGTATCTAGCTTACTGAAATTTTTTGTAACCTCAAGATAGTAGTGCAGTCTTAGCCATTGAATAAGTACAAAGTCTTTGAATAGCTTTTCGTTGTTAATTTTACTGTAATAATTTGGATGGTTGGCTTTGGCATGTCTTAAATAAAGCTGCAAGTGATACATATAAGCTGTAGCACTATCACGGGCGTTACTTGCACCATAGCCATCTACAAACTCGCCCACTATTCCAACCCCAGCTAGTCCCATTAATCCAGCATTGAGTTCACTTAACACGCCTTGCATTAAGTAATTACCTTGTACACGATCGCGTAAATAAATATCGTCCCACGACTTAGTTGCACTGCCTTCAATTAATGGCAGAATTTCTTTACGAGGAAAGCCGCCATGTATTGGTACTTTAGGCTGCCAGTGTTGATTGACAAATGCGGTGAGGTTTTGCTCCCAGTCGGTTCTTGTTGAATCCAGGTCATACATGTGTGTCTCCTCATGAATAGCAACCATGAGAGACTCTGCCATTTTTCTAAAATTTGTTTTATCAATAAATTGAGAGAAATAGGGATCGTTTGCTTGTGCCTTAACTAACATGGCTCCACTTGGCCATCTTCGGTCGTAAGTAGACTTTAAGATTGAGAGCCAATTTGTACCACGAAAGCGACTAATTAAATCTGAAAGATCAGCATTTGGATTTTGTCTTTCATCATAACAATAACCAGTATTTTTAATTAAAGGTTGGGTAGAGGATTTTAGCTTAATTATGCTTTCAGGATTGCTAGAGGTAATTTCGATGCTATAAAGGCCTTTCTTCTCAATATAAATGCTGCATGAATGATAGCCATTAATATTATTTTCTATAGTTTGGCAGAAAAGACCATCATTGTTAGCATTGCCAATGACATTAATTTGCAAGTTATATTTACGGCTTGTTGCTGGCATATCAAATGTTAAGGTGGTTGCATTGTCAGGTATAATTAAATTGAAATAAATTTTTCGCTTATTTGTTGAGGGCAGTGAAGAATATATTTCTGCATTTACTGTTACAGGTGTGATTATGCTTGATTGCAAAGTGACAGCGTTAGTAGCCAATGAGAGAGAAACACTGCATAACATTAAAGGTATATTGAATAGCTTATATTTCATGCTTTATTCCTCCTTGAATTATTAGCATTTTTTATTTAAAAAATAGCTTTAGTGTAAAGCCATTGACTTATACCCTTCATGAAGGTCTTTTTAGGGTTGCTGTTTCTGGCCACTGGTAAATTTGCAGGCTAGCTTCAGTTTGACTGGGGCTAGTGGGGTGGTATCTGGCCCTAGTAAGCTATCTTGTGCAAGAACCCGTTAATTTGAGCAGAGACCATAAACAGTTATTATAGGTGCTCATAAGACAGTGTAAGCAAGTTTTTTCTTTTAGCTGGCATTTGTGCATCAAAGGTCAGGTATTCTAGACATTAAGCAACTTTTGTTACAGAGCCAACTAACATGAACAGACCCAGATTCGTAACCGGTCCTCTTATGTCTCATATCTTGGCAATGAGTTTTACTAGTGCTGCTGGTATTACTGCGTTGTTTTTAGTGGACCTGCTGGACATGTTCTTTTTAAGTATGTTGGGCACTATTGAACTGGCTGCAGCGGTGGGGTATGCGGGTACGGTTGCATTTTTCACTACGTCTTTTGGTATTGGTCTTTCCATATCATCTGTTGCCTTAATATCAAAGGCTGTAGGGGCAAACGAGCGTGCTAAAGCTGAGCGTCTGATGGTGCATGTATGTGCAACGGCTTTGATTTTTTCGAGTTTGGTCGCAGGTATTGTCTGGTTGTATATTCCTGATTTGTTGTCGCTTCTTGGTGCTCAGGGTAAAACCCTTGCGCTTGCTGTCAGTTATTTGAATATTCTCATTCCCTCGTTACCATTTTTGACGCTTGCCATGTGCCTTGGGGCAGGTCTACGTGCTGTTGGTGATGGTAAACGTGCTATGTATTCCACCATTACAGGTGGATTGGTTAATGCGGTACTAGACCCCATTTTTATCTTTAGTCTAGGTCTTGGTGTAGAGGGGGCGGCCATTGCCTCTGTTTTTGCCCGTATTACTATGTTGGTTATCGCTTGCTGGGCCATTGTGAGACACCACAAGTTGTATACGTCCTTTCACCCTAAACGTTATATGCAAGATTTACGTAGCATTAATGGGATTGCTATACCTGCTATTCTCACTAATATTGCGACGCCTACCAGTAATGCTTTTGTTACTAAGGCAATGGCAGAATTTAGTGATGATGTTGTGGCGGGCTATGCAGTTATCGGCCGACTAATACCAGTTTTATTTGGGGTGATTTTTGCACTTTCAGGAGCTGTGGCACCAATTGTTGGCCAGAACTATGGGGCAGGTCAGCTTGACCGTGTCAGGGAAAGCCTTGATAAGGCTATTCTGTTTTGTATTAGTTATATTAGTGTAGTCAGCCTGCTGTTTTTTCTGGTTAATAATCAAGTGATAGCTGCTTTCACCTTAAAAGATGAGGCTGGCGAGTTAGTACGTTTTTTTAGTCATTTTGTGGCGATTACCTTTATTTTTAATGGTATTTTATTTGTGGCAAATGCCTCGTTTAATAATCTTGGTAAGCCGACTTTTTCTACGATGATGAGCTGGGGCAAAGCTACTCTTGGCACTGTACCATTTATTTGGTTAGGGGCTGAACTCTATGGTGCAGAAGGGGTATTACTTGGCCAGGCAATTGGGGGGATGTTCTTTTCACTCATTGGTATTTACCTGGCTTATCGGCTAGTGGATCAAAAACAAGTAGCTTGTAGCCGAACACCTCAAACACCAGAGTTAGATACTGACCTAAGCTCAGAACTAAATCCTTTATCGTCAAGCTGTGCCCAAATTAATCAGTTAACTGAAAAGCCTGATAGCTAAGAAATCTGTACTCGCAATGTGCTTGATACGATAGGTATTGGTTAAATATTTTTCGGTATCAATGAATATAAATATTTTATAGATATTCTTTATTTTGAGTACTCATTAATATCTAACCAAAGCCGCTTATCATCTAAGGGTGTCTCTTTAGGGAGTATAGGGTTACCTATTTCAAATACTTTTCGTTTTTTTAGTTTGGCCTTGTCAAGCAGTGCTTGATGATATTCAAGGAAAAGTTTATCGAAGCTACCATCTTCAATGGCAATATTTAACCCCTTAGTGAGGAGGTAGGCTAAGTCTCGATCTTTTTTGTTTACAAAGTAATAAAAGGCTGTGGGGTATTTGATTATGATTGAAGGCTCAACCACAATACCGCGCTTGGCATGTGTTTCTGCTTCAGCCCAGATTTCTACAATAGAACGAGGAAAATAATCGAAACGATGAAGGGCAAGCATACGGAACAATCCTTCATAAGATGCGACACCGAGTACTTTAAAACCATTTTGTTTGAGAATGGCTGTATCTGGCCAGTCGTGACCTTGTCCTGCCGTTAGTAGTTTGAGTTGAGGAAGTGTCTCAACAGTTTGAAAAAAAATGACTCGATCATCATTAACTAAAGGTAAGCGCCATCCAATAAGACCTTTATAAATTGGAATGCGAATGGGCTGTAGTTCTTGTTCTCTTTCCTTAGAGGTCATCGACCAGACAACGTTAACCTGCTCACCTGCAGCAAGCATTTTTAACGCCCTTCCTTGTAACATAACACTATCACTTGTGGTGAGGTGATAAGGAGCACCAGACTTCTCAAGGCCAAGTGACAGTAACTTGGATGGGTAAGCCGTTCGTTGATCATCGCTTGTTACAGGTCTTGGGTAGATAACATCAATTTTTTCAGACGCATGACTGGCGCAACAAAGAAGACCCAGTACCAAACTAAAGCTGATTTTAAGTAACCTTGGCATGTTTTGATATCAAAAGGAAAATAATTAAAGCCATTGTATGTAGGGTTAGTATAGCGTACCAGCTGGTAGTGAGTTTTTTCATAGACTTCAAGAATACCCATAATGAAGGGGTATTAGCGTCTTTATGACTTGCTAACTGTTCTGTAACTGTTTTAAGTGCTTCCTAACAAGTTGATCTGCAAGGCGTGTAGTTTGAGGCTGTCTGTAGTGATTACTACATTTTAGCACCCAGTCAATAGCATCCTGATGTTGGGTTAGGTGACCTGGAGAGACAAATACAGGTTTGGTGTCGTTTTGTGTACACACTACGTGGCCAATTATTTGATTATCCGAAAGGATTGGCGAAGTGCTCCCTCGAGTAAGTCGAGGAGGTTCATATTCTCCCCAGTAATGAGTTTTTGCACAGCCTATAGTGGGTATCTCCATAAGTACGCCTAAATGGCTGGCTAATCCAAAGAATCGAGGATGGGCAATGCCTTGACCATCACAGATTATCAGGTCAGGAGCCTGGCTCAGCTGTTCTAATGTAGGAAGGATAGCGGGGATTTCCCGAAAGGAAAGTAACCCTGGAAAATAAGGGAAGGCCGATTGATGGTAAGTAACATGGGACTCTATGAGTTCTAATGAGTCTGCACTCAGTAATACAACACCAGCGACTATTAATTGATGCTGTTTATCATAAGCGACATCAACTCCAGCAACTGTGCTTATGGAGCTATTCAGTGGTCTAAGTTTTACGAAAGTTGACCACTCAGCTTGTAATTGTTGTGCTTGATCTATTGTTAAGTTCCAAGAGTGGGTTCTATGAGCTTTCATACAAAGGTTATTATGCCTATTCTGTCGTTTTATTTGTTTAGTGAAGCTTTTTGCCTATAGATTTCACTGTCAACAGGCCCTAGTAGTCCATACGTAAAATATACCCACAGTGAAGGAATTTTAATAGATTGATAATTAATAAACGTTCGTAACTAAGCCAAAATAATTACTGCTATAAGTACTCTCCGTAGTTAATCAAAACTGCTCATAGCGATTAATGACAAATTATTTTGCGAAGAAAATGTGACCTGCCTAATAAATTGATCGTTTTTTAATCGTTGATGCCGTGTTGAAAAAATATTTTTATTTTAATTGACTTTTAAAAAAATATATTGATGTTGCATGTAGAATAAATTAATGTGGAAACTACTTAAAAATATACCGCTTTTTATTAAGTTTATATCGCACCTTTTTAGGTAATAATACCTACGGTGTCTTTTTTGTGGAAGACATGTTTTTTTAAAATTGAGACATCTATAAAAACTATAGACCTAACTCAAGTTTGCTCAATATATAGACAAATAAAATATATAGACAAATAAAATAAATTATTTTTGCCTACATAATACTTAGGTGGCTTTTATGAATAACGAAGAAATAGTACAGAGCAGTGCTGTAGAGAATAACGTAAAGAAGTCGACATGGACAAAAAATGATGTGAGTTGGGTTTTAAGCCTTTTTGGAACAGCTGTTGGGGCTGGAGTCCTTTTTCTACCCATCAACGCAGGAATGGCAGGGTTTTGGCCATTAGTTATAATGACAATTTTAGTTGGTCCTATGACCTACTTAGCCCATAGAGGTCTTTGCCGGTTTGTGCTGTCATCAGGAAAGCCTGGAAGTGATATTACACAGGTAGTGGCAGAACACTTTGGTGAAGGGGCTGGAAAACTCATAACCATTCTTTATTTCTTTGCTATTTACCCCATTCTTTTAATATACGGTGTTGGTATTACAAATACCGTCGACAGTTTTTTAGTTAATCAGCTTGAAGTTGCTTCACCTGCACGCTGGATTCTGTCGCTAGTGTTAATAATGGGCATGATGTCTGTTATGTTGTTAGGTGAGAAGTTTATGCTGAAAGTGACTCAGCTTTTAGTATATCCATTGATCGCTATTTTAGCGGTATTATCTTTTTGGCTGATTCCAGAGTGGAATTTGAGCTCATTATCAGATATGCCAAGCTTGAGTTCATTCAGTACTACGTTATGGCTAACGATCCCTGTGCTTGTGTTTGCCTTTAACCACTCACCAGCTATTTCCAGTTTCGCACTAGCTCAACATCGTGAATATGGTAAACAAGCGGTACAAAAGTCTGAGCGAATTTTGTTTGCGAATGCAGGCTTACTATTGGGCTTTGTCATGCTGTTTGTGTTCTCTTGTGTGTTGAGTTTAAGCCCTGCAGAGCTGGCAGAAGCAAAAGCTCAAAATATTTCAATTTTATCTTACTTAGCCAATAAGCAAGATAGTTTGATTATTTCCTATATTGGGCCTGTTGTAGCATTTCTTGCAATTGTTAGTTCATTCTTTGGACACTATTTAGGCGCTAGAGAAGGATTAAATGGAATTATTTCTCAGCAAGCTAAAAGTGCCGGAATTACTATTCCTGAAAAAACAGTAAATCTTATAACCATAGTGTTTATTATTGTCACCCTTTGGATCGTAGCTATTATTAATCCAAGTATTTTGGGCATGATTGAGTCTTTAGGTGGACCAATTATAGCGGCGATATTATTCATCATGCCTATGATTGCGGTACGTAAAGTACCTGCCATGCAAAAATATCGTGGGGTGTGGACGAATACATTCGTATTGATAATGGGATGCATCGCAATTTCTGCAATTTTATATCAATTGGTGGCATAGCAGGTCCTTATTGGCCTTGTGGAGTAGGCATCATGTTTAGTGTTCTTGATTTATTCAAAGTAGGGATTGGACCATCAAGCTCGCATACAGTTGGTCCTATGCTTGCTGCCTATCAATTCATTGGCAAGCTGGCAAAGCAGGGAAAGTTATCCCAAGTGACTTCTCTTCGAGTTGAACTGTACGGCTCATTGGCCTTAACAGGCAAGGGGCATGGCACAGACCAAGCAGTAGTCCTTGGCTTGCTTGGCCATAAGCCTGACACTGTTCCTACCGAAATAATCACTGAATTACTGGCAAATGTTGCCGATAAACAAAAGCTAGATTTACCAGGGGGCCCTTCGGTCCCCTGGTTTTCTCGTAGTATTACTTTTATTCCTGAAGCTTTACCAAAGCATGAAAATGGAATGTGTTTTATTGCCAAAACAGCTCAGGGTCAGGATTTAAAAGAAATATACTATTCTATCGGTGGTGGGTATGTTGTCACGGATGAAGAGTTTAGTAGGGATGCATCTCCCACAGAACAAGAGTTGCCATATAAATTCAGTTCTGCAGAAGAGTTATTACATCAATGTGATAACCATGGGTTAAGTTTAAGTCGTGTTATTTACTTAAATGAACTCATGTTTTATGAAAAGTCAGCAATTGTTGCTAAATTGAAGGTAATTTGGAATGTAATGCAGCAAGCAATTGCTAGGGGAATAGAAACTGAAGGGTATTTACCTGGGCCAATCAAGGTTCCTCGCCGTGCTGCAGCATTACACCGTTATCTTTCTGCAAATAATGCACTTTCTGTTGATCCAATGACGATTTTGGATTGGGTTAATATGTTTGCCCTTGCTGTGAGTGAAGAAAATGCAGCGGGTGGCAGGATTGTGACAGCTCCAACAAATGGTGCTGCAGGAATACTACCAGCAGTTTTGGCTTACTACGATAAGTTTGTGCATCCCGTAGGTGATTTGGAATTGAATGCTTATTTTATGGCGGCAGGTGGTATTGGTCTGTTATATAAAATGAATGCATCAATATCTGGCGCTGAAGTAGGTTGCCAAGGTGAGGTTGGCGTTGCATGTTCAATGGCTGCTGCTGGATTGACCGAAATTATGGGTGGTTCTCCACAACAAGTGGCTGTCGCTGCAGAGATAGGGATGGAACATAACCTGGGGCTAACTTGTGACCCTGTGGCAGGGCAAGTACAAGTACCTTGTATTGAGCGTAATGCTTTAGCTGCAGTGAAAGCTATTAATGCTAGTCGAATGGCATTACGTCGCTCATCTTCTCCGACAGTATCTCTCGATAAAGTAATAGAAACTATGTATGAAACCGGAAAGGATATGCATAGTAAATATCGAGAAACATCTCAAGGTGGACTTGCAGTTAAAATTATTGCACGTTGCTAGGTTTTTTTATATTCCATTACTATTAATAAATGGAGTTGTTAGCGGGTACTATATTTATAAAGCAATCAATTGATTGCAGTTATAAATAAAGTGCTCGTTTTTTTGAGCTTGATTTATAAAAATGATTCGTGAAGGGTATAACAAAGTGTCTTTTAGAACTCCGAGGTGTAAGCCTTGAATAAAGTTGATCCTTTCATATTGGATTATAGCTGTATTTGTATGACAGATAGCTTGCCATCCTTGGCTGTTTGCTAGTAAAAAGTGAATATCACAACATGGAATTAATTAGTGAGCTGCCGCTTCGTACAAGTGTGAGTTATAGTATCATTTCAGTTCTGGTATTGAGCTACCAGATTGATTGACAATAATATTTACCACTTTTTCGTTTACCATTTCATTATAAAAATTTTCACTAGATAACATTTGTTGGGTGATATAAGTCCTTGCATAGCGCTCTCCAAGATACATGAGTGCCAAAAACAGTAGGACGATTAAACAGAGTGCTTTAAACGGTGTTAATAAAACAATGAGTCCACCGGCAAGCAGCCATTTAGTGTTCTTTTTTGCTTTTTTCAGCTTCAAGAATGTTTTGTGAACATTAGGATCAGTTTGATGTTGTAAGAGAATTTCTAATGCTTGCTCCATATCAAACTGAATACGAACATTACCTTTGTGATATGCCTGTATAAAGTTTTCGTGTGTTGGGGCTGTCATAGGAACCTCCTGAAGTTACAGTAGATACCATACGAGACAAGACATATTATGTCAATAGTTTCAGTGTTGTGTATTAGTAGGCTCTAAATAAAAGGGGCTTAATCATGTTCAATCTGATGATAGTGCAGCTTTACATCGGTTTATTATTGTTAACAATAGTAGAACCATCGTAATTGCTAATAGGCTATTGATTAAATAGGTGGGTGTATTAAAGGCCAGTAAAATGGCTAACAACCCAAATGTAAAAGCCCGGTCACTTTTGCCCATTGGCCCATTGTAAGCGCGATGATGACTGGTGACTATTGCCAGAATACCCGTTGTTTCTGCAACTATAGAAAGTATTACAATGATAATAACTAAAGGTGCATATGCGTTTACAATAAGTGCAAAGGGAAGATATAAAGTTGTATCTGAGACAATATCACTTAATTCATTTATTAACAGTCCAAGCTTTGTTTCCATTTTCTGTTGTCTAGCTAATAAACCATCAATAGCATTTAGTGCCATTCTTATAAGTAATACGATAGGTAGTAGTAAAAGTAATGCTATGTTTGATGGTGCATAAGCAAGCAACCCGCCGTAAATAATTGATATAATTAGTGCAGAGAGGGTTATCTGATTGGGTGTATAACCAGCTACAGCTAGTTTGTCTACGATAGGCTGTAACAATTGCTGAAACTTTGGTTTTAAATCATAAATCGTTGGCATAATGTTATTTTTCTTGATTAAGTCTGCTCGACAAAAAATATAAGCAAAAAATTGTTTTACTTAAATTGCTCATAATTAGTCATACATTAAAGTGCTACTAATATAGGATTAGTCATATATAAAGAATGCTAAAAGCAAAAGTATAGTTTTACAATACAATAAGTAATAAATATTAATGCCATTATTGAGTAACCTAACTGTTAGGACAAGACCAATGTTTTTGGCTAATCTTATGTTGCAAGATGCTGGGTGGTTGAAGGGAGTCAGATTATGGCATGTGTTTACAGTATGCGCTCTTGTTTATTTTGGATGATGCTCGTAAGTTTGACTGGTTTAGCTATTACTGGCTGTGCAACATCAGTTAGTACGACTACTGACAAGCCACGTCTGGCCCAACAGTCTGTATTAAGTACGTTATGGATGGATAGGGCGGGAGAGTACCGTGCTTTATGTCATCAAGCGTTTAATATGGCAAAACTTCAGGTTGATAGGCGGTTATCTTACCACCGGACTTTAGAAAAACCACTGGCTGTTATTGTGGATATTGATGAAACAGTATTGTCAAATGTTCCCTATTTTAGTCAGCTTATCGATAAAGGTGAGGTATTTCCAAGTGGTTGGAAAGTATGGATGCAAATGTCGACAGCTCAAGCTATTCCTGGGGCTTTAGAATTTTTGAAGTATGCAAGGTTTCGTGGCGTTGAAGTTTTTTATATAAGCAACCGGTCTATGAATGAAGGGTTAACAGCGACAATCAATAATCTTGTAAAAATGGACTTTCCTTTTGCTGATCAACGTCATTTATTGCTTAAGAGTACGTCGGGTAATAAGCAGCCAAGAAGAGATCGGGTTGAGCAAACTCATGAGGTTATTTTATTAATTGGTGATAATTTAAATGATTTTTCACTGATATTTTCAGATAAACCGGTTGTTCAACGAAATAATGCAGTGGATATGATGAGTAGCGAGTTTGGTAAGCGTTTTATTATATTGCCTAACCCCATTTATGGTGACTGGGAGGGGGCACTATATGACTATCAGTGGGGTACCTCTAGTGCACAAAAGTTAAAAGTACGACAACAGCTTTATAGTCAATAAATCAGTTGCTACCAGCAGAAAGTACTTTATTAATGAGTCTTTGTTGCCAAAGTGTAAAAAGATGCTTGTTTTCGATACCCATTGGTGGCTCATCGATTCCAAAGAGCACAGAAGTGTTTTCATACTCAAGTAGTGCTTCTACAAACTCAAAAACATCTTCGTCTTCATAATCGATTATCCATACCCCATCCACTGATTCTAGTTTTGAGATACTTATATTATTCATGTCGTAAAAATGTGGTTGGTATCCATATTGAGTTAATGAGCGAGCAATTTTTTGTCTTTTTTCAGCACATTGGATCAGTAATCTAACATTATATGTTTCATTCAGAGCTGATTCTGGGAGGTACTGGTTCACTAAATCAGTGATTTCCTTTGATCTAAAAGGAATATTTACACAGGCGCTTGCGCCTAAAATAGGGGCAAGTTCGCTTAAGTAATTTTCTCCACGTTCGTTGATAATGATAATAGGTGTATCTTTGTTACTGAGATTATCTTTTAGCATCTTGAGCATGCTTAAACAGGTAAGTCCTTTGATATCAGAGCAAATGAAAATGAGAGTAGGCTGATAAGATGCTAACATTTTGACAGCTGAAGCTGAGTCGCTTGCAACTAAAACATCAATAGGTAAGTAGTTACTGAGAATTTCCAGTAACTTTGAAGCGCATAAGCTATCTCCAATAATAAGTGCTCGCTGGTCAGACTTCATTGGGTCAATTGGAGGAAGCGGTGAGTTAACCTGTTGATTGAAAAGTGAACCCTTTATACTATCAATGTTTTTGTTCATTGTACTGCCTTATCAAAGGTCTCTTTATACCCTTCATGCATCATGTTTATACCGCTGAAAACCCTTCATTATGAGTATAATCAATAGCAAACGATACACGTATTAATTATAAGTACTTTTTATGCGGGTCTACTAATATATTGGCTTTGACTAATGCTTGGGGGTTATGTAAAAACTCACATGGAGTGTTGTTTTACTAACAGTTGCTAAGTATTAGACAATATAGGCTTATGACTTGAAACTAGTTCATTTTGATAGGTTGAATTAAGTCAACAAAATAATTGCTAGTTTGATCTGGTTCGATATATGACTTTGGTGTGCGTCAACTATTGTCTTTGGACTTGTTGCTATTTACTTTCTTCTGTTAAATTATAAGTTGACGGTGTATGAGATTTATACAGCTTTTGGGCTGGGGGCTAGTAAAACTTCCTTGTTGTTCACTTTATGTTCAATATTGATAGTGGTGCTTTATTGAACAAGTGTATTTCCCTAAGAAAAGAACCTTATTTCTTCCAGTTTAAAATTACTTTGCCACAGTTCCTTGAGTTCATAATATCAAATCCGGACTGGTACTCATCTATGTGATAATGGTGAGTAATAACTGGGGATATCGCTAAACCACTTTGTAGTAATGCCAGCATTTTATGCCAGGTTGTGAACATTTCTCTGCCATAAATTCCTTTAAGATGGAGGCCTTTGAAAATAACATTATCCCAGTCAATAGAAACATGTTCAGGGAAAATACCCAGTAAGGCTACTTTACCGCCATGACTTATATTTTTGATAAGGGTTTGCAGTGCATAAGCATTGCCTGACATTTCCAAAGCAATATCATACTCGTGCTCTACACTATCTAGTGGAGTCTGAAGCACATTAATAGTGTGGGTTGCACCCATTTTTTCTGCAAGTGTTAAACGATATTCGTTTACATCAGAAACAATAATGTTCTTAGCACCTATATATTTGGCTATTTGAGTGGCCATTAAACCCGTAGGTCCAGCCCCTGAGATAAACACGGACTCGCCAATAAGGTCAAAAGATAGGGCGGTATGAATTGAGTTCCCTAAAGGATCGAAAATAGCAGCAATTTCATCGGGGATATCTTCTGGTACTTTTACGATATTTTTGGCTGGAAGCGAAACATATTCTGCAAAAGCACCCGGACGGTTAACACCTAAGCCAACAGTATGGGCACAAAGATGTGACTTACCAGTCCTGCAATTTTTACAATGATCACAGGTGATGTGGCCTTCTCCAGAAACACGTTCACCTACTTTAATATTTTTGACATCTTTTCCCACTTCAATGACATGACCAACAAACTCATGTCCAATATGCATTGGTACGGGAATTGTCTTTTGTGCCCATTTGTCCCAGTTATAGATATGTAAGTCAGTGCCACAAATTGCTGTTACGTCAACCTCCACAAGAACTTCATGGGGATCGATTGTTGGTACGGGCACATCTTCCATCCAAAGGCCGGGTTCAGGTTTGGATTTAACTAAAGCCTTCATGATACACCTGCTGCGAAAATACTTCCTTATCTATGCAAACAGAAAACGATAAATTTAGGGGTAACTTTAAATATTAAAAAGCGGTTGAGATTTTATGTTAAGTATCATTAACTCTATTCCTCAAATGAATTTAACCAAACTAATACCAACCCCTTTAGCCCGTCTAGTTTACGGCTAAGTATGGCAGGTTAATAAATAGCTGTCCTGTGTCTATATTGACTTTCCCGTTCACAAAAAAAATTCGCTGGCTACATTTGTGGTATTCCTTATAAACCTTTTTGTTAGTGTTATTAATACTTTGAAATTACACACTTACTGAATCCCCAAATACTTTCCAGCGAGTTCTTATCAGAGAAAGTTTAGATTTGAAGGGCTGATGAAGTTTTTAGTAAGATCTGTTGTTTAGGCCCAGCCTGTGTGTTTTTTAATATATGTTTGATATCTCTAATGTATAAGAAAATGTTCAGGCTTGTGGTATAAAAAGCTGTTCTGGTAGTTGAGGTTACAGCAGCATATCCGGCTCTGTATACAAGAATACTCATTTAAGTTTTATATACCTTTGGCAGCCATGCACTTACTAAGAAAAACAGAGAAATGTCAGGTTGGCCTGAATTTTTGCTCCAAGTGAGATACCTGCATACTTGTATTTGGCGCTTACTGCTCAATTATAATCAAAAGAATGACTTGTGACGAGAGTATGAGAGTTTGTGACCAAATATATGAATTTAGTGTATAAGATATGTGAATATCTAATAAATAAGCCTTACTTATGAGTTTGTTAGTATATAGATATATACAACTAACAGTGTATAATGTAACAGTTTTATTGAATTAATGCTACTATACAATCTCGCCAATAAGGAAGTTCAAACCATTACGGATAGTAGTTACTATATGAAGTGTATAAAATTTAAACTTTTACTGCCCCTGTTGATGGCAATTGTAACTAAGGTTGCTGCATTTTCAGTTGAGCCTGACAAGGTTCTACAATTACCTACCCCTGAAGAAACCTGTGAAGGTGTGAAGTGGTGTGAGTGGGTTGCAGTCAAAAAAGACTGGCCTCGGGGAGAAAGCCGTAAGCGTTTAGTCAAAATATCAAATGAGCTTTTCGAAGTCAGTATTCCTCAAGACTTTAATTATCAATATATTTATGGTGGTTTACCCTCTTACTCCTTGCTATATGATAACTTTAGAATTGGCATCTCTGTAAAACAAACGCCAGAACCCGTTGCTGGTAAGCATTCTGAGTTAATAAAAGCAGCAAAGGAAAAACAGGGAAATAAAAAGCTAGTGCCTGTAGATATTTTTAACATTGCTTACTTGAACAGTAAAAAAGTAAAAGAGCCTGATAATTTATACCAAAAAACAGTTTGGCGCTTGGCTTTTTTGTATAAGGCATCAGAACAGCTTATTAGTGTGCCAGAGTATTATTCTTTTGATGATATTTCTGCTTATATGATGGAAGTTAAGCGTGGAAAAGTTAAGTACAGGGTTACAATTATTACAACAGTAAAAGAGCAGAATAAATATTTAAAAATAATTGATGATGGCGCTCCAAAACAATTTGTTTTAGATATTTTAAGCAGTGTGCGATTGGTTACAAATCAACATCACTATGCTGCTGAAAGTCATCAGCCAATTATACCTAATGGTTTTTCTTGCTGTGGTGCATGATTTTTTATAGGTTAGAAGTTTATATTAATTATTTTTATCGGCTAACACGCCAAGTAAACATAAAATAATGAGCAGTACAGGAAATAATGTTTGGTTGTTAAATGATGATATTGCTGCATGTAAGTATGGGGGGAAAACGATAATCGCTAGGCTGCTACATACCAAGCACAAAATAATAAGCAGAAGTGATCTTAAGAAACTGTTTAATGACGATAAGCGCTTTCGTAAATAGCGAGAAAACTGGCTACCGAACATCAACAATAGCACAGCAATAATGCTTAAGGATATTTCATCAAGGTAGGATCGTGCCCACTGTGATAATGAAGTTACTGTGCTAATGATCACATTCATACTAGTTACATAAATTTTTCGAGCAGTGTATTAAGGTATAGCAGCCCTTTTGGTGTTGCCTGTAGTTGATTTGAAAATGGCATTAACAAAGCTTGCTTTTGTGCCGAGTCTAATTGATTATAAATTGATTGCAATGACTCGCCCGTTCTATCTAAAAAATAGTGACTTGGTACTCCATTATTAAGACGCAGGGTGTTCATTAAAAACTCTAATGCCCGCTCTTCTGGATGTATTTCTCGTTTTCCTGCCAAGTAGCTTTTACTGAGGTCCAGATAGTCTTTAGGTATCCTAGTCTTCCAAAAACGATGAATTTTATTTTGGTCCGGAAAGGTTATTTTGCTATGTGCTCCTGCACCAATGCCAAGATAGTCGCCAAACTCCCAGTAATTCATATTATGTTTAGATTTGCAGTTTTCCTGAGCATAAGCAGAAATCTCATATTGTTGAAAGCCTGCATCATGAAGCCGTCTCTGACCCGCTTGCTGTATAGTGAATAGGCTGTCATCGTCGGGTAACTTGGGTGGCTTTGAAAAGAAAATGGTATTGGGCTCTATTGTCAGTTGATACCAGGAAATATGTGTGGGTGATAAAGATACAGCCTGGTTTAAATCAAACAGTGCGTCATCAAGCGTCTGCTCAGGTAGACCAAACATGAGGTCTATATTGAAGTTTGTAAATCCGGCTTTTTTGGCCATGTCAATGGCACGGCTTGCTTCTTGAGTGTTATGGATTCTCCCTAACTGTTGTAGTTGTTTGGGCTGGAAACTCTGTACACCAATTGATAAGCGGTTAATTCCAGTTTGAAAATAGCCACTGAACTTCGCTTGTTCAAAAGTACCTGGATTGGCTTCAAGGGTGATCTCAATATCATCAGCAAAAGGAATTTTTTGTTGTATTTCCTTTAACAGGTGGTTAAAACTTTTGGCTGAAAACAGGCTTGGTGTTCCGCCTCCAATAAAAATGCTTTGTAGCGGGCGCCCTTGAACTAAATGTAGGTCAGCCATTAAGTCATCAAGGAGTGCACTGCAATATTCCTTTTCAGGGAGCGTATCTTGGGCTGTATGTGAGTTAAAGTCGCAGTATGGACATTTTTTTATGCACCAAGGGATATGTATATATAAGCTTAAAGGCGGTAACTGTAATGGCATAGCGGGTTCACTGCTTTCTTAATGCTTGTAACAGCTTCGCCATTGCTTTGGCTCGGTGGCTGAGTTCATTCTTGGTTCCTGCAGGTAATTCTGCTGCCGAACAGTGCTCGCTGGGAACAAAAAATAAAGGGTC
This sequence comes from Zooshikella ganghwensis, assembly GCF_018263875.1. Taxonomy (NCBI): domain Bacteria; kingdom Pseudomonadati; phylum Pseudomonadota; class Gammaproteobacteria; order Oceanospirillales; family Zooshikellaceae; genus Zooshikella; species Zooshikella ganghwensis. The sequence goes on from NZ_JAEVHG010000014.1 coordinate 60,398, forward strand.
ATACCCAAAACCATGTTCACCACGGGGTTCTTCTAAAATGAGTCCTTCCCATGTTCCCTGACATATTAATGGGGTTGGGTCTTTTGCATGCTTTATGTAAACAAGAAGACACTGAAAACGCGCGGTGCGCTGCTGGGTTGGGACGCTATTTAATTCACTGAGCAGTTTTTCAATATTGTCCGCATCTGAAGCTCGCTCACCAGCGAAACGTGCTGAGTAAATACCTGGAGCTCCATCCAGAGCATCAACTTCTAAACCTGAGTCATCAGCAATGGCTGGTAACCCTGTTATTTTGGCAGCATGGCGGGCTTTGATAATGGCATTTTCAACAAATGTCAGGCCTGTTTCAGCGACTTCGGATACACCCATTTGTTGTTGAGGGAGCATCTTGATATTCAGGCTGCCAAGTAAATGTTGTAGTTCGTTTAGCTTACCTTTGTTATTACTGGCTAATACAACTTGTTGGATATCTCCAGGCATAGTTCAGATTAGTCCTTGTAAAACTTCTTAGTGAATTTAACAGAGATGGGAGATGTAGACTCGTTTGTAGTTACAGATATATTAAAGTGGAGAATTTCTTCATTGCTGTAAGGGAATGTGGCTAAGTAATAAATAGCATTTTGTTCTTTTACTTCACTAAACGCTAAAGAGTTTTTTTGTTGTAATAGATTAACAGCAGAGCCTGCAACTTTGGCGGAAACAGCTTGAGAGCCAGTACTTTGTTTCTGTTGAACAGATATATTAATAACACCGGTTGTTCCGCTTCGGGGGATACTATAACGCTTAGCAATTTCAGGTTTAAGGAACGTACTAGGGAAAGCACTGTAGTGAACAGTATAGTCTCCCTGTGTCTTGCTGTTATTTTCTTCTGCGTATGTGTTTAGTGAGCCAAAAAGCATTAAAGTAGTAATAGTAAACACTTGCAGAAATTTGCTGCTGACGGAGTATTCCTGTGAAGTTATATGCGTTTTTAATAAGTTAGGATGCTTGAACATAGCTAACCTCAGGGTGTTAAGACAAGAGTATTTGCAGTGTCATGGCTAAGAAGGCATGGGATAGTTAGTGAATTTATAATTTTGCTAACATGCGTTGAAACCTGTTGCTATCCTCTCCAAAACACTGTTTTCATTAGAGTGATTATTATTGCTGGTGTATGAAAAATTGATTTTACGTTATGTATAACCATGAGTGGTTTTTTGGTGTTGATATTGCCCCCCAGATACATACAACACAATTAATAACACTATAGTGAAGAGTATTCAAAAGTAGATAAGCCCATTTAACAAGAAAGTATAGCTAGCATTGGATTTCTCTTCTGTTATTCAGGTGAAAATGGCGGTTAACTTCTTGCTAATCGGTAAATAGCGATTTCACCAAATACATTAGGTAAAACATTAAATAGCCAATGGCCTTGGTGAGATTGGTCGACTACAGTCCGGTTTAAAATTCGCAGGCGTTTGGTCTGGCATAACTCTTCAAAGTCTTTGAAAGTACAAAAGTGAATGTTTGGGGTATCGTACCAGGTATAAGGCATAAACTTTGATACAGGCATTCTACCGCGCTGTGCAAGGTAAAGCCGACAGCGCCAGTGACCAAAGTTAGGGAATGTGACAATGCATTCATGACCCACGCGCATCATTTCATCGAGCACAAGATGTGGATAGTGAACCGCTTGAAGGGCTTGGGTCATGACAACCGTATCAAAGCTATTGTCAGAAAAGTTTGATAAGCCTTGGTCAAGGTCTTGCTGTATGACATTCACCCCTCTGGTTAGGCACTCATTAATGTAAATTTCATCTATTTCTAAACCATATCCTTGGATATTTTTGTGGGTCTGTAAATGATGAAGCAGTGTTCCATCACCACAGCCTAAGTCCAGTACTCGACTATTGGGTGTAATCCAAGGCTCAATAATGGCAAAGTCGGTACGCATATTATGCTACTTCCCTAATGATACGGTTCATGTATGCGTGAAAAGCTTGTTTGTAACGGTTTATTGGTAGTAGGAAGGCATCATGGCCTTCTGGAGCATCAACCTCCAGATAACTGACCTCTTTCTTCGCATTGAGGAGGGCATCTACAATTTCTTTGGAACGTTCAGGGGAAAATCGCCAATCTGTGGTAAAGGAAATCAGTAAAAATTTACACTGTGTATCAGCAAGCGCTGCAGTAAGGTCACCATTAAACTCGGCGGCAGGATCAAAGTAGTCTAAGGCCTTTGTCATTAATAAATAGCTATTGGCATCAAAGCCTTCTGAAAAAACTTCGCCCTGATAACGTAAATAGCTTTCAACTTGAAAATCTACATCATAATTGAAGTTGAGGTGTCCACTTCTTAGGTCGCGACCAAACTTACTGCGCATCGCTGCATCTGACAGATAAGTGATATGACCTACCATTCGGGCTAACATTAAGCCACTCTTAGGGTATGTTGAGTTTTCAAGATAGCGTCCGCCATGAAAGTCTTCATCTTTCATAATGGCTTGGCGCGCAACTTCATTAAAGGCAATATTTTGGGCGGATAGCTTGGGTGCTGAGGCAATAATCAGCGCGTAGCGAAGGCGTTTGGGATAAGCCATACTCCACTGTAGGGCTTGCATTCCACCTAAACTGCCACCAATAACTGCAGCCCATTGCTCGATTGCAAAGTAGTCAGCTAGCATTGCTTGAGTATTAACCCAGTCCGTGACAGTAATAACGGGAAAGTCTGGCCCGAAAGGCTTCCCTGTTTCTGGGTTTATGGTGGTTGGTCCTGTGGAGCCATGGCAGCCGCCAATATTATTTAGAGAGACGACAAATAGTTCATTTGTATCAATAGGCTTGCCTGGGCCGATGTAATTGTCCCACCAACCAGGTTTTCGGTCTGACATAGAGTGGTAGCCAGCAGCATGGTGGTGTCCACTCAATGCATGACAGATCAGTACCGCATTGGTTTTCTTGGTATTGAGCGTTCCATAGGTTTCTACTTTAAGTTGATAGCCATTCAATACTCTTCCACAAACAAGCGTCAGTGGCTTATCAAAAGTGATCGTTTCAGGCGTAACGAGGCCTACGGAATCAGCAGGAATTGATTCTGGCATATACTTCAAAAACCAATAGTGAGAGTAATAAGCACATGCTATACCCTCTGTGGAGGGTACACTTTCAGTTAGCGAATAATATTCGCAGACCACAGCATAACATCAACTGAAACAATACCATAGTGATAGCAACTCGGTGGTACAACAGGTGATGTAGTACTATATCAACTAAGTGTTGGATTAGTTAAGTGCCAAAAGTGGAGGCCATAAGCTATATAGTTTGGCTATTCGAACTATGGCCTACTGAAGTATTTCTGAAGTGAGTATTAAAATGGCATATTGCCGTTAAATTCAGTATTACCGGTAGGAGATAAGTCACTGCCCATAAAAGTATCAGCAACAGCTAGCTGCTTCTCACGATCATTGATAAAAAGACCTAGTTTCTCTGCACGCCACCGTTGGCCTGTATCTATCATTAAGTTTTTCAGCTGAACCATTTGCTGCTCAATAAGTTGTTTTTGCTCCAAAGTGTGTTGAGTCAAAGGAAGCAAAACGTCTTCATCCCAATAGAGAATTTCTTTTTGAAGGGCGTTGAGCACTTTCTTTATATTCAGTAGTAATGCATTGAAGAAGCGTTGAACAGTTAATCCGTCTTTACTAATATAATCTTTTAACTGAAGGTTAATGCCTTCCGCACGACTTTGAAGGGCTCTTAATTGACGAATAAAGCGGTTAAGGTCAAAGTGAGGCGGCTTGAAGCATTCCTTATCAGCTACACTGGCCGTATTACTGCTGTGATTACCATGTTTTTTATAAAGAGAGGCAGCAAGTTTATTGGCCATGCTAACCTCCATTTGCAGAGAGCTTAAATCCAGGTAAATCATTCTAAAGAATTCTGCAATGCCTTGCGCTAGGTTAGCACCAGGCTGCCAGTTATTGATTAAGTCTGGTTTTATTTTGTACAGATACTGTTCAAACTGTTTTGTTTCTGCGGCAGCCTGTAATAGCTCAGATTGTCTGGCCAGCATTCTCCGATTGGAACGTAATGTCAGTAAACGCTTGTGGAAGAGGTCGTGCTCTTGTCGAGTTTGCTGATTAAATGAGTCAATAATAGCTTGGTTATTATGTTCGTTACTGATTTTTTGCTGTTGCTCTCGAAGCGCATTGTGACGCTCAACCATACTATTGCGGCTGTTATGCATCAGATCGAGAGTACCCCGCAATACATTTTGATTGAGTAAGCCTTCCTTATGTTGGCTAATGGCATTGGAAAGCTCTTCTTCTAATGATTGAATCCTACTTCGCTCTAAGAAGCGTGCATTATTCTTGGTTTTACCCAAGATAGCGTGCTTAGCCGACACTGGGAGTATTTGTGTTGCATCCAGTGATAGTTTTTTAGCAATAGTCCGACAACGGTGATCGATTGTTAAATTGGTAAATCGCTCACCTTCTAATTCATCCCACAGCAGATCAATTTTATTTAAAACAGGGATGAGTGACTTGTTCGTTTCATCAAGAAACGTACGTATATGCTGGCGCCATAATGTTAAGTCCCCTAACCCAACACCATTATCAGCACTGACGACAAAACAAATTGCTTGTGCAGTATTGAGGATGTTGAGAGCTACTTCTGGCTCATTCCCGTAAGCATCTAAGCTGGGCATATCAAAGATGCGAATACCATGATGTAGAAGGGGGTGATCAAAGTTAATAGTGGCGTAGCGCCAGCTAGGAATAAATACTGTTCCTGGCTTAGCTTCATTGGTTTCTAAGGCTCCAGGAGAAAAACCTAAAGCAATAGCCTCTTCTACTGAGACTTGCTTAGTGCGTGATACCTCATTGAAGGCTTTTATTAGTTCTTCAGCATTATTTGAGCGGAGTGGAATTGTTGTCCAGCGACTAAGAACAGCCTGGTAGTACTCTATGGGCTGGTCACTTTTACGGGTTTCGATAGGTAGCAAGCGAATTGCAGGTTCTAGCTCAGGGTCAAATGTCAGTTCAGTGGGGCACATTGTTGTGCGACCTATCTCACTGGGCAGTAACCGTTGCCCATATGTGGCAAAAAATAAAGCATTAACAAGCTCTGTTTTGCCTCTGGAATTTTCCCCTGTGAAGACTAGCCCTATACGATCTTCATTCAGAAGACGTGTAGTCCTCGAAATGCGTTGTTCTAATTCTTGGTTATCAAGCTTGTTGTTTTTTAACCAAGCATGGTAACGGGCTAGCTGATTTTTGAGGTCAAGCTTCCATTGAATATAGTTTTCTATTTGGCATACTAGCTGGCCACGACTCATCGATGACTACCTTTCTTATCCTGTTGCCGCTGCCTTACATCCAAGCAAAGAGATTCCCGCCATTTTCAGGCATGTCATATCAATTAAACGAACGGGAAGCGAATTGGTCAATGTGAGTAGTGGGGTAATGTGACGAGCTGCGCAAAATTGTCAAATAATTGACGTCTAATCTTATTTTTTAAGTCAGTTGTTGTTTTTTCTAATAAAAGTGTTCAATCAAAACTGAAAGACAATATTTGATGTGTGTTTTTGAATAACTAAAAAAATAGTGTAACTGTCTTACAAGTTAATTGGTTTTATTGTAGGCAACAATATTCCTCAAGTTAATAAAAAAGCGCTTTTAAAAGCGCTTATAGGGAGTGATCTTGAGTATTGCTAATTAGCGAAGTGGCATGACTACACTGCGAATACTTAATGAGAGCACTTCGCTGTTAATGCTTGCTAGGCTGACTAACAGCCCTTGCTCAATAAAGAAAATGGCAAGAATAACCACCATCACTGAAAGGTCTAATCCACCTATAGGAGGAATAACTCTTCTAACTATGTTTGTGACTGGGTCAGTTATTTGGCGAAGGATGATCATTGCAGGGTTATAGTTGCCTGGCGCAATCCAACTGGCTATTGCAATAATGATAAGTGCAAAAAAATAAAACTTTAGAATAGCGGCAATTAAACAAAGTAAGGCAGTAAAGACTACTGCAAAAACACTTAAGTCTGCCGGGGAAATTCCATCAAAAGCCGCAATGATATACAACAGGAGTATTTGAATAATAAAAGCCAGTGTTAAGCTGGCAGTGTCAACGCCACCAACACTGGGAACAACTCGGCGTAAAGGTACTAATAGTGGGTTAGTTGCTTTAACAATAAACTGTGAAATAGGGTTGTAAAAGTCGGCGCGAACAAGCTGCAATAATAGGCGAAGTAGAACGGCTAGTATATAAAGTCCTACCACGGTCTGCAGTATATAGTTAAGTGTACTGAAGATAGGCGAGTGCATAGATCTATTAATCCTTGCTGTTTTCAGGAGCGCATATTCTATTTAGGCCAGCTTTGTACCATGTTAGTGCACGATTTTCTGTCTACCACTGACCTTTAATGGTTAATCAAATAAGGATGTTAGCCTGTATTTTCAATAGTAGTGTTACTCAGGGTTACTAAGTTCTTGTGCTCGCTGTTGGGCAGCAGCAGTTGCCTGATCTACCAGCAGTCGAAGGTTATTCTCTTCAAACACATTCAATGCTTGTGCTGTGGTGCCCCCAGGTGATGTCACGTTTTTTCGTAAAGTTGCTATTGCTTGATCACTGGTATTTGCCATAAGTGCGGCACCTGCAGCGGTTTGCATGACCAGCTGTTTGGCCATATCCGGAGGAAGTCCTCGTTGTATTGCTGCATCAATAAGGGCTTCCATAAAGAGAAAGAAGTAAGCAGGTCCGCTGCCAGATATCGCAGTAATTGCATCCAGCGTGCTTTCTTCATCTACCCAGCAAGTTGTGCCTACGGCATTGAATATTGATTCGCAGTAAGCTTTTTGCTGATCAGAGACAAGGTCGTTGGCGAATAGCCCTGTTGCTCCGCAACCAACCATTGCAGGTGTATTAGGCATTGCCCTGGTTATAGCGAGTTCAATGCTGAAATGTTGTTGAATGAATGCTGTAGTAATGCCTGCCGCAATGGATAATAACAGCTTGTTATCTAAGCCGGGCTGAGTACTTAACTCGTTAAGCACATCAGACATCACTTGAGGCTTCACAGCGAGTATTACAATATCAGCATGCTTCATTGCCTCACGGTTATCGTTACTGGTGTTTATATTTAATTGAGATTCAAGCGATATTAAGGCCTCTGCTCTGGTATCTGTTGCCCTGATTAAATTGGGTGAATAACCATTTGTTAATAATCCGTTGATGATGCTTTTGGCCATGTTACCTGCACCAAGAAAAGCAAGCGTTGGTTTGTGCATGCGAACTCCTTTATGGTCACTGTATGCAGTTTGGCTATTTATTTTCTGGCACCAAATAGGGCTGTACCAATTCGCACAATCGTAGCGCCTTCTTTGATGGCTACTTCCATATCACTACTCATTCCCATAGAGAGTGTATCTAGTTTCGCATCAGGGAATGTATGCTGAAGATGCTTTAAGGCCTGAGCTAGCTGATGAAACTGTTGCTGTTGAACAGTGATTTCAGAAGTAGCTAAAGGTATTGCCATTAATCCACGTAAAGTCAAATTAGACAGTTGTAGTATTTCAGCCGCTAAAGGCTCCAGCTGGTCGAGTAAAACACCTGACTTAGATGGTTCTTCACTAACATTTACTTGAATACATACATCTAGTGGGTCCATACCTGAGCGGGCATTATTTAAACGTTGTGCTATTTTTAAACGATCTACACTATGTACCCAAGAAAAATGTTGAGCGATTGTTGTGGTTTTATTTGACTGAATGGGTCCAATGAAATGCCAACTAATATTGAGGTGAGAAAGCTTACTCATTTTAAGTAAAGCTTCTTGTAAATAGTTTTCACCAAATAACGTCTGGCCTGCGGCATAGGCCTCTTCCAGTGACTCAATAGGCTGGTTCTTACTTACGGCTAATAGCTGTACAGTGTTTTCTTCTCGCCCTGCCACCTGCTGAGCAGTACTTATTCGTTGGCGTATGGTATGTAGATTATTAGCTATGTTTGACATGGTAAACCACGATTTAGACTGCTTGGTAAGAGGATAATAAACCATGTAATCTTAAATCAAAATGTTCACAAAGGCTTTCACCTCAAAAGAAAGCCCATCGTTAAATCTTGAAAAAAAGCATGTTATGGCGAGGCCAGTCTTAAGCTAGTGAATAAGCAATCCAGGTAAATTAGGGCTTTTGGAAAGACAGAGCTAAGCTGTAAAAAAAGAAGTTATAAATGTTTGGGGAACTCAAATGGATATCACTGAGTTGTTGGCATTTAGTGCAAAACAGGGTGCATCAGACCTTCATATTTCTGCAGGATTACCTCCTATGATCAGGATTGATGGCGATGTTCGCCGCATCAATCTTCCACCCATGGAGCATAAAACAGTTCATGGACTGATTTACGATATTATGAACGATAAGCAACGGCGCGATTATGAAGAGTTTATGGAAACAGACTTTTCATTTGAAGTACCAGGTGTGGCTCGTTTCAGGGTTAATGCATTTAACCAGAACCGTGGGGCTGGAGCGGTATTTCGGACTATCCCTTCTAAGGTCCTGACCATGGAGGAGCTGGGCATGGGGCAAACATTTAAAAATATTTGTGCCTTTCCCAGGGGGATTGTACTGGTAACGGGACCCACAGGTTCTGGTAAAAGTACAACACTTGCGGCAATGCTGGACTACATTAATGAGCATCGTTACGAACATATTTTGACCATTGAGGACCCCATTGAGTTTGTTCATGAGTCAAAAAAGTGCTTGGTAAACCAACGGGAAGTACACCGGGATACGCTAGGGTTCTCAGAAGCTCTACGTTCGGCTTTGCGGGAAGACCCCGACATTATTCTGGTGGGGGAGATGCGGGACTTGGAGACAATTCGTTTAGCGCTGACAGCGGCAGAAACCGGGCACTTAGTATTTGGGACTTTGCACACCACCTCAGCGGCTAAAACAATTGACCGGGTGGTTGACGTGTTCCCTGCTCAAGAGAAAGACATGGTTCGATCAATGCTGTCCGAGTCGCTACAGGCTGTAATCTCTCAGACATTGCTTAAACGAATAGGAGGAGGACGAGTGGCAGCTCATGAGATCATGATTGGTACGCCAGCGATTCGAAACCTGATTCGTGAGGATAAGATAGCTCAGATGTATTCAGCAATTCAAACGGGTGCTAGCGTGGGCATGCAAACACTGGATCAGTATCTTAAAGAATTGCTGCAGCGGGGTCTGATTTCCAGAGAATCAGCCAAAGAAAAAGCCAAGATACCGGAGAACTTTTAAAGGGGCTTTCATTATCGAGCTTAAAGCATTTTCATTGGAGTTGGTTTTATGGAAATTGAGAAGTTATTACGAGTAATGGTGGAAAAAGCGGCTTCTGACTTATTTATTACTGCTGGCGTTCCTCCTAGCATCAAGGTCCATGGTCGTATTGTACCCGTTACCAAAACAGCACTTTCTCCTGAAAAAACCAGGGAGACTGTTTTAGGGGTAATGAATGAAAAGCAGCAGCAGGAATTTTTAGAAAACCATGAATGTAATTTTGCGATAAGTGCGCGGGGTATTGGTCGCTTTCGGGCAAGCGCCTTTTATCAGCGTAACCTTGTCGGCATGGTTTTGCGGCGTATTGAAACAAATATTCCAAAGATTGATGACTTAGGTCTTCCTGATGTCATTAAAGACTTAGCGATGGCCAAGCGTGGCTTGATTATATTTGTGGGTGCCACAGGCACAGGTAAGTCAACCTCACTTGCTTCTATGATTGGTCATAGAAATGCCAATAGCTCTGGGCATATTATCAGCATTGAAGATCCCATTGAGTACATTCATCAACATCGAGGCTGTATTATTTCCCAGCGGGAAGTTGGGCTTGATACTGATAGCTTTGAAGTAGCACTGAAAAATACCTTACGTCAGGCGCCTGATGTCATCATGATTGGAGAGGTGCGCACAAGAGAAACTATGGAGTATGCCGTAGCATTTGCCGAAACAGGGCACTTGTGTCTTGCTACGTTACACGCAAATAATGCTAACCAAGCACTTGACCGGATTATCCACTTTTTTCCTGCGGATCGGCATGGGCAAATCTGGATGGATTTATCACTAAATATACGTGCAATTGTTGCCCAGCAATTGATACCTACACCAGATGGAAAAGGACGGCGTGCTGTTGTAGAGGTTTTACTCAATACCCCATTAGCATCTGATATCATTCGAAAAGGGGCTGTGCATGAGTTAAAACCGCTAATGACTAAGTCTACTGAGCTAGGTATGCAGACTTTTGACCAAGCACTTTATAGCTTGTATGTGCACGGTGAAATAACTTATGAGGATGCTCTTGCCCATGCAGACTCACCTAATGACTTACGCTTAATGATTAAGCTGGGCTCAGAAACTGATTCTGAGCATCTGAACTCAGTTGCGGGAGGTCTTAGTATTCAGGAGGAGGAGTCTGATAGGCAACGCTTGTTTTAAAGCCTTTTGAGGTACTTATTAATGAGTGCTGGTTTAGATAGGATGCATAGCCAGCCAAGTTTCAAGAATAAGTTGTGCAGCAAGGCTGTCAATTGGGGTTGAGGCATAGTCACCTTTATGACCAAGCTCAGCAGCATACTGTTTGGCCTCAAAGCTGCTAAGGCGCTCATCCATAGGAAACCATGGTTTATTGAAACGTCCATGGAGCCGGTTGCCAAACTTTCTTGCCCTACGACTCATTTCACTTTCAGTGCCATCCATATTGCAGGGTATACCTACTACAAATGCATCAGGCTGCCACTCTTTGATGATTTCGGCAATTACATCCCAATTTGGAATACCATCACGAGCTTTGATAGGGGGCAAAACTGATGCAGTACCAACAATGCGTTGACCTGTTGCCACACCTATTGATTGTGTTCCAAAGTCGAATGCTAAAAGACACTTAATGTTAGTGGGTATTGTCATTTCAAAGTCTGGAGTGTTCTAAATGGATCAGGCGTGGCCGGCAACGGGTGAGAGCATACTACGATTAATGCCTAATGCTGCAACGGCTGCATTCAATCGATCACCAATAGGTGTGTTGAAGAGAATATTTGGGTCAGCTTTACAAACAAGCCATGAGTTGTCGAGTATTTCCTGTTCCAGCTGGCCTTTATCCCAGCCTGAATAGCCCAAGGCGATAAGCGCATTTTCTGGCCCTTCATTCTGAGCAATGGCTAATAATATATCTTTAGATGTGGTGAGTTGTACACCAGGAGCTACTTGCAATGTAGCCTCCCAATGACTTTCGCTGGGAGAGTGAAGTACGAAGCCCCGCTCAAGCTCAACGGGACCTCCTGCACAAATGATATCACTGATGTGAGCATTGCCATGGGAAGGGGTAATACCCACTTGGCGAAAAATTTCATCCAACGTTAAGCCTGTTGGACGATTAATAACGATCCCCATTGCACCTTGGTCGTTATGTTCACAAATATAAGTAACAGAGTCAGCAAAGTTAGGATCTTTTAAATGCGGCATGGCAATTAAAAAGTGATCCTTGAAGCTTTGGGTAGATGTAGTGTTCATATTAAAAGTATTGGGGCTTAGTGGTTTTAATACAAGCCCCAACGAAAGAAAAACTAAAAACTTGAAAGGTAATTACCTTTTTCAAAGCGCCAGGTGCGGATGATCTCTAAAAGATCAATATCATTAAGATCACCTGTGAATGGAGGATAAGGAGCGGCTGCTTTAACAATTTTGATAGCTGCGGAGTCAAGGACTTTATGGCCAGATGACTGCAAGACCTGAATATTTTTGATACTACCATCCGAGTTAATTGCTACCAGTAAACGAAGGCTGCCATACAGCTTGCGCTCTCTGGCTTCCTGGGGATAATTTATATTACCAACGCGCTCCACTTTACGCCGCCATGCTTCTTTATAGTAAGCTCCTTGACTCTGCATGGTTGATGCAGCTGTTAAGCGGAGGACTCTTGGGCGTTTAGCATAGGTTTGAACTTGCTGATCAAGCTGTGCTTCAAGAGAGGCAATTTCTGAGCTTAAGTCGATTCTCTGTCGAGTTTTTTCTTGACTGCTTCTCTTGAGCTTCTTTTTTTCTTCCTGTTGTTTGTGTACCTTTTGTGAACTACTTTGAGTCGTAGTGACAATATTGGACTTTTGCTGCGCTTGGGTTGGTGCTGCTTGAGGTTGAGGCTGGGGGGTGACTTTCCTCACCTGATTATCACGAAATTGTGCTTTTCGATTCGTGGTAGGAAGAGCCTTGTCTTTTTGGGTGCCACTACCTTCTTGGTTTGCCTGGGCCAAAAAGTCAGCATCTTTGACTTTTTTATCACTTTTATAATTGGCTAAAGTAATTTCTAGAGTCTGAACAGGCGCAGGCTTTATTTCAGGTAAGTCAAAGCTTACTAGCAAAATTATTGCAGCATGAATTGCGAGTGCAATAAAAAGGTTAAATAGCAGGCGATCATTGGCAGATACTAGAGTTTTCGCTTGAACCATACCGTTATTCATCCAGCTTAGTTTACTTCCATTTGGTTTGAAGCGCCTTGCCCCATATTAACCTGCAGGAGGCAGATACAAAGGGAGCAAGTTTGCCAACCCTGTATGAAAAAGTCTATGAAGTACTCCGCGCTTGGAGCTTTTTTTCTATGCAATTCATCAGTTCGTTAGCGATATCTAATTGAAATATAGCGTCAAGTTCTCGAATACAGGTAGGGCTTGTGACATTTATTTCTGTCAAAAAATCGCCAATGACGTCAATACCTACAAATATCAGGCCTTTTTCTTGTAGTACGGGGCCAACTTGCTCTGCAATCCATAGGTCTCGTTCTGATAGCGGTTGACCAACCCCAGAGCCGCCTGCTGCTAGATTACCTCGTAGCTCACCTTTGGCGGGCACACGTGCAAGCGCATAAGGAACAGGCTTACCGTCTATGAGTAGAATCCGTTTATCGCCTTCTTTTATTTCAGGAATATATTGTTGTGCCATGATCTGTCGCTGACCATGCAGCGTCAGTGTTTCAATGATGACACTTAAGTTGGGGTCGTTAGGCTGTACCCGAAAAATGGAGCTTCCACCCATGCCATCTAAAGGTTTGTAAATAACATCACCATAACTGGCAGCAAATTCTTTAAGTAAATCAACTCGCCTTGAAATACAGGTTGGTGGTGCACATTGGGGGAACTGAGTGGCAAAGAATTTTTCATTACAGTCCCTGAGACTTTGCGGGTTGTTAACAACCAGAGTGCCTTGGTTTTGAGCTTGCTCTAGTAAATAAGTGGCATAAATATACTCATTATCAAAAGGGGGGTCTTTACGCATTAGAATTACATCAAGGCTCGATAAAGCAATGCGCTGAGGTTCTTCAAGAGAAAACCAATGATTAGCATCCTCAAATACGGTTAATGGGCTGGCAATACCCATACTTTGTCCTTGGCTTTGGAATATATCTTCAGGCTCCATGTAGAATAGGGACCAGCCGCGTTTTTGTGCGGCAATTAACATTGCAAGCGAACTATCTTTTTTATAATTGATAGTTTTAATAGGGTCCATCACTATTCCGAGCCGTACTGTCATATACACACCCTAGTGTTGCCTTCAGTTTAAAGATATGTTTAAGGTGATGAAGTTTACCCTTATTGCCATTTGATAGCTAAACTATTTGTAAGGTAAACAGTTGCTAGCTATATGCTTAATATGCTTCAAGGAATAGAAGCTCCCTCATATACTTGTCAAGAGGCTACAATAAAGGAATGTTGAACACGTAACGTTTCTTATAGATTGCACTAGGATTGTGTGTTAAAACATTTGACGGCACGGAATTCTGTCTAACTTTTAGTGGTCAAACCACTGCGAATGAGACAAAAGTAATTTCCTTTGGGCTGAAGGCTTAAGATATGGAAGATGATTTTAAGAGTTTGAAGGTGATGGTGATCGACGATAGTAAGACTATTCGTCGCACAGCGGAAACTCTGCTTAAAAAAGTTGGGTGTACAGTCGTCACTGCGACTGACGGTTTTGATGCCCTGGCTAAAATTGCAGATACGCAGCCAAACATCATCTTTGTTGATATCATGATGCCACGCCTTGATGGTTATCAAACCTGTGCACTGATCAAAAATAACAGTGCATTTAAATCGACACCTGTGATTATGCTGTCAAGCAAAGATGGTTTGTTTGATAAAGCAAAAGGTCGCATTGTGGGTTCTGACCAATACCTCACTAAGCCTTTTAGTAAAGAAGAGCTGCTTGGGGCGATTCGGGCGCATGTCAACACGAGTTCTAGCGCCTCTGCCAATGCGTAATTTGGCGTAAGTAATTTTTAAGAGCCATTCCTTTATTTGGGAGTGGTTTTGGTAATGTTTGTAGCTGGGGGATTTATGGCTCGAGTACTAATTGTTGAAGACTCTCCTACTGAACGGTACAAGCTTAAAGAAATGTTAGAAAAGCACGGCCACGAAGTCCTGGAGGCTGATAACGGAGCTGATGGTGTTGCTCTTGCGCGAGATCAGAAGCCAGATGCCGTATTAATGGATATCGTAATGCCTGGATTAAATGGTTTTCAGGCTACACGACAGTTGACGAAAGATCCCGACACTAGTCATATACCTGTGATTATTGTTACGACAAAAGATCAGGAGACAGATCGCGTATGGGGTAAACGTCAGGGGGCAAAAGATTATCTTACGAAACCTGTCGAGGAATCTGTTTTAGTGAAAACACTCAATAATGTACTTTGAGGCTGGTTGTTAGAGTGGTTTAAATCATGTCAGAAGTGCAACATCCTTTTGAGCTTCTTCAATCAATTGCTAGGCGTTGCCGTCAACATGCGGCAGGTCTTCCAGCCCAAACCGAAGTTAAAGCCCAGTGGAGTGGAATAGGTTTCCGTCTTGCTAACTTGAACTTTGTGGCCCCAATGGGTGAAGTGGCAGAAATCTTACCAGTTCCTAACTATACTCAATTGCCAGGAGTACAAAGTTGGGTAAAGGGAATCGCGAATGTTCGTGGACGACTGTTACCCATAATGGATTTACCAACTTTTCTTGGACACCAGCTGGCTTCAGCACGAAAAAGCCGGCGTATACTGGTTGTTGAACATGGTGAACTGTTTAGCGGATTAGTGGTTGATGAGGTTATGGGGATGCAGCATTTCCCTGTTGATGGCTACTCAGACCAAATACCACGCAGCACACCAGAGCCATTTCAGTCATTTCTGACGGGCTCTTATGAAAGAGAAGATGGTCGCTGGCTGATTTTTAGCCTGTATGCTCTGGCAGAGCACCCAAGCTTTTCAAAAGTTGCTGTATAGGAATTGAAGTAGTAGGAAGCAGCAGGTGGCGTAACCACCATTATTTTGTTTAACACTGTGCCATAACAAGAAGCTGTAGGCCATGTGGGGGCCAAATACATATGAAGGGTATATCTGCGAAGAACCAAACCAGCCAAATAATCGCTGCATTGTTTGTGCTGTTAATTGTCTCATTAGTTGCGATGATCGCAAACTTCCTTTACGTAAATAATAAAGCCTCTGAAGACAAGGAATATATAGGTCACTCAGGGGAGTTGCGGGTACTTTCTCAGCAGATAGCAAAAAACTCTACAGAGGCTGCAGCGGGTAAGAGTGATGCGTTTAAACTGCTACGTACTGCCCATGATGCCTTCAATGTAAGCTTTACTACCTTGCAGAAGGGATCTGATGACCTTCCTGCGGTAGAGCAGCAAAATTCAGATACACTCAATCAGCAGATGAGCTCCCTTGCAGGAATATGGCAGCGGGTGAGTAAAAACGCGAATGACATCATGAATACAGAAGATACTGTACTCTCTCTTCATGATGTAGCAGGCACCTTATCTGAAACAGTCCCACAGCTGCAAATTGAATATGATGAGGTAGTAGAAATTCTGCTGGAAACCAATGCCCCGGCTGGTCAGGTTGCACTGGCACAAAAGCAATCCTGGTTAGCAGAACGTATCCTAGGTAGTGTAAACAAAGTTTTAGAAGGTACCGAAGACTCAGTTATGGCTGCGGACAGCTTCGGTCGTGATGCTAGCTTATTTGGTCGTGTATTACGCGGGATGATAAATGGCGACAGTGAGTTAGGTATTACCCGAGTGACTGATAGTGAAGCTATTGACCGACTGAATGAAATTTCTGATTTGTTTGAGTTTGTTGATGGTAGTGTGGATGAAATCCTTGAAACATCCCCAGAGTTATTTCAGGTCCGTGAAGCATCTGACCAGATTTTTGCTGATTCTCAGCAGCTACTCCAAGAAGCATCTAAGTTAGTAAACCTGTTTGAAGGCTTGGAAGGTGAGCGGGTTATCAGTACCCAAACGGGTGCACTATTTGGCTTGTTGGCCGTACTATCAATTGTCTTGATTGGTTTGGTTATGGTTCGTGATACTCGCCAGCGTTTACAGGAGCAAGCAGAGCATAATGAACAAAACCAGGCGGCTATCCTGCGACTGCTGGATGAGCTAGCTGACCTGGCCGATGGTGACTTAACTGTATCGGCTACGGTAACGGAAGACTTCACTGGTGCGATTGCAGACTCTATCAACTTCTCTATTGACCAGCTAAGGCAGCTGGTTGCAACCATCAATAACACAGCAGTACAAGTGGCTTCAGCTGCACAAGAAACCCAAGCAACAGCGATGCATCTTGCTGAAGCCGCAGAGCACCAGGCTCAAGAGATTGCAGGTGCTTCTGCAGCGGTTAATGAGATGGCTGTGTCGATTGACCAGGTATCGGCTAACGCTTCTGAGTCTGCTGCGGTAGCGGAGCGGTCGGTGGCGATCGCGAACAAAGGTAATGAGGTTGTACAGAATACCATTGCCGGCATGGATACCATTCGTGAACAGATTCAAGATACTTCTAAGCGTATCAAGCGTCTGGGTGAGTCATCTCAGGAAATCGGTGATATCGTATCGTTGATCAATGACATCGCTGACCAAACGAACATTCTGGCATTGAATGCGGCGATTCAGGCATCGATGGCAGGGGACGCAGGACGTGGTTTCGCGGTGGTTGCCGACGAGGTACAGCGCTTGGCGGAACGTGCATCTGCGGCAACCAAACAGATCGAAGCGTTGGTTAAAACCATTCAGACAGATACCAACGAAGCGGTAATCTCGATGGAGCAAACGACTTCAGAAGTGGTTAAAGGTGCTCGCCTCGCACAAGACGCGGGTGTGGCACTAGAAGAGATCGAGAAAGTATCGAAAAACCTTGCTGACTTGATTCAAAACATTTCTAACGCAGCACGTCAACAGGCCTCATCTGCAGGTCATATCTCTAATACGATGAACGTTATTCAAGAGATTACAGCTCAAACCTCTGCGGGTACCAATGCGACTGCTAACTCTATCGGACACCTTGCTGAACTGGCTACTGAAATGCGTAAATCGGTAGCAGGCTTTAAGCTGCCAGAGGGTTAATAGTCCCTTTGGTTTATAACACTGTTTAGTTTAATTCAAAGGTGGGTCGCCTGAAGTAAGTGAGCATGATAACTAAAGATTGGTCAATGCAGTCACTGCCTGACATGGACCAGCAACAGTTTGAGCAGTGGCAGTCTCTTCTTGAAGATAGGACTGGCATGCGTATATCTGAGCAAAGAAAGTCGTTTTTACAAACCAGTGTTGGCATACGCATGCGTGAGCTCGGCTATTCAGATTACCAGACCTATTTTGAAGAGATTATGAATGGCCCAGCAGCGGCACAAGAGTGGACAACCCTTGTAGATCGCTTAACTGTTCAGGAAACCAGCTTCTTTCGGCACCGTCCTTCCTTTGAAGTTGTTGAAGAGTACTTAAGCCAGCGTGTAAGCGAGTTCAACAAACCTATTGAAATTTGGAGTGTTGGCTGCGCAACCGGTGAAGAGCCATATTCTCTAGCAATGCTCGCAAATGCAGTTCTCGGCGAACAAGGCAAATCTCAATATTTTGGTGTAACTGGAACGGATATTAGTGTACCTGCTTTGGCTAAAGCCAGGCAGGGAATCTATAGTCAGCGTAAACTAGAAAATATAGATTCAGACATTCGTGATCGATACTTTAGAAGTATTGGGCAGCAAAAATTTGAGGTAAATCCAGGACTTAAAGAGCGGGTATGTTTTGCCCGAGTTAATGTTTTGGAGCTTAATAAGGCCCCAATGTACGGTATGGATATTATTTTCTGCCAAAACCTACTGATTTATTTCCGGCGTTGGCGGCGCAAAATGATCGTGAATTGCCTAGTTGAGCGGTTAGTACCAGGGGGGTTATTGGTACTAGGGCTAGGGGAAATTGTAGATTGGAAGCACTCAGATCTGCGGCGCGCATACACTGATCGTGCTTTAGCTTTTATCAAGCATAAGGCGGCGAATTGATGACAAGTGGAGTAGTTATGGGTGATCGCCACGACTATGTAGCCCTGGACTGGGTTAAAGGTGAGATAGAAGAAACGCTTAAACAGGCACGCCAAGCGTTAGAGGCTTATGCGGAAAACCCCCAGGATTCTACCAAGCTTCGCTTTTGTTTGAATTACATACACCAGGTGCATGGAACGTTGCAAATGGTGGAGTTTTATGGTGCTGCTTTGCTTGCTGAAGAAATGGAAGCACTCGCTAAAGGATTGTTAGATGAAGCGGTGACTAATAAGGGGGAAGCGCACGAAGTATTGATGCAGGCGATGTTACAGTTGCCAATGTATCTGGACCGGGTCCAAAGTGGACGCCGAGATTTGCCTGTTATTCTGCTACCTATTCTAAATGATATTCGAGCTGCTCGTGGTGAAAGCCTACTTTCTGAAACATCACTGTTTTCGCCTGATTTAAGCCAAAAAAATCCTAAACTGAGCGACGCTGCTTTAGCCAAGTTACAGGGGGAAAGTTTCAATACACTGGTGCGCAAGCTTCGGCAGATGTATCAGTTTGCCATGGTGGGTATTTTACGAGACCAGCACATGGCCGAAAACCTAGGTTATATGGCAAAGGTTTTCAATCGGCTTGAGCAGTTATTCATGAAAACCCCACTGGGACAACTTTGGTGGATTGCATCTGGGGTAATTGATGGACTTAATAATGGATCAATCCATAACAGCTCAACCATAAGGGCGTTACTCAGACAAATTGATATTGAGCTAAAACGGGTTACAGAAGAGGGACCTGAGTCGTTAAACCAGACAGCCCCTGATGAGCTTCTTAAAAATCTACTGTATTACGTTGCTAAAGCTGATAATGAAACACCTCGTATCAGAGCCCTTAAGGAAGCCTTTAATCTCGTTGAAGCGCTACCTGATGAAGACACGCTAAATCAGGAAAGAGATCTATTTTCAGGCCCTGATAAAGAAGCAATGGCTTCTGTTGTTACTGTACTAACCGATGAGCTAACCAGTATCAAAGAGGCATTGG
Organism: Zooshikella ganghwensis; assembly: GCF_018263875.1. Lineage (NCBI taxonomy): Bacteria > Pseudomonadati > Pseudomonadota > Gammaproteobacteria > Oceanospirillales > Zooshikellaceae > Zooshikella > Zooshikella ganghwensis. Next base: position 79,752 of record NZ_JAEVHG010000014.1, read on the forward strand.
ACCTTTTTGTTCGCAGTGATCGTCATGATATTACCAACTTTAAAGAGCAGGTACCTGTCTTAAAACGCATCGCTGATACTATTGCTGTACTAGGTCTCGGTATTCCCCGCAAAGTGCTCATGGAGCAGCTTGATATCATGCAACAGATGGTTGCTGGTAACAGAGAGATGGATGATGCTGCGCTGATGGATATTGCTGGCTCCCTGCTCTATGTAGAAGCAACACTGACCGGTATTGTTGATAGCTCCACAGGTAAGCCGCGAGTAACAGAAAGTGTTGTGCCTGTCTCAGAGATGAGTGAGGCTCATGAAGCAGTCATTCGTGAGGCAAGGAACGGGCTTGAGCAAGCCAAAGATGCCATTATTGAATTTATTGCTTCTCAGTGGAATCACCAAAATTTAGTTAATGTCCCAGAAGTTCTAGACGCTGTTCGTGGCGGCTTAATCATGATTCCGCTTGAGAGGGCGGCAACATTGATTGCAGCTTGTCGGCGTTATGTGAAAGAACAGCTGCTGGATAAACAACAAGTACCTCAGTGGCAAGCACTGGATACGCTAGCTGATGCAATAACCAGTGTTGAATATTATTTAGAACGGCTTGCTGAGGGTAATACCAGTCAAAATGAATTAATTCTTGATGTTGCAGAAGAAAGCCTCGTACATCTTGGTTTCAGTAGCGATGACTTACGTCAGCCCCCGGTAAGGCCAGAGGCTGAAGTGCTAGCTGAGGCTGAAGCGCGTCAAGCGATAGAAGCTGCAGATACCTCTGGCGAGGAAGATGAAGGCCCTGTACTCAAAGAGCCTGAGGAGCTTGAAGAAGCTGAAGCATTGTACCCTGAAGAGGCTATAGAAACTCAAGAAGAGATAGAGGATATAGCGCTAGAGGAGGTTGCTCCAGCTGAGTCAGCTGAAGACGTTTTTGAAGCACCTGCAGCTGAACCAGAGCCTGTCACTGTTACAGCTGAGCCTGCACCTGTCGATGAGGAAGAAGAAAGCCTAATCGATGATGAGGTCATTGAGATCTTTATTGAAGAAGCGGGTGAGGTTTTAGAAACCATTAATGAATATCTCCCGAAATGGCAGAGTAATCTTGATGATGCCGATGCGCGTGGTGAAGTACGACGAGCATTCCATACTCTCAAGGGTAGTGGTCGCCTGGTAGGTGCAACTGTGGTGGGTGAGCTCGCCTGGGCTATCGAAAACATGCTGAATCGAATAATCGATAATACCATCAGCATTAGTGATGATCATTTTGATCTGGTGAGGCGCGTTACTGAAAGATTGCCAGGACTGGTTAAAGACTTTGAAAACCAACAGCAGAAACAAACACCAGATGTTGACGCATTTGTAGCTGAAGCAGAGGCCTATGCGAAAGGTCTACCTTTTGAAAAACCTGTAGAGGCTGAGACTTTCCCCGAAGAGTTAATGGCAGAGCCTGTTATTTCAGAAGATGATTTTGCTGAAGAGCAGGCGGCTCTTGAAGCAGAAGAATTAGCTGAAGATGAGATAATTTGGGAGTCTGCAGTTGAGTCGTTCATCATGGATGAACAAGAGCTGCCTGCTGATGAAGATGAAGAGGAAATCAAAGCTGAATCTGTTGAGGAAATTGAAGAGATTCCTCTACCAGAACAAGAGGAAGGTAGTGTCGCAGAAGAGCTTGAACTGCTGCAGATGGGCTTGACTGAGGAAGACATTCCTGCAACCGATGAAGTTGCAGAAGAAGTGGAAGTATCATTACCCAGTGAGGCAGCACCAGAGTTTGACCCTGTCTTGCTTGATATTTTCCATGATGAAGCTGTCTCCCACTTTGCAACGGTCAAACAGTTTGTTGCTCAGTACCATGAGGCTCAGCAACCGATTGCTATAGATGAGGCACTACAGCGTGCACTTCACACCCTGAAGGGTAGTGCACATATGGCGGGTGTTATTTGTATTGCTCAACTGGTATCGCCGCTAGAGCAGTTGATTAAGGATTTACGCGCCAACTTAGTAAAAGCAGATCATGAAGTGGCCCTTATCCTTCAGAGAGCGGGTGAGCTGGGTGAAACTGCCTTAGCGTCAATGAAGGCAAACCCACTTATGGAGCTTGATGGGTTGGACCAGTTTTTACAGGATGTTGATCAGATTCAAAGGCGACTTTTTGCTGAAGATGCATCAGAAGATGAAGCGGTAGAGCAAGACACTCAAGTGATCTCTATGTTCTTAGCTGAGGGCATGGAGGTATTGCTGGATGCAGGGGAAATCCTTGAAGAGTGGAGCCGTAATCCTGTAGCCGGTGACGAGCTAAACATGCTTCTTGAGGAGCTGGAAACGCTGGCTAAAGGTGCAGAAATTGCTGAGCTGGATCCTGTTGCAGAGCTCTGTGAAGCATTGATTGATGCGTACAGGGCTGTTGTTGAAGGCCAGTGTCCTTTAAGTGATGACTTTTTCAAAGCCGTACGTGATGGACATGAGCAGCTGATTAGTATGATGGATAGTATTGCTGCCGTCCAAACAGTTGAACCTGCTACCGACTGCATTCAGCAGCTCCATAGACTGACAGCAGAAGAGGATGTGGAAAGCTTTGAGATTGCTGAACCAGCAATGCCTGAAGTAGAAGAGGTTGATCTTAATGCTGATCTGGAAGAGTCACTGAACCTTGATGAAGAAACACTACCCATTATTGAAGTAGATACTGATATTGATATGGGGCTGCCAGAAGAGGAACTGGAAACCTTAAATATTGAGACAGAAGAGATTCCTGAAGAGCCTATTCAGTTGGGTGAGCTAGGTGAAGAAGCGCTGGAGGTAAGTACTCAGGAGCCTGAGCCTGTTGAGCAGCCAGCAGCACCAGTGGTTACTCAAGAAGAAAAAGGCCCGTTGATTGATCCTGAGCTGGTTGAAATCTTCCTGGAAGAAGCTGGTGATATCATGGAAAGCACTGCCAGCTCTCTCCAAAAATGGATTGAAAATCCAGAAAGCTCCATGGAGGTTAAGGAGTTACAGCGGGATCTTCATACTCTAAAAGGTGGTGCAAGAATGGCTGAGATCACTCAAATTGGTGATTTTAGCCATGAGTTAGAGTTTATTTATGAAGGTTTAAGTGATGGTCGACTGAAGACCGAAACACCTCTCTTTGACTTATTGTTGGCATGTCATGACTTGTTAGCAGATATGCTTGATGAGCTTAAAACGCAAGGCTATTGCCGTAACGTCGACTGGCTTATTGATGCTTTAAAAACTTACCGAGCTAATCCTGATAGTGGCATTCCAAACATTCACAAACTGCTATCGCAAACCAGTGAGCTTGAGCAGACCAGCCCACCAAAGCCAGAACTGGAGCAGGCTCCGTTAGTTACTGGAGAGCTGGCGGAGGCTAGCCCTCATGAGCCAGCAGTTGCCCAGGACCTGGACGATCTGGCGTTAGCAGATACTGATGTACTGGATATCTTTTTGGAAGAAGCTGTTGACTTGGTTGATGGTGTCGAAAGGTCTACAGATGCCTGGCGCAAAGATCCAGCCAATGGCCAGTATGCGGATGAGTTGTTACGTTTACTCCATACTCTGAAAGGTGGTGCTCGCCTTGCAGGACTCTCTAAGCTAGGGGATTTTACCCATGAGTTTGAGATGTTTATTACCCAAGCTCAAAATCGCTTACCTGACTTAGAAGGTGCTTTCTTTGCGGATGTTTTCACTCGGCAAGATAAGTTGCAAACGCATGTTGATCATGTGAAAAAGCATATGTCAGGTGAGGTTCCTGTGGTAGCTGAAAAAGCTACTCCTGCGGTTGCAGAACCATCTGCGGAAATTCTTCCGTTTACTCCAAAAACAAAGGCAGTTGAGCCAGTATCACCTGGGGATACCATGCCTGCGAAGGTGAAGCCGATCTCAGCGGCTAAGCGCGCGGCAGGGAAAGCTCGTCAGCCCCAAGAGATGGTGAAAGTGCCTGCTGATTTGCTAGAAAGCCTGGTTAACCTTGCCGGGGAAACCAGTATTTCGAGAGGCCGGGTTGAACAGCAGATTTCGGATATCAGTTTTACGCTTGAGGAAATGCATACCACTATTGAGCGGGTTCGAGAGCAGCTGCGCCGGCTTGATATTGAGACACAAACCCAGATTATCTCTAAACACGAAGCAGAAGCTGCATCTATGGCCTTGGAGTTTGACCCATTGGAGATGGACCAATACTCCGAGCTGACCCAGCTATCTCGCTCACTCTTTGAATCTGCCAGTGACTTAATGGACTTGAAAGAAGCATTGGTTGATAAAAACCGCGATGCTGAAACACTTCTGTTGCAACAGGCACGTGTTAATACTGAGCTGCAAGAAGGGTTAATGCAGACACGCATGGTACCCTTTAACCGTCTGATGCCTAGGCTACGCCGAATTGTCCGGCAAATATCCAGTGAGCTGGATAAGCAAGTTGAGTTTAATGTTGAAAATGCAGAAGGTGAAATGGACCGAACTGTACTGGAGCGTATGGTTGCACCTTTAGAGCATATGTTACGTAATGCCATCGACCATGGTATTGAGCCTGAAGAGCAGCGGAAGGCTTCAGGCAAAGAAGCTGTTGGGCAAGTAGCTTTGAGCTTATCCCGTGAAGGGGGCGATATTCTATTAGAAATGAGTGACGACGGTAGTGGGGTTAACCTTGATGCTGTCAGAGCTAAAGCTATCGAACGTGGGCTTATGGACCCTGATGCTGACCTTTCTGATAATGAAATATTGCAGTTTATTCTTGAGGCTGGCTTTAGCACCGCACGCGCTGTGACCCAGATTTCTGGACGTGGCGTGGGTATGGATGTGGTGCATAGTGAGATTAAGCAGCTGGGTGGTTCAGTGACAATTCACTCAACGCCAGGCAAAGGAACAACTTTCCGGGTTCGCCTACCGTTCACTGTATCTGTGAACCGAGCACTGATGGTTTACATAGGTGAGGACTTATATGCTATTCCTTTAAATAGTATTGAAGGGGTTGTTCGGGTCAGTCCTTATGAGCTTGAAGCGTATTACGAAGATGATGCTCCAGACTTTGAATATGCTGGGCAGGATTACAAGCTTAAGTATTTAGGTGATTTGTTACACCGCTCTGGCAAACCTAACCTACAAGGTGCTTTGGCGCCTTTACCAGTGATTTTGACACGTGGTGCTGAGCACAGTGTTGCGCTTCAAGTAGATAGCTTAGCAGGTAGCCGCGAGATCGTTGTAAAAAGTCTTGGTTTCCAGTTTGCCAGCTTACCAGGTGTATCAGGTGCTACTATTTTGGGTGATGGTCGTGTCGTAATCATCCTTGATGTCGTTGCTCTGATACGTTCTGATTACGCACATCAAGGACTGCTGCTTACTGCAGAAGTGGTTGCGGAAGAGATTGAGGTACCGGCTCAAGTTGAGCGTATACCATTGGTTATGGTGGTTGACGACTCGGTAACGGTACGGAAGGTAACTTCAAGACTGTTAGAGCGTAATGGTTATGAAGTTTTACTTGCACGGGATGGGGTAGAAGCTATTTCATTGCTGCAAGATCGCAAACCTGATGTGATGTTGCTGGATATTGAAATGCCAAGGATGGATGGCTTTGAAGTGGCTAGTACGGTTCGAAATGATAGGCGCTTAAAGAGTGTGCCGATTATCATGATAACCTCACGTACTGGTGAGAAGCACCGGGAGCGTGCTTTAGCCATTGGGGTCAATGAGTATTTAGGTAAGCCCTTCCAGGAAGGCCCCTTACTAGAAACAATTGAGCGAATGGTAAAAACGGATGCCTAATGAAGGCAAGAGTGGATGGCGGGGAAAAATAGGTGTTGTTGCTGACTCATCATTACAGCGGCACCTACTTCAGGTATTGATGCAAACCCATCATTATGATGTGTTAATCAATACCTCGCCAGATCGCCTTGAGCCAAGCCACCATGAATTGAAAGTTGATGCGTGGTTCATTGACGTCACTGGAGAGGATGGCTGGGCGGAGCCACTTGATGATTTGCTGGATGCTAGTGAGGTACCTGTATTATTTGGTGAAGGGGAAGCACCTGCCAGAACGTCAGAGCTATACCCTCGCTGGGAGCGAAGAATACTGGCCAAGCTTGAGCAAGAGGTCATTCCCACTTTACAAGAGCAGGTTGAAGATAAGCCCGCAGCTGAACAATCCGCTATTCCTACGCTATCAACTCCGATTAAGCTTGATTTTAAGGCCCGGGAAAAGGTTATTGAGCTACCTGACCTGCCAAATAAAGAGCTTGCTTCTAAAGCGCCACAACGGGTCTGGGTATTAGGGGCATCGTTAGGAGGGCCTAGCGCAGTCAAAGCATTTTTGGACTGCCTGCCTGGTGATTTGCCAATTGCCTTTGTGTATGCCCAGCATATCGATGCCAGCTTTGAAGAGGTGTTAGTAAACTCTGTGGGACGACATAGTTGCTTAAAGGTGAAAAACGTCGTTGAAGGGGACCCGTTGCGAAGTGGTGAAGTCTTAGTAGTACCGATAGAGCAAGAAATTGTCTTCGATTTTGATCAAACAGTTCAGTTTACTGGAGAGACTTGGCCTGGTCCTTATAACCCATCGATAGACCAGGTAATGCTCAATGTATTGGCAGGTTTTCAGGATAAGTGTGGTGCCATTATTTTTAGTGGCATGGGGCAAGATGGTGCTGATGCGGCTGAATTTTATGCTGAGCGCAAATTACCGCTTTGGACACAATGTAAAGAAAGCTGTGCAAGTAGCACGATGCCTGATGCGATAGTGGCTAAAGGGTTAAGTGCTTTCAGTGGTACACCGCAATTACTTGCTCAGCAGTTGGTAGAAACACTGGTGGCTGATATAAAAAAAAATCCTGGACTAACTGCCTAGAAATGATTTGACGTAAGAGAGAAAGAGATAAAGCCCTATGGCAAAAGCACAGTTAACCCAAGACCGGGATGAAGTTCTTTCAAGCTTACTCATTCCCATCCAAGACAAAATGTTGTTGTTACCTAACGTGAGTGTGGCTGAAATCATTGGTTTTCAACAACCTTCATCTTCAAGTGATACTCCTGAGTGGCATCTTGGACAGATAAATTGGCGCGATCAGTCAATACCGGTCATTTCGTTTGAAGTGGCTAACGGTGAGGAGTATCGAGGCACCAGCCGTAATGCAAGGGTAGCGATTATTAACAGCATCAGTGGCAATCGGGAGCTGCCTTTTTTTGCCATTGTCGTGCAAGGTATACCACACTCAGTACGCCTAACAGAGTCAGATGTGATTGCTCAGGATGAGCCTAACCAAGGTGAGCTTGAAGCAATGCATGTACTTGCCCATGGTGAGCCAGCAATCATTCCTAAACTTGATAGCCTTGAAACGATGATTTTGGCTTATGGTTTAGCTTAAGCTCGCGATCTATTTTACTAAACTTAAAAAGCCTGCAAATGCAGGCTTTTGTTTTTTAATACAGCGATACTTCTATCGCCAATCCCCCCAGCAATACTGAAGTACCGCAAGTGCTGCCACGGGTGCTGTTTCTGTTCTCAAGACACGCGGACCAAAGGTTGTCGAATGAAATTGATGTTGGTTAGCCAGGCTGACTTCTTCCTCTGTTAGTCCACCTTCAGGGCCAATGAGTAGCGCAATATCATGGGGTTGTTTATGGTTGCCCAGTGGGGTTGCAGCATGGTGATGCAGCACTAATCGTAATGCTTCCGAACGTTGGGCTAGCCATTGATCAATGGGTAAAGGCGCATGGATTTCAGGTAACAGATTACGGCCACATTGTTCGCACGCACTTATGGCAATTTGTCGCCAGTGCTGTAGCTTTTTTTCCTGCCTTTCTTTGGCTAGTTTGACTTCACAGCGTGCGCTAAACAGCGGTGTAATTTGTGTCACCCCCATTTCTGTCGCCTTTTGAATAGCGTAGTCCATACGCTCACCACGAGATAAACATTGGCCTATGTGGATTGATAAGGGCGATTCATGCTGGGTTGTGAGTTTCTTAAGTACATTGGCAACAACAGTCTTTTTGGAGACCTCGCTAAGTTCTGCTAAATAGTCATCCCCTGTGCCATTAAATAAATAAATCTGTTCCCCAGGCTTCATTCTTAACACTTTACCCACATGGTTGGCGGCTAAAGCATCAAGTGTCAGGAGGGTAGTATGGGATAGTGGTTGGGGAGTATAAATTCGAGGAATTCGCATGAGGTCAATCACTAAGCTATATTGCCAGAACGGCAACTATAGCATAGTGAGAGGTTCTGATTAACGTCGATTTGACAGGTCCAGATTATTCCAAACAGCCAAACTTGGATCGGCTTGGTTAAGCGTATAAAAGTGAATACCTGGTGCGCCAGCGTCTAGTAGCTGCTCACACAGTCGAGTGATAACTTCTTCCCCAAACTGACGAATACTTGTGATGTCATCACCGTAGGCTTCAAGTTGCTTTCTGATCCAGCGAGGTAACTCTGCACCACAAGCATCACTGAATCGAGCCAGCTTGGTGTAATTAGTGATCGGCATAATGCCAGGGGTAATTGGAATGGTAATGCCCAGTTTTTCACAGCGTTCAACAAAATAAAAATAACTGTCGGCATTATAAAAATACTGGGTAATTGCAGCATTCGCTCCAGCATCAACTTTACGCTTAAAGTTTTCCAGATCTTTTTCTGCATTAGGCGCCTGAGGGTGAATTTCAGGATAGGCAGCGACCTCTAAAATAAATTGCTGTTGTGTTGTTTCCCGAATAAAGCTGACAAGCTCATTAGCATAGCGCATTTCGCCTGTAGCTAGCCCCATTCCAGAAGGCATATCCCCACGAAGTGCAACGATACGCTTAATCTGATGTGTTTTATAATCGTTTAATAAGTCTGCGATTTCTTCTTTACTGGCACCAATACACGAGAGGTGAGGTGCAGTATCTATCTGTGTTGCTTCAGTTATTGCAAGCACGGTGTCTTTGGTTCTATCACGGGTAGAGCCTGCAGCGCCATAGGTGACAGAAAAAAAGTCAGGTTTATACTCGGCCAGTCTCTTCGCCGTTGTTAAAAGCTTTTCTTGGCCTGCCGGAGTTTTGGCTGGGAAAAATTCAAAGCTAAAGCGTTTTGGGTGTTTTTTTTGTGATTCCATAGTTGTGGCTATACGACAGTTTTACCATGTCTTCCTGGCCAGCTAAGGCGAATAGCCAGGAAGTGCTCTGGTATAAATTAATATTTATAGCTATCGGGTTTATAAGGTCCCTCAACAGCTACATTAATATATTTAGCTTGCTCAGGTGTGAGTTGGGTAATCACACCACCAAAACCTTCCACCATATAGCGAGCTACTTCTTCATCGAGTTTTTTAGGCAGTACTCGTACATAAAGACTTTTGGTCTTTTCGGCAGGTGATAGGTCTGCAAACTTGACTTGGAATAAATGAATTTGGGCTAAAACCTGATTGGCAAATGAACCATCCATAATACGTGATGGGTGGCCTGTAGCATTACCCAGGTTAACGAGCCGTCCTTCAGAAAGCAGTAGAATGAAATCTTTAGTCTCATCACTGCGATAAATTTTATGGACTTGGGGTTTAATTTCTTCCCAACGCCAGTGTTTACGCATGTAGGCCGTATCAATTTCGATATCAAAGTGACCTATGTTACAGACAACGGCGCCAGGTTTGAGTGCAGCTAACATAAAGCGATCACAAACATCGGCATTACCGGTAGTTGTAACAATTAAATCAGTGGTATTTAATAGGACTTGATTAATACCATCAGCATTGCCTGTATTTTTGCCGTTGATATAGGGGGATACGACCTCAAAGCCATCCATGCAGGCTTGCATAGCACAGATGGGGTCAATTTCGGTCACTTTAACAATCATGCCTTCTTGTCGAAGGGAAGCAGCTGAGCCTTTGCCGACATCACCATAACCAATCACCAGCGCTTTTTTGCCAGAGAGTAAATGGTCTGTTCCTCTTTTTACCGCATCATTCAGACTATGGCGACATCCATATTTATTGTCATTTTTGGACTTGGTGATGGCGTCGTTAACGTTAATGGCGGGTACTTTTAAGGTGCCTTGCTCAAGCATTTCAAGTAGACGGTGGACACCTGTAGTGGTTTCTTCTGAAATGCCATGTACCGCATCTAATAATTCGGGGTATTTATGATGGAGTATTTCTGTTAAGTCACCACCATCATCTAGAATCATATTACCACCCCAAGGCTTTCCATCTTTGAGAATGGTTTGCTCAATACACCACAAGTATTCTTCTTCTGTTTCACCCTTCCAGGCAAAAACAGGAACACCTTTATCTGCCATTGCTGCTGCAGCATGATCTTGGGTTGAGAAAATATTACATGAGGACCAGCGTACTTCTGCGCCGAGATCAATTAAAGTGTCAATTAATACAGCAGTTTGGATTGTCATGTGAATACAGCCCATGATTTTCGCGCCGGCTAAGGGTTTTTGATTTTTATATTGGGCACGAATAGCCATGAGGGCGGGCATTTCTGTTTCAGCAATGGCTATTTCCTGGTGTCCCCAGTCTGCCAGAGAAATATCAGCCACTTTATAGTCATTATTTGCCATAGCTTCTGTCCTGTGATTTGTCATTTTTTATTATAAACGGGCGATGTTTGCTGAGATCGCGCAATTCAATGTGTTGCAAAAATATGGCTAAAGCGGCTTTATTAAAATCACCATGATAAAAAATAAGGCCAAAGTTGCGCATATTTTTGCAACATTTCAATCCTTGAAGTCTAGGTAATTAGCTTACTGCATCACGAAGAATTTGAGCTTTGTCTGTTTGCTCCCAGGAAAACTCAGGTTCTTCACGGCCAAAGTGCCCATAGGCTGCTGTTCTCTGGTAAATAGGACGCCGTAGATTCAGCATGTCAATTAAACCTTGTGGTGTTAAGTCAAAGTGCTCACGTACCAAAGCTTCAATTTGTTCGTCTGACGCTTTACCTGTACCGAAGGTGTTAATACTGATCGAGGTTGGTTCAGAAACACCAATGGCGTAAGACACCTGAATTTCACAGCGTTCAGCCAGACCTGCAGCAACAATATTCTTGGCCACGTAACGACCTGCATAAGCTGCACTACGGTCTACTTTTGATGGGTCTTTACCAGAGAATGCACCACCACCATGACGAGCCATACCGCCGTAGGTGTCAACAATGATCTTGCGGCCTGTTAGTCCACAGTCACCAACAGGTCCACCAATAACAAACTTACCGGTTGGATTGATAAAGTACTTGGTATGCTTGCCAAGCCACTCAGCTGGTAGTACAGGTTTGATAATTTCTTCAAGCACAGCTTCGCGAATATTCTCTTGGCTGATGCCTTCTTCGTGCTGGGTTGAAAGGACGACCGCATCAATACCCACTGGCTTACCGTAGCTGTCATAATGGAAAGTGACCTGGCTTTTTGCATCGGGACGTAACCAGGGCAAAACACCACTTTTGCGCACATGAGCTTGGCGCTCTACCAAGCGGTGTGCATAAGTAATAGGCGCAGGCATCAGTACCTCGGTTTCATTGGAGGCATAGCCGAACATCAGGCCTTGGTCGCCAGCACCGAGTTTTTTGCTGTCGCTTTCATCGACACCGACGGCGATATCAGCCGACTGTTTACCAATCGCATTTAATACAGCACATGAAGCGCCATCGAAGCCCATATCTGAATGGTCATAACCTATTTTCAGTACAACATCACGAACAAGGTCTTCAATATCTACATAGGTTTCAGTGCGGACTTCGCCTGCTACCAAAACCATGCCTGTTTTAACCAGCGTTTCAACAGCAACGCGTGCATTAGGGTCGTCTTTTATAATGGCATCTAGAATGGCATCGGATATCTGGTCCGCTACTTTATCAGGATGTCCTTCTGAGACGGATTCTGACGTAAACAAAGAGTATTCAGCCATAACGGCATATCCTTTTCTGGAAATTAAGTGATACTTGATTCATTTGGCTTTGATTGTTTACGAAAGCAGCGTACCTGGATCTGGAAACCATTACGCAGCCCAAGGTACAGGCTTTCTCCTGTTTCCAACTGGGCATTGTGTGCCCACTCGGAAAAGTCTTCACTGGCAAACCCCAACCATAAGTCGCCACAATTATCCCTGACCCAGCTTTGGTCATGGCGGCAAAGGTCGCATACCACCAGATGCCCTTCTGGCTTAAGAAGTTTACCAATGGTGATAAACAGCTCTGCGGGTGAAGGAACATGGTGTAAAACCATATTCATTACCACACAGTCTGCTTGTACTCCACGCTCAAGTGCTTGCTGGGCTTCCCCATGTATAAATTCAACATTATTAAGCTGGTTCGCCTGAGCAAAGGCTTGAGCACGGTCTAACATTTGCTGTGAGTTATCAACAGCAAAAATCGTTGAAAACTGTGGTGCTAGCTCCGCAAGAAATACCCCTTCACCTGGACCAATTTCAATGGCCGTATTTTTTGACTCAAAGTGAAGCCCATGGACAGCATCAGCAGCAACCCTTGCGTATTGTCCGTATTCTGCAATAAGCACTTGCTGTTCATTGAAGCGGTCAGCATGGCGTGCAAAGAACGCCTGGGATGATTCAGCACGCTGGGCACGAATCATATCCACCCCTTGCTGATTCTTTTCCTCCAAAGGCAACTGATCAAGGTTATTGAATAAACCTTGAATGACAGCTCTTAGAGGATGGGTTTGAGGTATCACCGCTCGTCGGTAAAAGATCGAATTACCTTCGCGATGGTGCGTAATTAGTTCAGCTTGAACTAATACTTTTAGGTGATGACTGACACCAGACTGTCGGCAATCCAAAATAGTTGATAACTCAAGAACTCCAAATGAGTTGTTTTTTAGTACCCGTAAAATAGCCATTCTTTGAGGGTCTGCACAGGCTTTGCAAAGCCTGACCAGTCGATCAATCGAAAGGTGATAGGTGTCATTTGGTAGTAGGTCTTGGGATTTCATGTGGGGCAGTCTAGCAGTATTAAAATGTGATCACAATATCTATATCAAATCTCATTGATATAGATATTGTTTATTAATATTTGCTTTTTAATATTTGATGGTTGGTAGGTGGTTTTAACGTGCAAGAAATTTGCTGTGAAGGCCAGAAAAAGCGAAAATGCCGTTCTTTGGTTGCTACTTGAACATCCTAGGAGTTTTCCATGCCGTCTAGTGAAGCCATGTCACCTCGGAAAGAATGTGCTAATGCAATTCGTGCACTTAGCATGGATGCAGTACAAAAGGCTAAAAGTGGCCATCCGGGTGCCCCCATGGGCATGGCAGATATCGCAGAAGTACTTTGGCGCGATTACCTGCAACATAATCCTGTAAATCCTAACTGGAGTAACCGTGACCGGTTTGTACTATCTAATGGTCATGGCTCCATGTTGTTGTACTCTTTATTGCATTTGAGTGGTTATGAGTTGTCTATTGATGACTTGAAGAACTTCCGCCAACTGCATTCAAAAACAGCAGGACACCCAGAGTATGGTTATGCGCCTGGTGTTGAGACAACAACAGGTCCTTTGGGACAAGGTATTGCCAACGCAGTAGGTTTTGCTGTTGCAGAAAAAGTATTGGCAGGCCAATTCAATCGTCCAAATCTTTCTATTGTTGATCACTTTACTTATGCATTCTTAGGTGATGGCTGCCTCATGGAAGGTATTTCCCATGAAGTGTGCTCTCTCGCTGGTACGCTGGGGCTTGGTAAGTTAATTGCCTTTTATGACGATAATGGTATTTCCATTGATGGTGAGGTAGAAGGCTGGTTCACTGATGATACTGCCAAGCGTTTTGATGCTTATGGCTGGCAAGTTATTCCTGGTGTTGATGGTCATGATCCTGAAGCCATTAAAGCGGCGATCGAACAAGCTCGTGCTAACACGGATCAACCCACGTTAATCTGCTGTAAAACCATTATTGGTTATGGTTCTCCAAATAAGTCTGGTAAAGAAGAATGTCATGGTGCCCCTCTGGGTGATGATGAAATTGCCTTAACTCGCCAGCAGTTGGGTTGGCAGCATGCACCTTTTGAAGTACCTGAAAGTATTTATAGTGCTTGGGATGCGAAAGAAGCGGGCAAAAACCGTGAGCAGCAATGGAATGACCTATTTGCTGCTTATCAAAAAGAATATCCAGAGCTAGCTGCTGAGTTTAGTCGTCGCATGAGTGGTGAGTTGCCAGCTAACTTTTCTGCTCAAGCGGACCAATATATCCGTGACTGTCAGCTGACAGGTGAGACTATTGCAAGTCGTAAAGCATCGCAAAATACCTTAAACGCGTTTGGTCCTTTGTTGCCTGAGTTTATGGGTGGTTCCGCTGACCTTGCAGGTTCTAACCTGACATTATGGAAAGGTTGCGTAGGTGTAAGCAAAGAGATGCCTGCAGGTAACTACCTGTTTTACGGGGTTCGTGAGTTTGGGATGTCTGCGATCATGAATGGCCTGGCATTGCATGGTGGTTTTGTGCCTTATGGTGCGACGTTCCTTGTGTTCATGGAATATGCACGTAATGCCGTGCGTATGGCTGCTTTGATGAAGAAGCGCAGTATTTTCGTGTATACACATGACTCTATTGGTCTGGGTGAAGACGGTCCTACACACCAGCCGATTGAGCAATTAGCGAACCTAAGATCAACACCCAACCTCGCAATGTGGCGTCCATGTGACACGGTTGAAACTGCAGTAGCATGGAAGTCTGCCATTGAGCGTGTAGATGGCCCTTCTGCATTGATTTTCTCTCGTCAAAACCTGCCTCATCAAGCACGTACTGATGTTCAAGTTGCAGATGTAGCTAAGGGTGGATATGTACTTCGTGATAGCGAAGGTACACCTGACTTGATTCTAATTGCAACAGGTTCAGAAGTGGGCTTGGCGATGGATGCGGCTGATGCACTATCCGTTAAAGGACATAAGGTGCGTGTTGTATCAATGCCTTCTACTGATGTGTTTGATGAGCAGTCTGTTGAATACAAACAGTCAGTTTTACCTTTAGAAGTCACCGCAAGAATTGCTATCGAAGCTGCCCATGCTGACTTCTGGTATAAATATGTTGGCTTGGATGGTCGTATTGTGGGTATGACAACCTATGGCGAATCAGCACCTGCGGGTGAATTATTCGAGATGTTTGGCTTTACAGTAGACCATGTTGTGAGTACTGCAGAAGATTTACTTTCTGATATTTAATTCCGGCATGCAGAAATGGGCGGCGTTAGTCGCCCATTTTGGTTATGGGGCAGGTTTTATAATGTTCAATAACAAAGCATGTAGTAGAGGTTAATTCGTTACTTTGCTAAGCTTGACAGTGACTAATAAGTGCTACCAAGAAGTCTCATACAAACATTACGTGGCTGTTAACAACAACATATAATAGACCAGTCGCTCCTAAGTAAAGTGTTTACCTGATTGGAGTTTTTTCAGAAGTGAAACTTAAAGTGAGGTATCCAGTAACTTAATGGCCCACCGTATAGCAATTAATGGTTATGGTCGAATTGGGCAGTGCGTATTAAGAGCGTTATATGAAAACCGTTATCGCCAGCACCTGCAAGTAGTAGCCATTAATGAGTTAGCCGATCCTGAAACAATAGCTTACCTTACCCGTTTTGATACTACGCATGGTTATTTTCCTGCTCAGGTCAGACAAGAAAATAATTCACTCGTTGTTAATGGGGATCAAATACGGCTGCTTAATCATCCCGAACCTAAAAATTTGCCTTGGGAGGCACTTGGGATTGATTTGGTTTTGGAGTGTACGGGCTCCTACACAGATAGAGAAACTGCCGAAGTGCATCTGCAAAGTGGTGCTAAACGGCTGTTATTTTCACAACCAGCAGAATCTACAGTTGATGCCACCATCGTTTATGGTATTAACGAAGTACAATTAAAACCTTTCCACAGAATTGTTTCCAATGCGTCTTGCACCACCAACTGTATTGTTCCTGTACTAAAAACATTAGACGACCATTTTGGTATTGAGCATGGGACGATTACCACTATCCATTCCGCCATGAATGATCAGCCGGTTATTGATGCATATCACCATACAGACTTACGTCTGACACGAAGTGCAATGCAGTCAATTATACCGAGAGATACTGGATTGGCTAAGGGAATAGACCGTCTCATGCCTCACTTAGCTGGGTGCTTCGCTGCTTTATCAATGCGTGTACCTACCATTAATGTGTCAGCAATGGACTTAACTGTACAGGTAAAACGTACAACAACCGTGGCGGAAATAAATGAAATGATCCGTCAAACGGCTCGAGGCCCATTAAGAGGGCTGATGAGATACGTTGAAGAGCCACTTGTTTCATGTGATTTTAACCATGATTCACACTCATCTATAGTTGACTTGACCCAAACCAAAGTTATTCGTGGTCAGATGGTGAAAATGGTCACCTGGTTTGATAACGAGTGGGGATTTGCCAATCGTATGCTGGACGTCAGTCTACATTGGCTTAAGCAGATGGCTTGAAACAACACAAAAATTCTCGATTACACTACATCTTATGGTGTTGTCGAGTGCTCCAATGACATCACATAAACCAATAAAAACAGTGAAAGATAGGAGTAATACACTCATAGATGTGTATTGAGTAATACGTTGCAACAAGAAGGTATATAGGAAACAGCATGACCATATTGAAAATGACTGATCTTGATCTGGCGGGCAAGCGAGTACTTATCCGTGAAGATCTAAACGTACCCATAAAAAATGGAAAGGTTGCCAGTGATGCTCGTATCATGGCTTCTTTACCAACGGTTAAGCAAGCCATCGCTGCCGGTGCAAAAGTGATGCTAATGTCTCACTTAGGTCGTCCAACAGAAGGTGAATCTGCTGAAGAGTTTTCTTTAGCACCTGTTGCAGAATATATGAGCGAAAAACTAGGCCAGCCAGTTCGCTTAGTGAAAGACTGGCTTGATGGCGTTGAGGTGGACGCTGGAGAGGTCGTATTACTGGAAAATGTTCGCTTTAACAAGGGCGAGAAAAAGAATGATGAAGCGTTAGCTAAAAAAATGGCTGCGCTATGTGATGTTTACGTTATGGATGCATTTGGTACCGCTCACCGGGCACAAGGATCTACCCATGGTGTTGGGCAGTATGCTCCAGTAGCGTGTGCAGGACCTTTGTTAGCCAATGAATTAGATGCTTTAGCAAAAGCTCTATTGAGTCCTGCTAAGCCTGTTGCTGCTATTGTCGGTGGCTCTAAGGTTTCTACCAAGCTGACCGTACTTGAATCATTATCAAATGTCGTTGATCAGTTGATAGTGGGTGGTGGTATCGCTAATACATTTTTAGCCGCTGCAGGCAAGCCTGTAGGTAAGTCTCTATGTGAGCATGACTTGATTCCTGAAGCTAAAAAGCTAATGGCTAAAACCAATATTCCACTGCCTGTTGATGTAGTTACTGCTAAAGAGTTTTCTGAATCTGCAGAAGCTACTATTAAATCTGTAGATGATGTTGCAGATGACGATATGATTTTAGATATTGGCCCTGAAACAGCAAAACAGTTTGCAGAATTGCTGGCTGAAACTAAAACCATTATCTGGAATGGACCTGTAGGTGTTTTTGAGTTTGACCAGTTTGGTGAAGGTACAAAAGCGCTTTCACTTGCAATTGCAGATAGTGATGCTTTTTCTCTGGCGGGTGGGGGCGACACACTTGCGGCAATTGATAAGTATGATATTGCTGAGAAAGTGTCTTATATCTCTACTGGTGGTGGAGCTTTCTTGGAATTTGTAGAAGGCAAAAAACTACCTGCTGTGGCAATGCTTGAAGAGCGTGCTCAACAAAGTTAATTACACCATATAACCAAAGCACATTGCGCTTGGTTATTAGATTTTAAGGTAATGGGCTTGGCGACGGGTTGAGCTCACTACACTACAAACTTTTAAATATTTCAATAATCGGAGAAAACGCATCATGCCAGTGGTTAATTACCAACAGTATTGTCAAATGCTGGATAATGCAAAGCAGAATAAATTTGCCTACCCAGCAATTAATGTTTCTTCCAGTGAAACAGCTAATGCTACTTTGCTGGGCTTAAAAATGGCAAACTCTGATGGCATTATTCAAGTATCCACAGGTGGTGGAAAGTTTGCGTCTGGCCAAGCTGTAGGGTCAATGTCAAAAGGTGCAATTGCGCTGGCTGTTTACGTACATATTCTTGCTGAAGAGTATGATATTAACGTTGCTCTGCACACTGACCACTGCCATCCAGAGTATGTTGACTCATTCTTGAAGCCACTTATTGAGGAAACTAAAAAACGTCGTGCAGCAGGTTTGCCTAATCTGTTTAACTCTCATATGTATGATGGTTCAGCTCTACCAATGGATCAAAACATTGCAGAGTCTAAAAGAATCATGGCTGACTGTGTCGCTAACGAAATTATTCTGGAAATTGAAACAGGTGTTGTTGGTGGGGAGGAAGATGGTCACGACACCTCCGGTGTTTCTGCTGACAAGCTCTACACTACACCAGAAGATATGGTGATGGCAGCGAAAGAAATTGGCTCAATGGGTCGTTTCTTGCTGGCCGCAACGTTCGGTAACGTACATGGTGTTTACAAGCCAGGTAACGTTAAACTGAAACCCACTATTTTGCGTGATGGGCAAGATGCTGTAGCAAAAGCGCTAGGTAAAGATGCCCGTTTGGACTTAGTGTTCCACGGTGGTTCTGGCTCTGAATTGCATGAAATTCATGAGACACTGGAATACGGTGTAGTTAAAATGAATATTGATACAGATACACAATATGCATTTACACGTCCTGTTGTGGATCATATGTTTAAAAACTATGACGGTGTTCTAAAAGTTGAAGGTGAAGTAGGTAACAAGAAAGTCTACGACCCTCGCTCTTGGGGTAAAGCTGCAGAGTTGGGTATGGCTGAACGTATTGCTCAAGCATGTCGCGACTTGCGTTCTGAAAATACATCATTGGGTAAAAATATCTAAACATCCCTGTTTAGTTATTCCAAAAAAAGGGGCCGTATAGGCCCTTTTTTTTATCTATGAGCAAAAAAAGTATCGTAGTTTTTTAATGATTATCTAAATCATTACTCATTTCTTTAATAAATTTTATTTAAGTTTGTGCGAAAGGTATAACAGCTTTCTCTCATTGAACTAGAGTAATAGCTATATTTATGAAAATAAAATTTTATAAGAAAGAAAACTGTAATGACTTATATATTAGGTATTTCTGCATATTATCATGATAGTGCTGCAGCCTTACTGAAAGATGGAAAAATTTTATATGCCTTACAAGAGGAGAGGTTTAGCAGAATAAAGCATGACGCAAGATTTCCTGTGAAAGCCATCAAGATGTGCTTGTCATTGGAAGGTATTCAACTGTCTGATGTTGACTGTGTGGTGTTTTATGACAAGCCCTTATTGAAATTTGAACGTTTGGTGGAAAGCTATTTGGCTTATGCACCCAAGGGCTGGCAGTCCTTTAAAACCTCAATGCCAATTTGGCTTAAAGAAAAGCTATATCTTAAAAGAGAAATTAAGCAACAATTAAGTAATATTGCTGAGGAAAAATTTAAAGGAAAACTGTTCTTTTCTGAGCACCACTTATCTCATGCTGCATCAGCATTTTATCCCTCACCATTTGATAAGGCCCTTATTCTTTGTCTTGATGGGGTAGGAGAGTGGGCTACATCGAGTGCCTGGTTAGGCGAAAAAGAAAAAATTACACCTTTGTGGCAAATTAATTTCCCTCATTCAATAGGTCTACTTTACTCAGCCTTTACCTATTTTACAGGTTTTAAAGTTAATAGTGGCGAGTATAAGTTAATGGGGTTAGCGCCTTATGGAGAAGCAAAATATAGTAACTTAATAAGAGAAAAAATTGTTGAGATAAAGGATGATGGGTCATATAAGTTAAATATGGAGTATTTTGACTATGTTACTGGGTTGAAAATGACAAATGACTCCTTTGCAAAATTGTTTAAAGATGAGCCTCGTAAACCAAATCAGTCTATTCGACAGTTAGATCTTGATATTGCTGCATCAATACAAGAGGTAACCGAGGAAATTATTTTGAAACTTGCTAATACACTTTATAAAGATAAGCAAATTAATTCTATTTGCTTATCTGGTGGGGTGGCTTTGAACTGCGTGGCTAATAGCAAGTTGTTACAAAGTGGACCTTTTTCTAATGTTTGGATTCAACCTGCTTCTGGCGATGCGGGAGGGTCACTAGGTGCTGCATTGGCTCTATGGTACTTACATTTCAATAATGAGAGAAGGGTTTGTCATAATGATAATATGCGAGGAGCATTTCTTGGGAATAAGTACTCCTTAGAAGAAATAACCCACTATTTAGATAGTCTCAATGTAGTTTATTCTATAAAATCTGATGATGAACTTTGTGTTGATGTTGCAAATGAAATTAATAACCAAAATGTTGTTGGTTGGTATCAAGGGCCAATGGAGTTTGGTCCAAGAGCATTGGGAGGTAGATCAATAATTGGTGACCCACGTTCTCCAGATATGCAAATGAAAATGAATATGAAAATTAAGTTTAGGGAGTCATTTAGACCGTTTGCTCCTGCAGTATTAGAAGAGTATACAGAAGAATACTTTGACTTTTCACAGGTAAGCCCTTACATGCTATTTACAGCTCCTGTAAAAGAAAATCATAGGAAGAAAATTCCTGACTCTGTAAAAGGGTTAGAGCTATTAAGTATTGAAAAATCTGATGTGCCTGCAATAACTCACGCGGACTACTCTGCAAGGCTGCAAACTGTAAGTGAAGAAACTAATCCTAAGTTTCATAAACTTATTTCAAGTTTTTACAAGCTTACAGGTATTCCAATGGTAATTAATACATCTTTCAATGTTCGAGGAGAACCTCCTGTATGCTCGCCAAAAGATGCTTTCGAATGTTTCATGGCGACTGACATGGATATACTGGTATTGGAACAAGCTCTTATTTATAAAAGTCAACAGCCAGAAGAATTACTGGCAAGAAAATGGAAAAGGGACTATGAACCAGACTGATAGAAAACAGGTTAATAGTTTTTTTGTTATTTTTGGTGTGATGGTAATACTTATTTTTGGACTTTTATTACCATGGATTTTTGAGTATGAAATACCATTATGGCCTTTTATTATTGCTGGCACATCTTTTTTACTCCTACTTGCTAGCTTTGATTTCAAGAACAAATTGTTTGATGGTTGGATGAAGTTTGCTGGAGTGCTTGGTAAAGTCAATACTTTTTTAATATTAGCTTTACTGTTTTTTATTGTAATAACCCCATTTGGTTTTGTCCTGCGAAAACTTAAAAAACTTGAGATAGAGTCAGGTGAATATGAGTCTAAGAGTAGCTATATAATACCATCAGACCATATGAAAACATTTGATTTCGAGAGGCCTTTCTAATGTGGGATTTAATGAAAGATCTTTGGGGGCTGATGAAAGCTCGCAAAAAATACTGGTTAATGCCAATTATTACAGTATTTGTACTGTTAGGGGCTTTAATCGTTTTATCTCAAGGCTCAGTCATTGCTCCTTTTATATATACACTATTTTAACTATGAACGAGAAACTTAAAGAATATACTGCTATTGGCTTAATTACTCTATTCTTACTATCTATTGCCTTGCTTTTATTGAGGTATTTAGCGCCTGGTTTGCTTGGTCAAGGTACTGACTTACAACTAGTACAAATAGATAAGAAGGTTCCTCCTTTCTTTGACAATATTTTCAGAGACGAAGACATTAAGTCTATGGAATTTCTAATACAAGATCCAGTTTTTAAAGTGAGAGCTAAACCACTATTACCTGAAATGGGGGGAATTGGTCCCCACGATATATTAGGGTTTCGAAACTTTGGCGTTCCAAATCATGCAGAGATAGTGATTGTGGGAGATAGCCAAACCTATGGCAATAATGCACCTATTATATATAACTGGCCACATATCTTTAATAATTACTTGGATTCGAAAAATAAATTTATAACGCAATACACTATGGCCACAGGTGGTTGGGGAGCAATTCAATACTTTGAAGCTGCGCGAAATGCTTCAGTTTTTCAGCCTCTTCTTCTGATAATTGCTTTTTATACTGGTAATGACCCTTTAGAAACTTTCAGTTTAGCGTATGGATCAGATCTTTGGGCAAGGTATAGGCTGAATACTAATTTGTCAGCCAATGATGCTCCTACGGTTGAGTTTCCAGAACCGAAAAAATATCAATGGGCTGTCAGTTTTGGTGATGGTGTATCAACAGTTTTTACACCTAAAATTCGTGGTGAGAATAACTTGCAATCGCCTGTTGTTGATGTTGGGTATAAAATAATGCTGCAGGTAGCAAAAGATATAAGAAATATTTTAAATCCAATTAATATTAAAACTATATATACTATTATCCCAACAAAAGAGCTAGTTTATAAAGATAAAGTTAATCTAGAAAAAGGATTGAGTACTCCAGATCATTATAAAAAATTAATTGCAGATGAGGAAGTGCGAATCAAATGGTTCAGTGAAGAGTTGAGTAAGATTGGTAATGGAAGTGTGTATATAGATATTGTTGAGCCTTTACAGAAAGCTGCTTTAAATCGAGTCATGCTATATCCAAAAAATGAAAATGGCCATCCAGTATTATCAGGATATGCTGTGATTGCTCGAGCTATTGCTGATACCATAGTCAAGGAAATTCCAGATTTTACGCAAGGGTTTGCAGTAGCAGAGAGTGCATCATATCCTGGTCTTATTTTTGTTGATAAGAAAAAGTTCTGGATGGTTTTTGATCGAGAGTTAATTGAAAAATTGAATGTAAACGAGCTACCTAGGTTGAGAGAAGATCAATTAAAAAGGTTAAAGCCAATGGGTAATTTTGCTCAAGTTCAACATATTTATACAAAAAAATAAGACTAAAAACGTACAAATTTCGGATATTGACTTAAAGCTATAGTGATATAGAGCTTACACGAATTATTTTTATTTCTGTTGTCGGTAACGCTCTTGTTGGATTAACTAAGCTGTACTAATGCGTACTGATACATTAGTACAGCTTAATTGTCAGATATTTTCACTATGTCTACTTATTAATATACGCTTTTTAACAGGATGAGAGTCTTACTAGCGCTTTTAAAAACAACTGTGGATGTTATCACTTCTTAAATTATGTGCGACTTCAGAGCTAAACTATATTGTTGTACGTTGGTTTGATGTGCTTGGGTGAGCTTATTTCTATAAATATTGCGTATAAGCGACATTTTTGTTAAAATACTGCGACATAAAAAGGGAGGTGAGGTTTATTTATAAACCATAACAGGAGATTGTAAGTATACAATCTGTAACAAATTTTTATCAGCAACTACTCTGTTACATAAAAGTAACATTTTTAATTATTATCACTATGTTTCTTTTATCTCGCGGTTTCAGTTAATAGTATCTTGATACGCCAGCTTTTTTAGTTATTTATTCTTTTAGATTCGACCTGTCCTTATTATCAAGTTTCGTTATTCTTCGGGTATTGCATTTACTTTGTTGAGGTTCAGTTCTTCGGTCTTAAATGTGATTTAATCCTAGAGTGTGAGAAGAACTACAAACTATAGATGACCTTCTTTAGTGGATGATCAGTGATTACACTTTATAGTGTAGTATGTAGAAAACTTTGTGATCGTTTATAAGGTGCCATTTATGAATAAACCACCATTAGTCATGGGGTTGCATGCAAATCCACCTGTATGGCTAAAGCGTCTGCTAATAGTATTGCCTTTTGTCTTGGTGGTCGTTGTTTACCTTTGGGCTTCTGATGCGCGTTTGGCTGAAAATCCTGCGGATAAGATTCTGCCGAGTTTGTCTCAGATGGGAGATGCTATTCAACGGATGGCTTTTGCTCCTGATCGTCGAACGGGTGAATATTTGCTTTGGCAAGATACCCTTGCCAGTTTGACCCGAATAGTGATTGGTGTAGGTAGTGCGTTACTGGTTGCCATTTTATTGGGCTTAAATATGGGCTTGTTTATAGGCTTCCGGTCTGTCCTTTTAGCTTTTATCACGATGGTGGCAATGGTACCTCCACTGGCAATTTTACCCATTCTATTCATCGCATTTGGTGTTGATGAGTTTGGAAAAGTTGCACTTATTTTTATTGGTACGTTTCCTGTAATGACGAGGGATATATATTTAGCGGTGATAAAAATACCAAGGGAACAGCTGGTAAAATCATTAACTATGGGGGCCTCTTCCATGGCTCTGGCATACCGTATTATTCTACCGCAGGTGTTACCTAGAGCAATTGACTCTTTACGATTGAGTTTAGGAGCTGCATGGCTCTTTTTAATTGCATCTGAAGCAATCGCTGCAACTGAAGGTTTGGGTTATCGCATATTTCTTATGCGTCGATATTTAGCGATGGATGTGATTATTCCTTATGTTGCCTGGATTACACTTCTGGGTTTCACTCTTGATTTCCTGCTAAGTTTGCTTAATCGCAAAGTGTTTAGCTGGTATACAGAAAGCAAAAAGTAAAGGCAAATCATATGACATTAACAGGGGCTGGTGCTGCATTCAAAAAGCTAGAAATAACTGATGTAGTGAAAAGCTATGGCTCAAAATGTGTGTTAGATGACATTGACCTGCATGTATCACACGGTGAGTTTTGTACACTAGTGGGACCAAGTGGTTGTGGAAAGTCCACCTTGTTAAGATTGATACTTGGTCAAGAACAGTCAGACCAGGGATCAATTTTAGTGGAAGGGCAACCTGTTGGATTTCCTGATCCTTACCGAGGCATTGTCTTTCAGAAATATTCATTGTTTCCTCATTTATCGGTTTTAGACAATGTATTGTTAGGGAAGCATCTTTCTCACCAGCGGTGGTGGATGCCCTGGCGACGTCAGTCTGACTGGAAAGGAGAAGCAATGAGTTTGCTTGAGAGAGTTCGTTTGGCTGAAGCTGCAGAAAAATATCCTCATGAGCTATCTGGTGGTATGCAGCAACGTGCAGCTATTGCTCAGGCGCTGATTATGAAGCATCCCATATTGTTGATGGATGAGCCTTTTGGTGCTCTAGATCCAGATACTCGTGAAGATTTGCAGATTTTTTTATTGGATATTTGGGAAAAAGAGCAGCTTACAATATTTTTCGTTACTCATGATTTAGAGGAAGCCTGTTTTTTGGGATCGCGGTTACTTGTGTTGTCTCAGTACTATACTGATGATCGAGGTAATGGACCTAGTGTTAATCGCGGAGGAAAAATTGTGGCTGATCATTCTCTTAAAAACAGTGCAGGCAGCACAGTGATTAAAGATCAAGTGGAGTTCAGAGATTTGATTGAGTCGGTCAGAAGAGAAGGATTCAGTCCTGAAATAAGGCAACATGTTGATAATTTTAACTTAAACCATCCAGACTCATTCAGGACGTTAAATGAGTATTGAATAAGATACAAGTAGCGTATGTTGGCTTAAACTAAAGTTGTTATTAGTTATTTAAAATTTTTTTGCGATAAAAAAATTAAAAAATATGTAAAAATACGTAATCTTCACTGTTTTATGAATGTAAACATCGTATGATTTCGCAGTTCTATTGAGTTAATAAGACAGTTTGTATTCACAATAATTACTGCATATTAAAGATATACCTAATACGAATGGTTTTTAGGTGCGGCCATCGAGTGACGAAGCCCCATGAGCCTATATTAATAGCTGGTTGGGGTGAGGAGTGAAGATAACAAAACCTAGAAATCATTCGTGAAGGGTATAGATAACAAAAAGATTTATATGAAAGGAGAGGTATATGCTGCGAGCATTAGTAGTGACCGCAAGCCTACTATTAAGCAGTTTAGCTGCAGCGGTTGAGTACATAAATATAAAGCCCTTAGATCAAGTGGTTCCAGCTAGCATTGGGTCAGTAAAAGGGGATGTACTGCAGGTTCCTTTTATTAGTTGGGGAGGCGACATAGCAGTCATTCACGCTAATGGTAATAGTCTGTCTACTCAAGCTAACTCAATTGCTGCACAACAAGGACTTCAATTAAGACTAACGCGTGAAGATGATTTTGCAAAACAAGTTCAACATTATTTGAAAGGTGATTCTCCTTTTCTGAGGGGGACTATTGGAATGTTGAACATGGCCATGGATGTTATCAGTAAAGATGCCAAAACAAAGCCTATTGTAATTTATAAGTTAACAGATTCTGCTGGAGGCGATGCCTTAGTCGTTAAGCCTGGCATTAAAACTGTAAAGGATTTAAAAGGCAAAACAGTCGTATTACAAGCTTATGGGCCTCATGTTGACTATTTATCTCGAATACTTGCTGATGCAGGATTAACGTTTAAGGATATTAATGTCCGCTGGGTGAAAGACTTAACAGGCACTGATAATAGTCCTATGGCTGCATTTTATGAAAAAGATATTGATGCGGTGTTTGTCATTATCCCGGATGCATTGGCGTTGACCTCTGGAGGAACTGTAGGAACAGGGGCTGAAGACTCAGTTAAAGGAGCAAAAATATTATTATCCACAAAAACTGCGGATACAGTGATTGCGGATGTTTACGCTGTTCGTAGTGATTTTTTTAAACAAAATCGTGAATTGGTAGAAAAATTTGCACGGAGTTTGTTGTTAGGGCAAGAGTCTATGACCAATGTTGTTCAGCAACGTTCGGTGGATAGCAAGGCTTATGAGCAAATGATGAGAGCGGCTGCAAAAGGCTTGTTGGATAGTGAACAGGCTTTAGCGGATGCTGAGGGTATGTACCAGGATGCTCGTCATGTTGGATATGATGGAAATGTTAAATTTTTTGCAAATAATACGTATCCACGTCGTTTTACTGTCATTGTTAAAGAAAGTCAGAATGGATTGCAGCAAGTGGGTTTGTTACGCCAACAGCAAGAAGTTGCTCAGGCGAAGTGGGATTATGACAAGCTTAAAAAAGGTTTATCACAAGTTAATGTAGCTGAAGCCCCTAAGTTTGATGAAAGTAAAGTGGCTGCTTTGGTCACGCAAAAACAACAACAAGGTAATCTTGACCAAGGTGAGTTATTTTCATTTGAAGTATTTTTTCAACCTAACCAAAAAACTTTTTCTGCTGAGCTATATGAAGATGCTTTCAAAAAAGTAATGGATTTAGCCAGTACCTATGGTGGCGCAATTATCACTGTAGAAGGGCATAGTGATCCCATGAATTATTTACGAAAACGCAAAGCAAATGCTTCGCAGATGGTTTTGGGCAGAATTAAGCAAGCAGCACGAAATTTAAGTCTGAGTCGAGCACAAGAAGTACGTGATAACATCATCGATTTTGCTAAAAGTAAAGGAGTATCACTAGACTCTTCCCAGTTTGCGGTTATTGGCCATGGTATTAGTGCACCTAAAACAGGGGTTTGTGGTGCTGATCCTTGTGTACCAAAAACAGAAAAGCAATGGCGGTCAAATATGCGGGTGCAGTTTAGAATTCTGCAGGTTGAAGCAGAGTCGTCCGTGTTCAGACCATTATAGGCAATCTGAAAAGCAGTCAAGGTAAGGAATGGTCACATGGATAAACGCTTATTTATAATACTTGTGTTGTCGTTTTGGCTAACTGCTTGTGAAGAGTCAGGGACAAACAGTACACAAAATAGTTCAGCTGCAAATAGCGCTGCAAAATCTTCGCTTGTTAATGGAGAAGATATTCAATCTGTCCCATCAATTCGTGATGATGGACGCCCCTATAATATGCAGCCTTTACTCAACACTTGGCCAACACTGCCAGAAAATAACCCCGTGGCAGAGGATTTATTACAAACTAATTATTATGTAGTGCTTGATGGTAGTGGTTCAATGGCAGGGGGAGATTGTGGTGGTGGAAAGTTAAAAATATACGCCGCAATGGAAGCACTAGAAGTTTTTGCAGGTCAGATTCCTGCTAGTGCGAACTTGGGGTTATTAGTATTTGATAAAAACGGACTTTCTGAAAGGGTTACACTCTCGTCTAATAACAAAGACCAGTTCGTACAAGCAGTTAAATCTGTCACTGTTGAAGGTGGTACACCTTTGCTTTCGGCCATTCGCACAGGTTATCAAGCGCTCTCTCAACAAGCCAAAGCGCAACTAGGCTATGGTGAATATCACTTAGTTATTGTGACTGATGGTGAAGCAAATATTGGCGAAGAGCCAGAGTCTATAGTTGGAAAAATTGGTCGAGAATCCCCAGTAATGATTCATACCATTGGCTTTTGTATTAACGAAGCTCACTCTCTGAATCAGCCTGGTATTATTGATTATAAAGCGGCGAATGATCCACAAAGTTTGCAGCGAAGTTTAGAACAAGTACTGGCAGAGTCAGAGGATTTTACGCTTGATACGTTTGGTGAGTAGTTATGTCAAAGCACGTTAAAGCAACCATATTTTTAATTATTTTAGGTCTGGTTGTCATGGGAATAACCAGCCTGATAAAACCCTGGTTTTCAGAGTGGGAACAAAAGACAACAAGTGATGCGCGTATAACAAAAGGTGAAATTAGTATTGCTGTTGATGATTGGGTAGGTTATTTCCCATTATGCTCTCCTCATATTAAGTCGAGACTACGGCAGGAAGGTTACCGATTAAATTGTATCAATGATAAAGCCGATTATGCACAACGTATGAAAGGACTTGCAAAAGGAAAGCTGGATTTTGCGGTGGCGACAGTTGATGCTTATGTTTTAACAGGAAGAGAGACTAATTACCCTGGAACCATTATTAATGTGATTGATGAGTCGAAGGGGGGAGATGCTCTGGTTGCACGAGAAGATACACTTGCTTCACTGGATGAATTAAAAGCAAAAAATAATATACGAATAGCATTTACTCCAGATTCTCCAAGTGACCATTTACTTAAGGCATTATCGGTACATTTTGATATCCCTCACCTACGACAGCGGGGTAACTGGGCGGTAACAGCAGAAGGTTCCGCGCAGGCACTAGAAAAACTGTTAGAGGGTGATGTGGATGCCGCAGTACTTTGGGAGCCTCATGTCAGTAAAGCGTTAAAAGAAGACGGCATTATTAGAATATTGGGTAGTGATCAAACTGCACAATTAATTGTGGATGTGCTGTTAGTAAATCGAGAGTTATCAAAAGACCAGCCTGAAAAAGTAAAACTGTTTTTACAGGCCTATTATCAAACCCAAAAATATTATCGGGATAACCCAAAGCAACTGCAAAAAGACTTGAAAAAAACGCTACGATTAGATGACGATGAAATTAGTACTGTACTTGATGGTGTGCGCTGGATTTCTCTGGCTGATAATGCACGAATTTGGTTTGGTACACATGCGCAAGGCTATGCGAATGAAACCTTAATCAATACGATTGAAGGCACAATTGGTATATTGCGTGAGTATGGAGATGTTACTCATAACCCTTTGCCTGGTGAAGATCCTTACCGGATAACTAATAGCCAGTTTGTCGCTAGTTTATTCGATCAGTTTTCACAGCAAGGACAACTGGATCAAGTTTCTCAAAGTACCGTAGCCCCTGATTTTAAAGCTTTAACGGATAAACAGTGGGATCGGTTAGTGGATGTAGGAACCTTAAAAGTACGCCCTGTCGTATTTTCATCTGGAACAGATCAGCTTACCTTGGAAGGTAAAGAACAGCTTGATCGGGCTGCGGAAAACTTAAAGCACTATCCGCGTTTTCGGATTGAAGTGCGTGGTCACACGTCAACTAGAGGTGATAAAGACGCTAACTTAAGACTTTCTCAAGAACGTGCCGATGCGGTGCGTCGTTATTTATTAATCACTCATGCTATTGCAGAGCACCGCATTCGTGCAAAAGGGTTTGGTGGAACGAAACCTCTTGCTAAACGCTCAGGTGAATCCTCTAGAGCTTATTATTACAGGTTGCCGCGTGTGGAATTGGTTCTAGTAGGCGAAAACTTTTAATGTGAATAAGTACAGAGCGAGTTATTGAGAATAAACCAGAAATATAGGCAAAATGAAAGCGATGATTGCTGAAGTATATAACAGTAGGTATATCTTATGTTGGTCGGTAAAAAAGTAGACCTATCTAAAAAGGCAATTAGTAAAGCGGTATTAAAGCGTTCGCTACAAAGCCCTTTTTTATTATATCCCACAGTTGTTGGTGTACTTTCCACCGCAGCAATGATGTTCTTTGACTTTTCTACCATTGCTTTAGTGGGGGCTATTACAGGTTTTGCAGGTGCATCTCTGGGGTGGATATATGAGTACTTTATTCAAGAGAATAATCATATCATTGCTTTTTTAGGAGAAATTCATGAATCGATGGTAACTAAACGTAATGCGATGCTTAAAAAGCTAGAGAGTGAACTAAATACGGTTGACTCTAAGGAGGGTATTCGTCAACTGGAATTATTTAAAAAGAAATTTGATAACTTCCAGGACATTTTACAGAAAAAGTTTAATTCGACTGAGTTGACGTTTAGTCGATACCTCGCCATTGCTGAGCAGGTATTTCTTGCTGGTTTAGACAATTTAGAAGGGGTTGCACTTGGTTTGAAAAGTGTAAGTGCTATGGACACTGAAACCTTACAAAAAAAAATCAGTAAGCTAGCTGAAGACAGTTCAGCAAATGCTGAATTGGAAAGAAAAACATTGCAAAGCCGTTTAGATATGTATGAGAGTCAGTTGCAGCGTATGCATGATTTACTTGTAACCAATGAACAGGCGCTCACCCAAATTGATAATGTCTCAACCCAACTTGCAAATATTAAGACAACAAGTGGGAGAGCTAAAGTTGATATGGATATGGCAATGCAAGAGTTACAACAAGTCGCAGAGCGTGCATCAGATTATAATTTGCAGCAATAGTTGGAGCATATAGTTATGGTACAAGTGTCAACTGAACAAACGTTAAATACGTTTGATGTGGAAACTGTTCGTAAAGAACTCATGACTGGGGATGATGCTGTAAAAGCAGATATTTCCAACGAATTAATGACACAAGCAGCATCAGTTGTTGATAACTTGCTTAGCGTAAGTCCTGCGGATTTAAACCAAAAAAATCAAGCAATTGCTGCTGTTGAGCAAGTAGGTGGAAAGCTTCAACGTGAAGCTGCTGCGCGCTCTGATATGCTAAAGCAGCCAATACATAGCTTGGCTCAAGCTGGAGAAGATGGAGGGCCTGTTGCTGATTCGTTATTACAACTTCGTAATACTGTAGAGTCTCTTGATCCGAATAAATTTGAGTTTTCAGCCAGTTTTATCCGTCGGTTGCTGTGTAAGCTGCCATTTGTAGGTTCTCCATTAGCCCGATACTTTGCAATGTATCAAAGTTCTGGGCGTGTCATTGACGACATTGTGGAAAGTTTAGAAAAAGGTCGTGAGCAGCTGAAGCGCGATAATATTACGTTACAAAAAGATCAGTCCTCTATGCATGATCTGACGGTCCGGCTGAAAAAAGCTATTACGTTAGCGCAAGCAATAGCAGATAAGCTAAATGAAAAGTTGGAAACAGAAATTCCAATGGATGATCCGAAGCATAATTTTATTAAAGAAGAAATTTTGTTTCCTTTAACTCAGCGTATTATGGACTTGCAACAGCAGCTTGCGGTTAACCAGCAAGGTATTCTCACGATTGAAGTAATTATTCGCAATAATAAAGAGTTAATTCGTGGTGTTAATCGTGCTGTTAGTGTCACTGTACAGGCGCTTCAGGTTGCGGTGACATTAGCGCTTGCATTAGAAAATCAGCGTATTGTGCTTAAGAAAGTGGCAGCTGTTAATGAAACTACCAATAATCTTATCGCAGGTACTGCTGCACGATTACGTCAGCAGGGGGCCGAGATTCATAAGCAAGCAGCATCTACGCAATTGGATATGGATACGCTAAAGAAAGCGTTTGATGATGTAAATGCTGCAATTGAAGACTTATCAAAATTCCGTCAAGAAGCGCTTCCAAAAATGGCGCAGACTGTATTGGAGATGGATCAATTAAATGAAAGAGCTGGTAAGGCTATTGATAAGCTCCAAAAAGGTAAAGCGGTTGAACAAGAATTTGGTTTGGAAATAGTTGATGTTGAAAATGGTCGCTAAAAGATTCCAAAATTAAGGAGAAAAAATGATTAGTTTTTTAAAAAAGGCAACTCTATTTGCTACTGCATCACTATTAAGTACGTTAATACAAGCGGCAGATACGTTTAATGTGGCATGGTCTCATTATACTGGTTGGGAACCTTGGGCCTATGCTGATGAAAAAGGCATTTTAAAAAAGTGGGCTGATAAGTATGATATTGAAATAAAACTCACACTGGTAAATGATTATATAGAATCAATTAATCTTTATACAGGTGGTAAGTTTGATGCTTGCACTATGACGAATATGGATGCCTTAACTATACCGGCAGTTGGTGGTATTGATTCAACGGCTATCATCATTGGTGATTACTCAAATGGCAATGATGGCATTGTGCTTAAAAATGGCAAAACGGTTAAAGATCTTAAAGGTCGTGAGGTGACGTTAGTTGAACTCTCTGTATCTCACTATCTACTCGCAAGAGCGCTGGATATGAATGGTATGTCAGAGCGAGATGTTAAGGTGGTTAATACCTCCGACTCTGATATTGCTTCACTTTTTATTGCTAATGAAAATGCGGCAACTGTAACTTGGAATCCACCTCTACAACAAGTAAGAAACAGTAAAGGTGCAAACCTGGTGTATGATTCCTCAAAAATTCCAGGTGAAATTCTAGACTTAATGATCGTAAAAACAGACGCTGATGAGCGCCTAAAAAAAGCATTAACGGGTGCCTGGTATGAAACAATGGCCATTATGTCTAAGCGTGATAAAGTAGGTAAAGAGGCTATCCAATTTATGGCTAGTAACTCAGGGGCGACTGAAGCTGAGTTCAATGCCCAGTTAAAAACAACACATATGTTTTATACTGCTAAAGAAGCTTCGGAGTTGGCTGCTAGTGGTGATGTGAAGAAAACGATGGAACATGTCAGACAGTTTTCGTTCGATAAAGGGTTATTTGGCGCAAATGCTTCCTCTCCTGACTTTGTAGGAATAGAGTTTGCCAATGGAGATGTGTTAGGTAATAAGAAAAACGTTAAGCTTCGATTTACAGACAAGTATATGAAAATGGCTGCTGATAATAAACTGTAATAAAAAAATTTTATACCGGCAAAGCCTGGTATATTTCTAATATCTATATACACGATCTGCTAAAAGCAATATATACTTATGTAATATATGTGTTGCAATAGTAACTGTAAAAAATAACAGAGTCATATTGTATCTCAAAAGTAAAGCTCCATTCCTGAATGTATATTTGGCTATGGAGCTACTTTGAAAGCAGGTTTAAACATGTTTAGTCAAGTAGAAATCGTTATGCCACAGTATGATGCTTACAGGCATAGTATTTTTCTTGGCTGTAGTTCAAGGCCCAGTTGAGATGTCTCACTGGGCTTTTTTATTTTGGAGTACTTATTCGTGAAATAAAAGGTAGCATGATGGAAACGGCCCATAAAATACTAAAACTTGACAAGTCAGGAAAACCAGTGCGGTGGCTTACAACAGAAGAAGCCGTTATCTTACATGTTAAACAGCAAGTTTTATGGAGCATTGGTGAAAAAACTTTTGTTATGCGAGGAGGAATATCCCGTACGGGGCAGCGTTCAATTATTTATCTACCAAGTATTATGGCTGTCGATGGTAAAGTTCAGGATAAAAGTAATGCGCCACCTTTAAAAAATATTTATTTATTCAGACGGGACTACTTCATGTGTATGTACTGTGGCAAGCAATTTGGTTACACTGACTTATCCCGAGATCATGTAAAACCAAGATGTTTAGGTGGAAAAGATCATTGGACTAATGTCGTAACGGCCTGCAAACGGTGTAATATGCGTAAGGGGAATAAAACACCTGAAGAAGCTGATATGGAATTATTGGCAGTGCCTTTTCAGCCTAATATTTACGAGTTTTTATATTTAGCAAATCACCACGTGCTAGCAGATCAAATGGAGTTTTTGAGGAATAGGTTTAGTAATAGACCCCATTGGGAAATGTTTGTGCACTAACTACTCTGGTAGTTCTATATCGTTAGGGATTTGCATGGCTTCTTTTTGTAGGGCTGAATTGAGTTGTTGTTCAATGAGTAGTTTATATTGTATATGGTCAATAAAACTGGGAAATACTCCTTTAAATACCGTATGCTGTAATGGCGATAGATCAAGGTTAATAATATAAGCGGGGTAGGGAAGAGACATTTCTCGGTGGTTTAAAATTGCTTGTGCAACTTTAATAAAGACTACTTTTCCCAAATGGTTTTCATCGTACTCCTTGTTTTCACATGTTATTTTTATGTTGGTATTCTTAGTGTGATCTAGTGTAACTTGAACGTGGATATCAAATTCATTACTAAAATCACTGTGAAAATTTTTAGTGGCAATGGGGGTAATCTGAGACTGATCGTTATTAATCGTGATTATTTCCCAAAATTGCAGCTCCTGTATAGATGTTCCAGGTTTAAGATCCGCATCTCTTTGACTCAGCCAGTGATGAGTAAATCGTTGTAGTTTATTCAGAAATAAGTGATGGTTCAGGTAGGGAACATGAAAGTAATAAAAATCTCCCATCTCATCACTACAATAAATGAATGCTCGTTGGTTATCTATCTGGAAAAAAAACTGAAGAATACCTTTTTGAGTTTTTTGCTGTATAAAAGGTTCTATAGCTAAAAAGCCTGTTGGGAGTTTTCTTTGCTCTTGTGAACAAAAGGTAAAGCGGTCAATTTGTGTTGAGCTTAAATTTAAAAAAGTATGAATCTGGGTTTCGTGATGAGCCGGTTTCACACCGTACTACTCCTGGTTTTAAAGAAGCGTTGCCATCGATATACCCTTCACTGAGGGTACTTTTTCCCTAAGAAGGATTGTACTGATAGTATAGTGTTATATTGCATTTAGATAAAACTATGATGACAATTTAAGTTTCTCTTTAACACAGAAGGTTGTAAGAATACCCATTACTGTGGGTATTCTTATTACTTTTTGTTTGATTGCTAATAATCGTATGTTATTCAACTTCTGAGAGGGTAGCTAAGCGCTTGGAGAGATTGTTTTGTGCGCGATTTGTCGCTTCAATTACTTGAGAGGGGGCGGTACCACCAAAATGATTTCGTGCACTGACCGAACCTTCAAGGGTGAGCACATTATAAACATCACTGGTAATGACCGTCGAAAACTGTTGTAGTTCTTCAAGAGAAAGCTCAGATAGGTCTTGCTGTTTTTTGAGAGCATAAGCGACAGATTGCCCCACAATTTCATGCGCATCACGGAAGGCGACGCCTTTTTTGACTAAGTAATCAGCCAAATCTGTTGCTGTTGCAAAGCCTTTACGAGCCGCTTCGCACATAATGTCTCTGTTTGCACGAATGGCTGGGATCATATCACCATAGGCTCTCAGGCACCCTAGTAGTGTATCCACAGTATCAAAGAGGGGCTCTTTATCTTCTTGATTGTCTTTGTTATAGGCGAGTGGCTGCGCTTTCATTAATGTTAAGAGCGCATTAAGGTGTCCATATACTCGGCCTGTTTTTCCACGAATAAGTTCAGGTACATCAGGGTTTTTCTTTTGTGGCATGATGGAAGAGCCTGTACAAAAACGGTCAGGTAAATCAATAAAATTGAATTGTGCTGATGTCCAGATAATTAGCTCTTCTGACATGCGAGATAAATGCATCATGATAATGCTAGCAGCAGCTGTAAACTCGATTGCAAAATCACGGTCACTTACAGAGTCTAATGAATTGCCAGTTGGTTGATCGAAGTTGAGTGCTTGTGCCGTATAATGACGGTCAATAGGGTAGGTTGTTCCAGCAAGTGCAGCAGCACCTAAGGGACACTGGTTCATTCGACGTTGACAGTCTTCTAATCGTGAATAATCACGCTCTAACATTTCATACCAAGCCATTAAATGGTGGCCAAAGGTAACCGGTTGTGCCGTTTGTAAATGGGTAAAGCCTGGCATGATAGTATTTGCTTCTTGGCAAGCCAGTTCAGTAAGCGCTTGTTGAACACGAGTAATAGCAAATAAAATGGCATTAATTTGATCGCGCAAGTACAGTCGTATATCTGTGGCAACCTGATCATTTCGCGAGCGTCCAGTGTGAAGTTTTTTCCCCGCAATACCAATTTTATCCGTAAGGCGTGCTTCAATATTCATATGAATATCTTCAAGCGCAATTGACCATTCAATTTTACCTGAGGCTATCTCATCTGCTATTTCTTGTAAGCCTGTAATAATTGAGTCACTCTCTGCGGCTGTCAGGATGCCTACTTTAGTAAGCATTTTAGCATGAGCAATAGAGCCATTAATGTCATGTCGGTAGAGACGGTGGTCAAAGTGAATAGAGGCCGTAAATGAGGCAACGAAGGCATCAGTCGCTTCACTGAATCGACCGCCCCACTGTTGATTGGTTGAAGGCTGATTGGTTTGTATTTTTTTTGAGTTACTCATTAAGTTGGCCTTTTATCTGCGTATGTTTTGAGCGCTCTCCACCATAGAGAAATGATAATAGCGTATATTTGATACACAATTAAAATATTTATGTAGCAATCTTTTTTAGCTGATAATTGGAATACTCGTTCTAATGATCCGCTCTTGATAACCAATACTCTTCAAATAAATAAGTTATTTTTTATGGCGCATAACACTGATTTAGAACAACCAGGAACGTTGAAAGATGACTTTTTTCTGCCTGACTTGTGCACTACAAAAGCGGTATTTTTATTGGTGCTGCTGGCAGAGTTGATTGTATTTGTTTGGGTACTTGCACTGCCACAGGAAGCTACATTTGACTGGAATCGACTGGCACTAGCCTCGTTTTTTGTTCAGTGGATTGTGTTGGTAAGTGCTGCATTGCTTTGTTGGTTGCGTTCTTGGTTAGCTAAAAAACCTTTATGGCTCACCTTAGCATGTTGCTATGGTATTGTGGTTTTTGTCACAGTTACTTTTGCGCTTGCTGCAGAATGGGCGCTCTATTTACCAAGAGGGTTTCAGCCTTTTTGGCAAGGTATTGATATTACCAAGCTGGGTAAGTATGTGTTACTGGCTGTTATTTTAGCCAGTTTATTCTTGCGCTATTTTTATGTTCACCAGCAACTATACTATCAACAACAGGCAGAGCTACAAGCGCGCTTACAAGCTTTGCAATCGCGTATTCATCCACATTTTTTGTTTAACAGTCTCAATAGTATTGCTAGCCTGATAGTTATCAATCCTGATAAAGCTGAGCAAGCTGTTGAGGATCTGGCAGGGTTACTACGGGCTACACTGGATGATGTGACTTTAGAAGTCACTTTGCAGCGGGAAGTCGAAGTTTGTCAGCAATATATTCGTATTGAACAGCACCGGTTTGGGGAGCGCTTAACTGTGAACTGGCATATGAAGGGTGTGCCAATGGATTTACCGATTCCGTTATTGACTATTCAGCCCATTTTAGAGAATGCGGTGCTGCATGGAATTCAACCAATTCCGGATGGAGGTGTGATAGAAGTCACGTTAGAATATTTAAATGATCTACTTATCTTGCGTGTTGTTAACCCGTTAGCTATGTATTATCAACAACAGCCGGGAAAAGGTAATCGTTTAGCGTTGGCTAATATTCAGGCCCGTTTACAAGCCCTATACGGGTATCAAGCCCAGCTGTCTGCCAGCAAGTCCGACAATATGTTTGTGACGGAGTTAAAATATCCATGCCAGCCAGGAGTTGAGGCTGGCCGGGGAGAGTGAGCAGTAATGATCAAAGTGTTGATTGCTGATGATGAGCCTTTAGCCCGTGACCGTTTGCGCCGTATGACAGAGGGGATTGAGGGGTTTTGCGTCCTTGAAGAAGAAGCGCGAACTGGGGCAGAGGCGATTGCAATTGCTCATCAGCGTAAACCTGATGTTGTTTTATTAGATATTCGTATGCCGATGATGGATGGTTTAGAAGCAGCTATGGTTCTGTGTGAAATGGACTGTCCCCCTGCTATCATTTTTTGTACTGCATATGATCAATATGCTTTAGAAGCGTTTCATGTTCAGGCTGTAGGTTACTTATTGAAGCCTGTTAAGCAGGAGGCGCTATGTAAAGCACTTCAAAATGCACAACGCACCAATCGCTCCCAGCTAGCTGCGTTAAATGATCGACTGTCCGAAAATGAGCTGAAAAAAAGAACGCATATCAGTGCACGAACATATAAAGGCATTGAACTTATTCCATTGAACGATGTTCGTTTTTTTCAGGCCGATAATAAATACGTGACAGTAAACCATGCCAAAGGTGAGGTACTTATTGATGAAACACTAAAAGAACTAGAAACTGAATTTGCTGATGCGTTTGTTAGAATTCATCGCAATGCCTTGGTGGCGCGTCGAGCGATAGAAAGTATGACACGTAATGATCAAGGTTCTTATGAGATTCATTTACGAGATGTGATCAAACCTCTTCAAGTGAGTCGCCGGCATGTTGCAGAGATGCGTCGGCTACTAAAGTCTTTATAGTACTTCTTTTTCTGTCTATGTTTGTTGAGCAGCCCAGAGTTATCTGGGCTGTTTGTATTGCCGCAAATTGTTACACTATCGGTGTGAATAGCCCTTAACCGGAAGTGTTGACGTGAAAACCATTCGAATTGCCACCCGTAAAAGTGCACTTGCTCTTTGGCAAGCAAACCATGTTAAGCAACAACTTGAATGTGCTTATCCTGACGTACAGGTTGAGCTTGTCGCGATGATGAGCCAAGGGGATAAACTGCTTGATGCGCCTTTAGCAAAAATAGGGGGTAAAGGACTCTTTGTTAAAGAGTTAGAAAAAGCGCTGCTTTCTGGTGCTGCAGATATTGCAGTACATTCCATGAAAGATGTGCCTATGGAGTTTCCAGAAGGGTTATGTCTACCAGTTATTGGGTTGCGCGAAGATCCCCGTGATGCTTTTGTCAGCCATAGTGCCAGTTGTTTAGATGAGCTTCCACAAGGGGCTATCGTTGGAACCTCCAGCTTACGAAGGCAATGCCAGCTGTTAAAACACCGACCTGATTTAACGATTAATTTTTTGCGTGGAAATGTCAATACGCGTCTAGGCAAACTGGATGCGGGTGAATATGATGCCATCATCCTTGCCGCTGCGGGACTGAAAAGACTCGAGTTGGAAGCGCGCATTACGGACTATTTTTCTCCGGACTTCATGATTCCTGCCGCAGGCCAAGGAGCCTTAGGTATTGAGTGTCGTACAGCTGATACCGAGCTTAAAAAGGCGCTAAGTGTCTTACATGACACTGAAACGGCTGCCTGTGTGACAGCAGAGCGTGCTGTAGTTACTTATTTGAAAGGAGGTTGTCAGGTTCCAATTGGCGCTTATGCAACGTTACAGGAGGGCAAGCTGAGCTTAACGGCAATTGTTGCTGAGCCTGATGCCAGTAAGGTGTATATGAGTGAAATTGAAGGTGATATCAGCCAGGCTAAAGTATTAGGTGAAACGGTGGCAAAAGAGTTAATACAACAAGGGGCGGGTGATATTTTGCAGAAACTATTAGAGAATTGGACGAATCCATTGGTCATAAAATAAGCTTTCAATCAATCAGGAAGATAACACATCACCGATGAAATGATGATTACACCAGTATTTTTAGTGACTCGTCCCGAACCTCAGGCCAGTCAATTGGTCCAAAGCTTGGCATTGGCTGGGCTGCGTGCACTGGCGTTACCTATGATTGCCATTCAGCCATTACCAGAATCAGCACCACTTCGTGCCATTTGGCAGAATTTAGCACAGTTCGATAAAGTGATTGTAACCAGTACTGCGGCTGCTCAAATTGGACTGTATCAGGCTGAACAATATTGGCCGCAGTGGCCGGCAGGCTTAATGTGGTTTGCGATTGGTCAAGCAACGGCGTCTGTTATGCAACAGTTGTCGATTGACAGTGCTTTATCAGACCAGGGTGTTGATAGTGAAGCATTGTTGGTTTTGCCATCACTACAAGCAATACAACAGCAACGAGTGTTGCTTATTAAAGGCAAAGGAGGTCGTTCATTGATTCAGCAAACGCTTGAGTCAAGAGGGGCGGATGTGACAGTGTGTTGTGTTTATGAGCGTATTGAGCCAGCGTATCATGCTCAAGATGTTGAACAGCTCATTAAAGACCAAGGTGTCACAACAATAATTGCCACAAGTGGAGAAATCGCTAGTAACTTATTAGAGTATATTGACGGTACGATGGCTGCCAACCTGCAACTTATTGTGCCTAGTGAACGTGTGGCATTGCTCCAACAAAATCAACAATGGGCTGATATTTTTGTAGCTGAGGGGGCGAGTGACCAAGCTATTTTGAAATGCATACAGCGATATATTCTTAAAACCTAATCCTGTTTTTTTTGGTACGTTAGAATCTTTGGCGTTGTGAGGCTGTCTCTGGTGGCCCAGTCATAAGTTAGGTATCAGTATTAGTATCGGTAAGTATGTATAAAGTGTCATACAAATAAAAATCAGCAAGTGAATAGATTGCTGATAGGCTTGGTCAGCCTTTCACAGCGAGTGTAGTTTTCCTGAGTTAAAATATGTCCACATCAAGTTGTGAAATATTAATGTACTATTGAATCTGTTGACCCTGTTCAGCAGCTTTTTTGAATGTAAAGTTTGGTAATTTGCTCATGACAACGAAGAAAGATGGAAATAACACGCCAAATGAGGCATCGAGTCCAGATGCAAAAGGAAAGCATGATGTCAATGAACAGGCGAATACAGTAAATCCAAAAAAGGCTGATCAGCAGCCACCGCAAGAGGAGCAAAGTACAAATCTGCAAGCATCCCAACCAGCACCTGATAGCCAACATTCCATGGCCCAAAAAACGCCTCCTGCTGAGCAAGCTATTGCAGGGCAAATGCCCAAAAAGCGTAATCTCGTTAGCATTATTGCCTTAACAACCAGTGTAATCACTTTGGGGTTGGTAGGAGCAATCGCTTACATTGATTATGATGTGGGCTATTACTTTAAGCATGAAGGCACAAAGTTTAATCCAGAGCTGACAACATCTGCAGCGGTTGAGCAGTTGGATAATAAGTTGGGAGGAGAGCTTCAGCAAATGAAGCGTGCTAACCAGCAATCACAGCAGCAGATACAACAGTTGGTAAGTAAGCAACAGCAACAAACACAATCAGTCCGTAACCAAGCAAATGATTTATCAGAAAGTTTAAGTAACTTACGTCAGCAGTTTAATCAAATGCAAGGCACAAGCCGTGATGACTGG
This sequence comes from Zooshikella ganghwensis, assembly GCF_018263875.1. Lineage (NCBI taxonomy): Bacteria > Pseudomonadati > Pseudomonadota > Gammaproteobacteria > Oceanospirillales > Zooshikellaceae > Zooshikella > Zooshikella ganghwensis. Next base: position 120,863 of record NZ_JAEVHG010000014.1, read on the forward strand.
CAGTTAGCTGAAGTGGAGTATATGTTGCGTCTTGCCAATCAACGGTTACTAACAGAAAAGGATGCACAGGGCGTAGAAGCGATTTTAGTGAGCGCGGATAAAATACTGGCAGGTTTGGATAATTACTCGCTTTATCCTGTTCGTGAAGCGCTAGCCAAAGATTTAGTGGCTGTTCGTGCGATTCCCAGCATTGATCTTGAAGGACTCTATTTGCAATTGTCGGCATTAGAAGGCGCAATTAATAAGCTTCCGTTGATACCACCTGCAGGCTATGAACCAGAGAAGCCTACTCAAGTTACAACTAGCGATGAGGAAAAAGTGGATGATGGCTTTTTTGAGTATGCTCAAAACCATATTGCAGGATTATGGGATGGATTTACACAGTATTTTCGTTTCTCCACCGATCGTGACAAACCAGTAGAATTACTATTAACACCTAATGAAGAACTTTATTTACGCCATAATTTACGTTTAATGTTGGAGCAGGCGCAACTTGCCTTGTTACAAGGAAAACAAGAAATATATTGGAATAGCTTGAGTAAAGCAGAGCTTTGGGTAAAAAATTACTTTTCGCTTTCCAGTCGCGATGCTGAATCTATGTTAGGACAACTTGCTGAATTACAGAACGTTAAGCTTGCGCAAAAAATGCCTGATATTTCTGGCTCCCTTAAAGCAATTAAAGCCTATATTGATAATTTGCACCGTTTTCATGAGGGTAAACTACCCAAAAATAAATCAGAGAGTGACACTTCTACTGAGGCCGGCAGTCGCAACGCCTTAATGTCTGAAGTACAACGGACACAAAATTAAGGGCGGAGTAAAATGAAAATATTCTTTTATTTTTTATTATTATTGCTGTCTATTGCCGCAATCATTACCGGGATGAATCAAGATCAGGGCTATGTCCGTATTGCCTGGGATGGAATGGTCTTTGAAAGCACCCTGTGGATGTTGTTTGTATTTATGGGCATTGGTTTTTTTGGCTATAAAGCTTTACGTTGGCTAATAAGTTTATTGTTGAGCACTACAGGCTGGGTTGTACCAATCACCTCATCAAGTCGCCAGCAACGTGCTAAGCGTCAGTCGGTGAGAGGATTAAACTGCCTTATAAATGGACAGTGGGATCAGGCGCAACGGTTACTGTCAAAGTCAGCAGAGCAAGGTGAAGCCCCTCTAATTAACTATCTGGCGGCAGCGCGAGCGGCTTTTGAAGCTGGCGATAGTGAGAGTGTCAGTGACTATTTACGAAAAGCAGATAAAAGTGTATCTGGTGCTAAAGTAGGTGTAGGTATTGCTCAAGCACAACTTCAATTATCTGCCGGGCAATTTGAGCAGGCCTTGGCAACCTTGCAAGAGTTACGTCGTAAAGTCCCTCGGCATAAATATGTTTTAAAGCTTTTAAAACAAGTGTGCATTCGTCTTAATGACTGGGATCAACTGGCTGAGCTGTTGCCTGTATTAGAACGTCGGAAAGTAATTTCGGATGATGAGTTAAAGGACTTACAGCAACGCACCTGGAAAGCGCAACTCGAACAGGCATGTCAGCGTAGCAAAGTTGAGGACAAGGATGAAGATAGGGCTTCAGCTATTCAAGCGGTGTGGGATAGTTTACCTCGCCAAGCAAAACACGAAGTATCAGTGGTTGAAGTCTATATACGCTGTTTATTAAAACTAAATGCTCATGTTGTTGCTGAAAAAGTCGTGCGCGAGGCGCTTGGTCGAAATTATGATGATCGACTTATTAAGCTTTATGGCTTAACGGCGGGAAAAGATGTTAAAAAACAGTTGGCACTGTGTGATCAGCTATTGGCAAGTTATCCAGATAATCCTGAGATAATGCTGGCATTGGGTCGTTTATGCTTACGTAGTGAAATGTGGGGTAAAGCAAGAAGTTACTTTGAATCCACATTAAAAGTTCGTAAGACACCTGAAGTGTATAATGAGTTGGGTAGGTTACTAGCACACCTAGGTGATCATCAACAAAGTACAGAGCACTTTAGGGAAGGGCTAGCTTTAGTTGCACGCTCAGACGTCACTAAGTATCCAATTCCCATTGCAAAACAGCCAGCGGCTTAATAGGAAGCCGGTTAATAATGTAGTCATACTCTTGCAGCACTACCCTAAAAAAAGAGCAGAAATCTGCTCTTTTTTTATACATGATATTTCATCTCCAGCTTTTATCCCATGGCGCAAGGGTGACAGCAATCTGGTCTACAGACATAATCGTCAATACACGTAAGTTATAATTGTCATTATACATATCGACTACATAATTTTTTTGTACACGTCTTTTCTCTGTGACAATTCGGCTTGTGCCTTTCCATATATCATACTGAACATCAAGTCGTTCACCTGATGTGGGTTGCCACTCGTAACTTATAAAAACAATGGTTTTGTGGCCAGTTGGATAGTCATATACAACATGACTTAAGGAAAACTGAACCTTGGATTCGTTGTTGGAAACGATATAAGTTTCAATTGTTTCTCCACTTGGGACAACCAAGCGAGGTGTTTTAGCCAAAGCCATACCTTGTGGTAATAAAATATGTCGTAATGACATGTGAAGTGGTAGATAAGATGTGCAGTTTACAAGGGTTAAAATTGGTGTTGTCTTAAATGTTGTATCAATACACGTGGAATGAGTTCTATTAGCATAATCAATATCTGTGTTCATCAGTATGTGCTCTTTTCTTTAGTAAGGTACTTTTGAGGAGAGAGTTGAAATTAAATGAACTAAAAGAGCAAAAGAAGAGGGAATTTTTTCTGCAGCTTTTTTATGGGAATGAACTGTCTATACTCATAGTGAAGGATTTTTAGTGGGGCTAGTCTGTTAAGTGAGCTTCATTGGTGGGAAGGAAGCGTAAATCTAAGTGTTGTTTTATTTTCTGAATAATCTTCAAAAATAATACGAATAGATCTACCTTGGCGCTCATAGTTTGAAACTTTGAATTTTGAGGTCATGTCACTAGGTAAATTATTCACAAAAAAAGTCCTCATTTCTTGCAAGGTTTGAGGTGCGAGACCCGTTGCTAGATAGGCTTCAATTAAATAAAGTTTTACAGGGGCTAAGCTTGCTTTTATATTTGCTTGCTCAGCTGAACTTAAGTGCTGTAAAGTGGTTTCTAATTGCTCAATTTTTTTTAAGTTACCTATACGATTTCTTGTTTGAGAGACGTACTGTTTCATTCTGTTGATGATGGTATTTACTTCGTCTATATCTCGCTGTTGGATGAGGTATTGAGCATAAGCATAAGGTGTATCGATATGGAGTTCATCGAAAATAACCTGCTTTTGTTTAATTGTTGCAGCATCTAAAGCTTGCTGCAACAAGTGGATTGCACGTTGAAACTCTCTATTTGCTTTAGCATTCAGTGCACTTTGGTAAAGGTCAAATGCTTTATCTTCATTGGTTCTAAGATTATTTGCTGAGCTAGCTGTACTTGTTGAGGTCGCAGGTTCTGAGGGTTTTTGGGAGAAGCTACCGGTTGATAAGGTGCTTTTTTGTTTAGTTATGTGGGTTGTTTTAAAACCAAATGCTGATTTCGCTTGACCTTCTTCGTTAGTTGTTTGTGTAGCTGTTTTTTCTGGTGCAGTTCCTTGAATAATACCTAAGGTTGCCAGTGCATCATTAACGGGGATAAGGTAATTTATTCCCATTGATGTACCTGCAGCACTGATAAGTCCAGAAACGCTAATCGCAATTAGCTCACCTTGTTTGTTGTAAACTGGCCCACCAGAGTTTCCTGGATGAATAACAGTATCTGTTTGATAGTAACTAAGTCCTTTACGCTCTCGTTGAGCGGATATGATACCACTGGTTACGGTATACTTAAGTGACTCTGAGAGGGGAGAGCCAACTACATAAATTGTATCTCCCACATCAGGTAGCGTTTGGCTAATAACGGTTGCTTGTATATCAGGAGCTGTTGTGGTTTGTAATAATGCTACATCTCGCTTCACATCTTTTCTTAATAGTTGAGCAACATACTCTTCGTTATTTAAGAAAACCAAAAACTGGTTTCCTTCAGAAATTACATGTGCATTGGTTAAAATATGTCCTTGTGAGCTGATAAGCACACCACTGCCATGTCCAGAAACATTGCGTATAGTAGCTGCAGTTTTTTTTATGATGGCACTGCGTTGTTTAAATGTGAGTTGTTCTTCTGGGTAACGCAAAGGTATTTTAATTAGTTCGAATTTATTGGGAGTGTCCAGTAATTTGATATTAATCGCAACAGAGTCTGCTACGCGTTGATCTGAGAGAAAGTTGTCAAAGGAAACTTGGATTGCAGAAAGAATAGCTTGAGAGGTGTTTTGATTTGTATTGCCATATGAAGAGGCATAGCTTGCACCATCAGTATCTATAGAGACTTGCTTTTTTCTATACAAAGAATCAAAAACTGACCATTCTATTTTGAGATAAACATCACTTTTTGAAGTGCCTTCATCATAATTATCACATGTGTCAACGATAATTTTTTTTAGTTTGCTTATTAAAATAAAACGTGTTTCAAGGTTTTCTGTGACTTTATAATTATTTTTGATAAGTGTGTTTTGAATCATTTTTAATGCTGATTCATCAGCTAAATAGGTGTTACCAACTTTCCAGACGAGCTTCCCTACTTTTTTATCACACTGATACCCTGCCCATTGAGTGCCAACAGAAATTTCACCATATTGGGCATCGGGTAGTTCTGCTTTTAATGGCGTAACCACCAATGGTGAGGCTGGAATATTTTTATTATAAGCTTTTGGATAAGCAACTTTGACTTGTGGTAATCTTGAGTGTGGTTTATTAGGTTTTACTGTCTCAAAGCCCTGATCAGCACTTGATGCTTCAGGATGGGAGTCCGAAAAATGGATATTTCCTTGATCATCCACCCATTTGTAGACACCTGCATAGGCTGTGCTGGTAATAATATAGGTTAAAATTACGAATCGAATACACCACGCACAATGCCTTAGGTATGTGTATATCAGTCTAAAATCATACATTGTTGGTGCTATTGTAGGTATTACTCATCATGTTGGTGCACTCAAAGAGCAGTTATATATTTAATACTTATAAAAGAAAAACTTTATTTGCTGGCTAAAAACATTGATTTTATGAAGACATTTGAGTTCACTTGATGCTGGCAGACATTGCTAATAATGGTTTTAGATAATATGCTCAGCCAATATTTAAAGTGAATAAAAAAAACAAATTTATCTCTATCCGTTTACCATTCACATTAACTCTTCTAGTTTGGGTAATTACCTTTGCTTTTATAACTAAACAGAGGTTTTGAGTGCAGGCGTCTGATTTGTGAAGACGCGTTATATTCTCAAAAACTGTTTTAAAGGTAGAAGCTGCATCATCAAATGGTAAAGACCCTACATTAAAAGTGGGCATGGTAAACCCCGAGCAGGCTACATACCATCCGTTGGAAACTTAGTTGCTCGTATCTTTGTGGCAAACTGTTTAATGTGGGGAATCTTGCTTTTGTCTGCTATTGACCATAGTCGCCGGAAAATACCATGAGTGCTCATTTAATAGTGTTAGAGCCTTGGTGTCTGATTGCCTTTATTGTTCAAAACTTTTCTAAGGGTTGTTGGTCAATACTGTCATATTACCCCCAACCTTTTGGGGCGGTAGTTCTGATATTGTGCAAGGAGAGTGATGCTACTGTGCTAGATAACTAGGCTGACAGGATTTTGAATGGCTGCGACTAATGGCGGTTGACATAATATGTCGGTCATGTCAGTATGCATACTCAAATGACACTCTACTTCTAATGCGTAGAGCTTAATATGAATGCTATCCTTTTCAGCTAACGTTGTTGCGTGTAGATATTCCTTAATTTATTTTTAGTTTATTGATTAGGAGTTTAAGAATGGCATGGACATTAAATGATGTACAAAAGCTACTTGCTGAAGACCCTCGTTGGGACGTTACTCAGGAAGAAGATGTCATAAAAGTTAAAAACGAAGAAGAAATTGAAGCTTTTTTGACAGTAAGTGGCGAACAAATATTAGTTGAATCACTTTTATTTCCAGCAGCACAAGTTAATGACACTAATGAATTAAATAAAACGATACTTGAAACACATAAACTGTTTCCATTGACAACTATTTCGCTTGAAACGATTAATGGTGAACAGTATTACTCGGCATTTGGTGCATTATCTGCCAGCTCTAAAGCGGATAGCATTGTATTAGAGATTGAACTGTTGTTTACCAATGTTGAAGGCATGCTAGAAAGTTACGAGCACTTCTTAAAATAGTAACTAAATCTACGAATTTATTTAATTGAGGTTGTCGTCATGAGTGTTTGGAAAAAGTTATTTACTGCAATTAAAGGTGGCGCAAATGAGGTGGCTGAAACAGTTGCAGATAGCCAAGCCTTGCGAATTCTTGATCAGGAAATGAGAGAAGCAAAAGATCAGTTACGTAAGTCAGAAGAGTCACTAACCACTATTTTAGCGAAACAAAAGCTGGCTGACCAAAAAACAAAAGAGCTAAAAGCTTCGATTGCTGAGCATGAGAATTATGCAATGCAAGCAATGGAAAAAGGTGATGAAGCCTTGGCGGTTGAAATCGCTGAAAAAATTGCTGAGTTTGAAGGCAGTCTGGCGACAGAGCAAGGTATGCTTGACCAGTTAAATAATTCGGTTAGGTCACTGAAAGCATCCATAAAAGATGCTAAATTGAAACTACGACAGATGCAGACTCAGGTAGACAATATAAAAGCGACAGCTTCGTTACATAAAGCACAAGAAGCCGTTTCTTCTCGTCACTTGGGGGCTAACTCAAAGATGAAAACGGCTGCAGAGTCGTTGCAGCGAATTCAAGAGAAGCAGAAGCAACGCGCTGCAGAAATTGATGCGGCCAATGATCTTGCTGCTGAGGAAGACGGACGAGGCTTACAAGAAAGACTCAAAGCAGCAGGTATTATGGAAAACCAAAGCGCGCAAAGTGTCCTGGAGCGGTTGAAAGCAAAAAAACAGTAATCAATGATCATTTTACAAAGACTAAAAAGCTTCTTTGCTAATCATGTGATTCAAATGACAGTACGAGGGTTATTATTAACCCTCTCTGTTTATGTATTGGTCACATGGATAGGACTCACTCTTTTTCATGAAACCGCAATAACTGATTTATCCATATTCTTTTACTGGTTATTAGTGACAGCATCAACTGTCGGGTATGGTGACTTTTCCCCTGTAACACCTGGTGGTCAGTTGTTTACCGCTATTTTTGTTATTCCTTTTGGGTTGAGTATGTTTGCCATGTCGGCAGGCAAAGTAGCTGCACTTGTACTTAACCAATGGCAAAAAGGCATGAATGGACTGAGAGCATTAAGTATGAATAATCACATTCTCGTTATTGGTTGGCGGGGACAGCGAACAGCACATCTTTTGACGTTGTTATTACGAGAAACTCAACAGAACTTACAAAGGCAAGTAGTGTTGTGTGTGGATAAAGTCATGGAAAACCCAATGCCTGACGCAATCCACTTTGTTCAAGTTGAAAGTTTTAGCAATAGTAAGGAACTGGAAAGAGCGTGTGTTGTTGATGCTGATATTATCATTGTAGATACAGAAGCTGATGACACAACACTGACGACGGCATTGTACTGTGCCAAAATAAATACGCGTGCTAACTTAATTGCTTACTTTCAAGAAGAGCAGCTGAGTGAACTACTTAAGCTGCATTGCCCTCGTGCGGAATGTATGCCCTCTATTGCTACTGAATTAATGGTTAAGTCAGCAATGGACCCAGGATCAAGTCAGCTTCATCACCAACTTCTAAGTGTAGCCCATGGTATGACTCAGTATTCCGCTACTTATCCTAAGGAATGCACTGCTATTGCGTTTAGCAAGATATTTCATGTTTTTAAAGAAAAGCATAATGCAACAGCAATTGGTATTGAGCAAGATGGTCAGCTTTTGGTCAACCCAGCTTTAGATCATCAAGTGTTACCAGGTAATCGCGTTTACTATATTGCTGAAAAAAGAATTTTGCAGATTAGCTGGGAGACGTTGAGTCATGTTTGATTTCTTCAAGAAAAAGAAAAAAGAAGAGCCTGCAGCAGTTAAAGCACCAGAAATAATGGGCTTAAATATCAGTGGCTCTTTCCAGTTAAATGATCTTAAATTACGTTTAATTGAAGAGAAGCTGACGTTTGCCAATGCTCATCGAAATCAGTTAATCCAGGCTGTCGGTGAAGTTAAACTGGATGAAAGTACGACATTATTACGATTTTATACAGATGACGATGGTTTTTTACAAATTGTCTGCAAAGGTGGTTTAACTGAGAATCATATTGATGATGTGAAATTATTTTTTTTCCATAATACACAAGGTATTTCTTCACAGAGTCAATGGGATAAAGTGCTTGATGAGCATGTCAGCCAACCTACCTATTTGTTAGAGAACAATACATTCAAACGAGTGTGGGAAGAGGTAGGTGAAACGTCTCCGCCTGTGGCAATGACAGAAAAGACTTATATGCAAGATGGCTCAACCTCTATTACTGATCAATTTATAATGTTGTATGAGCGAGAGGTTGACGATAATTTGTTTGAATTTTTGTTAGTTTCTGCTGAAGAAAAAATTATTGATAATCAATATGATCGTTGCTTAGTGGAATCTGTTGGTATTAATCTCACCTCATCTGACATTGAAATTATTGGTTAAGGGGAACCAAACATGGATATGATTTTGACCTCAATTCAGGGGCTGGGGGGCTTTGCGCTTTATTTTATCAGCTCGGTTATTGCGTTATTCGCGTTTAAATTTATTTACACGATGATTACGCCTTATGATGAGTGGGCATTGGTTAAGAGTAATAATTCAGCCGCCGCCATTGCTTTAACAGGAACGCTAATAGGTTATGCCATTGCGTTGGGTAGTGCCGCCAAAAACTCAGTCAATTATGTTGATTTTATTGTGTGGGCCGTTGTAGCTTTAATCACACAAGTACTGGCTTATTTAATTGTTCGTCTATTTATGCCGTTAATTGCTTCTCGTATTGAAAAAGCTGAAGTATCTGCAGGTATTGTGCTTGGGGGCGTGTCTATCGCAATAGGTATTTTAAACGCTGCCTGCATGACTTATTAAAAAGGAGGCAGGAAGCATGAAACGCACTCGTTTTATTAATTTAGAGGTAATGCGCAAGGTTACGACCTTTGGCAGCATTGGACTTGGTACAAGTTTATTAGTAGGTTGTTCGGATCAGCCTAATGCAGTGGTTTATCGATCTTTAGATGAATGTAAGTCTGCCAACCCGAGTTATGAATCTCAGTGTGAGTTTGCCTACCAGAAAGCATTAAAGTCGTTATATAAAACGGCTCCGCAGTATACAAGTTTAGCTGACTGTGAGTATGAATTTGGTTATGGGCAGTGTATTCAACACTCTAAAAGTGATAATTGGATTCCCTTAATGGCCGGTTTTGTACTGGCAAAAGCACTTGATAATGATAGAGATATAGACTTTCGCTACAGCCGGCCTTTAATTACATCGTATTCACCATATTCTGATATTCGAGACCACTGGATGACGACTGATGGTCGTACCTATGGTAGTCGATACAATAAAAGTGTTTATGTTTCAAAAGACTCATTTAAAAAAGAACCGCCTAAAGTGACCCGGACAATTAGTCGTGGTGGTTTTGGGTCCAAAGCAAAAGCTACATCTTCTTGGAGTTCGCGTTCATCCTCTAGTGGTGGTTGGGGCGGTTAGACTCCAACCCTGCCCAAATAAGAAGTAACACAAGCTTAATGGTTGTATTATTATGTTACGGATTCCAATAAAAGAACGAGCCGATTGGCGTAAAAGAGCAGAAGAGTTTGGCTTTAAATTTCATACCATGTATGGTGAACCTTATTGGGATGAAACTGCTTATTATCAATTTACATTACGACAGATTGAGCAAGACATAGAAGACCCTACTGCAGAAATTCATGAGATGTGCCTTGCCGTAGTGGATAAAGTCATTCGCTCAGAAGAGCTAATGGAGCGTTTTTGCATTCCAGAAACACATTGGGATTTTGTGGCTTCCTCCTGGCAACGAAAAGATGCCTGTTTATATTCTAGGTTGGACTTTGCTTATAATGGAAAAGGCGAAGCAAAACTGTATGAAAATAATGCAGATACTCCTACCAGTTTATATGAAACGGGATTTTGGCAATGGTTATGGTTAGAAGAGTGTGTAAACACAGGGAAACTACCACGTCAATCAGATCAGTTTAATTCTTTGCAGGAAAAACTCATAACCCGATTTGTTCAGCTAGCAAAAGAGCGTACAGGTTCTCCTTTATTTTTTTCTTGCAGTAAAGATACTGATGAGGATCGAGGGACGGTACAATATTTACAAGACTGTGCAGAACAAGCAGGTATTGATACTTTTTTTGTTTATGTAGAAGATATTGGTCTTTCTGATGAAGGTGACTTTACTGACCTTGAGGACCATGCGGTACGTTGGATGTTTAAACTCTATCCATGGGAATTCATGTTAAGGGAAGAATATGCACCCTACTTACTGAATAATAAAACAGCATGGCTAGAGCCGCCTTGGAAGGCTATTTTATCGAATAAAGCATTACTATCTATGCTTTGGCGTTTATTCCCTAATCACCCGAACTTATTACCTAGCTATTTTGAAGATGATAAAAATATTGATTTACAGGACTATGTTATAAAGCCTATATTTTCTCGAGAAGGTAGCAACGTTGAAGTTTATCAAAATGGTCAACAGACAACCTTTATTGATGGGCCTTATGGTGAAGAGGGAAAAATAATTCAAGCCTATTACCCATTACCAAAATTTGGAGAAAACTATACACTCATTGGCTCATGGCTTATTAATGAAGAGCCTGCAGGTATTTCAGTACGAGAAGATAGCTCATTGGTTACTCAAGACTTATCTCGTTATTTACCGCATATTATTTTAAGTTGATTTTATTTTTTTAGGCATAAACCAACCTTGTTGGAAAATGAAGATCAGTCTATAGATGGTTTCCCAATAAACTTAAGGCAGGGTAAGTTGAGGAAAAAATCTACTACTTTTATGCGATCTTGCAGGAAATAACGATATAAACCACCAGCGGTGCTGACTACCAAGTTATACTCTTCTCCTAGTCGTAGTTCATGAACTAGCTTGGATTGCCCTTTATCATTAATAAACTCAAAAAAATGTGAGTTTATACTAATAGGTTTAATATTTTGATTAACGCCTAGTGGAAAAGAAATAAAAGCTTCTGTAGCAATTAACCCCTTTTCTTGGATAACTGCTTGAGGGAATTTATTCGCTATATTTTTAAGAGCATAGACACTGTTTTCTTCTCCCCAGCAGCTTATCAAGGAAAGCTCAGGCCAAATACGAGTGTATTGGTCAGCTGTAAATTTTGCGAGTAACTCACTACGCTTTGGCATTGGCTCAATTTTATACTCATTAATATCATGTTTTTCATCTAATGAAATAGAACCCGTGGCAAGATCATTTAGTAGTAACTGCCAGTAGCTTTTTAGTTGTTTTAATAGTTGAGAAAAATAATACGGGTGCCAGACAGAAACAAAACGAAGATCTTTGCAGGCTAATAGGTAAAGTAATGTCAGATAATTAAATGAGTCTATAGAATGAAGCTTGATCAGAGAGTTAGGCACCGCAATAACGGAGTTTATGAGTCCATGAATTTTACTGCTTATATAGCTACTTTTTTCTGTATACCCAATTTTAACGGCTGATTTTTGATTAAACTCTATTAAACTAGGCGCAATAGACCAATAGGATGATCCTCCCATAATATTTGGTTTTAACTTAAAAGTGTTGTTGATCCATGGTGCAACACCCAAACTAAATTCTTTTTGGAGTCCTTGTGTATAGGGAATGAGTTTTATATCTCCAGTTACACCACTAGTCGGCATTAAACAAAGCACACTTTCGATTGTGAGGATATGTGTTTTGCCTTCAATTACTTTTTGTATCCAAGGTTCAAAGTCGTTGTAGCCCCTAATAGGAACATACTTCTGATAGTCACTGAAGGTTTTTATGTGCTCAAAGTTATGTTGCTGGCCAAATTGAGTATATGCATTATTTTTGATGTACTGGAATAACTTGTTAGACTGCGTGCGCTCGGGATGAAGCGCTGCTTTTTTGAATACATAAGTGTTTGGGATATTACCAAGGTACCATAGTGCATTTATAGCCGTTTTGAGCATAAACTAATTAAATATGGGTTGAAAATTTAATCATGACTAAAAAAACTTGAACTCCGGTGTCTTAAAGCTGAGTACAGAGCATATCTTGTGAGAGGTTGTTAGCTTTTTATAAGTTAAGTAAAGCACAGAGCAAACATATTACCTACTATACTCTTCTTCGTGAGAGACAAATCCTGTTAAAACCTAGCTTATGACTAATGTTAAAAAACTATATACGCATGTTTTTTGAACAATAAATTTTTTATTAATATTAGTTATAACGCATGCCAATAATTTGAACTGGTTAGCGGTTTTCTCTGATTAACTTACTATAATTGTCGTATACTTTTTCTGGTGGTTGTGAGAGATCCATTAGTCATTCACTTGATGAATCATTGTTAAAGTATTTGGTTTTAAACCTCCTCCTGTAATTATTTACTTCCCTAAACCTAGCGTTGATGTTTGGCTATCTTTATCGGATAGCCTTTTTTTTGTGTTTTGCTAGCCAATTATCTCTCTTGAACTGCTGAATAGAATACACTTGCTACGTAGTGTTAAGAAAGTAAAGGACTGAAGGGTATACGTTAGAGTAAGTGAATGAGTAGTGATGCGCTATGATCCCATATTAACTGATGAGTCAGACCAAATAACAGCAACTCGGTCTGATACTCTTACATCAACACGATTTCAAATTGCTCGCGTAGGTAGATTGCGGTTTGCAACCTATTTTTTGCTGATTATTGCGCCTGTGTTAATTGCAGTGGATATGGCGAGCATAGCTAAAAATACTCAGTACAGTAAGTTAGTCGAAATTTATTTATATCTTGTTTGGCCTTATTTCGCGGGTTATGTAGCAGTTTTTCTTTTACCTGTTGCGCTGATGCGATTTCATGACTTGGGTCGATCTGGATGGTGGGTTTGGACTTTACTTATACCTGGTTATAACCTTTACATTTTCTATATTTTGCTAGCGAAGCCAGGTTCTTGTGATTTAAATCAGTATGGGCCTTTACCGCGGGCAAACTCTCCTCGAACCTACATCATATTTGGTATGTTTTCAGCCCTACCACTAATTTTCATTTATAAAGTAAGTCGAACACTTGTTTATTATGGTTTGTTAGTAAGCATGCAATAAAACAACACTTTAACCGGTTGAAAGTGACTGTTTGAAAGCTCATTAATATGAGCTAGAAATCATAATGACTTTTACTTGGCAATATGGGTTGGAGCCAGCATACTTTAAGAAGAATAAGCAGGCAAAACAAAGCAAGTATGTGGTTGTTTGTGAAGGAGTAGGGCAAGTGGGTAACAAAATGCCTAAAAGCTTTCAGCAGTTAGTGGTGCCAGTACTGTTAATAGTGGCTAGCTTCTCAATTCAAGCTGAAATGTATCAGTGGCGTGATGATCAGGGGCGCATTCACTATAGTGATAAACCTCCAGTCGATGCAGAGCAGAAGGCTGATAAAGTTGATATCAGAGTTAAAAATAATGATTTCAACTATATGGATGAGGATAGAATGGAGTCTGTAAGGCGGGAAGAAGTAAACAAGAAAGTACAAGAAGATATTCAGCTGGAAGAGCAGATAAAAAATGCTAAAACAGAGGAACGTAAACAGTTAAAGTGCAAGCGTTTAAAGAACAACTTAAAATCTCTCGAAGGCCCTGTAGTACTTGTGGATAAAGATGGTAACCAAATTCCGATGACCGAAAAAGAGCGTGCTGAAAAAGCAGAAGAGTGGCGAAAACTGTACCAAAAACATTGTTCATAGCACACATACCTAAGCGTCAGGCATATGTGTGCCATGATGGTTGAGAGATTAAGTTTGACGATTTTTAATGAGCGTCTCCATAACGCTAGGATCGGCAAGAGTTGTGGTATCTCCTAGTGAGTCAAATTCGTTACACGCAATTTTTCGTAAAATTCGCCGCATAATTTTACCTGAGCGGGTTTTGGGGAGAGCAGGTGTCCAGTGCAAGATATCTGGTTTGGCAATTGGACCAATTTCTTTGGTAACAAAACTACGCAGCTCAGCTTCTAGCTGAGGGCTGGGTTCAATATCATGCATTGGACTGATAAAAGCATAAATTCCTTGTCCTTTGATTTCATGGGGATAACCAACCACGGCTGCTTCAGCAACAGCATCATGTAGCACAAGTGCACTTTCCACTTCAGCTGTTCCCATACGATGACCTGAAACATTGAGCACATCATCAACTCGTCCGGTGATCCAATAGTCGCCATCTTCATCCCGTCGTGCACCATCCCCTGTAAAGTAATAGCCAGGGTAGGTCGAAAAATAGGTATCTAGCATACGCTGATGATTGCCATAAACCGTTCTGATTTGGCTAGGCCAACTCCCTGTAATAACTAAATTTCCTGAGCCAGGGCCTTCCACCAGCTGACCATTGTTATCAACCAGTGCAGGTTTTACACCGAAAAAAGGTTTTGTTGCAGAGCCTGGTTTAAGAGTGCTTGCGCCAGGGAATGGCGAAATTAAAATTGCACCTGTTTCCGTTTGCCACCAGGTATCAACTATAGGGCAGCGTCCATCCCCAACAACATGGTAATACCATTCCCAGGCCTCAGGGTTAATGGGTTCCCCTACAGTGCCAAGCAGTCTAAGGGATTTGCGAGAGGTATTGCTGACAAACTCACGCCCCTGTGCCATAAGTGCACGAATGGCTGTAGGGGCTGTGTAGAAAATATTAACGTTGTGTTTATCAACTACTTCCCAACAGCGTGCAGGAGTTGGGTAGGTTGGTACACCTTCAAACATTAAGGTAGTTGCCCCATTGGCTAAGGGACCATAAATGATATAAGAGTGACCCGTTACCCAGCCAACATCAGCAGTACACCAATATACCTCCCCAGGCTGATAGTCAAAGATATATTTAAAGCTCATGGTTGCTTGTAGCAGGTAGCCACCTGTAGTGTGCAAAACGCCTTTGGGCTTTCCTGTTGAACCCGATGTATAAAGAATAAATAATGGGTCTTCGGCATCCATTGTTTCTGGTGGGCAACTGGAAGCTACTTTTGCAGCAAGTTCGTGATACCAAATGTCTCTTCCCACTTTCCAGGCAATGTTTCCGCCATTGCGCTTTATAACAATCACTGAATGAACATCGGGGCAATGCTCTAAGGCGGCATCGGTATTTTGTTTGAGGGGAATAAATTTACCGCCACGCACACCTTCATCAGCAGTAATAACAACAGAGCAGTCGGCATCTAAAATACGTTCTTTTAGAGACTCTGGAGAAAAGCCACCAAACACTACAGAGTGAATCGCACCGATTCGGGCACAGGCAAGCATGGCATAAGCGGCTTCAGGGATCATGGGCATATAAATACAAACCCGATCACCTTTTTTAACACCTCGCTCTTTTAAGACATTAGCCATACGACACACGTGATCATGTAACATCTGGTAAGTAATGATGAGTGACTGGCCTGGTTCATCTGCTTCCCAAATAATCGCAGTTTGATTGGCTTTGGTTGGCAAGTGGCGATCAATACAGTTATAGGTAACATTTAGCTTGCCACCGACAAACCAAGCAACGTCGCCTTGCGCAAAGTCTCCTTGATAAACTTTTTCCCATGGTGAAAACCAATGCAGGTGGACTTTGGCTTGTTCTGCCCAGAAAGCATCTGGATTGTTGATTGATTCTTGGTACAGTTCTTGATAGTTCTGTTCAGTAATGTATGCGGTTTTAAAGGATTCCTTTACCGCGTGGTTTTTTATTTTGAACATGTCGTATCCTTGTTGTTAACCCCTTGGCGAGGGTTTACATCGCTTGACGTATACCCTTAACGAATCATTTTTATGCGCACTATCCATAGTGCTTACCCTAAAGGATATCGAGATTGGTGCTCTTGGCCATTAGGGAGGGTGGCAATGCAGTTTATGCAGGAGCATTTAACTGCCCCCCTAAAAAATCTTCGTTATGGGTATATTTTTTATGTATTATTTTTATTAAAAGTGGCTCTGTTAATACTATTTTAGTTTAAAAAATATTGAGTTATTTAGCGTTTATATTCGAAAGTGAGACTCAACGCTGAGCTTATCCCTCAATACCCTTCAGTAGGAGGGTAAGTCAATAAAATATCAATTTAATAAAAGAGTTAGTGTTAAAAGAGTACCCGTATTATTGAAATTATAAGGGTGACAATAAAATACCTTTGCCTAAAAAAGTATTAATGGAACCAGAGTGTTCCATGTTAGCGAGTGCAAGCTGAAATGCAAAGAAAAACGGCAGGAATTAACCTGCCGTTCTCAAAAATAACTGACTTATTTAAGCTACAAGTTAGTCATTTTTATCACGAAACATTTTGATCAGTGCATTGGTTGAGCTGTCAAACTCTGGGGCTTCAGCACCAGCCAATAGTGTTGGGTAGATAGTGTCACCAAGCTGTTTGCCTAGTTCTACACCCCATTGATCGAAAGAGTTGATTTGCCACATATGTCCTTGCACAAAAACTTTGTGTTCATACAGCGCCACTAAAGCTCCCATGACCTCTGGTGTTACTTTAGGCAGCACCAGCATATTGCTAGGGCGATTACCTGGGTGAACTTTGTGTGAGGCAATATGATCTGCTTCAGCACCGACTTTACCTGCAGCTAATAGTTCTGCTTTAGCCTCTTCCAGATTTTTTCCTGTCATTAGGGCACGGCTTTGGCTTAAAGCATTTGCGTAAAGCCAACGATGGTGCTCACCAATGGGGTTGTGAGTTTCAACTGGTGCAACAAAGTCTACAGGGATTAGCGCAGTACCTTGGTGAAGCAACTGGTGGTAAGCGTGTTGTCCATTGGTACCTACATCACCCCAAATTACTGGACCTGTAGTATAAGTAACCGTTTCACCAGCTTTATTTACTGATTTACCATTACTTTCCATATCCAGCTGTTGTAAGTGATTTGGCAGCTCGCCTAAATATTTGTCATAGGGGAGCACTGCGTGTGATGCTGCGCCCATATAGTTATGATACCAAACACCCAATAAACCCATCAGTACAGGCATATTTTCCGTTAATGGTGCGGTACGGAAGTGCTCATCCATTGCATAAGCACCTTCCAGCAGTGCGAGGAAGTTATCAAAGCCTAAGGTGAGGGCAATAGGCATACCGATGGCAGACCATAAAGAGTAACGTCCACCAACCCAGTCCCACATCGGGTAGATATTTTCTTCACAAATGCCAAAAGCAACGGCTTTTTCTACGTTACTGGAAACAGCAAGGAAGTGTTTTTGTACATCTTCTTGCTTGGCACCTTGATCAAGTAACCATTGACGACAGGTTTCGGCGTTTAATTTGGTTTCCAGAGTAGAAAAAGATTTAGATGCAATGATGAAAAGCGATGTTTCAGGATCAACTTGTTTGAGTACTTCAGCTGCATCACTTGGATCAACGTTAGCAATATAATGGTGTTTAATGCCTTCTTTTATGTAAGGGGTCAGCCCTTCAATAACCATTTTAGGTCCAAGGAAAGAGCCGCCAATACCAATATTAATAATGTGTTTTATTGGCTTACCTGTGTAGCCTAACCATTCGCCATTATGAACTTTTTCAGTTAAAGCCTGCATACGACGTAAGGTGTCTTTGATGGCAGGCATTACATCTTGCCCATCAACCTTGATCTCACGGTCACCACGATTACGAAGTGCCATGTGCAGTGCGGGGCGATGTTCAGTGTTATTCACTTTTTCGCCATTAAACAGTGCTTGAATACCGTCACTGAGTTTAGCGTCGTTGGCAAGGTTAATAAGTGCTTTGAGGGTGTCTTCGGTAATCAGGTTCTTTGAGTAGTCGAGAAACAGCGATGCGGCTTGCAATGAATATCGATTAAAGCGGTCTGGGTCTTCTGCAAATAATTGCTTGAGGGTGGTTTGTTTTAGCAACTCACGTTGTTTTAACAGGTCCTCATTATGAGCAAAAGCATCAAGCGGCGTTGGCCCTTGCAACGTACGATTGTTCATCATTGACACAGTTTCTCTTTGGTTATGTTAATCAGGATTTATGCACGAATGTGCAGAAAAAAGCCCCTACAAAACCATAAAAATAGCTGGGAAAGCGTAGAAGGCAAGCTGATTATAGGCAACAGAAGGGGGTGGGCCTAGTAACACTAAGTAACAAAACCCACCGAGTTGATTTCAGGCAATTTGTACAGGGATAGCGTTCGCACTATGGCTGACAGCATTGTCTTCTAATAGGTAAATTAAGGCGGGTTTAAAATCAGTGAGTTCACTATCGTCGTATTGTGCATAGGCACAAATAATTACGCGATCACCTACCTGAGCTTTGTGGGCTGCAGCACCATTCACTGAAATAATACCAGAGCCGTCTTCACCACGAATGGCGTAGGTAGTAAAACGCTCACCATTTTCAATATTATAAATCTGAATTTGCTCATATTCTCGTATACCTGCCATATCCAGTAATTTTCCATCAATGGCACATGAGCCTTCATACTCAAGTACGGCGTGCGTCACACGCGCTTGATGCAGCTTCGCCTTAAGCATCGTTGTTTGCATGGTTTGGTTTTCCACTAGTTCAGATTAATCACAATATTGTCAATTAAGCGAGCTTTACCTAAATAAGCAGCAGCCAAGACGACCAGTTCTTTATCTTTGGAAGAGGCGGGTAATAAAGAATGCTGATTGCAGATATCAATGTAGTCAGGCTTAAAGCCCGCCCGAGCCAGGTTGGCAGTGGCATCTTTCAGAATAATATCGAAAGGGGTTCCAGCTTGAATGGCATCTTTCACTTTACATAAGGTGGCGTATAACTTGGGCGCTATTGTTAACTCATCTTGAGTGAGGTAACCATTGCGAGAGCTCAAAGCAAGCCCGCGCTCATCACGGGCAATATCTGCCCCCACAATTTTAATGGGTATGTATAAGTCATCCACCATTTTGCGGATAACGGCCAGCTGTTGAAAGTCTTTAATACCAAACACCGCGATATCGGGCTGTACAATATTGAATAACTTACACACGACAGTCGCTACCCCTGTAAAATGGCCAGGGCGGCTTTTACCACAGTGCATATTGGACAAGCTTTCTACAGCCACGGCAGTATGATGATCCATCCCCTCTGGATAGATTTCTTCAGTGCTTGGTGCAAACAGTAAGTCTACCTTTTCATTTTTTAATTGGGCTTGGTCTTCCGCCAGGGTGCGGGGGTAAGACTCTAGATCTTCACTGGCACCAAACTGCAGAGGGTTCACATATATACTGACGATAACAATATCAGCTTGCTCCTGGGCTTTATGAACAAGTGATAAGTGCCCAGCATGTAAGTTGCCCATGGTGGGTACAAAGGCAACTTTTTTCCCATCAGCCTTTGCCGCGAGTACAAAATCCCGAATGGCTTGGATAGAGTGTACGGTTTTCATTCTTTAAACCCATGTTCTTCGGCGGGGTAGGTGCCGCTTTTTACTGCGTGTGAAAAAGCTTCAATCGCGGCTGGAATAGAGTCTGCTTCCGCTAAAAAGTTTTTAACAAAACGTGCGGGCTTACCGGGCGTAATACCAAGCATGTCGTGTAATACGAGTACTTGTCCATCAGTGTCTGGTCCGGCGCCAATACCAATGACGGGAACATTAACGCGCTTAGTAATTTCTTTGGCTAAGGGAGTGGGAACACACTCTAAAACGAATAAGGCTGCACCGGCTTCTGCAAGCTGTTCAGCATCCGCTAAAAGTTGAGCTGCAGCATCACCTCGGCCTTGTACTTTATAGCCGCCAAAAACATTTACTGATTGAGGTGTTAGCCCAAGGTGAATACAGCAAGGAACGCCATTGCGGGAAAGCTGTTGAACAGTCTCTTTTAACCATGCTCCCCCTTCTAACTTAACAACGTTAGCGCCTGCAGCCATTAGTTTTCCAGCATTTATTAGTGTCATTTCAGGGGAGGCAAACGACATAAAAGGCATATCGGCTATGAGAAGAGCGCCCTGGTTACCCCGACTTACACACTCTGTGTGGTATATCATCGTGTCCATGGTGACAGGTAACGTACTATCATGGCCCTGCAATACCATACCCAATGAGTCGCCTACCAATATAGCTTCAATGCCTGCTTTACTGACGACATGGGAAAATGTGGCATCATAAGCAGTGAGTACAGAAAACTTTTCACCGCTGGCTTTCATTTTATTTAATGTGGTAAGAGTGATATTGGCCATGCTTAACTCTCATGTGCAACTGTGCTTATTGGGCTGATTATACGCAAAATGTTACAGATTCCGAGTAGTGGTAACAGTCCATTCAATAAACACACTGACGAACAGCAATTCACTGATGGAAAAGCTATCCCTTACTTCAGTTATAGGGTGATTGTTTGTGGGGTGCTGCAATTAACGTCATAAGATGGGTGGGTAATCGGGTGATGCCTGATTGATCGGCAACAGTGGCGAGTTGTCGGACAGTTGTTCCTGAAGGTAACACTAAGTCTTCCGCAATATCTGCCAGTGGTAGCAAAACAAAACTTCGGTTGGTCATCTCGGCATGTGGCACGACAAGCCGGTCGTGGTTAATAACCTGATTACCATATAACAGGATATCTAAATCAAGCGTACGTGGTCCCCAACGTACCAGCCTTTGGCGGCCTTGTTGCTGTTCAATGGACTGCAATGCATCCAGTAATGTAAGCGGTGAAAGGCTAGTGTTGATTTGCACAACAGCATTCAAGTAATTCTGTTGTCCTTCCGGACCGAGTGGCGGGGTAGAGTAAAGCCCTGATACGGCTTCCAGCGTAGTTTCAGGTAACTGTTGTATACCTTGAAGCCCGGCAATGATATGACTTAACGGGTCATCAAGGTTACTGCCGAGTGCTATATAACTGCAAATCATGCGCTAGGTTTTGAATGTGGTGAAGGTCGGCGACGGTGACTGGGACGACGGCGCTTTCTGGGCTGAGGGTTAAGCTTTTTCAACATTTGCCGGCGCTGTTGCTCATTGCCTTGCTGGTACTGTGACCACCATTGCCCTAAGTTATCCAGCTGCTCTCCTGCTTGTTCACGAATCAGCAAAAAGTCATATCCAGCACGAAAGCGGGGGTGGTTTAAGGTAGCCTCAGTGCGTTTACCATGGCGAACTGTAAGTCGATGCTGTAATTCCCATATTTCCCGCATTGGGATTGCAAACCGTTTTGGAATGGCAGTATGCGCTGATTGGCTATCGATTACGTGGAGACCTGCTTGGATCATTGCAGGAATAGGGGGAACACCTTGGTGGCGTATATCATGCGCATAGTGAACCATAGGTACCCATAGAAGCGCTGCAAACAAGAAGGCAGGATGCACCGTTTTATTCTGGCGAATACGTTGGTCTGTATTTTTGAGAATCAAGGTAATGAAACGCAGGCCAAACCCATCATCCTGATCAATTAATGCATCCGTCATGGGGAATAGCTGCTTAAATAACCCATATTCACGAAGCATGGTAAAGGTTTGTTCTGCTGCACCTCCAAGGAAAAGTTTTAACACTTCATCAAACAGGCGGGCAGAGGGGATATCACGGAGCAAGTCAGCAAGCGCAGGAATTGGAGCCGCTGTTGAGCGCTCAATGGTAAAGTCTAGTTTGGCAGCAAAACGAATCGCCCGTAACATGCGAACAGGGTCTTCTTGGTAACGGGTTGTGGGGTCACCAATTAAGCGAACGGTGCGAGCTTTGATATCTTTGACGCCATTGGCGTAGTCATGAATGGCAAAGCCTCGAGTAGTGTAATACAAGGCGTTCATAGTGAAGTCACGACGCATGGCATCATCTTCTATGGAGCCATAGACGTTATCTCGTAAAATACGCCCGCTTTCAGCTTGCAAGGCATGCTTAGAAGAGGTTTGATCAAGCTCGTTGTGAGTGCTGTGATGCGCACGAAATGTAGCTACTTCGATAATCTCTCGCCCAAACTGCACGTGCACCAGCTTAAATCTTCGGCCAATTAGTCGAGAGTTACGGAATAAGCGTCGAGCTTCTTCAGGGGTTGCGCTGGTAACTACGTCGAAGTCTTTTGGTTGCTTGCCAAGGAGTAAGTCACGAATACAGCCTCCAACTAAGTAGGCTTCATACCCACCATCTTGCAGGCGATAAATGACCTTCAGTGCATTGTGACTGATTTGTTTACGAGAGACAGAGTGATTTTCACGTGTAATCTTGGTAAAAATAGGCTTCTGTTGAGGGGCTGTTTTGCCAGTTTTACCAGGCAATTTACTTAGCAGGGCATTTAGCCAGCTAAACCGTTCATTAAGCTTCATGAAAGTCAGAAAACATCCACAGTGTCGCTAAAAATAACCTAAGGTTCAAAAAAAGAGCGGCTATGATAACACTGTTCATGATGGATGCCAGTTTTTAAGCAATAAAAAAAGGGCTAGTGCCCTTTTTGAGGAAAGCTAAAGCTGTTGTTATTGTCTTTATTATTATTTTTATAGGTAACAGGAATTACATCCCTTACTGTTATTTTGACCTCATCCTGGAACCAAGCGGGGTTCCCTGCATAGTGCAAACGGATTCTTTTGGAGACGGAGTGGTGAGCATTTCATACCACTTAAAAAGACCGCTCGCCAAAACAATCAATTTGCGGACTCCTGTTGTTATTATTGTTACTGAGTCCAAATTATTATTCTTATTGTTAGTAAGCATTGTTTTTATTGTTTTTATACTGAATATACTGCAGGCGGTGTGCCAGTTTTTTATTTTTCAATAAAAACAATATCTTATGAAAACAAGCCAAAAAACGAGTGCTCTTATAGGTATAAATACTTACAAAGTGTTACCTTTTTACGTATTTGTCCTTCATGATGTGTTACTTATCAGCTATAGCGGTAACAAGTGAGCCTGTTTCAACCCATTAATTTGGAATATGCTATTGCTGAAAAGAATAAAAATGTGGGATTTGTCTCACTTTGCTTGAAGGTGATAAGTAGAGATTTTGCCCCAAGTGACTGGGGCTGAAGATGGGGTTAAAAACACTAGAGAACAGCGGTTAATTCAGACTGTTTTTTTGCGAGGGATACCCAAACGCTGGCGACGCTCCCATAGGCATTTTCGGCTGATACCCAGCTTTTGAGCGAGTTCAGTTTCCGTCATTTGATCCTGATGTTCTAGCACAAAGTGCTGAAAGTAGTCTTCTAAAGACAGTTCTTCATGCTGCTCAACGGTAGTTATACTGGATGAGAAGCTAGGCTCTGGTTTGGCAATATCAATGTTCAAAAGATCTGGGGTGATGATATCACTATCACATAAAATCACTGCCCGCTCGACAGCGTTTTCAAGCTCTCTCACATTACCTGGCCAGTCATACGCATTAATCGTTTGATAGGTTTCTGGGGCGAAGTAGTGCCTTTTGCGACCAAGCTTAGCGCATTGCCTCTCAAGAAAACGCTCGGCAATTTCTGTGACATCACTACCGCGCTCCCGCAGAGGGGGCAAGCGAATCTCAATAACATTCAGTCGATAGTAAAGGTCTTCTCGAAATTCACCTTTTTTAGCCAGACTTTTCAAGTCCCTATGGGTTGCTGCAATCAGCCGGACATTGACTTGCTGTGAATTGACAGAGCCAACCCGTCTAATTTCGCCTTCTTGTAAAACTCGAAGTAAACGTGCTTGAGCCTCTAAGGGGAGCTCACCTATTTCATCTAGAAATAATGTGCCACCATCAGCAGCCTCAACTAATCCGTGGCGAGCTGCAGTGGCTCCGGTAAAGGCCCCTTTTTCATGACCAAATAATTCTGACTCAATGAGTGTTTCAGGTATTGCCGCGCAGTTAACTGAGATCATCGGCGCATGTTGCCGGTTACTTTGATCATGAATGGCTTTGGCGACCAGTTCTTTTCCTGTGCCAGACTCGCCTAAAATCAGTACCGTCGAATCTGTTGGGGAGACTTTTTGAATTCGTCGAGCAAGCTCCAGCATTGCCGGACATTTGCCGATTATATGGCTCTGGCTTGTTTGTTGAGCTTTATCATCTGTTGATGATGCTTCATCAGCGTTGTGCGTATTTTGCTTTGAGGGAATTCTAGGGTTGGCATTGATGATACTGGTTACCGTTGTAATCATCTCATCATGATCAAAAGGCTTGGCAATGTAGTCAATAGCACCTTTTTTCATAGCTTCTACAGCTGATCTCAGGCTAGCGTAACTGGTCATTACTAAAACAGGAGTATCCCCGGCGTGGGCAATCAAATCTGTGCCTTGGCCTCCAGGTAACCGTTGGTCAGTAATCACTAGGTCGAAGCTATCCAGGTTGAATGTTTCAAGGGCATGTTGTACTGACTCTGCTTCTTCAACCGCATATTTGTGCCGCTCTAATAACCGTTTTAGTGCGGCACGGATAACCTTTTCATCTTCGACAATCAAAATTTGCTTCATAGCCACAGCCTGTTGTCTCTAATAAAGGTCAAATAGGGGTACTTTCAATAGGCTAACTAGCCAGACTCTAAGGTTCCTCAATAGGTAACCATACACTTACCTGGGTTCCAAAAGGAGGAGCCTGTTGCATTGGGCTCTTTATGGTAATTCTACCAGAATGTTCCCGCACAATGTTGAATACCATAGCAAGTCCAAGCCCTGTGCCTTCTCCAGGATCTTTTGTCGTGAAAAAAGGCTCAAAAATTTGCCGTTGATTGGCTTCAGAAATACCTTCCCCTTGATCAATTACACTGATAATGGCGTATTTTTGCTGGCGCTCAGGCAAACCTTTATTGGGTTGTTGAATGCGGCTCGTTATTTTGATGTACCCTTGGTTCGGTGAAGCATCTCGGGCGTTGTTAAGTAAATTTATAAAAACCTGTAGCAGTCTCTGGGCAATGCCTTGGACCATAATGGATTGATCGCAAGTATTGGAAAAGTGAACAATTTTATCGTGCTGTTTTAACGAGACAAGCTTGATGGCCTCATCGATCGTGGTGAATAAGTTAACGTGCTCTACATTAGGAATAAGCTTAGGTGTTGAGCCAGAGTGAGCGAAGTTAACCAGTGATTGCACAATATTACTGATTCGCTTCGTTTGCGTGACAATCTGCTCTGCCATTTCCGTTGTCAGTGGATCTGATGACTCAGATTTAAGTTCTTGAGCTAAGCAGGCAATAGCTGTTACCGGGTTGCCTATTTCATGGGCTACACCTGCCGCTAGTTGACCAATGGAAGCGAGTCGCTGGCTGTGCAGCAGCTTATCAGCCATAAGCTGAGCCTCTGTCTGGTCTTCTAATAGGATAACAAAGCCCCCCACACTAGCTTGTTGACGAGATGCATCTTGATTAATTGTTTTCTGAGCGTTGGTCGCTATTGTGTTTTGGTTAGAGAAGCTGGTAATTGGAGGTATCGCTGCTTTGTGTGCATTTATCCAACGAGGCTCATTATTAATAACAAGCTGCTGCTTGTGTAAATGGTCGTTGCTATGTTGAATCGTACGCTTGAGTAGTGCTTGCCAGGGTTCAGCAACATCGTCTAGATAAGAGCCAATAATCTGAGTGGCGCTAATGTCTGTGAGTTGACTCATTGCTTTATTCCACATCAAAACTTCGTGGTCCTTCCCTAATGTACAAATGGCTAAGGGTAATGACTCTAAAGTTTGTCGGTGATAACGCCTTAACCCATCAAGCTCAGCAGCTAAGCCTGTGAGTTGAGAGCGATAACGCTCTAAGCGGCTTTCAATGAACTGAATGTCTTCTGATACATATCCTTCATTGTTGTGCTTAAAAGGTAGGAAGGTATCAACGATATCTGTTGCAACAGCAGGTCCCATTAAGCCAGATAAGTTGGCCTCTAAACGGTCTCGCAAGCGGCGCAGCGCGTAGGGTCTTTTTTCGGCATAGGTATAACCAAGATCAACAAGTGCTCGATCAACCTCATGTTGTGCCATATGCAAACCTAATGGTTTGCTGAGTGCTGCCTGGAAGTCTTGAGGCGTGCATGCAGCAAGTTCCTTTCGGGCTGGACGATGAATATTATCAACAGCACAGGCATTAGCAGCGCTTAATTCAGCATCAGACATCTGGGTAATGAGTGATACTGCGATAAATACCAACGTGTTAATAAGGAGTGAGCCAATAGCGGCAATGTGCCAAGGCTCGGCATTTGAGTCTACGCCCCAATAGCCAAGCAACGTACTCACAAGGCTGACTTGTGGGAGCTCACTCAAGAGCGGTGTTAGTAAGGTTAAGGACCAAACAGTAAAACCAATGATTAGCCCACAAATAAAGCCTTTATGATTGCCTTGAGGCCAATACAGAACACTAAGTACACCAGGTAAAAACTGAAGAGCACCGACAAAAGCGACAATTCCTAAATTGGATAGGTCCTGCTCTGCACCTAATAGCCGGTAAAAGCCATATCCTGCAAGAATAATCAAAGCAATGAGAATACGGCGAATATTGAGCAGCCATTGGTAAAGGTTTTGGCTGCCTTGTGGTTGTATTACTGGCAGGACAATGTGATTAAGAACCATTGCGGACAATGCCAATGTTGTTACAACAATCAATGCGCTGGCAGCAGATAGTCCACCGATATAGCCTAGCAATGACAGCCACGGGGTCTGACTCGCTAAGCCAATACCAATGGTGAAATACTCTGGGTGTGTTGGATTGTTGAGCTTAAGTCCTGCCCACAAAATGGGTGGAATCGAGATGCTTAAGAGTAACAACAGGAGTGGTAATCCCCAGCTTGCCACTGATAGCGCATGGCGGCTTTGGTTTTCAGTAAAACACATATGAAACATATGTGGCATCACAATGGCAGAAGCAAAAAAGACCAGTAGCAGTGTGCGCCAAGGACCCTCATCTAATGGTGTTTGTAATGCTGCGAGGGCAGTGGCATGGTCGCTCAGCCAGCTCTGCATATCAGCAGGCCCTGAAAACACTACGAATAATGCATAACCTCCAATAATCAAGATAGCGATAAGCTTAATAAGAGATTCAAAGGCTATTGCTACTACCAGGCCGGCATGTTTTTTACCGCCAGCAATATGTCGTGCACCAAATAGAATGGCAAACATAATAATCATTATGCAAAAGCCTAAAGCGAGCTTTTCAGGCATAGCATGTTGGGTGAGAATTTGTACCGTATCAGTGACTGCTTGTATCTGTAATGCCAGCAGGGGTAACACTGCAAGTAACATAAAAAATGTTGTTAGCGTACCTGCCCAGCTACTGCGAAAGCGAAAAGTAAAAAGGTCTGCCAGTGAGGCAAGCTGGTAGGTCTGGGTAATTCTAAGAATGGGGATTAGCAGTACGGGGGCAAGTAAAAAAGCACCACAAATACCCAGGTAATAGGCTAAAAATAAAAAGCCATATTGATGTGCTAAGCCGACAGTACCATAAAAGGCCCAAGCACTGGCATAAACACCAAGTGATAAAACATAGGTAACAGGATGGTTGGCAATTTTGGCTGGGAGGTAACCACGCTCAGTTGCAAATGCCGTTAAAAATAACAGCAGCAGATAGCTGATACTGACAATGACCAGATGAGTTAGCTCAAATGTCATCAGCACCTCGTTGCCGGTGAAGAATATAGCCGACAATAATAAGTCCTATCCACAACAGATAAGGTCTATACCAGAGTGTTGGCATTTCGATCCACCATTCCATGATGGCTGGAGAAAACAAGTAAATTCCTACTACCAGTAGGAGAACAAGACGATATATATACATAAGTGTCGTATATAAATAGTTGGTCTCGTTGATAGTACTGCAAGTATTGTTTATCTTGCAAAGTCGTTTCAGTTTAAAAATTAAAAGGAAGTATATGACGGAGTTGAAACACTGATTTATATGACATATTTTTTATGAGATTTTTACGGTGCGGTTGTAGGCAGTAGAGTCTCTGGAATAGTCATCGACTGAGGGATAATGCGTGAATCCCAATGGCGGGTCGCCCACGCTATTATCTCAGACACTTTTGCACCAATCAGCTTGGGTGGAGGGCTTTGGTTGAGAGCATGTAATGCCCGTATTAACACTGGTTGAGGGTGCTCTAATGGGAGAGGTGTTGCCAAGTTTTGCTTCGATAATTTTTTACCATCACTGGCAACGATCACAGGAATGTGGGCATAGCTTGGATGTGAAAAACCTAAGACAGATTGAAGGTAGTATTGTCGAGGTGTTGAATCAAGTAAATCTGAACCTCGAAGAATATGAGTTATACCTTGCAATGTATCATCAACAACAACGGCCAACTGATAAGCAAATAAGCCGTCTTTGCGCTTAATAATAAAGTCTCCGCCTTCTTCCTCTAAGTTGAATGACTGTGCTCCCTGAATTTTATCAATAAAGTTAACGGGGGTGGATTCGGTTTTGAGTCTGATAGCAAAGGGTGAGGCTGGCAGTGTGCGTTGATTACGACAAGTGCCAGGGTATTGTCCATGGAAAATACTTAGTTCTTTACGTGAGCAGGTGCAGGGGTAGGCTTGTTGCTGTTTACAGAGGTACTCAATGTAATCCTGATAAATAGCGTGACGGGATGACTGATAAATGATGGGTTGGTCCCAGTGTAAACCGTAGTATTCCAGTGCTTTCAGGATAAGTTTAGCGGCACCTGCTTGTTCTCGTGGTGGATCAATATCTTCAATGCGAACCAGCCACTCACCCTGGCTAGCTTTAGCATCAAGATAGCTGGCAAGTGCACTGACTAGCGAGCCAAAGTGCAGGGGGCCTGTAGGAGAGGGGGCAAAACGCCCTCGATAACGTACCTTACTCATGGTCGTTACCATAATAAAAAATGAGGGTATATTGAAGTGGTAGCCAAAGTTAACGAGCCAGTACTAACTGTGTAAGGGCTAATATATTTTTGACTAAAAGGAGTGGGCGACATAGCGCCAATCAGCATCTGCAGCAAATCCTCAGCGTAGGATGCCGATAGTTACTTTGATGTTAAAGCCCCTAACAATAAGTGACTGCGGCTATTAGCCGCCGACTTGTCGTTCTTTTATTTCTGCCAGGGTTTTGCAGTCAATACACAGTGTTGCTGTAGGACGAGCTTCCAGACGGCGAATACCAATTTCAACACCGCAGGCATCACAAAAGCCGTAGTCGTCTTCTTCTATACGTGTAAGTGTCTGCTCAATTTTCTTAATGAGTTTGCGCTCACGGTCCCGTGCACGAAGCTCTAAGCTGAATTCTTCTTCCTGGCTTGCACGATCGGCAGGGTCAGGAAAGTTAGCCGCTTCGTCTTTCATGTGAGTAACCGTACGGTCCACTTCTTCCATGAGCTCCTGTTTCCAGTTACGAAGGATGGCTGAAAAATGAGCAAGCTGTTGCTCGTTCATATATTCCTCGCCTTCTTTTACTTCATAAGGCGTGAAAGATTTCATTAGATAACTGGATTCAGTTTTGTTTTGTGCTGACATTTTTACAGCCTCACAAAAGTGAACATTTTCCTTAGGGTGCGCATAAAATGCACATTAAATTCGTGAAAATGCTGAAAAAATAACCAGCATAAATTTCACGAAGCGGAGAAATTACCAGATACAATCAAAAGACGCTACTGGTATTTCAATATTTTTTTGTCGTTAAACAAAAAACATCATGTATAGTTAATCGCATTTTGCTATAGCTGCAATATTTTTTGTTCATAACAAACGCTATAGACTGTTCAATTAGGTTGTAATTCAGTATACGGGTAATTAATTTTGAAGTTTGAGCAGCCATTAAAAAACGGTGTACTTCTGAAACGCTATAAACGTTTTTTAGCAGATATTCATCTACCTTGCGGAAATAATTTAACACTTCACTGCCCAAATACGGGTTCTATGTTGAATTGTGCTGAGCCTGAAAGTCGGGTTTGGTTTTCCTGGTCTGATAATCAAAAACGTAAGTATCCTGGTACTTGGGAGCTTGTTGAAGTCCAAGCTGAGTCTACTGATGGAAAACAAGCTAAAGGGCTTGCCTGTATTAATACAGGGCGGGCAAATACTGTTATTTATGAAGCGATTCAAGAAGGCGTTATTAATGAGCTTGAAGGTTACAAAAATATTCGAAAAGAAGTTAAGTATGGGGCTGAAAAAAGCCGTATTGACTTACTGCTTGAATCTGATGATAAGCCTTCATGCTATGTAGAAGTTAAAAGCGTCACCCTGGCGGTGGGTAGAGGGTGGGGTCTGTTTCCTGATGCAGTATCTGCCCGAGGATCAAAACATCTTCGTGAGTTAGCAGCGATGTGTGCAGAAGGATACAGAGCAGTATTGGTTTTTTGTGTGCAGAATACATTGATTGAGCAAGTGGCTCCCGCTGACCATATAGACCAAGCCTATGGGGAAGCACTTCGTGAGGCTGTTGCAGCAGGGGTAGAGGTGTATGCTTACGCAGTTGATATAACGCCTCAGTCTCTTGTTTTAGCGCGGCGGCTTCCAGTGCATTTGAATCAGGGCCAGGAATTGCAAGCTTTATTGACTGAGGCTCAGTGAGCTTAAGCAGAAGAAAGTGGAAGTGTGACACAAATCTGTTGATTGGATGAGTGACAAGCCAGTTTAGTGAGGTGTTGTCCTGCACAAGGACCGGCAATACAAAGCCCTGTTTCAATTAAGAATAAGGCACCATGAGTAGCACACTGGATGAGACGCGCATCAGTGTCCAAAAACTGGTCAGGTTGCCACTCCAGGCGAATGCCCAAATGAGGACACCTGTTTAAATAAGCATGAAACTGGCCTGCGCGGTTCACAACAAAAATCGTTTGTTTTCCAACCGTAAAACCTTTGCTGGTATTGGGTGGAATCTCATCAACTGTACATAGCGTAATGCTCTCATCGCTCATTGACGGCCGCTTGCTTGAGTGAACCTTTCACTATTGTGACGCTGTGGAGACAGGTTAGCAATGTATTTACCCAGATTTTAAAAGTAAGAAGCTAAATGTATTTTTATGCGTTAGATATGCAACAAAAAATGAAGAATAAGAAGCTATGAGGCAGAGTCGTAAGGTCAGATGGTGGCTGACTTCTGTTTTGCTACTTATGCTGATAACGATAATTTGGGCGCTTAGTGTAGGGGTAATTGAAACACCTTGGTATAGCGCTTTACTGTTCGGTTTAGAGGACAGCAGAGGGCAGCTTCCAGCTCATATTTATACCATTATTGTTGATATTCGCTTACCAAGGGTGATGCTCGCCCTAGTGGTTGGAGCTATTTTGGCCAATAGTGGTGCGTTGTTACAGGGCCTGTTAAGAAACCCACTGGCCGATCCTGGGGTTTTGGGTATTTCCAGTGGTGCTGCTGTCGGTGCTGCTTTTGCAATGCTGGCACTTAATCAACTTTTTCCTGATATAGCTACTGCACTGGGTGAATTCCTTGTGCCGTGTTTTGCCTTCTTAGGAGGCGTTCTGGCTACCTGGGTTGTTTATCGACTAGGTGTAACTGTTTGGGGAATTTCTGTATCCACTATGTTGTTGGCGGGTGTTGCTATATCTTCCATGGCGATGGCTGCTCTAGCCGCCATAAACTACCTGGCAGATGACTTAACACTGCGTTCCTTTATGTATTGGCAGTTAGGTCAGCTGGGTGGTGCTCAATGGTGGGCGGTTGCTACCTGTTTTACGGTGCTGTCTTTGCAAGTTCTGCTCATACCGTGGTTGGGACAAGGGTTGAATGCCTTGTTATTGGGTGATCAGGAAGCAAGTTATTTAGGGGTTCCTGTTGAAACGTTAAAGCGAACGGTAATTTGTGTTGCTTCACTAGGGGTTGGTGTTGCTGTCGCTGCAGTAGGTATTGTGGCATTTGTTGGGTTGGTTGTACCGCATATTGTGCGTCAGTGTACTGGTCCTAATCACCAGATATTACTACCCACTGTGACGTTATGTGGTGCTTGGCTATTGCTGGTTGCCGACACACTTTCACGCTGGTTACTTGCACCCCTGGAGCTGCCAATTGGTATTGTCACCGCACTGATTGGTGCACCTGTTTTTATTTGGCTATTAGTTCAGCAACGACAACGGATGGTTAGTTAATAGTGCATGGTTAGTTAATAAATGTTGCAAGCAGCAAGTGTTTCAGTGCATAGGCTAAATAAAACTTTATTACATCCTATCAGTGTGATCTTCAACCCTGGTGAGCTTATTGTATTACTAGGGCCTAATGGTGCTGGGAAATCAACATTACTACACTGTCTTGCGGGCGGGGTTGCAGATAGCACCGGGGAACTTTATTGGCAGCAACAGCCAATAAACCAGCTATCACGTCAGTTTAAATCTCAACATATTGCATTTTTAGGGCAACAGCATCAGCTGCAATTTGCATTCACTGTTGCAGAAGTTGTTGCCTTGGGTCGTTTGCCTTGGAATACATCGTCTGCCGAAAACTCACACTGGGTTAAGTTAGCCCTTCAGTGTTTCGATATTATCCATCTACAAAATCGAAATTACCTTTCCTTATCTGGAGGAGAGCAGCAGAGGGTTCAGTTAGCTAGAGTGTGGGTTCAAGTACAAGCAAAAAAGCCTGAAACAAGGTGCTTATTATTAGATGAGCCACTTGCGGCTTTAGATCCTAAACATCAGTTGCAGCTTATGGAAGAAGCAAGACAGTTTGCTCATGCAGGTCATGTCGTAGTTATGGTGTTGCATGATATGAATATGGCCTTGCGTTATGCAGACAGGGTTTTACTGCTAAATGAGGGTAAGGCTGAGGGGTGGGGGAAGCCCGTAGAAGTTCTTACGCCTGAACAAATAGCAAATGTTTTCTCGCTTAATGTGTCAATCATGTCTCATCCGGACAGAGATTTTTCTTTTGTCGTGATCAACTAAACACCACTTGCATAAAGACTGCTCAATTAATGTGAAAAGTTGATTATCATTTACCAGAGTTGTGAACCACTTAATGATGACTTAATTCTTTCACTATATCGCAACCCTATGATAACTCGTTATGCTATCAGGCCCGTTTTTGAAGGCTGCAGATGGTGGACAGTTGTTTTGTATTGCCTTGAGAAAGTTGGTGATAACTAGCAGTAACTTACGTGTTTAAAAAAAGAAAACGATAGGATGGATGGGATGCAACGTGCTCCGTTTGAGATAAATGGTGTAAAAGTGGAGGCAGGCAAGCGTGCAACTGTAGACTTGGCTGTGGCCCAGCTGTATACCCATACCCCTCTGAATATACCAGTACAAATTGTTCATGGTCGGCAAGATGGTCCTGTGCTTTTAGTATGTGCTGCAATTCATGGAGATGAATTGAATGGTGTCGAAATCATTCGTCGTCTATTAAAACTAAAAGTGATGTCTCAGCTAAAGGGAACACTGGTAGCGGTGCCTATTGTTAATGTCTTCGGTTTTATCCAGCGTTCTCGGTATTTGCCAGACCGACGTGACTTAAATAGATGTTTTCCAGGTGTCAAGAAAGGTTCACTTGGTGCCCGAATTGCTAACTTATTTTGTGAAAGTGTTGTGCGTAAGTGCACACATGTTATTGATTTACACACTGGTGCTGTTCATCGTTCAAATTTGCCTCAAATATGGGGGGCTATGAACAGTAGTGGTTCAAATGAAATGGCGCGTGCATTTGGCACACCTGTTGTATTAGATGCTACGTTACCTGATGGCTCCTTAAGGTCTTTTGCAGAAAGTATTAATATTCCCGTTATTACCTATGAGGCGGGCGAAGCTTTGCGTTTTAATGAGCTGTCTATTTATGCAGGCATTCGTGGAATTATTAATGTGATGCGTATGCTGGGTATGTTGCGGTCTCATAAGTCGAAGAAAAAGTCGAGTAGAAGCCCAGTTATTGCCAATCAATCACAGTGGGTCAGAGCAGAAACAGATGGTGTGTTTCGTCCTCTTGTAGAGCTCGGTGCCAGTGTTAAAAAACACCAGCCGCTGGCTACCATTAGTGCGCCCTTTGGTGATGCAGAACTCACTGTACGTGCACCGGCCTCAGGCATTGTAATTGCCAGAACTAATATACCGCTTGTTAATGAGGGTGAAGCACTCTTTCATGTAGCCTTTTATGAGAAGGTTTCAGAAATTGCTCGTCATGTCGAAGTCTTCCAGTCAGAGTTATTTGATGATGAATTAATTTTTGCCGATGATATGGAAGAAGAGTCTTATTGAAATACTTAGTCAGGTGTAAAGTCTTGGTCTATTCGTGCCCTATGCTGTTGTGGGTATATTTGATAATGAATTTGATGCAAAAAAAAGCTGCCTGGGTTAGAGGCAGCTTAAACCGTGATTAGCCTGATGAGGAGATAACCTGTTTAGCTGTTTACCGCCAAGTAAAGCTGTTTACAGATTATCGCTGTCATGTGACAACGATTTAAATGATAATCATTCTCATTATCAAAGTCAAGCAATTAAATCTTGAATAACTCATTTTTTTTATGGACGTATTAAGTAGATACTTTTCAAGCCGCTATAGGTAAAGAGGAGGACTCTACTTATTAGTTTTCTGGTTGGCGCTGTCCGTTACTTTCAGCTTCTTTGATTAGTTTGGCTTTTAAGTCAGGGTCTAACTGATTCCAGTGGGCATCGAGTAAGGCTCCTTCTAACGCATACAGCAATACTTTAGAGACTTTAAAGCCACGGGTTTTGATTTTTCGGTAAGCTTCAACTGAGCCAATCTGTTCTAGGGTTTCTTTATCTCTAATACCTACAGCATTAAGCCACTGTACAGATGTTTTACCCAGGTTTTTCAATTCGATTAAGTCGGTAGCCATTGTCATTTTCCTTGCCCGAATGAATAACCAGCAAATGAATAAGCGTATTATTTTTATTATGAGTCAAGCGAATAGGGAGCACTCTTGTTCTAATAATAGCCAATAATTCAAAACTGTTTGTTAATTACACTAAATTCTTATTTCATTTTGGTAAAATAACCTTCAAGAATATGCTCGGTAAACGAGACTTTTCTACATAACTATCTGAGTTTAAAATACTTTTATTACTTATTTGACTAAGTTGCTGACTTAGATGTTTTGGTGATTGTTTGAGTCTTTGGTGATTTTATGACTAACCACAGGCTTATTGGGTTTGATAGTTTTGACTACTATTCACGTTTATTCACGTTGTAAAGCGCTTTTTAATATCCGCTTTATGACATATAGAGTCACAACTAAAGGAACCAATAACGGGTATAAGTTCTCGAATCAGCTAAGAGCATTATGGAGTAAGCAACTGAGTCCGTATAATCCAACCCATGAGCAAATCAGATCCTAACAGCACAAATTCCCAACCCCAAAAGCCTGTAAAAAAATTTCGCCTTTTCCGCACTCTAATCAAGCTTTGTTTGCTGATTATGTTGGTGGTCGGTGTTGTTGCAGGGGTATATCTTTATCGCCTTGATACTGTAGTTACTGCAAAGTTTGAAGGTAAAAAGTGGGATATTCCAGCCAAAGTATATGCCCGTCCACTGGAGCTTTATGAAGGATTGCAACTGTCGCCTGATACGTTTGCGCTCCAACTAAAGCAGCTGGGTTATCAGCGTAAAGATTTAGTAGATAGCCCAGGTGAAGTGATGAGAAAGGGTACAACATATACGTTGTATACCCGTGGTTTTCAGTTTGAAGATGGCGCAGAGCCAGCTCAACAAGTGTCAGTAACCTTTAATCAACAAAGTGTAAAAGCACTAAAAAATAACGAAGGTGAATCAGTACCCCTGGTAAGGTTAGAGCCGTTGCTGATTGGCGGAATTTACCCCGACAGCAATGAAGACCGTATTATTACCAGGTTGGAAGAGCTACCGGATATGCTGATTCCAACACTGCTTGCTGTTGAAGACCGAAAGTTTTATCAACACTATGGTGTTTCATTTAAAGCCATTGCGCGTGCCGCATGGATTAATTTCCGCTCTGGAGCAACGGTCCAAGGTGGGAGTACTTTGACGCAGCAGTTAGTCAAAAACTTTTATCTGAGTAGTGAACGCTCGTTTAAGCGTAAGCTGTCAGAAGCCGCCATGGCTTTTTTGCTGGAATTGCATTACAGCAAAGATGATATTTTAGAAACCTACCTTAATGAAGTTTATCTTGGTCAAGAGGGTAAGCGCGCAATTCACGGGTTTGGATTAGCAAGCCAATTTTATTTTGGTAAGCCAATAAGTGAACTTGAATTGCATCAAGTAGCGCTACTGGTAGGAATTGTCAAAGGTCCTTCAGAATACGACCCAAGGCGTCAGCCTAAAAAAGTACTTAAACGGCGTAATCTGGTTTTAAAGGTTATGGCGAAGCTGGGCCATATAACTCAAGAGGAAGCTCAAAAAGCTATTGAAAAGCCGCTAGATATTGTTAAGTCCAATAAATCTTACCTGGCTAATGCGTATGCTTACCTTGATCTTGTAAAACGGCAACTGCGTGAAGAATATAATGATGAAGACTTAACTTCAGAAGGGCTTAGCGTTTTTACTAATTTGGATCCAGTGATCCAAATGAAAGCACAAACCAGTGTCACAGAGACAATTAACAAACTTAAAAAAGCTTATCCCAAGCATAAAGACCTGCAAGGCGCCATGGTGGTTACAGCACCTAACAGTGGAGATGTGCTGGCGATTGTTGGGGCCGTTAAACCTGGTTATGCTGGTTTTAACCGCGCACTGGATGCTGAACGCTCTATTGGATCTCTGGTCAAGCCCGCCGTCTATTTAACTGCATTGAGCTTTCCAGAACAGTTCAACTTAGCCACGTTAATTGATGATGACTCAATTACGATTCGTTCAGATACAGGAGAGGTGTGGGAGCCCAAAAACTATGATCGCAAAAGCCATGGTTGGGTACCTTTACACCGGGCCTTAGCAAAAAGTTATAACTTAAGTACAGTGCGACTAGGGATGGAAGTGGGTTTGTCAGAAGTTATTCATACCTTGCAACAGCTTGGTGTTGGTGAAGAACTTAAGCCTTTTCCAGCGATGCTATTAGGTGCGATTAATCTAAAGCCTATACAAGTTGCTCAAGTCTATCAAACCATAGCTGCCGGTGGCTTCCAAACTCCTATGCGTACAATCCGTGCGGTATTAACAGCCAATGGCGCAACGCTTCAACGTTATGAGTTAGCTTTGGAGCAGAAAGTGGATGAGCGCTTTGTTCACCTTGTTCAGTACTCAATGCAAGAAGTGATGCGTGAAGGCACTGGTCGTAGTGCGTATAGTGTCTTGCCTGGCAAATTAAGGCTGGCAGGAAAGACAGGTACAACTAACGACAGGCGCGATAGCTGGTTTGCCGGATATGGTGATAATTTATTAAGTGTTGTTTGGATTGGAAAAGATAATAATGAGTCAACACCATTAACGGGTAGTTCTGGAGCGCTCAAAGTGTGGTCTGATTTTATGAAGAAGGCCAACGTTCGCTCTTTGCAGCCTATAATACCTGAGGGTGTAAACTACTTATGGGTTGATGAAGCAACAGGGTTAAGAAGCCAAGAACGTTGCCCTGGTGCTCGGTACCTGCCTTTTGTGTCAGGATTTGAGCCACTACAGGAGGCGGGCTGCTATCGGGCTAATGATGGCTATGATAGACGCAACGGTTATCCTCAGCGCCGCCGTTCAAATAATGTTATTGATTGGTTTAAGTCTATTTTTAGATAAGGGGAAGACAAATGCAGTCAAGTCATGGACAGCATTCAAAGCTAGTGATGGTGTTGGGTATATTGGTAGCTTTAGCTGGCTGTCGATCAAACCCTTACTTGGTACCCGCTGATCGTGACCCTGGAACCGGTATGTTGCCAGGGCAAGGTGGTTATCAGCAAGCACCGGTTGAGTCACGTTATCCAACAGATCAACATGGTCGCTACCCACAAGCGCCACAGCAACAGTATCCTCAGCAAGGTTATCCTGATGATCCCTATAACCAGGAACCTGCTCCTCAACAGTATCCACAGTCTCGTGGGGATAATAATGGTGGTTACACTGTTGAGCAAAATACGAACTCACAGCAGGCTTATGATCAGTATGATCGCAGAGCCAGTGTGTCAAGGGTAGAACGTGATCAGTACGCTTATGTATCTCGCCCAGAGTCAACAACATCAAGTAATTCGGCAGTACGTAAGTTGATTAATACAGCAAAGCGCCAACGCGCTGAAGGCAACTTAGGTGGCGCTGCTGCAACCCTTGAACGGGCATTGCGGGTCTCTCCACAAGATCCAAATGTTTACTATGAGCTAGCTTCTGTTAGACTCATGCAGCACAATTACCGCCAGGCAGAGCAATTAGCCCGTAGAGGTTTAACATTAACTCGTGATGCAGGCATGAAAGCGCGTTTTCGGGATCTAATCCGTGAATCGCAAACTATTGCTGCTCAGTGATAGGTTAAGCTGACATGATTTGCTCTGCCACACAGTTACACATAAGGTAGTGCCAGAGCAAATTATGAAAACCACAAATTTACGACACCTGCTCCAAGCTATTCAAGATGAAATGGAGGCGCTCCAGCTCTGGGAAGTGGAACCTCCTTCTGCTGAAGCCCTTGCCAGCAAACAGCCTTTTTGCATTGATACACTGGAGTTTACTCAGTGGTTACAGTGGGTTTTCTTACCCAAAATAGAGGCGCTGTTGGATAAAAATACCCCGCTACCATCTTCTAGTAATATCCATGCACTAGCAGAAGAGTATTTTAAGTCGTTGACAGTTGACTCTGCTCAGCTACTTGTCCTGCTTAAAAGAGTCGACCAACTGATTACTCAGTGATAGCACTATGATAACTAAGCAAAGGAACTTGCTATTGCTGGTTTTTCTTTATTCCTTTTTGACAGGTTGTGTGTTTACCTCATCAGCTAAGCCCATTTCTGTTGTCGGAAAAAATCAGCAATTGCTTTCAAATTTAACCATCAAAAACTATGTTGATCGTTGTGTTGTCATGGCTCCAAGGCAGGTTGTTTACCGGAGAGAGGGTAGTTTTCTTGAGGGGGTGCTGTACTCAATGGAGCCCCTCAAACAGTGTGGTTGTGATTCTTTTTTACTGGATTATCGGCTGCAGGAAGTTTTGGATAGTCAAAAAAAACAACTAAACAAAACGATGAGCTGGGAAGCTTCACGGTTAGTAGCTCCATTACCAGGAAAGTCGAAGCCCTTTAGCGTTTCACTTAAAACTGATTCTGCAGTTTATTATCGAGGTAAGCTGGTGGTAACCCTGAAATGCCCTCCAGGGTTCTAGAGCTATGGAGCTAATGTTTTTACACTTTTTTATTTGCAGCGAATGTTTGAAAGTGAGTGTTGAGTGCAGCGGCTATAAGCAAAACTCTTTGATGGCTTCATCAGCTTGTTTAATTTGCGCCTGACGTTCTTCTTCACTCAACATTTTGATTGATCCATCCTCCATTTTCATTTTGACCCTGCTTTTTAATGTGAGTTGTACTTTATTTTGCCTAGCTTCTTCGCACTGTTTTTTACGTTCCTGCTTTGCGGCGGCTAAATCTTTTTGAAAGCGAGCTTCTTCTTCTTTCTCTTTTGTCTCTATAGTTTGCTCTACTTTTGTTTCCTCAAGCTCTTTAGTAGCCTGGTCTTGATTGGCTGGTTTTTGAGCATGGGTTTTCACTGACTCTGCACTGGCACCTTCAGGTGGGCGAGTACCATAGTGGGTTACTCCCTGGTCATCTACCCATTTATAAAAGGTATCTGCATGGGAGAGTTGGGTTTGCAAGCAAAAAACAAGGCAAGTAATGCTGACTAACAAAAATGGTCTCATACGGGGGCCTATGGTTATCACTAGAGTACGCAGCTGTACAAACAGATTAAAGTATAGTGTATAGAAATTTATTGCTAAACAGTTAAGCAAGATCTTACTAAGTTCATGTTAAGCCACTGTCAATCACTTAAAAGCTATGTGGTTTTATGGGCCTTCTTAAACAAGGTACAAAAACACATACAGCATTTATTCGCTATTGACATATTGTTGCCGAACAATAACATGTATAGGTTGATAGCTATGTTATCAATTTTCTGTCAGGCCCAGAGTCGTAACCCGATATCTGGCTGATTCCCTTGACCACGTTACCTCGGGTCGGGAAAACAGATACGTACCCGTGTATCTGTTTTAACTGAATAGCTCTGCTAATTATATGTCATTTCACTTAAATGATAGTGTCTGGCAATCCGTTGGATAATTAGCATTAGAGAGTTATAGCGAGGTTGCGTGAGTACCTGATTAAGTGATACCCGTTTATCCTAACCAAGGCCATCCTCGCTCAACTATATCTGGCAGTATAGAATGCAAGTGTAGTATTTGTTGGAAAATATCACGTTTGGAAAGGGGTATTTCGTGGAGCTATTATCTGGCGCAGAAATGGTTATCCGCGCACTAGCGGATGAGGGAGTGGAGTATATTTATGGCTATCCAGGAGGAGCTTTACTCCATGTGTATGATGCTTTATTTCAACAAAATAAAGTCACTCATATTTTAGTTCGCCATGAGCAGGCTGCGACGCATATGGCTGATGGTTATGCGCGAGCTTCAGGTAAAGCCGGTGTGGCTTTAGTGACATCAGGGCCAGGTGCAACCAATACCATTACTGGTATTGCTACTGCTTACATGGACTCTGTCCCTATGGTTGTTATTTCTGGGCAGGTACCTTCGGATTTTATAGGTACCGATATGTTTCAGGAAACTGACATGGTGGGTATTTCACGTCCAATCGTTAAGCACAGTTTTTTGGTGAAACAGGCGCAAGACATTCCAGCCACAATAAAAAAAGCATTCCATATTGCTCAGTCTGGACGACCTGGGCCTGTAGTGGTGGATATTCCAAAAGATATTACCAACCCAAGTGATAAGTATGAGTATATTTATCCGAAAAAAGTAAAACTGCGATCATATACCCCCCCGTTAAAGGGGCATTCGGGACAAATCCGCAAAGCGCTTAATATGCTGCTTGAAGCAAAGCGTCCAATTATATACAGCGGTGGAGGGGTAATCCTCGGCAATGCTTCCAGTGAGCTTACGCAGCTAGCCAAACAGCTACATTTACCTGTAACTAATACATTGATGGGCTTAGGTGGCTTTCCAGGTACGGATAATCAGTTTTTAGGTATGTTAGGAATGCATGGTAGCTATCCTGCAAACTTGGCAATGCACCACAGTGATCTGATTCTAGCGGTTGGTGTGCGCTTTGATGATCGGGTAACTAATGGTATTTCTAAGTTTTGCCCAACAGCCAAAATCATTCATATTGATGTGGATCCGGCAAGTATCTCTAAAAATATTAGAGCAGATATACCTATTGTTGGTCCTGTACAGCCTGTATTGAGTGAAATGCTATCGCTGCTGAAAGAAAATAAAAAAGATCAAAATGAAGAGGCTATTCATGCCTGGTGGAAACAAATAGAGGAGTGGCGTTCATCACGTGGCACATTCCCTTATGATAAAGGTGATGGTTCAGTCATTAAGCCACAAATGGTGAT
This sequence comes from Zooshikella ganghwensis, assembly GCF_018263875.1. NCBI lineage: Bacteria > Pseudomonadati > Pseudomonadota > Gammaproteobacteria > Oceanospirillales > Zooshikellaceae > Zooshikella > Zooshikella ganghwensis. The sequence continues at coordinate 162,325 of NZ_JAEVHG010000014.1, forward strand.
TGAAACGTTGTGTGAAGTGACAAAGGGTGATGCTTATGTGTCCTCTGATGTTGGCCAGCATCAGATGTTTACTGCTCAGTACTATAAATTTAATAAGCCCAACCGTTGGATTAACTCTGGAGGCTTAGGCACGATGGGGTTTGGCTTGCCTGCTGCTATGGGGGTGAAATTAAGTTTTCCAGATGAAATGGTGGTCTGTGTAACAGGTGAAGGGAGTATTCAAATGAATATTCAAGAGCTGTCTACCTGTATGCAGTATGACTTACCCATCAAGATTATTAACTTGAATAACCAGGCATTGGGCATGGTTCGTCAATGGCAGGATATGCAGTATAACAGTCGATACTCCCATTCCTATATGGACTCTTTACCTGACTTTGTGAGGCTTGCAGAAGCCTATGGTCATGTAGGTATCCGAATTGAGAAACCTGAAGACCTCAAGCCGGCTATGGAAAAAGCACTGGCTATAAAAGATCGTTTAGTCTTTTTGGATATTCGGGTTGATCCGAATGAGCATGTATACCCAATGCAAATTAAAGATGGCTCTATGCGAGATATGTGGTTAAGTAAGACGGAGCGAACCTAATGCGGCATATTATTTCAGTTTTAATGGAAAACGAACCAGGTGCACTGTCTCGGGTCGTAGGGTTGTTTGCTCAGCGTAACTACAATATTGAAAGCCTTAACGTTGCTCCAACGGAAGATGCAACATTATCTCGCTTAACACTCACGACAATTGGTGCGGATCATAAAATTGAACAAATCACTAAACAGCTCAACAAACTCATTGATGTTGTAAAAGTGGTTGATCTGACAGAAGGCGCCCATATTGAGCGAGAATTAATGTTTGTTAAGGTTAAGGCTACGGGTGGGCAGCGGGCAGAAGTGAAGCGGACGACAGATATTTTCCGTGGACAAATTGTTGATGTCACTGCCAATACATATGTTGTTCAGCTGGCCGGCGATAGTGCTAAGCTGGATGCTTTTATTCAAGCTGTTGGCTCGTCCACAGTTCTTGAAGTGGTGCGCACAGGTGTTTCTGGTATAGCAAGAGGTGAAAAAGTACTCAGCCTATAATGCTATGCTTTAGTGTTATCGTTAGATGAAATGTAGACATTAAAAGGCAGTGTCATCACTGCCTTTTTTGTGGCTATCTGTTTTATTCGGTTTAGCGATGCTGAATTAGGTTTTAAAATAAAAAAAGAGCGCTTAAATGCGCTCAGGGTCAGTCAGACTTTGTAGGATTTTTTAATAGGCGCTATGTTAGCGCCTATTCATTGTTTAATTGCATGGAAAAAATTTATCAGATAATTTTTTTCATATCCTTCATATAGCTACGTAGCTCACGGCCGATGGTTTCAACAGGATGGTTGCGAATAGCGTCATTAACTTCAACAAGTTTGGCATTATCAACAGAGAAACTAGCCGGAGCAGTACCTTTGCCAATAACTGTTGTATCAACCTTTTTCATAAAGTCTTGCAGTAAAGGTACGCAAGCGTTCGCAAATAAGTAGCAGCCATACTCAGCTGTATCAGAAATAACTACATTCATTTCGTACAGCTTACGACGTGCAATTGTATTAGCAATGAGTGGTGTTTCATGTAGTGATTCATAGTAAGCAGATTCGGCAATAATGCCAGACTGGGTCATTACCTCAAAAGCCAGCTCAACACCTGCTTTAACCATTGCGACCATCAGTAAACCATGATCAAAGTAATCTTGCTCAGGGATGTTGGCATCTGTTGATGTGGACTTTTCAAAAGCAGTTTCAGCTGTTTCTGCTCTCCAGCGAAGCAAATCTGCATCATCGTTTGCCCAGTCGGCCATCATGGTTGAAGAGAAGTGCCCACTGATAATGTCATCAATATGTTTCTGGAAAAGTGGGCGCATAATGACTTTAAGCTCTTCAGAAAGCTCAAAAGCACGAATCTTATCGGGGTTGTTCAAGCGATCCATCATGTTGGTGATACCACCAATTTTCAGTGCTTCAGTTGTTACTTCCCAACCATACTGAATAAGTTTTGATGCATAGCCTGGTTCAACACCTTCGGCGATCATTTTTTCAAAGCACAGTATTGAACCTGTTTGTAACATACCGCAAAGGATAGTTTGTTCACCCAGTAGGTCTGATTTAACCTCTGCAATAAAAGAGGATTCCAGTACGCCTGCACGATGACTGCCCAAACCTGCTGCATAGGCTTTAGCAAGTTCAAGTCCTTCTCCTTGAGGATCATTTTCCCGGTGGACTGCAATCAGAGTTGGAACACCAAAGCCCCGCTTGTATTCTTCACGAACTTCTGTGCCAGGGCACTTAGGCGCAACCATGATAACAGTAAGGTCTTTGCGGATTTGCATGCCTTCTTCAACGATATTGAAGCCATGAGAGTATGAAAGGGTGGCACCTTTCTTCATTAAAGGCATTACTTGTTCAACAACGCTTGAGTGCTGTTTGTCTGGTGTTAAGTTACAAACAAGATCTGCTTGGGGAATCAGGGACTCATAAGAGCCTACTGTGAAGCCATTATCTGTCGCATTTTTCCAGGATTGGCGCTTTTCAGTGATAGCTGACTCTCTTAGTGCAAAAGAAACATCCAAACCACTATCACGTAGGTTCAATCCTTGGTTAAGGCCTTGGGAGCCGCAGCCAACAATAACTATTTTTTTGCCTTTAAGTTTTTGGGCTTCATCTGCAAACTCGCTACGATCCATAAAACGGCATTTACCTAGCTCTTCCAACTGAATGCGCAGAGGCAGGCTATTGAAGTAGTTCATGAGTGGGCTCCTGGCAATAATAAGTAGTGGTGATGACAGTTCCTATAAAAAAGCAGTCTTGTCGAGGCAAGTGACTCGCCTTGCCTCGACAAGGACATAAAGCACCACAGTTAAATTGCACTAATTATAGTTTTGCTGTGCAGTAACGTGTGGTAGACACTCCTTAGTTATTAATTCGGTTTTGTTGCATCAAAACAGAATGACTAAGCTGTTTTTAGGATTGATATGTTTACAGCCTTGGGCTGAAGGCTAGAAACTTTAGGTAGCCTAGCGTAAAACAAATATTGCGTAAAATGATATATTTGAAATACTACATGTCATATTTTGCAATATTGTGAGATGTTAATGCTATGGACCATCATGCTTTGAGGTTGTTTTTGCATCTGGCGAATACGCTTCACTTTGCGCGGACCAGCCAAGCTTGCCATGTCAGCCCTTCGACACTAAGCAGGGCAATTAAACGGCTGGAAGATGAGGTTGGGGAAGTGCTTTTTGAGCGGGATAACCGTTCTGTTGTACTTACTGTAGCTGGCAGAGAGTTTCAAGCTTATGCACAGCAAGCTCTGCAGTTATGGCAGGAAATGCAAAGCCGAGTGCATCAGCAAACCATGCTTTTGCAGGGTGAAGTTAATTTATTTTGCTCTGTAACGGCAAGTTATAGCTTTCTTTCAGAACTTTTAATGCGCTTTCGTCAACATTATCCAAGTATTGAAATTAAACTCAGGACTGGTGATGCAGCACTTGCACTACAAAAAGTCCAAGAAGGTGAAGAAGACTTAGCTATTGCCGCTAAGCCAGATCAACTCCCTGGTAATTTAAACTTTAAAACCATTGCCCATACACCGTTACAGTTTATAGCTCCCCAACAACCAGGACTGGTGAGAGACTTAACCTTACAGCAATCAGAGATAGACTGGCGAACAGTGCCCATGATTTTTGCCGAGCAAGGACTCTCTCGAAAAAGACTAAAGCACTGGTTTCGCGCTAAAGGAATAAAGCCCAATATTTATGCCCATGTAGGAGGTCATGAAGCTATTGTAAGTATGGTGAATTTAGGGCTTGGGGTGGGGGTGGTTCCAGAGCTGGTTGTGGTGAATAGTCCAGCTTCAGCTAAGATTCGTACATTGACCGTTGATCCGCCTTTAGAGCCATTTGCTATTGGTGTCTGTGTACAAGCTAAACGGTTGCAAGACCCATTAATTAAGGCTTTTTGGGATGTAGCATGTCTGTCTGCAGAGTAAGCAGACAGGTAAATGCTTCACTTGTTGTTATGAGTAACGATACATTTTAGTAGGGTTTGCTATAATCCCTGACTCATTTTCTGGCAGAAGATATTGACCTATGAACGAGGAAAAGCAATCTGTAACTAATAATGATGAGCATGAAGAACAGCTTGGAGAGTCCATTTTACCCATTGATGAGCATGTAGAAGAGGTTGCGGAGAATGGCCGTAAGGTGAGACGCCGTGGAGTTTACTTATTGCCCAACTTATTTACAACGGCAGCCTTATTTTGTGGATTTTATAGTGCTGTTGCGGCTATGCAATTTAAGTTTGAGCATGCTGCAATCGCTATTTTTGTGGCAATGATTCTTGATGGTTTGGATGGGCGTGTGGCGCGTCTGACAAATACGCAAAGTGCATTTGGTGCTGAGTACGATAGTTTATCTGACATGATTGCCTTTGGCTTTGCGCCAGCAATTTTATGTTATAGCTGGACATTGCATAGTCTTGGTAAGGCGGGATGGATGGTAGCATTCATCTATGTAGCGTGTACTGCACTTAGGCTGGCAAGATTTAACACGCAAATAAGCAGTTCTGATAAGCGTTACTTTACAGGTCTTCCATGCCCTTCGGCGGCAGCAGTGGTAACAGGAATGACTTGGGTATGCACAGATTTTGGACTTTATCCAGCTGAGCCAGGAATCAGTATTTTGGCTGCGCTAATCACTGCTGGTGTAGGTATTTTGATGGTTAGCAATGTCCGTTACCATAGTTTTAAAGATTTGGATTTTAAAGGCCGCGTTCCCTTTGTGATGATTTTTGCGCTCGTGTTAATTTTTGCTGTGGCCTCTATTGATCCGCCTAAAACACTACTTTCTGTATTTATGATCTATGCTACCTCTGGTCCAGCGTTAGCCCTTTGGAGACTCTGGAAAAGGTCGAAAATGGCTTCTTGAAATATAATTAGCTTTAACCCGTTCTTAAAAAGGAGCTGAGTGTTGCTCCTTTTTTTTAGGTTAGAGCTTATGATTATCAAGAAGCCATCTGCTATTCCTAGTTATGAAATAACCTCTGAGCGAGCTTACTTGAATCGTCGTCAGTTTATGCGGCGAAGTGGTCAGTTCATTTTAGGTGCTTCTGCTGTTCTGGTCGGCTGTGGGGAAGCTGATGAGCCAAATTCGCAAACTTCTGAACAAAAGCGGATTGCCATTCCAGAAAAAGTTCTTACAGCAGGCAAACAATACCCAGCACCTGCCTGGCTGCAAAAACAAGTTTCAAGTGCCAGGCCTTCTCATTTCCGTGCTGATGATCCATTAACGCCTTATCAGGATGTCACTTCGTACAATAACTTTTATGAGTTTGGTACGGGCAAAAAGGACCCTGCAAGTTTAGCGAAAGATTTTGTTACAGACCCTTGGTCATTGACTGTTGAAGGTGAAGCAGAAAAAACAGGTAAGTTTACCTTAGAAGATATTTTAAAGCCCCATGCTATTGAAGAGCGTATATATCGTTTTCGCTGTGTTGAAGCTTGGTCAATGGTGGTGCCTTGGCTAGGCTTTTCACTAGCAGATTTGTTACGTAGATTTCAGCCTACCTCAAAAGCAAAATATGTGTTGTTTGAAACGCTGCATGACCCAAAGCGTATGATTGGCCAGAGGAGTCAGTTCAGTTTAATTGACTGGCCTTATATTGAGGGACTTAGGATTGATGAGGCTATGCATCCACTGGCCATGATGGTGGTTGGACTTTATGGAAAAACACTACCTCCACAAAATGGTGCACCGCTTCGCTTAATGGTGCCTTGGAAGTATGGTTTTAAAAGTATTAAGTCCATTGTCAAAATTACGTTTACAGACATGCAGCCTAAGACCACCTGGCAGAATTTAGCACCTAATGAATATGGCTTTTATGCAAATGTTAACCCAGCAGTAGATCACCCTCGTTGGAGCCAAAAGCGAGAGCGACGCTTACCATCCTCTCTCTTTTCACCAAATTATATCGATACCATGCCTTTTAATGGTTATGCCGATCAGGTGGCATCGTTATATAAAGGAATGAACTTGAATAAATACTTTTAAGTTGAGTAGGTTTAGGAGTGCTATGTGGGGTTAACCATTAAACTGGATAAAATAGCGGTATTTAGCTTGGCTCTTGCTCCTATTGGGTATTTAGTTTGGCAAATTGTTGGGCAGCAGTTAGGACCCGATCCAGCCAAAGAGGTCGTACTTTTTTTAGCTAACTGGGCATTAAACTTACTGTGGGTTACTTTGGCGCTGTCTCCCATTAAGCTGATTTTCAAGAAATCCTTTGTTATTCGTTATCGCCGTATGTTGGGATTGTTTAGTTTATTTTATGCAATCTTGCATGTGTTGGCTTATTTAGCTTTTATGCTCGCATGGCAGTGGAGTGATTTACTGCAGGATCTGGTCAAGCGTCCTTATATTATTGTTGGCTTTATAGCGCTACTTGGTTTAATTGCACTGGGTGTAACCTCCCCTAAAGTAATGGTTAGACGCCTGGGTAAATCGTGGAAAAAGCTACACAACATAATTTACGTTATTGCTATCTTGGTTATGGTCCACTTCTTTTGGCTTTCCAGGACAGATGTTGGAGAGCCTGTTATGTACTCTGTCATTTTGGCTGGACTCCTTTTGGTGCGCTGGTTTTTCTGGGGAAATAACTGGCTGTATCAACTCTTTTTTTCCTCTTCTTCAAAGGCTAAATAAATAGTCTCAAAAAAAGGTTGCATCTGTGAGGGAGGTCTTTATAATGCGCCCTCACTTCAGCGGTAACGCTTTTCAAGTCCCCGACGCCCAGAGGGTTTCACCGAATACAGATGGTGAGTAAGCCTCTTTTGATGTGCGTCAAACGTCGTTCAGTAGGATGACGAAAAAGAGGGGGTTGACAAGGTTATCGAACGCGCTAGAATGCGCGGCCGCTGAGAGGCGAGTTGGGTTGTGATTGAGGTTGAAATAAAATTCAAACACAGCTTGACAAAACAAGGCGAGGCAGTAGAATAGCCGGCCTTGGTTGAGACCAGCGCTTAACCAAAGTTCTTTAACAAATGATCAAGTAATTCGTGTGGGTGCTTACGATGACGGATTAGGATACTG
>NZ_JAEVHG010000015.1:0-149795 GCF_018263875.1 Zooshikella ganghwensis
CTTCGTTGACCTTACCAAAATAACCTAACCCTACCGGATTAACACCCAGCCAGACCTTAATTTTACCTTCGGCATACACTGTGGTGACACGTACTCGGTGTTTTTTAAACAGGTTTTTCTTTACCCCGGAGGCATCGACCACCGCTTGGATTAATAACCGTTCGATAAAGGTCGTGTATTTACGTTGGGCACGTTTAATGGCGCGCTTCACATCGACGTGCGTGCGATCTAATCCCATTAACACGTCATTCAGTGAGTCATTAATATCAACCGCGACTTTTAACGCCATCGACTCCCCTCCTTCGGCGCTTCATAAGGAGATAATTTAATAATGGCGATACCGGTATCTTTTTTTAATGGCGGCCAATTAAGTTGGAATTTCTGCTCGTCGATTACCACATATTCATGCTGTTCAAGCGTGCTTAACTCATTGACCGAAACATGTAATTCAGGCGTCGCATAATGTAATTGGATTTTATTCAGCTTCCCTGCCTGATCCCGCCAATAAAAAATACCGGTAATGGTCTGGCCATCCGTTAACATAATCGGACGGCCATACATGGTCATACGCTCCCGATTCAGCTCCTGTTGTAGGCTTTGGAATACACTCATAGCTTATTTTAAAACGTCAGTTAATAACGCCGAGCCATTGGGTCTGGCAGGTACCACTAACGGTGCAGATTGGGTCATCACATATTCCACCGACGGATCTTCCTGCACCCAGGATTTAGGGAAGGTACGCATAGGCCGTAATACTTTGACATCCATTATGGCACCAAAGCACTGCACACCTTCCACATCACCCACAGGCATCACCACACCTTCAGGTAAAAACGGCTGCATGTTGCCTGCATCATCCTGATACTGACGACTATCGCAGTGTAATTTTAAGCGTCCACCACCAAGCGAACCGACAAACACGACATCATCTGCAGCGGTTTGGGGACCACGATCAATGCTCGCATTAGTACCGGCCACTTGGGTATCCAATTGGTCCATTAGCTGTTTATTTTTACGCATGGATTTCCATACCGCTGGCCCAAAATAAATATCCTTGGCTTGCGAACCACCGGGAACGGAAGCCATGGCTACACTAATTTCTTCGATATCATCGACGATGGGCGCATCAACGGCGGTCCAAGGTTTTTTGGCTTTAATGGTCAGCGCCCCGTTTCGACCATAATTGACTTCGCATTTGGGATAATTTTCACCACTGATGGTGACTTTGCCATACAGTAAACTTTGCACCGCCATCCATTCCAAACGATTATCAATGGCTTCGGCCTGTTGGATAAATAATTCCATTTTGTAAATATTATAACGCTGTGCTGGGGTTAAACTGCCTAAATACGCTTCACCGACACGGCGCTTCATCATCGGTTGAGGTTTAACGGCATTTTTCGGTTTGATATACGCAGGCTTGAAGCTTTTTACTTCATAGCCTTGATCCGGTAGTGGTCTACCTTCCAACATCGGCGATACAAACGGCGCAAGACGTCGTTCACCAAACACTAATTCAAAATTAATTTGCTCCTCCTGTGATTCATAAATCGAGGAAAAGTATTTATTTAAATAATACGGAAACGGTTTTTTCTTGAATTCGATCGTACGCACCAGCGTAATCGTATCGCGGTCGATATTCACGGTCATGGCAGTAATTACCTATTAAATAAGCGATGTAAGAAGTGTTTTAAGAAGGTGGGAGGTGAGTAATAAAAGCGAGGATTAAAACAGTCATTTATGTATAACTAGGCGTTTTTAGAAAAATCCCACGCTCACGAAACGGTTGCATAAGGGTTTGTTCCGTATGACCATTGCCTAGGTGCAGTGCGGCAGGATTAAAACAACCAGAGGTATACACACCTGTAGATTGTGCTTGGCTTTTCGCATCCACGGCATACGCTAAAATACAATCGGGCACCTGGCTACCATCAGTCGCAGCCGCATCGGATAACACATATTCACCTTTATCATTACGGCCTAACACCGCATTCGCGGGTAATTGCTGCCCTTTGGCAATGGTGACAGTGATGGTATTAACCTCAGTTTCGCCGGTCATTAAGGGGACTAATGGTTGAACAGAATAATGATTACTGGCGGCATGCATGGCTGTTATCTCCTGTGATTAATTCAAAATCAGATAACATTTGCTGAATCGCGGATTTAGGTTCATTTGTTTTTTCAGGGGTATTTTCTGAAGGAATATTCGGGTGCTGATCATTATTCATGTGTTGGGTAAAGGCATTTTGCGTGGTGTTTTCTTTTTTGGGTGCTGACGCTTCCGCCTTAGGTAAGGTTTCCAGTAACGCTTTGGCATCCTCTGCAGCCATACCAGATTTAACCAGGTGTATTGCCGTGGTCATTCGGCCTTCAGCCGCTTCGCACTGCAGAATACTTAAGCAGCGCTTTCGTTCTTGCTGGATCGCATTGGCTTTAATGGCATCCGTATCAACCGGCTCTACGACAGGTTGAGTCTGTTGTGCATTTACTTTGGGTTCAGTGGGTGTAGTCATAATGGCCCTTGTATCGTTCAGGTGGTGAGTGAATACCGTCAGCACTTGGCTGGCTGGTAAAATCTGGTCAATTAAACCTATTTCTTGGGCTTGTTCGGAGGAGTAAATAGCAGCTTCTGTTTTACGTATCGCACTCGTCTCTAACTGACGATTTCTTGCTACCGTATCGACAAATAAGGCATACAATGAATCAACTTCTTGCTGAAAGCGCTCTTTAACGGCATCGGGTAGTGGCTGAAATGAATTACCATCGGCCTTATGCGCACCGGCATGGATAAAGGTGACATGAATACCCAGCTTTTCGTGGGCTTTACTCTGATCCACATGGGCCATGATCACGCCAATGCTGCCGGTTTGTGCGGTTCGAGGTGCAATAACATGGTTAGCACCTGAGGCAATGGCATAAGCGGCACTGGTCGCTTGTTCATCCACTAACGCCCAGACCGGTTTAACCTGTCGTGCTTCATAAACTGCATCGGCTAAATCCATGCAACCATTGGCACTGCCACCCGGGCTATTAATGTCCAGTAAAATACCACGCACGTCGTCATCTTCTAATGCGGTATCCAACTTGGCTTGTATGCCATCATAGCCCGTCATCCCGCTATAGGGATTTAAATAGCCATAACGGTGGGTTAACGTGCCTTCCACAGGAATCACCGCAATGCCATCCTGGATTTGGTAAAGCTTTCGCTCACGGGCTTGATAATTCGCAGCACTGGCTTTTAAATCGGTCAGTAATAATTGCTCACCATCGGCTAACGTTAAACTCTGTAATTTAAGCCGTTCAGTCAAGGCACCAAAAAAAATCCGGGCATACCCCGGATTCATTAATAATGGTTTATTGATTAATTCATCAAAGATCATTCTGCTGTGGCCTTGTTAACGACTGGATTAGAACTTGAACTAGGAGGTGACAAACCATAGGCTTTAAACTCCTGGGCTTCTCGTTGCCGTTGCTCTAATACCTCCTGATAATCTTTACTAAGTAGCATGCAAATCTCTTCAAAGGTAATGACACCCAGGGCGTATAATCGCTCCAAGCGCTCCACCTCTTTTACGCCATCAATATGGGTTTGGCCTTGCGCGATCCAATAACAGCGGGTCCAAGCTGAAGGGTTTTGATAAAAATTGGCATTACTGGGTAATTCAATCACGCCCTTATTAATCATTTCTTCCAGCCATAACGCATAAATCTGCTGGCAAAACCGGGCGGGAATAATATGCCGGACACTTAAAAAGAATTTCCAGCTCTCCAGCATACTGGCGCGTGCACTGGAATAATTGGTTTTGCTAAAGTCCCGGCTTAATTGTTCAAAGCTGATATTTAAACTGGCAGCAATATGCCTTAACAAGGTGTCTTCGAAATTCTCAAAATACGGGTTGGATTTGGCGGTTTTTAATTCGAGTTTTTCATTAGGAAATAAATGCGGAATACGTGCACCATTATAACGAATATTATTGGCCCCTTGATGATAACTTTGTACCGCTTGCATATAACTGTTCAGCGTATTTTGACCGCCATTATTCATCTCGCCACCACCCAACGCAGACAATACCGCCTGTGGATCAAACTCTGATTGAATCACTGCAGCATACATGGCATTAACAATGGCATTTTGTAAGGTGGCATCCTGGAACTGTTCCAGCATTTTTAGGTTGCGCAAAGTGCTGACAAAGACATTAATGCCCCGCGTTTGGTCCGGGCGTTCAGGCTCAAACACATGCAGGATTTGCAATCGACCCCACGGCTTACGTCGTTTAACCTTTTTCCAGATATAGGCATCTAACGATAAATCGACATCACCTGGATGAGAGCAACGGATATGGTACGCAGTGGCCTGGCCACGAGGACCTAATTCAACACCGGCTCTTAAGCGTTGGGTATCGGCCTGTTCAAATGGATTACTTAAGCGTTCACTGTCGATTAATTTAATACAGGTTTGTGGTCGATGGTTATTTGCATATCGCCGCCATTCTGCAGAGGCTAATATCTCACCTTGGCTGGCATAGTGTCGTACAGACTCTCGTGCCATCATGGTTAAGGTTCTTTTTTCTTCCGCATCAATCCAACAGTCTGGATCTTCTGCCCAGTCGGTAAAACGCGCTTCGACATCCTTGGCCCAATGATTGGCAACCTCTGCATCTACACCCAGTACTTTATAATTGGGTTTGGCCGATAGTCGAAACTGATGACCCACAATATTATCCACATAAATCTGTTCCGCACCATTGGCATAACCATGGGTGCGTTTAATATCCCGTGCCCGACTGTTGCGTAAGGGCATTTCCGGCAAATGTTCACGGTCAATGGACAGTAAGGCAGGTTGCCAAAAATCCATACTTTGCTGGACAGATTGCGTGGATAAAGGACGGGATGCCATGTGTAGGGGTTTTCCCGAGCTGTCAATAATCAGGGACATGGTAATATAGTGAAAAAGTCGATGAGGATAAATTTGACGGTGAATGTCAGTAAAAAAAAGATGTTTTTTATGTTGGCCTTATTTATAGGTACCATTTCGTTAATTATGCTCGCCATGACAGGCTATATTGTCTGCACACTTGATTTTCATTCCAGCCCTTTTTAGTGATTTCGCTAAAATAACACGCTAAATGCTCGCCGTTGTTTGGACTGATTCAGTTCAGCTTCCAACTGGCCAATATAACGCTCTAAATCCTCAGGTTTATGGTAGGTCACCATCGCCCCATCCGCATCACGGATGGATGCCCTTAATTCTCCTGTTTTCAGTTTATGCAAGGCTTGTCGTGCTTCCAATAAACGTTGCTCGGTATTCATCCAAGGGCTCTCCCTAATGCTGATAAATCTAATAGTTTTGGCTTTGAGGCTTCATTAAGATTGGTCACTTCAGGATCAAAAACCAACGTGTTTTCATCCCATGGCTGCGCCCAAGCGGGCGGGTAAGCCCAGTTAATAGTTTCAGCCTGCAGTTTGTGGACACAGGCGCTGTTATAAACGGACAAGTCCCAGGCTTCATTGGGTCCACCCAAAGATTCCCATTTCCCCTCAGCGTTACGAGTTTCAGCCGTGAGTTCTTCATAAAAGCTTAAGGGTAGCCAATCCGGAAAATGAAAATATTTTGGACCGGGTATGTCTCGATCCAATACATTATTTAACGCGTCTTTGAATAAATTGGTGTTCAATAGCTGTAACGGAATATCACCATAGATTTTGGCTTTACGCTGCGAGTTATGGGTATTATCCGGAAAGGTTTCTCGCATTTTTTGCTGAGTATGGCGGTCACCTTTAATCAGCATAAAGCGGTGCTGCAAACCTTGTTTTTTGACTTTGCGGTAAAAGGCATAAGCATTATCCGTCACGCCATCCTCACCACCGGAATCACACGCCACCATGCGTATACCCATTACCCGACCAGAGCCATCGGCCAACGGATAGGCTTTATTCAATACCTTATCCAGCAGTACATCCCAGTCCTCGGCATAAGCACCAGGATGAATCGGTAAACGTTCATTATCTTCATCAGTGCGATACGGGGAATACCGTAACGCTAAGCGATCAATGAGCCATCGCTCTAACCCTTCTCCCCAGCCTTCTACCTGTACCACAAACCGGCGACGACTACCGGCTTGCACATCGATGGCAGCGGTTAAGAACCGGACACCATGAGGTATCGTACGTTTTGTTAAGGGTTCTGCTCGTGCTTTTAAGCCTTTGGCGGTACGCTGATACTCATTAAGAATCGGGAAGTAAGGGCGACCTAAATCGATATTAAAGACTGATTTAAACTTTTCCTGACTTCCTGTTTGTTCATAATGCTGTTCCGCTAACAAGTAGGTATACAACAATTCTTGCCAGGTTTGGTACCCTGCTGCTGGGCCTTCCATCCAAAAGCTGGCATACCGCGATTGTCGTTTTTCCCCAATGACCTCACCTGCCGCAGTTAACTGCTGACCTTCAGCCAACCAACGGCACTGATTGTTAAGCTCATCTTTTTGGCTTGGTTCAATACGCAGCTGACAATGAGGACAGCGCATATAAACACTTTCAGAAGCCTTAACTGGGTCAGTGTGCTTTTCCCAATGCAATCGTTCAAAGATGGGTTGAAACCATTCCTGACAGTGTGGACAGGGCCAATATAAACGTCTTCGATCCCCCTGGTTATATAACCCTAAAATGCCTTGGCAAGGTGGTGCTTCATGAGGGGTACTTGCCTCCCAACGTAAATCAATTATGGGTTTACCTGGAGACGACTCGACTACGGTCATCCCACTCGACATAAAGGTTGTGGTGCGCTTTTTGGCGAGGGTAAACGGATCGCCTTCGGTATCAATATCGACTTTTAAGCGATCATAATCGGTGAGAAAAACATATTTATAGTCTGAGCTGGATAGGATGTTTTTAGTAGGCCAACCGATTTTTAAATAATTGCCCGCCCGAAATATTTTATCATGGACATTGTTGTCATGAGATCGTGGTGACAAACGTTTCGCTAACTCAGGGCTACAGTTAATTGCCCTATCTACCCGCTTTTTGGAGTACTCTTGTGCTTTTTCCTTGGCAATTTGCACAATCAGCATATCGCCCGGATTATGAGCGATAACGTAGCTTAACCAGCCTTCACCAAACGCCAGGGTTTTACCCGTACGTGCCGGACCGACAAAAAAGACAGCGGTATACTCACGACTGTTTAAACAATCCAGTGGCTCGATGATATAAGGGGTGATTTCCGGGGACCATGGATCACTCCCATTGCCGTTATTTTTGGGAACTCTTAAGGTTTGTTTAACCGCCTCACTAACGGATAACCTGCTGGGTGGTTTGATAATTTCAGCAACATCATCGGCAATATTAGTCGTTTCGCAATGCATGTTTTAACTGGTGATACAACGACTGCCGTATATCATTCACAACATTTTCAACGGCTGTTAAAGCTTTAGGAGGTAAGGCACATTTGCGTTCCAAGTGATCTGGCAGGGTCTCACAGGCCTGAATCAGGACTTGAACAACTGTGTTCAGTGTACGTCGTACGTCTTCTGCCTCACAGAGCTGGCTTTCACGCAGCTCAAAATTAAGCCGCTCATTCTCCGCCTGAAACCAGTCTTTACGATCCTTAGGCTTCATTTTTTTTGGGTCATGTAGATCAGATAATTCTGTACTACCAAATAACGCTGGCCCAACCTGGTCAGACGCGTACACATCATAGCCTTTCAGTTTACCAACAGGCTTAATTTCCATCTCTTTCAGTCGCTTTGAAACGGTTTTGCGACACATATTAAAGAGCTGTGCCATTTGGCTAATACTCCATTTTTCAATCAAAGGAGAAGTCATCCTGCTCACCTCAGATGTCGCACCTTTAAGTATCTGTTTTTATTAATGAAAAGGGTATATGGTGGTGCGGCCTATTAGGCCGAAATTTTTGCGTTTATCGCGGGGATTGGACCAGCGTGTTGTAATAAAAGTGTCAGAAGGGACCCGTCGATATTATTTTAATAGCGTTTATAAAACTATTCAATTTCAAGAAGACAAAAATCACAATCATTATTTGCCAGCTCATTTATCGTGCCAGAGCCTATTTCAAACTCCTCAGATACTTGACCTGACATAAAATTTACTAACTCATCAAAGTTACTATTTAAAGCAAAATCTTCGATAACCTCAAAGCTGTTTGTGTATAAAACCTTTTTTGCTCCTAGTTTTCTGCAAATGCCGTTTATTTCACTAATAATTGAACTACGATATTTTTCATCAGCAAGAACTTTAACTCTTGATAACCTCTCAACACAAATCAACTTTCTGTAAAAAGTAACAGTGTAATAGTGAGGCCCAAAAAAGGTAATGCTTCTTTCCTTTAAATACTCTTTCATTATTTCCTGCTTATCTGAAGGAGTCCACTTCCTATTAGAATGCAAAGGCACCCCCTCAAAAGCCTCAGAAAGGTTTAGATTGAAATACCCTAAATCTTGCTCACTAAATGGATTAACAAAATAGATAGCTGTTTCTATACTCATACGATGTTTATTGTAAAAAAATACTATTAACTTAATCAATGTTCTCACTGTAAGCAGATAGCTCATGAACTATGGCTTTAGCTTCATACTCCTTTACTCCACCCTCTCCAACCCATGATGGGGAAAGAAGCAGCAACCACGCAGCGACTCCATAAACAGTTTTGACTTTTTTACTTGCATCAACTGAAACTAACTCAGTTTTATCCTTTCCAAGCAATGTAACTTTATAACCTAGCTCGGCACATCCTACGTAAGGAATGAGTCCTAGTGATAAGACAGTAAGTAGTGGCTCAGCAAAGCATCTTCCTGTATAGACTGACTCCAATTCAACCTCGTATGTCGCGTCTTCCTTACTTGTTGATGCTAATACTACAGTTGATAATTTCTGCTTCATCAATGCTTTTGCTAGTAGTTCCTCAACTTTACCTTCAGGCTTATCAGTTTTAATTTTTACTGGGCCAGTCAAGAGTATTGAATTCGATTGTTTGGAATCAACCTCATCAGGTATTATTTTATATGCAGAGCAAGCTGATAATAAGATAGGAAATATCAGTGATAAAATATACTTCATCTTTATACCGAGTAATAGTCCGCGTAAAAAACCTTGAATGGAATTTTACTCTTTCTTAAATGATTAAAACCTGTCTCAGCCCGCAAGCATAGTAGACAATGAGCCAATTATAGCGAAAAATATAGCCATACACGACTACTTGATTGACTGCTTCTTGTTTAAATTCGCCTGAGTAACGGATACCTTTACCCATGATTTACCTCTTATGGTTTAAGTTACATTTTTACCATAAAGAGTGTCTAAGGTTTTCAGGCCGTACCAGGCGACTTTTTTGCTGAGCTCCAGCGAACGCACAAAAGGTGACAGTTGCTGGGGGTCCGATTGTCTGGCCTTGTTATCACTTTTACTCACGAAACAGTTCTTCCGTTAAAAAATCGATGATGTTTGTAGGCTCAAGATCCATAACTTCATGATGATAAAACTCTTT
This sequence comes from Zooshikella ganghwensis, assembly GCF_018263875.1. NCBI lineage: Bacteria > Pseudomonadati > Pseudomonadota > Gammaproteobacteria > Oceanospirillales > Zooshikellaceae > Zooshikella > Zooshikella ganghwensis. The sequence goes on from NZ_JAEVHG010000015.1 coordinate 9,500, forward strand.
AAAAAAATAGCCATTCTCAGTTCTTTGATATCCGATCATCCAGCCAGAGTAGTCATCACCAACTAAGACATAGCCTTCTAGTTCTTTAGCTGTTTCTGAATCAAATATTTCGTCTGGATCAATTGGACCACCATAGATTGAAAAACCCATTTGACCATAACTTCCGTACCCAATCTCTTTTAGCAAGGCGAGGTATTCTTCAGGAAGACCGGGAAAGTCCCTAAGGTTCTTATAGATCTCTTCATCGGTAGCCTTAGTAAGGTTCGAATCCGTTAATTCAGACTCTACTTTTTCGCATAATGCTTGAATTGTATTCATGAGTTATAGCACTTAAGTAACCTGCACCACCAAGCGTCAGGTTGACTTATTTGTTATGTGATTTTCTTGATTTGCTACTTTAATGAACTCTTTCAATAATGGATATTTTGAAAAGCGCCCAGATTTTCTTGGTGCATACATTAGATAAGTACCAAACTTAGTCTTGGATCGGAACCATATTTTATAGTATCCGCTAGAAACCATCCTGCTACTCGCTTTAGTTATATTATCCAATCCGATGCTCTCAAACCCATTTTTGGTCTTTACATATATTGAGCTCCCATCAAAGTATATTTCTTTAACTTTTCGTAGGTGGTAAGGAAAATAAAATGCAGCCACTATTATCATTACTAAAGAAACAATGGAATAGGAGGTAATAAAAAGCATATACAAACAAAACGCGAAAAATACTACTGCAAACTTTAGTATGAACTTCGAGTCATCCTTATCCGATATTCGAATATCATCTTCCATACAAATCTCAGTTGCCTCACATAACACCTTAATAAACTGCCCCCCAAGGGTCAGCTTGATTTATTTTTTAGCTGCTTTATACCTTACAATAATTACTTTCGCTTCACTTTCAATTGTCTCAAGCTCTGTAGTTATTAGATTTAGTGACCAATCTTCACCTCGATTACCAGAACCTGTCCCAATTAATGGAAATGCAACACTGGAGAATTTCTCTTTGTTCACTATATTCATAGCATTTCGAACTGAATGGATTACTGAATACTCAGTACCGATCCAAAACATGTTAATACCTGCAACATGAATTATTGCTTTAAATGGCAGACTGCCGGCTGACGTAATCCTAGCTTCACCAAGTGGAATAGCTCCAAACTTTGCCACTTCTTTGAATGGGCCTGTTCCACCTCTTTTTTTAATAGCACCTGATACGCCTTGAGGCAGCAATAGCCACCAGGGAATAATATTCCTATTCCAGCTATTTACTATAACCTCAACATCTTGATCCAAGATGTCTCCATGTACCAATTTGTAATTCATCAGACCCCAATAAAGCTAACGCTTTAATAACCAGACCTAAAAAACCATCAGTTTTTTAGGTCTGGTTGATTTTCTTGTTAGGTTGCCATTCTGCTGTACCGAAGCTGGCATCGTTGAGATATTTTGACCAAACATCAACGCCGAGTTCTTTTGATAAACCGCTGATGATTTTCTGTGCTCTAGCCTCAACTTCATTTGCCCTTTGAAGAAATTTTTCAAAGGGCACTGACACATTGGAGTATTCCTCATCATAGTCAGGGTCGGTCTGCCTTATATGGATATTCTTTCCAACTCGAACAGCATCTATTTGCCACCCCTGATCCAGGTCTAAATATGGTTCTTCCGGGTTATCGTTTAACCAAGAAAAAAACTGCTGCATTTCAGATAGGCTGTCATACCATGGAAAAGAAACATAGACATCTTCTTCGGTATTCCAGAACCATAGCCGCAACCAAAAATCCTGTCTTATTTCGTTGAATGGCTTTTTTAGAGCAACTGACTTTTCAATGATGTTTTTATAGTAAGTAGCGAGCTCACCAACGTTTTCAATGACCTCGCTAGTTCTCGCCATAGTTGGAACAACACGTTCAAAGGGCGGCAGCTCCAAGGGCTCGCGATATTTCTCATCTTGCAATTGCTCATGGTTATTTGAATCACCAATATAAAAGTTATCCTGAAGCAGGAAGCACACTTCAAGATCAAGACTGTCAATTTCTGTTGATTTCTTTACCCAATCCATTTCTCGCTCGATTTTCATTAGCAACCTAATGCCCGCATAAGGGACAGCAAAACGTAGCGGCGATTGGTTTAAACTTAGGCGAAGCACCAAAACTAATCGCCGCGTAGTTTTGATGTCCCAGCCCCCGCTTTTCAGGGGGAGACTTGATGCGCTTGTTAGGTTTCTTGCTACTCTTTCTCAAGAAGGTCACAATCATTAACCACCCAATACCGGCTTTCATCAGGAGTACTTTTAAGCAAATCACCATCGGAAGACCACTCATCCGGAATGAATTTATCAAATATATGCTGCTCGTGGTAAGAGCAATATCTATTTGAATCAAAATCATAAATTACCTGGGGCATAAACGGAGCAATTTGCCACCAATCACCTGTAGGCATGTATGACTCAATTAACTCATTTAGGAAGCTGGTGTCCACCTTTTGAGATGCGATTTTGTTTAGAAATTTATCTATGTTAGATACCGACAATACACCGGTGTCAGCCCTTTCACAATCATCCGACACATAGGATAAATCAAAGCCAGCATCTATAAATGCTTGAGCATAAGTCGCGTTATCGATAACCCAAAGATCAGGCTCATCACACATATAAAATGAGTAAACCCCATGAACTTTGACCATGACGATAAATTCAGTGCTCATAACCGTCCTGAAACCTAACGCGTTGCTAAATTGCGCCGCCAGGCGTCAATTTGAGCAATTTGTTATGCATTTTTTTGTTCCGAAATTTGACGATCCAATTTTGCTATATAGATAGTGAGCATTTCTTTATCCATAGCTTTTTCAATTTCTTCCTTTAAATCCTGTGGATCAAACTCAAGGCCAACCAGATCTCCAGTCCAATTAGTACCGGCTGCTACCCCATCTTCTGCCATGCCCACAAGCCATCGAAAAAGGAAATCGAACAATGACATTGATTGAACTTCATATTCGTTCAATGATTGTTCTTTGGCTCTCTTAGCGTAGGCCTTATCTGAGAAAAACATAATCACATCGCAGTCTTCGAAATCATACGATTCACAAATAGCCGCGCCATTCTCGCCAGACAAATACCAAACCTCTTCTGATGAGACTACTCTACTCACGAATCTCTCATAATTCGCCTGACAAGTTGCACTATCTCTGATCATGTCTCTCCACTTGCATAACTATTAATGAACGTCACTCTGACGCAAGATATTACGTCGCATTGACGTATAACACTCTAATTAATTTTAACTGATTCTCACTATTAGAACCAGATTAATACAATGAAACTTAACATATCTAATTGATAATAATGGGTATTTTGTTTTATGAAGGTGTGTAATACGTCACTTTAGGAAAATTAACCGTCGCTATTTATGAGAGTGATTTTGATGCAGCCCTATAATCAGTCAAGTCTATAATTTACTAAACTAACTGATTAACTTAATTCCTTTAAAAGCATGTTCAGGCTGTATTAAAATAGCACCTCATTTTTTTAGTACCAGATAATCTATAAAAAAAATCCCACCGTAGTGGGCAAGGGACATTACAGGGAAAAGATGTAATTTAATGGTATTGAGCTAATTGATGGGCTATTTTTGCTACGCCTTTAGTTGTTAAACGCACTTGATCAACAATTTTTTCTGAACCATCTTGGCGCTCAATCGCAGTGAACTTATGAACTAAAAAACCTCGTTGAATTTTATCTTGGTAGGCTGTCCAACCAGGTGCGCCTGGGCGACGATAAATCCATTTGTTTGTGGATAACCAACTAAACAAATCCTTTGGCTTCAACTGCAAGTCTTTAGCAGCATTAGTGATACAATAGCTCTCATCCCCCCCTGCTATTTTCTCAAAAGCTTCGACCTTGGGGAGCACTTCTTTAATCTCTTCCTTAGCTGCTTCTAACTGGACCGTTTTTGTTTCAATAACGGATTGAGCCATGAGTAACGCTTTTGCTAACATCAGGCTTGGATCATCTTTTTCCTGACCAGCAATATACCACCATTTTTACGAATACTGGGCAGTACTTCATGTGTTACCCAGCGTTTGAATGCTTTGGCTTCAGACCGACGACTTTTAAGGATAGCTGAGTACAGACCAGACTCGTTAATCGTTTGTAGTTCCTGACTTCCACCAGGGGTATGCATAGTAGACATACCCTTTTCATCATCATCTAAATGCCTAGTCATAGCACTTGGTAGTGAGTAACCAAGAACTTCAGCCACATTTTTAGCCACAAACCAAGGTTCACCGTCTTTGTTAATAACTCGCACTGTTGATGCATTAAATTTGAAAGGTATTATGTCCATTATTATTTTCCCTATTGTTTAAAAAAAAGCCCACCGTAGTGGGCCGTGCACAACTATTGATTGTCTTGATTCTTTGGGTGGTTATTTATCTTCTGATAAAACAAAGCAGATTCGCGTTGGTCTTGCCGATGCTTATAAACCCAATTCACGATAACGGTTATAAACGTCAGTATTACACCGATAATCACCCCCCAGTCTTTTACCGTAAATCCTGCAATAACGGTCACGGCACTGGCCGCATAAGGTGCGTTAGAAATTATCTTCTCGGTAATCATCGGGCTAACCATTGTCTATCGTTGCCGGGCAACACCTTTCATTTTTTCCATAGTCCGAATACCACCTAAACCCAGTAGCGTAAGGACTAAAGTGATCAGCTGGCTGGTATCAATTGTTGGTAGCATCTTGACTACATCAGGGCGATTGGCGAGGGATAACCCAATAATAATCAAGTCTCTTAACACCCAAGCATACGTCAGTAAGCCGACACATAACCATCCTAGTCCAGGCCGCCAACCCGATACAAAAATGGATGGATGCTTAGCTTCTTCTAGTGTGGTTAGGGCTTGGAGGATATGCGGCTGGTTCAGTGTTTCGAGGGTTTTGTTATGGGCTTTTAGTCGTTCTTCATCACTGGTAAATAAATCATCAAGGCCACTCATGATGGAACCAGCAATATCAGGTATTAGCTTATTAATATTCATTTTTACACACGGTTAAACTCATCAATATCACTGACAACAGACCACCAGGATTTCACATCAAAATTAGGACATGTCTTGTGCATATCTAAATCACAATGCCCACACACTTCAGCATCAGGATATTTATCTTTCCATTCGCGTATAACGCGCTCCAGGCTTTGCATCTGCGCATCAGTAAATTGATCACGCCCAACCAAGCACACGCCCAGGCTTGTGCTATTGTGTCCAACTACATGAGCACCGATCCAGTAATCAGGACGTCCACGCTCTACTTGTCCATCACGGCGAATAACACGATGGTAGCCAATACCTACCCAACCTTGACCTGTATGCCAGCGGTGAATATCTGTAGCAGAGTCATCCCTTCCATTGGGTGAGTCAGAGCAGTGCACAACAAGTCGGGTAATGTTCATAGATTCCTTCCTTAAAACAAAAAAAGCCCACTTCTGTGGGCTTAGTTAATATCTTAGAAGCTAATTTGGACTGATACTTTATATTTTTCTTTTAAATCCTATCAAAAATTGACCCTTTTCTTGGACAGAATAGTTTCTCATACATACGAGTAGCATATTCATCTGTCATGCCTGAAATATAGTCACAGACAATTCTTTCTCTTTGATCATAACTACTAGCAGCCCAAACCATTCTTGTAGTCTTGGGTAAAAGTCTTTTGGGATCACTTAAAAAAGCCTCAAATAGCTCATATACAACCTTTTTCCCCTTAAGTTCAAGTTGCTGTACATTATCATTAAAAATGACTTCTCTTTTAACAAGATCAAATATTATATTTTTTATTTTTACTGCATTTTCTTCCATCACAGCTTTGTATTTTAGAATAGGACTGAAGAAACTTTCATCTTCTTCGATCTTAACATTTGTGATCATTAAATTAACTAAAATTCCAATATACTTTTTCCTTCCAAAACTATCACCAAACAAACCTTCAATTAGCTCTTCAGTTATTTTAGGTTTATCAGAAAAGAGTTCTATCATAGCATCCTTAAAAATATTATTTTGTATAATACCTTCCCAATCATCCTTTTTTATCATTCCTAAGGATATAGCATCTTCAAGATCATGCAGTGTATATGATACTTCATCAGCTAAGTCCATAATTGAACAATCAAGTGATTTACAAATCGTTTTTTTATTTTCTAAATAGGTAAACCTTTCTTTATCATCATTAGTAAATGGCCGCAAAATAAAATCAACTATATCTTGATCACAGTCATAATAACATTTAGGTGGATGCCAGTTATTTTTGAAATTTAACCAAGCGGGATTAATAATCTCACTATTGTTATTTTCCACTAGACTATTATAGCTACCAGGGTACTTCAGGATCCCTAGCAACATTCTTCGAGTAGGATTTAATCCTGATCCTTTAGTATGCTTTTCTAATTTTGAAAGAATGCGTAATGTTTGAGCATTTCCCTCAAAGCCTCCATAACTTCTCATGCAATAGTTTAGAGAAATCTCACCACCATGCCCAAATGGAGGGTGCCCAATGTCATGCGCAAGACAAACTGCTTCTAGCAACTTACCATCAGGTAACGCTTCAATTATACTTCTATCATTTTTATACTCATGACGTAAGTAACTCAAAATCCCTGTCCCGATTTGAGCTACCTCTAACGAGTGCGTAAGCCTAGTTCTATAAAAGTCACTTTCTCCTAATCCTAAAACTTGCGTTTTTGATTGTAACCTTCGAAAAGCTGAAGAATGTACTAACCTAGCAAAGTCCCTTTCCCACTCCGAACGACTGTCACGTTGTTTAAATGAAATGTCATCTTTTCTTCTTAACTGAAGATATTCTTCCATAATATCCCCCTAGATTTAAGGTGATCCGTATTATTATTGTTGTACCTTTAAGGGGTATAAATCATATTCATTAAGAAAGTTATACAACTTTTCAATTATATTAAAGATAGAAAGCTTAGAAATACTAAACATACATCCATTGGTTCATGGTATGAGCCATAGTCAGCTCCAAAAACCCTCTTCATAGGACTTTTTGGGGTTTAAATATTAAACAACATGGGAATATTTTCAGGAATAAATTTTTTTAGACGGAATAATGGATTCTGGAAAAAATATACCCCTGAAACGGTACCAAATCAACTTGTTTGTTGAAAAAAATTTATTTTAGTAGAAATGGCTGAGGTAATTTCTGTTTCCCACAGGTAAAACTCTGCTACACACGCTGTATATCGATCATGCCATGTTTTCTTCCATGCTTCGGGCTTCATTCCGCAGAACTTCGCCAAAATTGCTTTTTTGGGTGGTCTTCGACCATTTGAACATGAGCACTTTCGAGCTTTAGCAATGTACACCCCCGTCCCATTGCATGTAGGACAAATATTTTCCCCCACTAACTCATTGATCACCAACCGGCCCAACTGTAAGAAAAAAAACATACTGCGCTTGTCGTCATCCGCAAAAGGAGCACGCCATTTATTTTTCAGTCCAAAAAGAATAACAGCACGCTGCGTAAGTTTATCCAGTTCGTGAATAACTGTTTTGTCCCCCACGTACTTCAGTAACCCAAATAAGTACGCCTCTCGTGATATATCGGCCATCCCTAACGCGCCAGCCACGTCCTCCGCTGTAAGCCTTGAAATTCCGCCAGGTATCGCATCGTGCTGAACAGTTCGATGCCCTAATAACGCCATGACACTTGCGTTGGCCATACATTACTCCTTAAATGGTCTCAGGACATTCATGTCCTCTTGATGTCCTCTAGCTTGTTTATTAAATTAAGTACGCTTTCTTCTCGGCTTCTAACGCGCGTATTTCTTTCTTCAGCCTCAGTACACGTTGTTCATAGTTATGCACGATAACGGCATTAAATGTTTGAAGATCACCAATTCGCAGGCTAGTACGTCGTAATATGGAAGTCTGCATTGCGAGTTCCGCCTGGGTATTTGCCTGGAATATAAATTCAGTCTGTTGCTGTTTTTTAGGATGCTGGCCGTGAACTAATTTCACTCGTTTTTTTCCCTGAACTTCCAACAGTCCCCAACCAGGTGGTAAATCTTCAACCGTTAATAGCCGGGGTGGCGTCATGAAATACCGATATTTACCCACGCTAAATTCGGTGTGTTGTCGAAAAAACTTCTTACGGTCCGCATGAAAGTCCGCACGACTGACTTTAACCTCCACAAGAAAAGAATCTCTACCGCCCCGTATCCAACCTATCGCGTCAGGTTCTTCCAACGTCAACGAGTTGGCTTTCAGCTCGGCAAAAGCAACGGAGCAACCAACCGTTTTTAGTAACCACCGTTTGGCAACCTGGCAAAGTGTTGCATGTGAATATTTATCCATATGTACGTCCTGTAACTGGGTGAGAAACTTTCTCGTTTACTGAGCATCTAACTAATGGTCTTAAATACTGCGTACCTTTCATTGCTTCGTTGTAGTGCTCGGTAGCCCAGAAAGAGCTTACGAAGCAATGACTTTTTCTGCCTATAGCTCAAGCATCAACTGCCGTGATTTAAATTGGCGTATTGAATAATGGTCTCTTTAGCCGCAGCAAAGCCCTTGCAGACAACTGCCATATAGCCGTTCTCTGTTAACCTATTGATCCATTCAAGCTGTGAGTCACTCACTGGCGCACTTTTCGGCGGCGTTGCTTTAAACTCAATGGCAAGTCCGTGATACCCACCACGCGGCTGTAAAATTAAAATATCTGGCACCCCCGCTTTAACGCCCTCGCCTTTCAACTTCTTAGCCACAGCAACATGACGGTGACCACCATTCGGTACATGGAAAGCACAGTCATAAAGTGCTCTGTAACGTGCATACATCCAGATAAATAATGCTTTTTGTTCTTGTCCTTCGAGATCCTGTCGTTTAGCAATATACGCAGGCGTTAAGTGATCTATATATTTCTTTGGTCTTATGCTCATGCTTGGTTAGCTCCATTGGCTAAGCGTGATCTCATCGCCTCTAATGCTGATTTAGCTGACGTCAATTGTTGTAAACCTTGAGCTTTGATTTGCTCCTGAAGCTTAGCTTCGTGGTATCGCTCGTTGATATCCATCAGTGATTGACGCCTAGCGTCTTCTAACGCAGGTCTGACGTCGGGAATTTGCTCCCCGTGTGTAATGCGATTACACAACTGCCGATATAAGCTCTCAAAGGTCTTTCTCAGCGTTTTTACTTCATCACCCTGGGCGCAACGTATACTAAAAAAATCCGTGGCTTTAGCCGCTGCATAGACCGCCTCGTGACTCCAGTTGTGTGTCATTTGCTCGTGGCTATGCCGGGTTACTTCCTGCCAGGCTTGCTCAACCGAAGGTAAACCATGCTGTTCGTGATCAACGGTCGTGCAGTAACGGAGGAAGTCCGCCAACGTGGGTATAAATCGAGATTCAGACTCCGCGCGTTGTATACCCTGCTCCACCTGCGTAGGTGTGAGTAGTTGAAAACGCTCGTTGTTCAACCACTGCAGTTTGGCACTCCGGAGCTTGTAATCCAGGTTAACCCCGTTATTGGCCAACGTGGGGACATCCAGCGGCCAGGCCTTTTTGAACTGCAGGGGCCATACGGTTTCGAACATGCCAAACAGCTTGTTGATCAACGCTCGCTGGGCTTTTGCGGGTAATGCTGACACCGTTTGCGCGTGTTGCTGACCAGGGTCTTCACCTGTCGTCTGCTGCTCACCAGTCTGTGTCTTCGAGTCGTTGACGGAATGAATCGTTTTCTGAAGTAACTGCCGTCCGCTGTGCATAACTCACCTCCATGGTGTGTTTTTCATGGTTGATCATGTTTACCCGAGTGTTGTTTTTCTCATTGAGGGCGTGTTGAAGCTGGTTTTCTCTGGCTTGTTGCGCCTGGCATCGGCGATATTGGTGTCGTAGGTGATTAAAAAATTTGGCATCCCACGACGGGTGTTGTTTACCCTCACCCACCCAGTACAAAACAAATTCATCACGTTGTTCACTGGCAAATTGCTTGGGTATACCTGCGCGAATGAGTTTTGCTTCCAGCAATGGCCAATCAGGTTCCCAATCGTCGGTCATGGGTTTGGCCACCGGATTTTTTTTCGGGGGTGGTTCACCACGGTTAAAAATTTCTAGCGCTGGATCATTTTCCTCACGCGCAGAAGTCGTAGTAGTAGTTATTGGGGATTCTATTGATGGTTTGGGTGTCACAGCTCTGACACCCTCCCCCTTGCAGAGCTTTGACACCCCTTCTGTTATAGGGGTGTCACTAGGTGGTACCCCTATGGTTGTAGGGGGTTCAATTTGACACCCCTCATTTTGTTCGGTCTTTGGCGTGAGTGGTTCTTTACCTGGTTCAGGTTCTTTGGGTTTGGCACCTACATGTAATAAAAAATAATTTGTGCCGTTTGCGCCATTGGTTTTTACTCGAATTTTTTTAGTGAGTAATCCAAGGGTTTCGAGTGATTTAATATGTCGTCGTGCAGTGGATTTAGACATCGAGGATTTTTTAGCAATGGTGTCCATCGATGGCCAACAATAACCTTCGTCATTGGCATTATCTGCCAGAGATAAAAGCACTATTTTTTTATGGGGGTCTAACTGCTGCAGGGAAAAAGCCCAGGTCATGGCTTGAATACTCATACCGCCCTCCTAAAAAAATAGGGAAACCCGTTGTTTTTTTCGTCAGTTTTATCCATAATTACTGAGTCTCTTTATCAATGTTCAAAAACTGCTTATCTCTGGTCGGGTAAGCAGTTTTTTTCTGTCTGAAATTTGTAAGAAAAAACAGCCGTTAATAAATTCAGAGTGAAAAAAATCCTACCGAGCTGTTCAGTATTTTTTCTAATTCATCATCCACAAAAAAATGAAGACAATAAAAATGCTCTCGCCTTTTTTATGAACAAAAGACGTCGCTAATATTTATTGAATTAATGAAAACTTATTTAAGTGAAATGAATTTATGTCCCTATAAGTCCTCCTTGACCAGTCACTGTCCAGATATACAGCACTATCAAGCCTAATGACAATACCCCCCAGATTGGGTATATTGCCTTGCATACAAAGCGTTAGGGGAATGTCCGGTTTAGAGCTTTAACCACATGCAAACTCACCCCCACGGTAATGGGTGACTGAGTTTTATACCTAACCTTTGTACTGGTTTTTATATGGCCGGACACCCCAGGGTGTGCCGGTCTTTTATTGTTTAAAATTTATTACATAACGAACGCTTTTGTCTCAATCTAACACTATGTGACAAAGCTAGCAACCTTAATCATCTAATTCAAGAGCTTTTTGGTTATGAGCGAACTTTGGGAAAGAATTAGAGCCGCAAGAGCTAGTGCTGGCATGACTCAGGAAGAGTTAGCAAGTAGAATCGGTGTGCGAAGACCTACTGTTGGTGTATGGGAAACATCTGACCCCACAAAACGCTCACAACCAAGAGACCGAATGTTAAGAAAAATAGCTGATGCGACTGGTGCTCCATACGGCTGGCTTATTTCAGATAAATCAGAGATAGATGCAGATTTTATAAGTCAAAACCCAGACTTTAAAAACGACTCCTTGGATAGTCGTTTAATTACTCAGAAAAAAAATAACCGTAGAGACTTAGAAAGAGCCTTACTTGAGCTTCATTCATTACTGATACAAGACAAAATTAGTTTTGATGATGCTGAAATCATTATTGCTGTAGCAAATGCTATACGCGGCAGAATCAAGCACGACTAACCTTCCATTTACATCTACATTCTAATCCCCAAAAGAAAACAATTTTTTCTACCACACCACCCGCTTTCCGTACACTAATCCAACAGCATCTAAAAAAATACAAATCAATTCAGTTGGTTAGCTATTAGTTTCGCACCTTACCGTACTTTAAGCGTACCAATAGCGTACTTTTCCTTGCATTCAATTAAATCTGTACGTATATTTAAATCAAGAACAAAGAGAGGCCGCTATGGATAGCACAGTCACAACATCAGATGGACACTGGCAAGCACATCTCACCAATCCTTACCTTGCCCCACGCGAAACACTCTACTGCTTAGGTCTTCTATCTGGGAAAACGGATAAGGCTATTGCACGGGATCATAATATTGAACCTGACAGTGTTAGTCGTCGTATTAAAAATGCTCACTACAAACTCAAGACGACAAACCGCGCCCATCTGGTGGCTGAGCTTATTCGGCTTAAGGTTATCAGGTTAAAAATTCCACCTATGATTGCCATGCTTTTAGCGGTATTCACTATCAACAGTGTGGCAATCGTTGTAAATGACAACCCAAATAAACCCAGACAAGTGCGGGTTATACAGCGCACATCACGACGACCGGAGTATATGTCACTGGATGATGATTACCCTAAAGGAGAAAACTCATGGAAGAGTATGCCACAGTCTATCAGCTAAAAAGCAATGTGGATTATCTTGTCGAACACTTAGTGGGAGGCATATCAACCACAAGCCTTGTTTCATCCACTAATGATTTTAATTGTCGGGTGTGTTTTGTACCCGTCAATGGCTGCAGCACACTGGCCATTGTGGATAACCAATTATTTTTTCGTATTCATCTGCAGATGACATTACCTGAGTTAGATAAGCAATATCCCTATTTTATCAATATATTTATTACCGGGTGTATTAACGCAGAAAAAAGCTTGTTGGTTATCCACAGCAAAAACATGCAGCACACCAGTTTATGCCTGCAGTTATTGTCCAAGGTAGTCAACCAGCAAGATACTGTTGATTGTGTTCTGCAGGAGGCAGCATGAAACCGATGGCCTCCCCTATTCATTCAACAGCCACGTTAGAAGTACATCAGATTAAAAGGAGGAATCAAACAGAAGCCGAATTAGTTTGGGATAAAATATCCAGCGATTATCAACGCAATCAAGAAGTCAATACAGCGCGTTGGCTACGACTTCGTTATTTACTGCGTAAAACTTACCGTAAATTATTAATAGAGCCTGCAGGCTACTAACACGCAACATAAATTTATTTTTTAACACGCTCAGGTATGAGCCACGGCATCTTATTGCCTAAAAAAAGGGGAACGGCATGAAAGAGATGGAAACAGCGGTGGTCAATGCATTTAACAATCTGGCTGACACAGGCGTAATCAATGAAATTATTACTTCAAGCGTTGAACGGTGCGTTAAAAGTATTATTGAAGACTGTTTACGACCTTATTCTGACTTTGGTGATCACCTTAAAGAGACTATTAAAAATACATTAAATATCAATATCGAAAACTTATGCCTTGGTGGTTACAACGATTTTATTCTCAAGGTCATCAAAGCAAAGCTGGACGCAACTGTTTTTGAAGAAGGCCGAAAACAAATTGAAAGCAATCTGGAAGAATTGTTAGCGCCTGCACCAAAGGAAATAAAGTTTTCTGAGCTGATTGAAGACTTTAAAAAGTTCGCAATTGATAAAGAAGTTGAACTAGATGACCGTATTACTCTCAATATCTGTAAATTAAGCTCACTTTCATTTATTTATTTTGATGAAGAATCCGGTAAAAGCGATTATCAGTGTAAGTTCCAAATTACAATAAATGAAAAAGACCACACAATAAACTCAATAGAAATTGATGGCGATAAATATAGAGAAAAGCTATTTATCGGTAAATTATACGATTTTGAACGAGACTTATTTCAGCTGTATGCGGCAGGTACCAAGCTTATCCCGGACTTTGATGAAGTAGATCCTTACTACCCTGATCGTGAAGAGTATTAACCTGGATTCTCCACAGTAAGCCCCCTTGTGAAATCAATACAGGAATTAATATTGTGAGTTCAACAGCCGAAAGCAATTCCGTACAAAACTTTTTTGACACGTTGTTTAAAGACATTCCTCGGGAATTAACACTTTCCGAGCTGATTAATACGTTCAAGCTGTATGCGGGTATTGTAAGAGGAAAACCTGTTAGCCAGATTTCATTTCACACGACCCAGCTAAAGCTTGTGTCGATCATTTATTTTGACTCACAACCCGATATACAAGACTACCACTGTAAATATGCCCTTGTAGTGGATAGCAGCGGTAAAGCTATTTCACTCCAGACTGGCAAGCTTGTTGGATTTGAGCGTTATTTATTCCAGCTACAAGCCGCCTGCACCAAGCTCATCCTGGATTTTGATGTCGTAAATCCATATTGCTCAGCACATGAAGAGTTGCAACAGACGTTATCCACAGGCAGCGCTTTTACTACATTAACGCAGGAATAAAGCAATGAACCCCACAACCAAGGATAAAAACGGATTTATTCCCTGGAAACCGAATACACGCGTTATCCGTTATCAACATGAACGGAGAAGAGGTATGCAGTTTCTGGCAACAGAGCTGTCACTGGATCTGGCTGCAGGGCTTGCTAACCAGGCTATCAGTAACATGCTCAGCTCGGTTAAGAATGAGGATACAACACAGTAAACGTATAACACTTGCCTAGACATGGGCAGTAAACACAGGAAGTGCATCATGTTGATATTAGGTCGCCAAGTTGGACAGTCTCTGCGGGTAGGAGACTTCCGACTTATTCTTCGGGGTAGAAACCCAAAGGATGCCGAAATAACCCTGGTTTATGGCCATCGCGTGCGCATTATGACCGTTGCCTACACACTGGCTTTTAAGTTGGGTAAGTCGATCACCATCACCCCCTACCCTCACCGGGGTAATGAGTTCATCAATGAAAGAGCAATGAACCAAGTGAACTTTCATATTCGTGCACCTCGAGATGTACCCGTGATACGGGATGAGATTGAAGCAACTCGAACAGCACAGGAGCACTGACCACAGGAGGGTTACATGCTCAAGTGGATAAGAGCAACAAAGTTCAGGGAATTATTCAACGTGAGTGTCAGAGACTTCACCCAACTAAGAACAAAAGGCCTATGGATTGAAGACCGAGAATACAGGAAAGCTGCTGACGGTAATTTTTGGGTGAGCCTGACCTATCTAAATGAATTTACAGAACACTCTACAGAGGGATTGGAGGAAGACATGCTACAGTGGGTTAAACTTAAAAAATACTATGAACTATCAGGCGATACAGCCAACGCATTCAATCATAAAAAAAGCCGAGGAATCTGGAAAGAAGGCTGTGAATTCCGAAAAGCTGCGGATGGTGTCATTTGGATCAATCTTAAAGAAGTAAACAACTTCGCCGCCAAAAGTGTTTATAAACATCGGTAAGCAGCCATGGATGATATAAAAGAAATCATTGAAAGCTTGGATATCCCTAGTGGGCTTGAAGTTCGTTTACTTAAAGCAGCCGTCAGTATCAGAATTTATTTTTCTTACCGAGGGGTTAAGTGTCGTGAAACGATATCCAATCGTAAAGTACCTAAAATTGAAGCCCCTTCGCACAAAAAACAGTTTACGAGTGACCTCAAAAAAGACCTTGCGTATGCCGCTAGTAAACGCGGTACCATTATCTACGAGATACAACGTAGGACGTTTAAATATTCAAACCATTTCCCTGATTCCAAACGCTGCACGATGTTCGGTGAAACATACCATGATGGAGTTACTGTCGGCGACCTACTTGACGGATATCTTCAGAAGGTTGACCAGCTAAAGGAAAGGAGTACTGCACGAAACTATAAAAAATCTGTCACCGGACAGTTATTACCTGTGTTTAGGGATATCCCAGTGCAAGAGTTACAGGCAAAACACATACGGGACTGGATTTATACTAAGAGCCTGTCATGTAAACGAAAAACAATTGTTAATCACCTGATACCACTAAAGCAGGTATTGAAACAGGCAGTAACCGACCGGATCATTCTCAGAAGCCCTTTGGAAGATATCGACTTAGACCAGGAAATTATCAAAGAGGCCAAGGAAAGTGATTATGAATGTGACCCCTTTAGCCTGCAGGAAATCGAGCAAATACTGTCGTGTATGAAAGGCCAGGTGCGTAACATATTTACCACCGCATTCTTTACCGGTATGCGGACCAGTGAACTGATTGGCCTTACCTGGGAAAAGGTAAACTTCAGGGAAAACTATATTCTTGTGGATCAAGCTAAAGTTGACGGTGTCATTAAAGGGACAAAAACAGGCAAGAAAGGCGTTCGCAAGGTCATCATGCTTGAACCAGTAAGAAAAGCATTAGAGGACCAGGCAAATTACACTCTTAACCAGGATGCCTTTGTCTTCCATCACCCAACTCAGAATAAACCCTGGGAAAACGATAAACAACTGCGTATGACAGGCTGGAGACCGGCCATCAAAAGCTCCGGAGTTCGATACAGAAACCCTTATCAAACTAGACATAGCTATGCATGTTTGATGATCGCTCAGAATGAAAACCTTTTCTGGCTAGCTGGGCAGTTAGGCCATCGAGGGATTGAAATGCTTAATAGGCACTATGGCTCTTTTATCGAGCAAACAGGTGAAAAGTATCAACCTAAAAATGAGTTTGATATTGTATCGCGTGAGCTATACTAACCTGATTATTGTTATAATTTAAGCTTATCCACCTGATGAAAGAAATTGGCATTATACTTTTTGGATTTATTGTATGGTTTTTATGTGAGTATAAACGAGGCAAGATAGAGACTAGTTCACAGCTATCTCTATCATTGAAATTCATTGGTCCGCTCTTCAGTTTAGCTTGTTCGATTATAAGCTTCTTACTCTTCATCAGCTAGCGACATTTTAGCTTATACAGGCTGTAAAAAACACAGGTTTCACATGTTTGCCAATAGATCGCCATAAATTTAGAAGCTGTTCAACATTAACTCTTAAATGTGCGTCTATAATTTCCAGCGAATATTCAAGGAAAAAAGTATGAATAACGCAGGTCTAAAATTATTTTTCATTATTTTTTTTATTGGTTGTTTATCTTCTTGTACAGAACCTCCTACAAGTTTATTCGAGGCAGTAGAGTACGGAGATTTAGATGCTTTAAAAACCTTCATTAAAAAAGAGTCAGACATTGATCAAAAGAATAAAGATGGTTACACACCTCTAATGATTGCAGCAAGAGAGGGTCATGAAGACATTTTAGAATTTTTGCTCAATAAAGGTGCAACTTTAGAAGCTAAGAATAAAAAAGGATGGACTGCACTCATAGCTGCCGCATCTAAAAGTGAAACTGATACCATGGAATTATTACTCAAAAATGGAGCCAATATTGAAGCAAAAGACAACCAAGGTAATACAGCTCTTATACTGGCAGCAAAAGAGGGAAATAACAACATTATAACTTTTTTGCTAGATAAAGGTGCAGACTTAGAAGCTGAGAACAAAGAGGGTTGGACGGCATTTATTACAGCAAGTGTCGAGGAAAAAATGGATACCATGAACCTGCTTCTAGAAAAGGATGCATATATTAATGCAAAAACAAACAAGGGCAATACTGCTCTTATGTTTGCAGCCCAGAAAGGGAAAAAAAACATCGTATCATTTTTGCTTAGCAAGGAGGCTGCATTAGAAATAGAAGATGAGAAAAGGTGGACGGCGTTGCTAGCAGCTACTGCTGGAGAGCAAAAGGATATTATGCGTATGCTATTAGAGAAAGGAGCAGATATTGAAGCAAGAAGCTACCAAGATGAAACAGCGCTTGTCTTAGCAGCTAAGGCAGACAATAAAGATCTCATATCTTTTCTATTAGAAAAAGGAGCAAAGACAGAGATAGGAAACTACCACAAGACATCTGCCTTACGCGTGGCAGTAAAACATGAAAAGCTAGATATAATAAAGTTACTCACTAAAAATGGTGCAGATATTAACGTGGTAGATGCTGATGCTAGAAGTGCACTTACTCACGCAGTAAACCAAGAAAATATAAATATTGTAAAGTATCTACTTAATCAAAATGCCGACGTTAATAGTAAATATGAAATCTTTTCTAAACCTCTCACAGCTGCAGCGTCAAAAGGTAACTTGGAAATAGTTGAAATCCTATTAAACAAAGGAGCAAATGTTAATGCAAAGTCAAACGGCGTAGACTCACTACTAAGAGCTATTGAATTCGGAGACACAAACATTATAAAAACGTTAATTAACCACGGAGCAGATATTAATACCAGAGAAGATGGTGGTTTACATAGAAGTGCTATATATTACGCTGTTTCTGAAAACAACCTTGAGGCTGTTAAATTACTTTTAGATAAAGGTGCTAATATACATGATAAAAACAAACATCATAGAACATTACTAATAGCTGCTGTAAGCAATAATATTAATCAAAATAGCGTATCGCTAGTTAAACTCTTACTTAACCAAGGTGTAAATGTAAGAGCTACTGATGAATTTGGGAATACAGCTTTGCACTATGCAGCCCTTGAGCATAATGCAGACATTGAAATTATCAAACTTTTGGTTAAAAACGGTGCTCCATTATCAGTAAAAAATAATGACGGTCAATTTCCATTAGACTTGGCTAAGAAATATCACCGTACAGAAGTAGTTAATTATTTAAACCAGGTCATGAAAAAGCCCCCCCTCATAGAAAGTAGTTTTGCCCCCTGAAAGGGGGTCTTTACATAAACTATAAGCTGTGCACAATAACACCGCTAATTAAGATAGCAAAATGATTGTGGTGGAACACCACTAGGAACTACTGTTGTCAGCTCAAATGGCTGCTGGTAGGTAAAAGGGTTTTTTATCTTGATTGCCACAGCTTTATCTTTACCACTAAAGTACTCTTCAAAAAAATCTTTTGTAATTCCTGAGTACCTTCTGGTTTTTTTCCATATAACACTTGGCTGATCTTGTAGGATATCGTCAATCTCAAACTCACCAATGATCATCCCTACTGGTTTAGTAGCATATATAACAACAATCTTTACACTTCTGTTTTTGAACAAAGCTTTTCTAAATTCATACTTTTTCTTTCCTGAAAGAATTTTTTCAGCATATTCAGGCTTAATTGATAATAAGACCTTCATCTACTCTTCCTTTTCTAACAACACCCAAAAACTGTTGCTCATTAAGAGGAAAGAATCCCCAATAAGTGTTGGGGTCAAAGCCTAACTCGTCTATCATTTCACCACGAGTTACTCTTTTAGTTAATGCTATATTGTAGCAAAATTTTATAATAATAGGATACTTTTTATTATTATAAAAACTTTTTAGTTCTTGATTAGAAAATATGCTATAAGAAGCTGTATATGCCAAAAACTCTTTTTCAGAATTAAAAGTGTTGATATCTTTAACATCTTCAACAACACAAAGAGAAGTTGCTACTGACCTATAATATGCCGGCCCTTGGTTATCTTTTGTTCGATAAATTACCAGGATATCTCCTCTTTTTAGCTCTTCAGTTCCTTTCATTGCAGTCAAGTAGATCTTATGGATACTATTTGTATGCGAAACATCCTCCACAATTGCACTTTTATTCTCATTACTTAAGATTGAGTCAGGTAGAAGCCTACTATGCCATTTAGGATATAATGCTAAAAGGTATTTTCTTTTTGCATTATCAATATAAGGATAGTTAAGGGCAACATCTCCTAGATTTTCGCCCATTTTTTTTACAAGCACTAATTCTACCCCATTATTCGTTTTCTTCTGTGCTGTCTCCCTAAAACCATATCGTTTAAAAGCCTCGATCAATGACTCATGTTTAGGGAATACAGTAACATATATTTCACTAACTTTTTCTAATACGGCATAATCTAACGACTTTTTTATAAACCTCTCACCAAGCCTTGTTCCATGAGCATTTATTTTAAAAGTACCAATCTTAAGCCTCTTCATAACAGGCATTATAGGCTCAACATCAGTTACTGCTTCATTTTCTATTTTATGATACAAAAATCCATCAATACCATTTGACTCATTTTTAAATACATATGCCTTATTAGTGGCTTTTTTTGCAAACCAGTATGAAAACTCTTTATAGTCTTCTTTTAGTGAATCAAAAAATTCATCGGTCAGATCAATGTCTCTAAACTCTAAATATTGAAAATCCACTGTGCTGACTCCCATCCGTGGTCAACGTCCTATCCTTTTTTATAGCTAGAGCTTGGACTCAATTAGCTAAGGTTGTTAGCATGAACGTCTAATTTAACAGTTTTATGACATCTATATAATCAGCATTTTTAACAATTTCTTCTTTAAATTCTTTCAGCATCAACCTGTAGTCATTGATATCAAACTCAAAAGTTGGACTATTTTGAATCCATTTAACATCTGTTCCCAACCAAGTTGGTACGTAACTATCTCCACAAGAGTCATCTAAACCAAACCTCTTCCAAATAACGACTTTGTCCATTACAGTCACTTCCACGACAATAAGAGTACAATATAAATCAACATCATCTGGACACATCAGGACAGGCAAGATAGATGCCCTTTCCTTGGGTAAAACTCGTTCCCAAACGACTTTAGCTTGAGCATCATTATGCAATGCAGAAAACAAAGTGGGTATTAGTCCAAGATAATCTTCATCGGGACATAATTGTTGGACAATTTTATCGAGGCGTTCACCATCAATAAAAATACATGGGTGGGGTTCAGACCAAAATAGTGTCTGTTCGTACTTTACTTCAATGAAGTTCATACTATGAACCTACTTTGCTACTCATATATTAAAGCCACACATCTACTAACAAGATTCCTCATGGATCACTTCGATAACACCTACAATATTGTCATTCAAAGTTTCTAGGTCATCTGCAGGAATCCACCACTCAGTATGGTACTTGCTACCTACCGTCTCAACCTTACTAGTTATCCACAAAGCTTTTTCTGACCTCAAAGCGAGTAACATATCCTTTACCGAATTGACTCACATTCCACTTGTTCACCTCTATGGCATACTGCTCATTTGTAACTGGATAGAATATGGGTTGATCTGAGAGCCTTGGTGGTCATCTTTTGTAACCACTCGCCGCAACCAAATCTAGCTCTTTTTGACCACATGGCCGATACATTGTTACTGTTGTATTATCCATACTGACTTACGTGTTGTTATCTAACCTTTTGTGTATACTAGTATTTTGGCAGGATAACTTCACGCTCAAATGTGACAGAAATGTTTTTCCCCATTTTTCACCCATGGGCTTAAACAAAGTTATAAATTCTTTTAAGTTATAAACATTTACATTTTTATTGCATTGGGTTCAAATCCCGCGGTATCAAAGCTCTTCAACACTCAATATATGAACACTGAACGTCAAAACACAAACGCGGCTGTACTGCATCCATTGCTTTTACTTGTTTTGGCATAGCCAGTTACTCTACGTTGTACCTACCATTTGAATTAATGTAGAGAACCAATTCAGTTTCAACATTAATTCTATGTTCACCTTTCGCTTTAGATCTGAAGACGCTGCCAGGTAATAGTGGAGTTTTCGTATTTATATCGTTATTCCACTGATGGGTACCACTCACAACTACAGCTTTTAATTCATTTTGGCTTTCGATTGCGCCTTTGAAGCCCGCTGGTAATTTAATGAAGCTTCCATTAGCTATCTGAGGATTTCCCCATAAGTACGCTATTTGCACTTTGCTTTTCTCTAGCCACTTAGCGTCATTTGTATCGAGCCAAACTAGATTACGTTCATCTACATTAATTGGACGCTCTCAATTATCAAAAGCCTTTTCCGCAGAAAGCACTAGGTACGGTCCACTATCGATTTCTAAATAGATAAGGCTATTTTTTCCTTCAGCTGCTGTGATATAACTTTCGCCTGCTGGCTGAGTCCAAAACGAGCCTGACGACATCCACATCTTTTCTGCTGCTGGGTCGTCGTTATGCATTAACCCTTCGATCACTACACCACGGCATGTAACATTGTGAATATGTGGTGGAGAAGAAAACCCTTTTTGAAACTTCACCAACATACCTGTTGCCGTATCTTTAGTTCGGTCGCCCCATAAATCAGCTGCAGAGGCACCGCATTGTAGCATTTTGGTTGGTGCGTTTTTTTGATTATATTTCCATCTAGTTTTGCGTTGTTTATTCCAGCTTCTCTGTCGGTTAACGACGTGTAGTGTCACATTAAATTATCTTAATTCACTTGGGTTCTTGATTTGGTAATAAATCGTAGTCTTTAAGAATACGTAACCAGGAACCATCTTTTTTCATCTCAATTATAACATTATCTATTTCGCTCGCATACTGATGAGATAAAGGTTTTACTGGGGAAAAAGCGACATAGACAGGATCAAAAGAACTAATCCCCGCTTCGATTATTTCATTCGACATATTAATTTTTTTTAAATAGTGTTTCATGACCCATCGATTTTCTAGTACAGCATCAATTCTATTTAATTTCAACAACCTAACTAAGTCATTTATTGGGGTATCACCAGAAGCGACATATACCCTTTGCTTTCCATAGCTCTGTATATATTTATCAATTTCTGCGCCATAACTATAACCAAGTACTATTCCGAATTTAACATCGTTTAAACTATCTAATCCAGAATATTTCCAGTTACTACCATCAAGAACAAAAAAAACATTAACAGAATAAGCTAATGGTTCTTTATGAAATATAAAGTCAGGGGCATCCTCATAAAATGAACCGATGATACCATTAAAAACACCTTTACGAGTCATCGCAATAGCTCTTTTCCATGGAATAATCCGATAATTAAGCGTATGACCTTTTTGTTCAAAAATGTGCTCAACAATATCAATCAAAACGCCTCTCTGACTAACACTATCCTCACATGTATAAGGACACCAATAGTCTGTTCTTAATGATATTTCGTCAGAAGAAATGCTCGGGTTGAATAACAGAGTAACGAGTATACAAAGTTTTATGGAAGCAGTATTGTTCGCTTTTCTCATTGTTTTCTCTACAGAATACCTTATTAGTATACAGTCTAGACAATCTTATTCTTAAGCAAGAAACGATGACACTAGGATCTTGCTATTGTGCATACACTGTACGAAAGTCTAGTAAGTAACCATTATTCGCAAACGTGGTAGACTACTGAATGAGAATACTTATTCATGTATACTGCCTATGATGATTAATACTACGAATCCAACTATTGGTCTTAGATACTCCGTACCTTTCATACACGACAGTATTCAACGTAGATGGTTTCATAAAAGAGACACAAACTGGAAAAGCTGTTCGAAAGATTATTATGCTTGAACCTTCCAGAAAAACATTAGATGACCAAGCATATTACACGCTTAACCAGAATGCCTTTGTCTTCAATCACCCTACACAGAATATGCCCTGGGAGAATGATAAATAGTCGCGTATGACAAGCTAGAGACCTGTCAGGCGTTCGTTAAAGAATCCGCTATCAGACTGAGCATAGTTATGAATTTTTTATGACCGTTCAGAATTAAAACCTTTTCTGGCTAGAAGGACAGTTAGGGCATCTAGGGATTGAAATATAATGTTATATTTTAATCATTAAACACATGATTTTAATATAGTTTATATTTACCAACTTTCTTTCGGTTTATGATATCCCAAACAATTAGATAAATATTTTTTACGAGAAATATACCCATAACAAACAATAAGCACAAATCCCGACAAACAAAGCCATACCACTCAGCCATGAAGCATTATTGAATTTCCATTAAATTATGAAATCCACCTACAATAGATTAAGACAATCCCAACACAATAAATAAGTTAACTAATTATTCCTACACCAAACCTTTATTATTCGGTTTGCCATCTAAAACACCACATTCACAACAGCTTTTAATATTAAAAATGCGTTTTATTCAAAAATATTTCAACTCCACTCTATAAACCACCGTATGATTTTACTTAGATCACTTTCCAGTTTAATCCTGCCCTTAGCTTATCAATGCTAAAAGAATACTTTAATTTCATCAAACCAAGCAGGAAGATTTTTATTGTACCATTTTACGTATTTATTACTCATTGAATTATTTCTTTCAGTCAATAAATTAGTGACCTCAACCACTAACCATGCTTTAGAAATGATAATATGCTTGAATAGTTCTGTAGCGTTTGAGTTAGGATTGTACTTAGTATAATGCTCAATTATATCAGTATAAGCATCTTTATTGCCCATACCTTTTACTAATGGAGCAAGATCAATCGCGGGGCTACCTTTTCCAAACCTCTCCCAGTCAAATAGCACAAGTTCATTATTTTCACGTATTCCCCAATTTCCATCATTTGTATCACCTGAAATATAGTTATTGAGTTGAAATAAAATGGAGCTTTGTTGGCAAACACGAATCAATGTATCCTCAGAAGATTTTGGTAGATTGAGGATAGCTAACGCTCTTTTAGTTTGTTCATTTGTCCAACTATGTGTTTTCAAGCATTTCAAATAAGGTAAGCTACAATTATGAATGATTGCCAACTGCTTATACATTTCTGCTTTCTTACACAAGTCACAAAGCGTAATTTTTCTCGGAATATACTCAATAAATAAGTCATTTTCATTAATATCTATTAACTCAGGAATATTAACTCCTTGTTCTCTTAAAACGGGGGCAATCTGTTGATAAAAAACTAATTCAACAAGAGAGGTATTCTTTTTACTTATGCAGCGAATACCTAAATGATCAGTTAGATACACTTTTGAACTTCCCATTTGGGATAATTCTTCTTGACTCATAAGGTATCCTCTGTATCTTATTTCATCATAAAACAATGAATTCCAAAAGGTAGTTTCTTTAAAAACCACCAGAACAATTTGACTCCATACATCCAGAAGCAACAATATATCCAGCAATAATTGCAGCATCGCCAACGATAGCAAATGGAACTGCTCCATACCACAAAAATCCGGTATCTATAGACACACCATTGATTTTTTTTATTTTCTTTACCCGTAATATAATCGTATTATTTTTACCCAATATTGGTTTAACTGAGGTAAAGGCAAGGTAGTTTTGCTTTGCATTAGATTTTTTCACTAAAAATAATTTAGTTTCTGCAATATTTTTCTTAAACTTTTTAATTTGTTGTGGCGTTATTTCTTCTATAGGTAAACTTTTTAGCCCACTTGGAATGCGACAGCCTGCAGAAAAATGCAGATTATCAACCTCATATACAGTGAATACATCACTAACTATTTTTTGACTAACATATTTACTTAGTTCATCAAACTGAATTTTATAGCTATATTCTTTCGAGGGCTGCCCTTTATCCATTTGAACGTTCATACACAAACTTAGGTATTCTTCCGCTAGGTATGCATTTTTCACATAAGTAATAGCTGGACGTTTGTACGAGTACTTCCAGTTAAAGTCAGGCTTTTTAGCTTTCTCTAAAGTATATTCAGTTAAAGTACAACCACCCATTAGAACAACAGCTAGCAATAAGAAAGATAGCCTAAAAAAACTTGTCATAGCTAATATATAACCCTAAATTATATTATGTGATCACTAAGTATGTTGATATACCCTTCACGAATGATTTCTAGGTTTTGTTATCTTCACTCCCCACCCCACACAACTATTAATATAGGCTCATGGGGCTTCGTCACTCGATGGCCGCACCTAAAAACCATTCGTATTGGATATAGAATGGTACTATCAACTTTAGTACTATGCCAAATAATAGTTTTTCCTTACTTATTATTTATATTCACGTTATTTAAAAAGAACATTAATAGTATCGCGCACACTATGGATTAATATGATTCATCATTTTTATAGTAAAATATTTGTTACTTGCTCTAACTATAAATACTTAACCAAACTTTAGTACTTATATTTTTAGAAGGTACTATAAACATATCCTATCAACATTTTTTCATCAAATATTAATGCTTGATATAATTTGCGACAAACTGAATAACCATTCATGATGAATTAAATTTTCATAGCCAGTAAAATATTGTTATGTTAGAGTATAAAAATATATGTTTCTGGAAAGCTACAAGCTATGACGAAAATAAACTTACTTTCAGTCTTTTCGGTTTTAATTTCTGCACTGTTTATTTCAGGGTGTTTAAAAACAACTCTAATACCACAGCAAAATGATACTTATAGTTTAATTGCTACCGATGATACAAAAGAGGAATCTCTTGAAGGCGCTTTAGAGGAAGCCGAGGACTATTGTGATGATAAAGGTAAAAAGCTCATTGTTCTAAACTATGTTTTGCCATCAAAAGATTCTGACATGGCATTTAAAGCTAAATCAGCTGCTAATACCTTTTTACCCTTAGGGATGAGTTTTGATACTACAGAATATCGCCAAGTAAAACTTTTGTTTAAGTGTGAATAATTAGCTATGAGATTAATCAATTACATATTTTTTAGTACTTCTATCTTATTGTGTGGCTGCACCACTATTGCTGAACTCCAACAAGATCTTGTATCAACATCTGTTATTGATATTCTACCAATGGAAAATAATATATATCAGCTCGAGGCCAGCGCATATACTAAGAATGAGGCACATAAGAAAAGCTTTGCTGAAGCTCAAGATGTATGTAACCGGCAAGGTCTAAAGTTCGCCATGGTTAACCTTGATGAAAAAACTGAAAACTCTGGTGAAAAACTAACATCTTTAGCTAGATTAAAAATGATATTCAAATGTGAGCCTTATTAAAAACTTAAAATCGTGGCTAATAATTAATTAATCAGCTGCTCAAAACTCTTTTTTTGGTTACTATTAATACTCTAATTTTAGTCATTAACTAGGCTATACCCTTCACGAATGATTTCTAAGTTTTGTTATCTTCACTCCTCACCCCAATCACCTATTAATATAGGCTCATGGTGCTTCGTCACTCGATGACTGCACCTAAAAACCATTCGTATTCGGTATATAAATATAGTCTTCTATTTTTTTATTTATAATCTATATTATTACGTTCAATGCCACTTCTAGTTATTCATTGTATTACTCTTCAGTGCGGGTATATAACTCATAATATGTGCTCTTACTTCCAGAAGCAGTTAAATTGCTTTCTTTAAACCCACATTTCTTTAGTAAACTAATTGATTGTTTATTATCTCTTTCAACACCTGCCAGAATTCGCTCTATATTATTTTGCTCTTTTATTTTTTTTATCAAGCAGCTTAATAATTCGCTGGCATAGCCTTTCCCCCAGTATTGCTTATTCAATAAGTATCCTATATTAAGAGTATCGCTATTATCTTTACTATAATAAAGAAATAATAGCCCAATGATTTTTTTCTCGCCCTTTAGCTCAACCAAACATAAGTCACTTTCTTTTAATTGTCTCTTTAGCCAGTTTTCAACTTGATCTTCAGTTTTAATATTCTTCCAGTCGCTAGGAAGAAACTCTAGCACTTCTGGATTAAATAACATTTTTATATCTTTAATAATTTGTGTTTCATTATCCTCAAAAAAATCATTTAACTGATCAATAATTAGTCTAGATGTTGTAAATAATGTTTTTCTTGACATTTTCTTTGAGTTCACCATCGTCTTAACTTTTAGCATTCGAAAACTGAGTACCATTTGTTATCATTTTCAATTACCCTGTTTAAACGATTGTTTCAACTGATATCCCTTAACTGCTAGTCCAGAGATTGCGTTAAAACACAGGCTTCCAAACATGATCAGCAATGAAGTAGTAAGTGCATCCAAAAACCAAGCTATTGGAATGCCTGCAGCGCCTAAGTATTGTGGCATTGTTGCTAAATGCCCTATCGTATACTCTCCCGTTAAAGCGTGCAATGTCAGCCCCGCCCAGAAACCAAAGCAAAAAGGGCAGTGCCATGCATCATATAAATAAGCTAATGGTCTGGGTAATCGCTTAACTATCCAGTTAAACCAGTTGCCCCAATCAGGAAGCTTTTCCCAAATCAGAATATGGAGCGCTAATCCCATTAATGCAAGTGTAATATTCATTTACGCAACTCCTACAGTCATTTAACTTACCAATATCGGCTTATCATTCGCTCGTAGTAGAGTATTAAACAAAATACAGCTAGTTTTAATGGCTCAGATTGCGTTAAAATCGGCTTATTGTTTGATTATAAAAACAGAGCTACCAGTATGCATTCCCAACATACAATCAGCATCACACACCACATCATTGATAAAATCACACCAGAAGTGCATGGTTCTCAGACGGAGTACCTAGTTGTAATTGTAAAATCTGGTCATCTAAAAATGCATCACAAAGGGCTCATTGAATTGCAGCCCAATATGGGCTTACTTATTCCTTCTGGGGCTGCACACTCAATCCTTGAAGGTGAGAACCTCGATATCTGGACAATTAGTTTTTGTCCAAGTTGCTTACAGCTCAATGAAAACAGTCCTCTTATGCACTCCTTTCGCAAGGTAAGATTAGGTGCACATCCGTTTTTTAGAATCAATGAACAACGCATAGGCTATTTGATAACCTTGCTTGAAGAATTACAAAAAGAATTAGAAACAGCCCAATCTGATTATACTGAAATAGTAAAATCTATATTAATTCTGGTGCTCTATGAGGTTAAAAAGTCAATCCCTGAAGATAATGACACTTCCAACGGTACAAATAAGGTTATCGAAGCACTTGATTTTATTCAAAATCATTATTTGTCAGGTATATCACTTAAAGATGTTGCAACAGCAACTCATACAAGCCCTTCTCATCTTGCAACACTATTCAAGAAGAATACTGGTTACTCTATTGGAGAATGGATTATCAAAGGTCGTTTAACTGAAGCCTGCTCACATCTACTACATAGCAGTATGCCAATCAGTTTAATTGTAGAAAAGCTTGGTTGGAGTGATCAAACTCATTTTATAAGGCAGTTTAAGAAAGCATATGGTATTACGCCTGCTGCATGGCGTCGAAAATATCAAAAAATTACTTAACTTGCTTTTTTAACTATAAATTTTTGGGTACTAAGCAGTATAGAGATTATTCTAATGCCAAGGTAGGTAGCTCCCTCGTCCCAAGTGACCACCTTTACCATAACATCTTAGTAAGATTTATAATTTATTTATAATCTGTCCCCCTCACCTAATCGGTTAATATTTTTCAATTATTACAACGTCGTTCAATAAAACTAATAGCTTGTGCTTCTTCATTATCCATAGCTAATTGATATTTTTGTTTTATATATTTCCATTGCTTAATGTAATCACATTGATAATCCCATTTGTCGGGCATCCAACCTGCAGGATCTTTATCTCCTTTTTTTCTATTTGAAGAATTTTCTACAGCCAATAAGTTTTCAAAGTCATTCGCAAATGCTCTTTTCTCCTGTCTATTCCATACACTCGCTCCGCTTCGAAATGCTTCTTTTAGAGGTACTATATGATCAATATCTAAATCTTTTGGATTAGTGAACACTAGACCTGTGTAGGGACACCGCCAAACACCATATGTAACTTTACAACCTTTAGGGTTTAAACCAGGGTTTTCTGCATCACGTAAAAGAATCTCATTTCTAGTGTTTTGGCAATCCCTATCATCATCAACCCAATGAGGCCAGTTTTTTCGCTCATACTGCTTTACCATTAAACTAAAACAGGGTTCCCTATGGCAATGATACTCTCCTGTTGACGTATTCATATGCCCTCCCTTTGCGTCTAACCCTCCAGGATGGGCATTTACGTTTATTGATACTACTAGAGCGACTATCGAAAGGCTTATTTTTTTCATAATTATCATCCATTCAATAAAACATTTTTATTTTAAGTAAAGCATGAATAAAAAATTATGAAAGCCGCTAAGCGTATACAATACCTTTGATGAATGGTTTTATTCAACACTTATTAATAACAATTCGCTAATTAAGCTATTCAGGAGAACCAATAATTTCAGACTTAAGCACTCTGAAAAATACAAACTCAAAAAATATATTTTCTTGTAAAAATACTAAAATTTAGCTTTTAGTATTTTTTATTCTTTCTAACTTATGCCTACCTAAAACTATACCCAAAACGAAGGTTTTTTAGTGAGGCTAGTCTGGTCTGTTAATACTAGCGATAACATCAACAGTTTTTTAGTGGTGCTAGCTGGGCCGTCAAGGAATGAAGCCCCTGGGCAAGTTTACTGTTGTGAAACTTGCGGTAGCCACTTTAACTGATATAACAGTGCTGCTGGGCGGTTATATTAATAAGTGACTGGAGTGGCAGTTAAATGCTCCTCGGCAATAGCTCCTGCATTGCTCTACTATATGACATCCATGTCATTATGCATAAATTGCATTCCTACCTTCCTTTGTGGTCAAGAGTGCTGACAACAAACTCTAAAAATGATTCGTGAAGGGTATATACGCAAGCAAAACGCATAAATCGTTTTAGACAGTTAATACAAACTTTATGAGTATAGATACCATTCACAAGTCAATTTTATTAACGCTCTCGAGAACGTTTCCCTTAGGCCCAGCTAGTACTTTTAAAACAACTATTGATACTACTGCGTATTTTAACAGTCCAGATTTGCCCTACTAAAAACTTTTGGCTGTGGGCATATATTATTTTTAACTTATGGAACGTTGTATATTGACTGCCAAATCTCAACACACAATTGGCTACGCGTTTCTTTATTATTGTGTATTAAGATTAATGTATATACAGTTATTAAACTTAAGCATAAAGCGATCTGTCATTGTGGTGCTGTTGAACTGGAACTGTTCTTACCTAATGGTATTGTTGATCCAAGACGCTGTGATTGCTCTATATGTCGTAGAAAAGGAGCAATTGTTGCTTCAGTTTCTCTTTCTGACATTAAACTTATAAAGGGTCAGAAAGAGCTGAAGCTATATCAATTTAATACAAACACAGCCAAACATTATTTCTGCTCGATTTGTGGTATTTATACTCATCACCAACGCAGGTCAAATCCTGATCAGTATGGATACAATGTAAGTTGTCTCGTAGGTGTTAACCCATTTGATATAAAACAAGTACCGACTAATGATGGCATACATCACCCTGCTGACAGATGACTTGGAGATTTTCTCTTTCGGTGTATGCTAGCCCCTTTACTTTTTGGACTACTTGACAAAGCAAAGGCTGGTTTACGTACGTCGAGCGGTTTGCCACAAGCATGCAAATGTATATATGACTACCTTGTAATACAACTACAACCTTCTATCTCATAGAGTCAGGATTAGCGCCTACAAGTCATCAATTATCATTTATTTTGATAGCCTCAGCTGTTTGTTATAGGCATTTCTTATTGGTGTTCGTGTTGCCTTCATAATACTGTATATATATACAACACTTAGAGTTACGATGGTAAGGCTATGATGCAACAAGCAACAACTCCTCGCTTTGATCATTCTATTGCAACCCGTTTTCCACAATTAAAACAACAGTTTATTGAAGAACGTGTCAATCTGCACAACTATATTGTCAAACATCCTGAAGCCACATTTATTATTGAAGTAAGTGATGACTATATGAGCGCTCATCACCTCAAGACGGGAGATTTACTTATTGTCGACCGATCACTTAAACCTGCTCACGGGGATATTGTTGTTGTAAGTCACCATAATCAGCTTCTTATACGCCAGCTGGTGGTTAAAGAGTTGAGTGCCTGGTTATGTACTGGGAGCATAACAACAGCTGACCTTGCAGTAAAAGAGGATGGAATCCGTATTCTTGGAGTGGTTACCTTCTCACTGAGCAGCAAGCGGGGATAAACATCCCCTTCTTCTGCTGAGGGCAAGAAAGACAAAACCAATAAAACTTCAACTCATCTGATATAAGTTGCTATATCTTGCTATCTACTCTAAACGTCTGCTAATAACATCGATCTACAGACAATTTCTTTTGTAGTTTATTCTACTCCTTAAAAAATAATGTCTACGATACATAAAATTCATATTAATTTGCTCAGTAAGTTGGTATTGTGCAAACAAGATTTACAGTATGTTAAAGGACTCAGCCGTTTAATGGCCAGTTAGTATATAAGATTTTCTGTATGTAATACATTTGTAGACTGCGTAACTCTGTTACCAACTACTTTCTGCTAATATCATACCTAATAACTATACTCAGCAAGAGTAAGCGTCTTCATACTTAGCTTTAACTATATTAAAACCATGAATCACACACCTAAAACCAGTAAGTCTAATACTGCTATACCAAAGTGTGTGCAATAATGAATATGCCGAACGTCGGCTTTCGCTATCGAATAATTTGTGTGTTTGGTTTTCAATAGCGTAATCTCAATCAACACACTGAATACTAGGATAAAATATGAATCTTTATGTTGGCAATCTGTCTTACAGCGTTACCGAAGAAGACTTGAGAGACGCTTTTTCTGAGTTTGGTGAAGTATCTACAGTAAACCTTGTAACAGACAAGTTCTCCGGGCAGTCTAAAGGTTTTGGTTTTGTTGAAATGCCAGATAATTCAGAAGCAGATGCAGCTATCAAAGCTTTCAATGATAGCATGTTCAAAGGCAGAAATATAAAAGTCAACCAAGCACGTCCCCGTGGAGAGCGTCCTCAACGCAGAGCACGTTACTAACACATATATGTAGTTTTGTGAGCACTATTCTCTATAGTGCTTACATATGTTACTTTAATAGTATTTTTAAAGTAACATTACATGAAATAAATGTGAAGCAATAGTTCAATAAAAACACTGATTTCAAGTAATAATTTTATATCTTTTTCACATGCTCACTCCACATCACTATCTACTGTATTAATCAAAGTATTTGAATATTGATACGCAGACCCTTCAGTGATGAAAATAACTTCGCCGCTTTTATACCCAAAACGAATCACTCATTTTACTAACCAGCACTTCGTTACATACTTTATGTGATAAACTCAACCATATTAAGTAGGACAATTTTATATAAAATGTAAAATTACTGAAGTGTTTGGGTAATTGATTGTAGTGTAAAAATAGTATATGACAACTATAACTAATCATTAATAATTGCCTAAATTACTATGGATAACCTACAGAAAATCAAACCAGGCAGCTTACTGGCATGGTCTGTGTCTGACCATGACGGGGTTGAAAGATATTTTAAGATAATTTTCCACGAGCATGAGGAAGGGGCGAAACAAATAGCTAAATACGCTATGCGTTATAAAGCCGAAGAACTTGTTGCTCATCGAGAACCAAAGTTTGACCGTTATGCAGCTTTAGGATATGTGCCCGTTTCTGAACTACTTTTATACGGTTGGTCTGCCGTATGTGGTGGCTGTGGCAAGGCAATAAGCCTTCATCAAAAAAAAGCCTTCAAAAATGTGCTGACTGAAGGAGAGGATATTTGGTGTAATATTGACTGCTTTATTAAGCAGAGATTCCGTGAACAAAAAAGTAATGCATATAATAATGATACCAACCAACAGCCAGTACAACTTGAGCTTTAGGAAAGTGATTTATTCGTTATATAGCAATATTAAAATTACAATATTATTTTAAGGTTAAGATGCTAGGCAAATTGCTTGTCCGTGGTCATGAACCTCTACAAGACAACGATGCAAATTTTTTACGGCTTTTTCATAGTCATCCTCACTCACTATAAACCTCATTTCAACCTGTCGCATCGTTTGATGTACTGCCAAAATACTAATATTTTGTTCTGCCAAAGCCTGAACTGCCTTAGCTAACATCCCTGGTACCTGCATATCACTGCCTACCACCGAAACAATTGCCATTTTTTGCTGATTAATATGTGCTTCACAGAATTTATCTTCTAATGCTTGACGTATTCGCTTTATAGTTTTTAGATTTGTGGATATATAATGAGTAATTGTATTTGCGTTGGTATCTTTTCCTATCGGGTGGCTTTTGAAGCGGTGAAGTATTGCTAAAATCTCTTTATCATAAGAATCGATATTACCTGCCATATTTTGATCAAAAAGTTCAACCGCATAAATACCTTTACAACCAGCAATAATCTCAACACAAGGCTTATCACTTACATAGTTTCCTGTAATCAACGTGCCTGCATGATCGGGTTCAAAGGTATTTTTTACTCTTAGGGGTATTTCGTTTTTGCGTAAACCTTTGGCAGCTTTTGGGTGAATAGCTTCCATACCCAAGTTGGCTAGCTGATCAGCCACATCATAATTAGTTCGTCCAATTGGTACTGCATTAGTTTCTCCAACCAGTTTTGGATCAGCACTACTTAAATGAAACTCCTTATGAATAATTGCTTCTTGTGCTTCAGTCAACACAGCAATTCTGCTAAATGTAATCTCACTGTATCCTCTGTCAAATGAAGACATTAAACCTTTTTCACAATGAGCATACCCAGTTACAATAGGTAATTGTTTGCTTAAATCAATTGTATTAAAAGCTTGAATAATTCTATCGTCTAGAGATATATGACATGGTGATTGCCAGCCTGTTAGATCTACAAAACATGTGTTTATACCTTCCTGTTTGAGTAATTGAGTCATATTCCAGGCGCTATGAGCTTCACCAATACTTGCAAGCATCTCTCGGACTGTTGCTAAATGCATATCTAATGCAAAGTGACCGTGTTGACATAACCGTTGTAAGTCT
Source organism: Zooshikella ganghwensis (assembly GCF_018263875.1). Classification (NCBI taxonomy): domain Bacteria; kingdom Pseudomonadati; phylum Pseudomonadota; class Gammaproteobacteria; order Oceanospirillales; family Zooshikellaceae; genus Zooshikella; species Zooshikella ganghwensis. The sequence continues at coordinate 43,817 of NZ_JAEVHG010000015.1, forward strand.
TTCAAACAACGCTCAGCATCGTTTAAACGCTTGCCTATAAATTTATTTGCTTTCTCTAATAAAATATCGTCAGAAAACAGACTTTTATTAATTGAAAAAATGTAATTTCTTAAGTTTTCCAGTGCATCCTGCCAACTATCATCTTTAACACCATTAGCAAATAAAGCATAAACCCCTGATTTACCAGATTTTTTATACTCTAACAGTTGATCCGTAATTCCACCGTAAGCAGATACTACAAAAATACGCTGGTATAGCGTATTATTTTGTGTAGACTTAAGAATTACATTATCTCTAATAGCGGAAAAGTCATTCATTGATGTTCCGCCAATTTTTTCTACACTATGCATCTTCATTTACTATCCTCATAAACTTCTTTTGAAATAATCCTCATACATTAATTATATATTCAAGCTATAACGAAAGCTGTATATACCCTTCACGAATGATTTCTAGATTTTGTTATCTTTACTCCTCACCCCAATCACCTCTTAATATAGGCTCATGGGGCTTCGTCACTCGATGGCCGCACCTAAAAACCATTTGTATTGGGTATACATAAATGACTTGTAACACCGCTAGGTGGAAAAATAATCACGGCCCGAAGGGTTATGACGGTAAAAGCACTACTCGTTGTTGCTCACTGTTCATTTAGGACCACTAAACTTCACGCTTCGCGCCAAGATGAGTGCTTTTACCGTCATAACAGTGATATTCAAATAGTGTTAACAGGACCTAAATCAGCTTATCAAAAAATAATTTATTAGGATGCAACTGTCAGTGGGTCTGCTTCAACTTCATAAGCACCTTCTTTATTATGGACTTCTGTGCCATTCAATGGAGGGTTGAATACACAGGCCATTTTCATCTCTGAAAATGCACGAAGAATATGTTTATCATGCTTATCTAGGATATAAATAGTTCCTGGCTTTATCGGGTATTTTTTTCCATCTGCTAATATTTCAACCTCTCCGTTACCAGAAATACAGTAAACAGATTCCAAGTGATTTTTATAGTGCATTTGGAAATCAGCACCTTCATAAATTGTTGTTATATGGAAAGAAAATCCCATATTATCATCTTTCAATAACAGCCGAGTACTGTCCCAATTTCCATCTGGTGAAATGATCTTACGTCCACACTCTTCACTTTCTTCCAATGTTCTTACTATCACTTAATCACCAACTTATTTGATATTTATTTGCCAACCAATTTCGATCAAAAGTCATTCAGTCAGGGAATATAAAAGATATTAATTTTGATCATTAATAAATTTGAAGCTTAATGATATTTTATATACTTAAGCTTCAAATATTAACTTGCTAGTTTTTGAGGCTCAAAATAGTTAACCAGACCTGGGATTATTTTTTCCTCAGAACATACCTCTTTAATCGCTTGTTCTACAATAGTAATGCCTTTTCTCAAGTTGACATCTGTAATTGTAAGAGGACACAAGAATTTAACTACATGGTCATCAGCGCCACTTGTTTCAATGATTAAGCCATCATGAAAAGCTTTACGTGTGATTTTATTTGCCAAATCTCCATTAACACAGTTAATTCCCTGCATCATACCTCGGCCACACTGTGCAAAATTACCTTCTCCATACTTTGCAGCAATTGATCTCAAACTTTTTGAGATATACTCACCTTTTCGCTTAATATCATTAGCAAACTGATGGTCTGCCCAATAATGCTCTATTGCAATTTTAGCAGTCACAAAAGCCAGATTATTGCCTCGAAATGTGCCATTATGCTCACCAGGTTTCCAACGATCTAACTCTGGTCTAAATAGAACAACGGCAAAGGGCAAGCCATAACCACTTAATGATTTCGATAAAGTTACAATATCGGGTTTGATTCCTGCGGCTTCAAAACTAAAATAATTGCCTGTTCGACCACATCCTGTCTGAATATCATCAACAATCAATAATATATCGTGCTTACGACATACGGCTTCAAGATTACGTAACCAATCCAGCGAGGCTACATTGATTCCTCCCTCACCCTGTACTGTTTCTACTATGACAGCAGCAGGTTTATCCACACCACTGCTTGAGTCAGATAAAACTTTATCCAGATACGCCGTAGTATCAATGCCTTCACCTAAATAACCATCATAAGGCATTCGAATATTTCCGTTGAGACTAACACCTGCTGCACCACGGTGATGAGAGTTACCCGTTAGTGCTAGTGACCCTAAGGTGACGCCATGAAACCCATTTGTAAATGAAACTATTGTCTCCCGTCCAGTTACGTTTCTCGCCAGTTTTATAGCAGCTTCAACTGCATTCGTACCCGTTGGGCCAGTAAATTGCATCACATATTCATAGCCCCTAGGTTTTAATATTAATTCATTAAACGCTTCAAGAAATTCACCCTTGGCACGGGTATGCATATCAAGCCCATGAGTAATACCATCGTTACTTATATACTGAAGTAAAGCTTCCTTAAAGATAGGATTGTTGTGACCATAGTTTAAAGTTCCAGCACCTGCTAAAAAGTCCAGATACTTGTTCCCTTCTTCATCATAAAGGAACTCGCCTTTGGCTTTATTAAATATACGCGGAAACGAACGCGCATAGCTCTGTACTTCTGATTCAATCTCATCGAAAATTTTCATGTTTTTTCTCCCAATATATTTTATTCAGCTTTATACCTAAAACAGAGAATATGCTAAAAATGCACTTAACCCTTATAATTCAGCTAGAAACGATTATTAATAAGCAGGGATTTTTTGATTTTTTATTTACTATCCGTTTGTATTCGTATATTTGAAGTTAATATAACCTCAATAATTTAGGCTTCATGCTGAGTGCTGAATGGGCCTATTTTCATTAACAGCTCTGACTCATGATTTCCTGAAAAATGTTTGCTGCTATCAAAAAAAACTGATTTATTGAATGGCGCTTTTAACTCTTGTGCCAAACGCTCAAAAAGAGCCCAAGATGCTAAGTTTGATGCAGTAATGGTAGTTTCTACTGTTACTATCTGACGACTGTGGTTTCTAGCAAGAATATCTCTCAACATGCGCAGCGCTAAACCAATCCCTCTTGCCTGCTCAGCAACAGCTACCTGCCAAATAAATAAGCAATTAGGTTTATCAGGGATCACATAACCCGATATAAAGCCAACAATTTTTCCTCTTAACTCCGCAACGACTGAAGTCCGCGAAAAATGTGTGCACTGCAACAAGTTACAGTACGTAGAGTTAGTATCAAGTGGAGGGCACTGACTAATTAGTTCGGAAACAACAAATCCGTCGCTAGGCCTTGGTAACCGAAGCTTTACTTTGTCATTATCACATTCATACATATCAAATTATTTGAACTCTATATATTTAAACACTAAGAATTCAAACAAATTTCCAGCAACAAATCAACCACTGCATTATAAAGAGGCAAATCATGCCTCACCTCATATCTCACACCACAGAATATATATAGTACACTAAATATATATTTACTATCATGTCACAAAACAAAACTAAAAAATTAGATCCCTTACTAGTTTATGGATAAACAGTACTTATGTTTTCACCTTAATGACGAGTATTTTGTGCACTCTGTAAGCAATATCAGAGAAGTGATGCCTTATCTTGGGCCAACACCAGTTCCTGGCTCACCAGATATTGTAGAAGGTGTGCTAAACATTCGTGGTAATGTAGTGTCAATTATTTCTGCTCAAAAATCATTCAACTTAATTAAAACCAAACATCTGTGGATTCATGCATTATCATTTTTGACAGCCAGTCAGACCTCTATGGACTGTCAGTGGATGCTGTTGATGAAATAGTCCCTTTTAAGCAAAACAAGATGCGTGTCTCTGAGGTTGAAAACTATCTTTCCAAGTCAGCATTTATCAATGGGAACCATTAAGCACTCAAAGGGATTACTTATTATTATGGATTTTATGAACCTATTAGCAATTGAGCAAATTATACAACAAAAAGAGATTTTTTTCTTTAATCTGCTAAAGAAAGTTTAGAAAGATTGGAAAGAAGCCTAGTCATTACAGCGCGTAGCCAACATGATGAAAAAATAGACTGATTAACTTAATAAAAGCTAAATATTTAGTCAGTACCGTAGTAAAACTTATGCTTATACCTTGAGAACTTTCCTCCACGCTAAGCGGATATTTTTTAAAACACTATTACAGATCCATTTATAAACATCATACATCTAGTCATAACAAAAATATTCTATTAATAGTTTATATCAATTGATTAAATTTTTTTAATCAAACAAGCTTCATTAACTAAGTTAATAGCCATGATTATTAATTTTAATTGAATAGTATGAGTCCTTTCCTTGAATTATTCATTTTCTTATCTATCATAGCGATTCCATAGCATACGCATCCCGTCATTTGTTCATAATAAGCTACAAAAACAAGTATAGTATTCAAGTTTATAACAAGCATCAGGAGATTTATAATCTTTTAATTACCTTAAGTTTTCCAATAAAAAAATAAATAATTTATTAAAACAGCTCATTATTATCTTTTACAAGTAAGGAGATCTTTGTGAACAGGCTAGTTTCTATTATTGCCTTCTTAGTTGCCGGACAAGCTTATTCATCTTCAAATACAAGCATTTCCAGTAATGATCCGATCATTTTTCCAGATAACCCAATCCTTAATCGGTTACCTGACTCCCAAGCCAATAAATTGCCAGGAGTAAATCCTTTAGTTCTTAGTGTTGATGATATAAACAATACAGTGAGCAACATCTTTCTATCCTCCTTAAAAGAATCTAAAGCTGTCGCAGATGAATTGTCAGATATTGGTAAACAGGAGGGGTTTACAGTAAAGCTCACTGATGATGGAGAGTTATGGGCAGAAGATAACAAATGGATGTCAGCAGATGGCACGAAAATATACCGCCCCGCCACTGCCTTGGAAGGTAGTGATAAAGATAATCTTGCTGCATTCACTACAGCACTATACTCAAATCCCCAAACACCTGGCTCTGCGGGTTACCTTCGTGAAGGTCATCACAGTTATGGTCAAAAGGAAATGTTCGGTGTCCGGTCATCAAGTCTTAGTAATGCCAAAGTTCTTGCAGAAAGCATTGGAGCCCAAATCGAAAAAACAATTTCAACCATTGATGGAGGTAATCTATTAATGGGCAAAAAAGCGAATGGTGAGCCTTATGCTATTGTTGGTCGAGATTCAGTTCTAGCAACAACTTTATTGCATAATAAACTAATGCCTGAGCATATTGATGCCGTTAGAGCTCGTCTTAAAGCCCAAAATAGGCTCTATTATCCTCCTCGTAATGAACCTCCATTTGGTATAGTTTATGGCCCTGACATTGATGTCGATATCAAATTACTTGAATTCACAGGTTTTCTAAAAAATGATGCCAACAGCATACAAAAGGAAACACAAGCAGAAAACTATAGAGCGAGAGTATACATAGCCTTTTCATATTATGACTTTGATACGGTTAATAAAATGGCAAGCGAACTCAGCATTCCTGAGAAAAAGTTGAACGAGCTTGTGCTTCTATTTAATGCAACACACCACACTAACTTTAATTATGATTTAAAAGACCCCAACGAAATAAAAGAGGCAGAGCAGTTTGTTAAACGAGAAATAGCCAAAATGAAGTTTGTCATGGCTAAAAAAATGCTTTACTCAGAATCTGCAATTCAAAAGATCCTCAACAATATGTATTTTGATGCCATTGAAGTAACGCAAACTATTACTCAGCTACAAGCTGGCCGTTATCTTAATAAAGACCAATCTTCTCTTTATAAAGAAGAGGCAGCTAAAAAGTTTTTAGCAATGAATGAGTTAACAAAAGATATCATGGCTAAAGAGCTTGGTGTAAAGCGGAAAAATCTGGCTATTGTTTCACAACCAGCATTTCATATTGATATGCACATGCGCCCACTTAACTCGGGTGAAGTCATGTTAAATGACCCACAAACTGTATTACAACTTATCAAGGTTGTTATGCGAAATACGCCTGAAACTGATCCTTTCTACCCAGAGCTAGTTAAAGCAAAGCAAAATGTTCAAAAGGAGTTTGAGAAATACCAATCATTGTATAATGTAATTGCAGAGCAATTGATGGAGATTGGTTTGCATGTCAATCGTGCACCAGCAGTGTTTCACACTGGGAAACGACATATTAATTTTATAAATGGAATCGTTGGCTATGGTGCTAGCGGTGCTTACTACATTACTAATGCATCTAGCTTTGAGCCATTCAACGAAGCATTTGCCTATTATTTACAAGGACAAGGCATTACAAAAACTTATTTTGTAGGTAAGGCTGATTCAAAAAGTGTTTCAAGGAGGGGAAGAGATGGAGAAAACATTGCTGAATTTCTATTGCGAAGTCAAGGCGGATTAGACTGTATTACTACACATATTTCCCAATAATCTAGTTGTACATTTGTAATTTACTACCGCTTTTATACGGTAGTAAATTATAATTAAAAAATTTAATCTCTTTAGGATAAACTAACCTCAATATCACCTTCAACTGTGCTCGAACAAGCCAATACCCACCCCTGATTGCGCTCAGCTTCTGTAAGTACATCAGCCGGCAATGAGTCAACCTGACCTTGGGTAACTTTACATTTGCACGAACCACATATACCTTGGCGACAGGCAGCGATAATGGGAATCCCTCCTTGCTCTAACGCATCAAGCAGTGTTGAACCTTGTGCTACTTCTGCTTTATAGTTAAAAGAAGGAAGAACAACCGAAACAACATCTTTTTCAGTAGTTCCTTCGACTGAAGGCGCCTGTAAATCAGTTAACGTATTAGCAATAAAGCTTTCTTGGTGGAAGTGAGACATATTAAAATTAGCTTGTTGTGCAACAGCATTTACTGCTTCCATAAAAGCTGTTGGTCCACAAAGAAATATCGTTCTTTGCTGCCAGTCTGTACATAGTAAATCAAGTTTTTCTTTGTTGATTCGCCCTATTAGCTGCTCAGGTTCTTTCTCATTTTCATCAAGTGTATTTTCTAATAAAAATTGACACCTAAAGTTTTTATATTTTTTATCTAGTGCTTTAATTTCATTATGGTAAATAATGTTATTATGATCCCGAGCACAATGTAAAAAATCAATATCAATGTCTGAATTCGCACTTAACAATGTACGCGCCATAGACATCACAGGAGTAATACCACAACCAGCACTTAACAGTAAAATACGCTGACCATACTGGCAGTCATTTAAATTAAACTGTCCAGCAATACCAATAGCATTTAACTGATCACCAGGCTGTAAGTTATCAATAAGCCAGTTTGATACCTTGCCACCAACAACTCGTTTAATAGTTAATTGCAGGTATTTATTGCCAGGTATTGAGCTAATAGAGTACGCCCTATATTCTTTTTTTCCATTAATCTCTACACTTACATTAACAAACTGACCCGCTTTAAAATCAAACTGCGCTCGATTTTGTCCAGCAAACAAAAAGCTCGCAGTATCTTCTGTTTCCAGCCAACGTTTTTTTAGAATTAATGGTGAATGTTCAGAATGCCATACATCATCTGACACTAACATATTACTCATGACTTTTATCCAAATAACCGGCAAGAGACCCTAACCTAGTAAAGTTGAGAAAACATCAACTCACGCATTTTTAATGGAGAACACATCAAAAAATTCAAAACTATAACCTTCATTTTTAGGGTTTGATTAGGGCCTGTTAACACTATTTTAATATCACTGTTATGGGGGTAAAAGCACTAATCTAGGCGCGAAGCGTGAAGTTTAGTGGTTCTAAATGAACAATGAGCAACAACGAGTAGTGCTTTTACCATCATAACCCTTCGGGCCGTGATTATTTTTCCACCTAGCAGCGTTACAAGTCACTTATGTAGAATGACTACACGGCATTCCTTGTGCCTTGCCAGGTGGAAAAATAGTCTACGGCAGTGGTGATTCAAATAGTGTTAACAGGCCCTAGGGTCATTTTTATCATTTACGCTGCGCTTTCTTGCAAAACTGCCTGCATATCTTCCGTCACAGAGCTAATCATGCGTAGATCAAACTTATCCTGCAAAGCTTTAATTAAATTATCTGTTAGAAATGCAGGAGCGGTTGGTCCCGTATAAATACCTCGCACCCCTAAAGCAAGTAAAGTAAGTAAAATAACAATGGCCTTTTGTTCAAACCAAGATAATACTAATGTCAAAGGTAATTCATTAATATCACACTCAAATGCTTCAGCTAATGCTAATGCCAACTGTATTGCTGAATAGGCATCATTACACTGACCAATATCCAACAACCGTGGTATACCATTTATGTCACCAAAAGGCTCTTTATTGAAACGATATTTACCACAGGCAAGGGTTAAAACCAGTGTGTCTTCCGGTGTTTGGGTTGCAAAATCTTTAAAATAACTACGCTCAGCACGACTGCCATCACACCCACCCACTAGGAAAAAGTGTCGTATATTGCCTGCTTTTACTTGATCAATGACTGCTGGCGCTGCTGTCATTAAAGCATTACGTCCAAAGCCAATGGTTATACGCTGCTCAATTTCGGTACTGGTAAAACCTGGCTGCGCTTGCGCACAAGTAATTACTTCAGCAAAATTTTCTCCTTCAATATGCTTTACACCTGGCCAACCAACAATACTCCGAGTAAAGATACGTCCTGCATATTGTCCTACATTTGGATTTAATAAACAGTTCGATGTCATTACTATTGCACCAGGAAAATGAGCAAACTCCTGCTGCTGATTTTGCCAGGCACTTCCGTAATTACCAACTAAGTGAGCATATTTTTTTAGTTCGGGGTAGGCATGAGCTGGTAACATTTCACCGTGAGTATAAACGTTAATACCAGTCCCTTCTGTTTGCTGAAGAATCAGTTCCAAATCACAAAGGTCGTGGCCAGATACAAGAATACACTTACCTTGAACAGGCTTGACGTTAACTTGTGTTGGCTCTGGGTGGCCATAGGTTTCTGTTTCACCGTGATCGAGTAATGCCATAATTTTGTAGTTAAGACGACCTATTCTCATTGCCGCTTCAAATAAAGCGTTCTGGTCGGTGGGATCACTACCTAGCCATGCAAAAATAGAGTGAAATGCGCCCGCAATATCCTGATCCGTCTGTCCTAAAACCCGCGCATGTTCCATATAAGCAGCTGCGCCCTTCAATCCATATAAACACAACAGCCGAAGTCCAATCACATCATCACTGACATCACCCTGCCCACGGTTTACTGCAACTTCAGGCGCTAAAGCTGCTATTTCTGCAGCAAGCTGTTCAGGATCATTTGTTGAAAGAGGCAATGCAAAAGTGGCTACCAAAGGCAAATTGGCAATAGACTTTCCTTGTGCGGCAACGAGGGTTTGTAACTCGTGTCTGAATGTCTGAGCCTGCAGTGCATACTGTACTATTCGAATAGGGTCAAAGTTGACATTCGTCAGCGTTGAAAAAAATGCTTTTGGCACCCAGGTATCAATGTCAGGCTTAATAATACCCAAGCCTCGCGCCAATTCAGCCCAGTATGATACACCTTGCAAGCAATAGACTAGAACATCTTGCAGGTCAGAAACCTCTGCTGTTTTTCCACACATGCCCTGGGCAAATGAACAACCCTTACTGACGGGTGTTTGAATGGTTTGTTCGCATTGGATACAAAACATTTCAAGCTCCTGATTAAGCTAGTGATCAATCAATAATATTAACCAACAGCTTTAGCAGAAGTTGTGCCAACCATATTTTAAGCCATAAAAAAATAAAGTCTTTATAAAACAGCGTGTTAAGTAAATGCAGTCAAAATCAAAACCATAGCTGATGTATTATTAACAACAGGTTCGTTGTCATTAGCACAACAGAGATGCTGTCATTAATACAACCGTTAGCTTTACTTTAATCCAAGTTTTTTGCCCAGCTTATGAAAATTCCCTCGATCCATTTGTAGAAAAGCAGCTGCTTGATTCCAAACCCCATTAGTCTTTTCTAAAGCATGTCTAATTAAAGCCCGTTGGTAATCCTCAACCGCATCACGCATAGCAACTGAGCTGGCAGGCAAACTCACCGTTACTTGTTCATCATCATGACCACCGTTCAACTCAAGCCCCAAATCTTTAACCATGATTAATGCCTGGCCTCGCTGAATCACCCTCAAACCTGCACGCATTAAAGTATGCTCAAGCTCCCGAACGTTACCTGGCCAGCTATAGTCCTCTAAATGATTAAGTGCTTGGGGATGAATATGAAGACGATCAAGCTTAAATTGTTGCCGTACCTTATCGAGAATATAACCCGCTAATACAGGAATATCACCATCCCGCTCCCGAAGACTCGGCACCCAAATTGGGAAGACATGTAAGCGGTGAAACAAGTCGGATCGAAAGCGGCCTTCCATCACTTCCTGCTCAAGTTGACGGTTCGTGGCAGCGATTACTCGTACATCAACTAAACGATTCCGATCAGCTCCAACCCTTTGCACTTCCCCCTGCTGAATAACACGCAACAGTTTGGCTTGTAGTGATAAAGGTAATTCACCCACTTCATCCAGAAAAATTGTGCCACCATCTGCCAGCTCAAACTTCCCTGCACGATGACTTGCAGCTCCTGTAAAAGCACCTTTCACATGACCAAACAACTCGCTTTCAGCAATCGATTCTGGCAACGCTGCACAGTTAACATAAACCATCGGTTTATCCGCTCGCGTTGATCCTGCATGTACTGCATGAGCCACAAGTTCTTTACCTGTGCCTGTTTCACCCTGTATAAGCACTACAAAATTTGACTGGGCGACAAGTTGGATATTATCTCTAAGGCGCTGTATTTGAGGGCTTATACCTACAAGCTCCCCACCTTTATTCCGTGCTTCTTCAATCAAGAGTTTGTTAACACTCTGCTGATGTAAATTCGCCTTTTTTAATGCATACATTAGCCTGACATTGCGAATAGTTGCGGCGGCTAATGCCGCAAATGTTTCTACTGTAACATCCTCCACTTGATCAAAAGCCCCTACATCAATCGCATCAAGCGTGATAATGCCAACCTGCTTTTCTTCTACATACAAGGAACAGCCCATACAGGCATGAACTTCTGCAGAGCAGTCTGGGTCTTTTTTAAATAAGCCATCAAAAGGGTCAGGTAGCCCACAGTTTGCAGTAAAACGAACAGGTTTACGGCTTTCCATTATGGCTTTTAACCGAGGGTGTGCAGCAGGGGAAAAGCGGCGTCCCAGCACATCTTCCGTGAGTCCATCTGTAGCAACGGGATGCAATAGTCCTTGTTCATCAAGAATAAACAGCACACTGGCATCACAAGGTAATACTTCATTAAGCGCATGAATCAGCCGCTGATAATGGTGTCCCTCAGGGAGATGTATATTGAGATCTAGCGCGATTTGCAGCAGCGCTTGGGCAAGAGCATTTTGCATAAGAAAAGTGACTTTTGTCGTTAAGGCATTCAACTGTTGTATTAATTACAACAAACAATCGAATCAAAAGCCAACACTGCATCTATAATAAATGGGCTATACAGCATTTCACCTGGTTTTATCCAGCTTCATTTTTTCGTTTACCCCCAACAAACTATTGGCATGATAATTGACTACACGAGCTTAACTGTAAATATCAAGATCAAGTATTAAGGGTTCCATGATTAATATTATTGACCGCCAATACGAAGCTCGTATTCACCCACTTCTTCGCTTAGGTTTTCGGCCTTTTTTTCTGTTTGGCGCACTGTATGCGGTTATAGCTCTAGGTATTTGGCTTTGGTCGTTTCGATATGGCCAGCCAACCTGGTTAACTGCACCTGCTTTATGGTGGCATGCCCATGAAATGTTTTTTGGTTTTGCAATGGCCATTGTTGTCGGTTTTTTACTCACTGCTGTTCAAAACTGGACAGGAATTCAAGGAACCAAAGAAAAAAGGCTTTTATTAATCATTACTCTTTGGTTAATACCTCGTCTTTTATTTTGGCTGCCTGTTCCCTTATGGGTAGTGGCTGTACTGGAAACGCTGTTTATTACCTTTGCCTGTTGGGAAGTTGGGTATCGTGTCGTTAATGCCAAACGTTGGCAAAATTTACTTTTTTTACCCATGCTGTTTATTGCCATACTGGCAAATCTTGCCAGTTATGCCAGTGTACTGAGGATCTGGGATATTCCAGTGCTTGCTATATGGCAGGCTGTTTTATGGTGGTTTATTTTACTTATATCGATTATGGCTGGTCGTGTCGTACCTTTCTTTACTGCACGAAAACTTAACTGTGATAAACCTCAGCCTATTCTGTGGTTAGAATTAATTGCCAACTTGTCACTGCTTTGTCTCCTTGTATTATGTTTCTTTCCTAATTTAAACCAACTCTTTTACAAGTCACTTCTATTAATCGCTGGCTTATCTCAACTAATTCGTATGATAAGATGGTTAGGCTACCGTACCTTTAAAGAGCCACTGCTATGGTCTCTCCACCTGTTTTATTTATGTATTCCTTTAGGCTTGCTAGTAAGTGGACTGACTCATAACCCCTGGATTCAGCATACCATGCTCCACATTTTCGCTATCGGTGGATTGGGTGGCATGATACTCGCCATGATTCCACGAGTATCTATGGGACATACTGGTCGCAATATTTATCAAGGCCCTTGCTTTTGGCCTGCTTTTGTTTCATTAATCGCCGCAGTTTTTATCCGCACTGTTGGTGTCATTCTATTTCCTACTCAGTTACAGTCACTAGTCCTGCTCGCAGGAATATTTTGGATGATTAGCTTCACACTTTTTGCCATTGTATTTGGACCTATGCTTATTAAACCCAGAGCAGATGGCCAACCTGGCTAGGGTCTGTTAACTTTTATTCGTCAAAGCTACGCATTATTTTTTACCCTGTATAAAGGATACCTTTAATACTTTTATTACGTTTTTATGTATATAAAATGACATCAATTATATCAATAAAAACTGTTTTATTTGTTATAAAAAAGAGTGTAGTGTTATTGTGAGATTGTATTTTTATGGCTGTAACAATGCGTATATTGCTAACTCACCTCATGCTGACATCATAATTATACCTATAACGAAGGGTATAACTAACTTGTTAGTCAAACCCCTGTCAGCAGATAGCTGTATACGATAAAACACACCTCTTTTTAACAAAGAGCTTTTGTTTTACTAGAAAGGTAATCATTTAAGGAAAAGGAGCCACGAATGGAACTGTGGATCACCCAAGCAGTGGTCATCGCTGCTTTATCTGTTTGCGTTTTTATAAGTGCAAGCAAATCAAAAGACATGCATATGGCCTTTATTTGGGGATTTAATACCCTACTTCCAGTGTCACTGGTATACTGCTACTTTGGCCAAGGTGACTTAGCTCACAAAGTTTTAATTATGAGCTTTGTTATTATTTACCTGATACGAATGAATATCGTATTAACTGTTTGGTATGAAAATACGGCTGCTGCTAAATTAAATGAAATTGTTCCACCCAAGCAGTTTGCGTTACTTTCCATCGTACTTGTTAATGTTTTTGGTTGGATCTACTGCTTACCCTTTTACTGGGCAGCTGATATGCAGGGACCTTTCACCTACCTGGAATATACAGCAATTATCGTTTATATCATTGGTAGCATCTGGCACTTTGGCAGTGACTATCAGAAGCGAAAGTTCAAACAGAACCCTAATAATAAAGGCAAGATCATTAATATTGGATTCTGGCGCTATTCACGTCATCCAAACTACTTTGGCGACTTTTTAATTTTCGTCAGCTTTGGCTTGTTGGCTGGCAACTGGTGGGGAGTGGTCGCACCACTAGCTAACTTAATGCAATATCTAAGTGATGCGATTCCTAAAAGTGAAGAGATGGCAGAAAAGCGTTATGGCAATGACTGGTTAGAGTATAAGAAGAATGTCAAGTGCCTAATCCCTTGGGTCTATTAATCAATACCCAGAGCGAAGTATTTAGTGCTTACCTACTCTGCTAAATATCCATGACGACCCATCAATCACTGAAACAAAAGCTGGTAGTTTATTCCTGACTCGCTGGCATTGTTTCACTATAACAATGATTCGTGAAGGGTATACCTAGATAGAGTAAGCACTAAAGATTGCGTATATATACCCAATACGAATGTTTTTTAGGTGCGGCCATCGAGTGACGAAGCCCCATGAGCCTATATTAATAGGTGATTGAGGTGAGGAGTGAAGATAACAAAACCTAGAAATCATTCGTGAATGGGTATACAAGTACTTCGCAACGGGCAAATAATGAATGGAAGCAATTACTATGAGTACGGATTTTAGTGAGCAGCTCTTATTTACACTACCGCTGTATCTTGGACCATTGTTTATTTTCGCTCTAATCGATTTTGTTCGGAGTACACGTGGCTATAGGGTAAATGATACCTTAACCAACGCAACTATTGCTTTGGGAAATTTAGGTTTCACCTTTATTCTCGTTGCGGGCATTATTGCTATGTATAATTATTTATATAGCAACTTTTCTCTGTTTACATTAGATCAAACATCAGTTACTACCTGGTTGATCGCCTTTATTTTTTATGATTTCTGCTTTTATTGGAATCACCGAGTTCACCATGCTATTGGCATTTTTTGGGTAGATCACATTGTTCACCATACTGCTGAAAACTTTAACTTTGGAGTTTCTATACGTAATAGCTACTTTATGGAAGTTACCATGTGGTTAACATTTATCCCCATGGCACTAGCAGGAATATCTATTGAAGTCTTCTTAGCGGTAAGCTACACCCAAATGACGTGGGCATTTTTAATTCATCATAAAAAACTAAAACATACGCCTCGTCTGGATAAAGTATTCAATACCCCCTCTCTACATAGAGTACACCATGCAAGAAATACCAAATATATTGATAAAAACTTTGGCGGTATTTTTATCATTTGGGATAGACTCTTTGGCACATATCAAACAGAGTCAGAGAGCGTTCCTGTTACCTATGGCGTTCGCGAGTCAATTCAAAGCTTTAGCCCTTTGATGATTAATATTCAATACTTAAAGGTTATTATTAAAAAATTTACACACAGTAAAACATTAATTGATAAGCTAAAGTCAATTTTTTATTCCCCTGGCTGGCTACCCGCTGGACTCACTAAAACAGAATGTCTTGGTAAAATAGCGGATATACCTTGTAAATATTTTAAACCTAAAAACTCACCGCTTACTGCAACAATGAAGCTATCCTGTATACTTCGATTTATAGTCATTTTAGTTGTATTTACATACTTAATGTGGAACTTTTACGACTTACCTTGGTTACAAACTACGGCGCTATCTTGTCTGTTCTTTTGGTTATGCCACTACAACGGCATTGTATTTGATGGCGTGAAGATTACCTGGAAGTCTGAGGTATTAAGTCAATTTTTAATTATTCTTTCAGGTATTACAGGGCTAGGCTACACCTCCGTAAATATTGTTTCTGCAGCAATAATCTTTACATCTTTTGTGTCATTTATTTGCTATACACTACATCATTCTCCTCCCTCACATTCAAGGAAAAACCGCCTATTAAGTGCTCTTACGGAATAAACATAAGCAGTTACAATATAATTATCCACAACACTTTTGCAAAACATAACTTTGTAAAAGTGTTGTTTAACCAAGCTCAAAGCCATTAAAACTCTAGCAAATATCTATCAACAATTTTTTTATACCCCCCACTTTTCACTAGCTCATTAAAAGCACTTTGAAAAGTTGTTATTACTTTGTCTGATGTATTTAAATTAAACCCAAAGTAATCTTTAATAGGATCACCAAGCTTAAAAGCGTCAGTTATTAAGTTAACATCTATGTTTTCAATCTTAACCAAGTACGAAAGCGTCAAATCAGTTGAAACTAAAAGGTCAATTCTACCCATTAATAGTTTTTTAACATTATACTCTGTAGTAGCATCACTGAATATTTGAACATTCAACTTAAAATCTCTAGAAAGCAAGTAACTTTCTGATGCGTAGCCTCTTACAGTGCCTATCCTGAATTGTTTTGCATCTGATAAATCTTCTATTAAAATATCATCTCTACTAGCAAGCCGATAAAGCTTTATTTGTGTGTTATAAAGAGGTCCAACCCATTTAAAAAATGGCTCTCGTTCAGGTATCCTCGATATCGCCATAATGAAGGTATTTGGTTTGGAAAGTGTGTACTTATAAGCCCGTTTCCAAGGAATTACTCTATATTCAATCACCAGGCCTGTTGCTTGAGAAACAGCCTCTATAACATCTATTGAAATACCTTTAAGATTACCCTTATCCAAATATTGAAAAGGTGGAAAAATAGACGCTACCGCTATTATTGAATCATCTTTAACTTCACCATAAGCTTTCTCTATCATCAAAGAGATACTTGATAGCATGAAGTATAACAAGATGCTATTAGCATTCATTAAAGCATGTCCTTTCCTCATAAGATAATCATGATTCAAAATACCCATGCTTTTTATTCTAGCAGTCAACCAGATGATATAATGCCATACCTGTTCGGAACGCATACTTCTAACACAGTTTATGTTGGAGCATCCAACAGCCTCTATTATGGATATAAAGTAACTTGCTAATAGCTAAAGAACCCAGTATAAGAACAAGAAACAAATACTATAGGAGACAGTTTTGGTAGGACCAAACCCAGACGATAAAGAGCCAATGAAGGGATTCCCCCAAGTCGGTTTTCTGAAAAATTTTATTAGTCGAGAAAATATTATTGTCGGCGATTATACCTATTATGATGATCCAGAAGGTCCAGAGCGATTTGAAAATAATGTTCTATACCATTTTCCTTTTATAGGCGATAAATTAATCATTGGTAAATTCTGTGCTATCGCAAAAGATGTTAAGTTCATCATGAATGGCGCAAATCATAAGATATCAGGATTCTCTACCTACCCTTTCCAAATTTTTGGACAAGGCTGGGAAAAGGTGATGCCTAGACCTGGAGAACTGCCGTTTAAAGGTGATACTATAATCGGCAATGACGTATGGATTGGCTATGACTCTACAATCATGCCTGGCGTCACGATTGGTAATGGTGCCATCATTGCGAGTAAGTCAGTTGTCACCAAAAATGTGCCTGACTACTGTATTGTTGGAGGAAATCCTGCACAAATAGTCAAATACCGTTTTGATCAGACAACCATTGACCAGCTGCTAAAAATTGCGTGGTGGAACTGGCCTGCAGATAAAATTACACAATATTTAACATCTATTGTCGACTGTAACTTAGATACGCTAAAAAATTCCTACATTGATTAGTACTTTAAAACCCTTCGTACTGTTGGGTACAACCTGTGAAATAAAATAACTATGATTAAGCCCTATAAATCATCAGATATTGATTCGATACTCAATATCTGGCTTGATGCATCTATCGAATCCCATAGTTTTATTGATCGCTCTTTTTGGGAATCCAAAATGAGTGATATGCGTGACATATATATTCCGCAATCTGAAACTTACATCTATACCTCAGCAGATGAAACTGTTGGCTTCATCTCCCTATATGAAAATACTTTGGCAGCCCTGTTTG
The DNA here is from genome assembly GCF_018263875.1 of Zooshikella ganghwensis. Classification (NCBI taxonomy): domain Bacteria; kingdom Pseudomonadati; phylum Pseudomonadota; class Gammaproteobacteria; order Oceanospirillales; family Zooshikellaceae; genus Zooshikella; species Zooshikella ganghwensis. Next base: position 61,316 of record NZ_JAEVHG010000015.1, read on the forward strand.
TTTCACCAAAGCACCAAGGAAACGGGTTTGGAACTAAGCTACTTGATAGAGCAAAATCACTGCGTAACAGTTTACAGTTAGCGGTATATAAGGATAATCTCAAAAGTATTGCTTTTTATACTCACAGTCACTTTCAGTACTCATATGAGCAAACAGATACTCATACAGGTTTTCCAGAAGTTATTATGTCGTGGCAAAAGCAATAAACTTACAAATCAATATACTCATTCCTGCAATACGAGTGGCCCATGCACAAAGCATGGAACACTAACCGCTACAGCCACCCCTTCCGTTTAAAGTACCAATAAGGTGCAATACCAGAAAGAATCATTAACCCTATTGCCCAAGGATACCCCAATAACCACTTGAGTTCAGGCATATATTCAAAGTTCATACCGTAAATACTGGCAATCATCGTTGGGGGTAAAAATACGACTGCAGCGATAGAAAATGTTTTAATAATCTGGTTTTGTTCGATATTAATAAACCCTTGTGTAGAGTCCATTAAAAAATTTATTTTATCAAATAAAAAAGATGTATGAGACATCAAGGTTTCGACGTCATGCATTATTTCCCAGCAACGTTGCTGCAATTCAGGGTATTGACGTAAGTGACGCTGTAAAAATGAAATCGAACGCTGTGTATCCATCAGACATAAGCGTATTTTACCATTACTGTCTTCTAACTTGGCTAACTTATCAATCGCATCTTCAAGGTCAGCATCATTGTCTTCCAGCACTAAATGACTAACTGCTTCCAAGTCATTGTGAATATCTTCCAACGCATCAGCCAAGTGCTCTACTTTTTGCTCAAATAACGAAATCATTACTGACTGATGAGATTCTTCCTCAACTGGAGTACGACGAGCACGCATACGAAACAAACGAAAATCTGCAAGTTCTTCATCTCGCACAGTGATCAAACGGTTAGCCTGTAATATAAACGCTACAGCAGCGGTCTTATGGCGCCCCTCAGTCTGTGTTAAAAATAATGAGTGAACATGGATACCAGCCGCATCAACGAAATAGCGCGCAGATGCTTCAATTTCTTCAACCTCATCCGACTCCGGTAACTCTGTACGTAATAACTGTTCAAGCTGTAAACGCTCCTGCTCCTCAGGTTCCTGTGCATCAATCCAACAAGCTTTTGTTAACAGCTCTTCACTAGAAAACTGTTCAACATCCATTTCCTTAATTCTGGTACGGCTAAATTCGAACCACCTTAACATGAAGATAACCTCCCTAAACAAACTAAACATACAGCAAGATACAGAATGTTATTACGATAGCTACGTTCGTAATGGGTATTGACCAATCTTGCGTATAAAATGATTCGTGTTGAGTATATGTTATACTCACTGGCACATGACAAAGATATCAGCACAGACCGCAATAATAGCCTGATAAAACAAACAACACTGTAAGCATTTTTGTAGTAACCAGATACAGCCTATGAAATCAAAAGCTCATCCAGACAAAATCATAACGATCAATAATCTCATTACTGCTGTCGAGGCAGGCGCTAATATTAAATATTTATTTTTTTGGGGACATCAAAAACCAGATTCTGGGGTCAATAAGAGCTGCCTTAGTCAGTGGTACCAGGCATCCTTTAGTATTGATGGTGTGCTCTACCACACAGCAGAGCACTATATGATGGCAGAAAAAGCCAAGTTATTTAATGACCAAAGGCTGTATAAAAAAATTCTCACCGCAAGCCACCCAAGTGAAGCAAAACGCTTAGGACGCGAAATTATTGGCTTTGATGAAAGAGTTTGGTGCGCAAATCGTTTTGATATTGTCGTAAAGGGAAATTTAGCAAAATTCAGCCAAAACCCGACACTACAGAACTATTTATTAGGTACCCAGCAACGTGTTCTTGTTGAAGCAAGCCCGGTCGACCGGATTTGGGGTATTGGTTTAGCCGCTGATCACGCTGATGCGACCAATCCCGCCAAATGGAAAGGTGAAAACCTACTCGGTTTTGCCCTCATGCTTGTACGACAGAATTTACTAAAACAGTCTCATGACTCATAAGCAGTCTTGAGACAAACACGACCAAATTAAGCACCAATAATTAAAACCATACTGTTAAATGCAACTGTTGGAAATCTATTCCATCATTATCACCATTCACACCACCATTTGAGTAATGAAGATAACGATAACCAAATTCAACAGTTTGCTGTTGCCCAAAGAGTAGTCCAACCCCCACTCGATCTTCCAGCTGAAAGTTCGTTCCTAAATCCACAGGAGAGTTACCCTTCGCGACGATTTCATCATGATCAACATAGGACACGCCAATACCAACCTCAAAGTATGGAGAAAACCAATCGCCAAAGGGTTTTTTTGGTTTAATGCGAAATACGGGACTAAACGAAATACCTGCTGTTGAACCACGACTAGTTGAAGAGAGGCCATCTTGATGATTGAGTTCATTTTCCCAATAAAAAAAACTTAGATCAAAATAACCTGATAGCAGCCAGTTGCTACTTTTTAACCAGTCTTGATGCCAATCCCATAGTACAGATAAGCGATAACTTTGCATATCCGCTTCAGAGTTTGATTCAGGCCCTCCTCCAATCGATATACCATCAACCCCTACGACCTTATCGACAAAACTGTTTGCATAAATAGGTAACACAACAATCCCTATAAACAACAACCCAACATACTTGAGCTTAAATACCATCCTTGCTTCACCTTTTCTTTTTGTTTTGAAAGCCTTTATGTTCATCCAAGCTATATATAGTTATAGCGCAGTCACAGCGAAGCATTATTTTTTTTTTCAAAAGTGACCAACTAGTTCCAAAAGGCAGAGTAATAAAGTTACAGCAACATGCGAGTCAAAGGGATTTTTTGGGAGGGGTACATTACCATGAGTAAGATACTTAATAAGTTACTTAAGAGGCTATAAAACAACCCATTAATAATTCATTTTCAGAGTTACTTTAAGGATGAAAAGCTTCTATATTTAAAGCTTTTCATCCCTAAGCACTATTTATACAACCAATTACATTCTATACGATCAATTACATTCGACTACATCTAACATCCACTCATTGGTCGAACCGTCTGTATTGTATTTACATAACCCTTTACTAAACAGGGCTTGTAGATGATAACCGAAGCTTGTTGCATCAATTAAGCTTGGTAGGTACTGCTGGTGACTTTGCTGCTGACCATACCGTTTTAATTCATCAAGCATCTGCTCTAACTTATAATCAGTATGTGTTTCAATAAACGCTTGGTCTTGCTCTTTTAAGTTAATTTTTTGTAAGCCACCCCTGCTAGGAATAAGAACATTTAAGTATGCTGTATCATATTTTCCATCATACATTTTAATTGGCTGACTTAATTCAGCAGAAGATAAGAATGTCATGGCATACTTATAATCTGTTACTGAAAATGGTTGGCTATCAAAACCTCTTATAACTTCAATGGTACCAGGCAATACATCATGCAAAGCTCGCATTACTGCTTGTTCTTCATTTGTAACCTGACCATTTTGCGCCATTGTTGGAAATTCTTTTCCAGTGAATCGAGGATAAGATGTTTTAACCATACCGATAAAAAACTTCACTGTTTCCTTACGCGCTATAGAATGAGCCTGCTCGTCGCTGAAATGACCGGATAATAATAAGGACTGTTTTTTACCATTATAAAAGCTGACTAATGTCTGAGTGATAGTATATACCGGAGCATTAGAAATATTTTTGGGGTTACCTCCCTGTGCAATACGTTGTCCATCCTGGTAATCAAATATAGTACTAAGATCTAACCTGCCATTTTCTACATTTTGTTGCGTTCTTCCATTCCACTGAAATAAGTCATGTGAAGCTAATCCCATGACACCAATATCAAGTACTTTAATTGCATCCCTGGCATATGTAGCTCCAACGCAACACAGCAACCCTATAAATACGACAATCCGTTTCATACCAAATCCTTGAGATGATTAATGAAGGGCGGTTAGTGTAAGCCAAAACATCAAAGATAACAAGAATCATTCTCATTTAATGGGCGGGATTAGCTTATTTTGTATAGGAAAAGAGGGCTGTTACCGATTAAGACAGAATGTGATGGATAGAGATTGCACCAATATATCCTCCCATCACGCTTAAATTATGCAGAGCCACAGGCTAGTGCTCTGCACTAATAAGAGAATACATCAATTTATACGTTATCTATTACTCTTCTATTTAATGTTTTTCTTAATGTTAGCGTGATGATACCTATCATTAAACAAGGAAACCACACCCATACAATCTCCGATAAAATAACTTGCAGACCTCGAGCTGTAAAAAAGTTGTTAATACCTATAGGAGATACTTCTATCGGACGCCAGGGCAGGAAATATCGATGGTTTGATTCTGGCCATAAAAAAGCAATCCCTAACCCCCCGTTAGTCAAACTATCCAAAATCCCATGAGATGCCATCGATAAAGACACAATAAAAAAAGCCCACTTTGGATCACTTTTTAATGGTTTATAGCAAATACTCGCAAGTAACCCTACAATTACTGCAGCTAAAAGTGAGTGACTAAATCCTCTATGTCCAAATGCTGATGCGTAAGGAATTCCCAGTTTAAATGCAATGACATCCACATCAGGTAAAATCGCAGCTATACATGCTAGGATCACTAACCGATTAGATACTTTTGCTTTGCCAAACCCCATACGTAAAACGAGTGGAACTGCCACATGCGTCATGATTGTCGCCATACTGTTAAATCCAATCGACCTTTCTCTTAAATCCAATCCACCCAATTATTCAGGCATCTCAATAAATGTCTACAACGGCTATATTCTAAAGCAATCACATACTACAAGCTAAACACACATTTAAAATTTAATTGATAACATTCATATTCTCCATAATCGAACCAGTTCACAGTTTTAAATGCACCTAAATAGCCAGCCCAATAACTATGCCCAATAACTACGCACAAAAAAATTGCACCAAAAAATCACACTCTTTCGAGAAATAGTCTATAATAGCAACCTAAACTCAAACATTTTCTAATAATTTGTTACTTTGTTATACAATTTAGTAATTCATTTCTTTATTTTTCATCAAAAACCAAAACTTTTTTGCATAAAAAAATAACAAAAATATTCCTTCAGACTATTAGAAATATTTCTAAAACATCACATTCACACAATTTTAGCCTTTAAAAACAAGCAGTTATAATACTTATTTTATTAAAAACCCCATACTTTTCGATATGACTATTTATTTTCATAACCCATAACCACAAAAAAAATTAGAAGTCAGGTAAACATTAACCCACTTTTCTACTACAGTATAAGTGGATTGAGCCTCCCTCAATCTTATTCCAACGATAAACCTAGCCAATAGTTTATTAGGAATAACCTTAACAATTGAAGCCGAGAAGTTTTTATGGAAATGAGTGGCCTAGTGGATATTCTCAAACCACAGGTCTTATAAAATCTATCACAAACAAAATATTGCCCTAGTACCAATTAGTAGGGATAACACCATCATAAAACAGGGATAGAAGATGAAAAGAACTTATTTAAAGCCGCTGGCATTTGTTATTTCTAATATCGTTGCAATGAGTTCTCTCTCCGTATTAGCCGCAGACCTTGTACAAGTTGATGCAGATAGCCTTAACCTGAATACTGCAAACACACTTTCCAGCCTTTCTTCCACAAACTCTGGATCACAGTTTAAAGTCGTAAAATCCATACAACTTCCTAATGGAGAAATAATACAAAAGCTGGTTCAGCATTATAATAATGTTCCTATTTGGGGCGTATCTGTCAGTGCTAACCGTTCAACTATGGGTATATACAGCAACACTTCAGGCACAATGTTAAATAATATTGCAGCCGATATTGTGAATACCACGCCCTTATTGTCAAAAACAGATGCCATTGAGTACGCTAAACAGTCTTCACTTATCGCCAATGATACGCGGAACGAGCAAGCCAAACTTTTTATTAAGCAAGATCAAGAAGGTAAAGCCAGACTGGTTTACTTAGTGTCTTATGTTATTGATGGTGAAAATGTCAGTCGCCCATTCTTTTTTATTGATGCTGAAAGTGGCGCTATTCTCGACCAATGGGAAGGTATTAACCACCGTGATGCAGAAGGACCTGGAGGCAACCAAAAAACAGGGAAATACTATTATGGTAAGGACTATGGCTCATTGATTGTAAATAACAACTGCCAAATGGATAGTCCCAATGTTAAAACAATCGACTTAAATCACCAGTATAGTGGTGGTAAAGTTCACCAATTTACCTGCCCCGAAAATACCCATAAAGAAATCAATGGAGCCTACTCTCCCTTAAATGATGCGCACTATTTTGGTAATGTTGTCTTTGATATGTTTAAAGACTGGTATAATACTGCACCACTAACTTTCAAACTAACCATGCGTGTTCATTACGGCAATAACTATGAAAACGCGTTTTGGGATGGTCAGCAAATGACGTTCGGTGACGGACGCAATACATTTTACCCACTGGTTAGCTTAGATGTTGTCGCTCATGAAGTCAGTCATGGTTTCACTGAGCAAAACTCCGGTTTGGTTTATCGTAACCAGCCTGGCGGTATTAACGAGTCATTTTCTGATATTGCCGGTGAAGCAGCAGAATTCTTTATGAAGGGTAGTAATGACTGGTTAGTGGGCCAAGATATTTTCAAAAGCTCAGGTGCTCTCCGCTATTTTGAAAAGCCCTCAAAAGATGGTCGCTCAATAGATCATGCCAGTGACTACTATAGTGGTCTCGACGTCCACTATAGCTCAGGTGTGTTTAATCGCGCTTTTTACTTACTCGCTAACACAAATGGTTGGGGTACAAAGAAAGCATTTGATGTCTTTGTGCTTGCTAACCAAACAAAGTGGAATGCCAACTCAGACTACAATGATGCCGCCTGTGGTGTTAGAAAAGCAGCCCAAGACTTAAAGTATAGTGAACAGGATGTAGTAACTGCATTCAGCACAGTAGGCGTGACTGCCTGTGATACCGGACCTGGGCCAGGGCCAGGCGATGGTGAACTTGAAAATGGCAAGCCTGTAAGTAGTCTTTCCGACTCACAGGGTAAGGAAAAACACTATTTCATTAAAGTACCAAGTGGTGCTGGTCCCTTAAATGTTGTTATAAGTGGTGGATCTGGAGATGCAGACTTGTATGTTAACTTTGGTTCGAAGCCAACAACATCTAAGTTTGAATGCCGTCCCTATCGCTATGGCAATAATGAAACTTGTACTGTAAATGCACCTAAAGAAGGAAAATACTATATTATGCTCAGAGGCTACACTAACTACTCCGGTGTAACGTTAAAAGCCTCTTATTAATGCTATAAATATATAGTCACAACAAAAAAAGGGTATGCAAAGTTTTTGCATACCCTTTTTACATCGACCTTCTTCACACTGAATACAATATTACTCTGACTTTTGAAAAAGCTGAGCCATAAACAAAATCCGGTCTCTAGGGGAAATTGTTCGCATAGCACGTATACACTCGATTTCGTACTCATTTAAAGGTGCGCCATCCAAAGAACTGATATATCTTACTTCTCTTTTGTTCTCTTCAGGTTGACTGGACTCTTCACCCTCTAGGTAAAATTCAAACTTCTCAGCTGTTTTATTATTTCGATTTTCAATGGAGGGCTTTACCACATTCGTTGTTGCTATGACTTGTTCTTTTTCATTGGTATCAGCAGAAGATATTAGCATGGTACATCTCATTCTTTGCTAAAGGTAAACAGTGAGAGTATAAATTATTTGTTGGGGATAATTTTAAGCAGATCTCACTTAAATCCAAACTGTTTATTACTAATAACTGATACTTATCACACTAAAAATTAGAGAATTATCTAACTTATACAAAAGCAACACGTTTCGCTGGCCCGTTAGGGTGAGCGCTATGGATAGCGCACATAAAAATGATTCATGAAGGTTATAGATGCCAAACAGGCATCTATGCTCATATCAAAAGGCAGCGTATGTTTAATACTAACTATTCGCTTGAAACAACGATACTAACCATAGTGATACTTAGTATTCCGCTCAGCCTCATCAAGTAAATTATCCCAATAGGCTAAGTGTGCAATCACACTATCATGCATTTCCTCCAGCAAGGACAGTCGATTATCTTCGTTAAGATAGTGTGTAATCAAAGGCTCCATGAGTTTTTCGAAGATATGATATCCGTCACTTTCATAATGCTCTGCATGTTCAGAAGATATACTTAAACCAAATTGCTGCTGAAAATTACTTAGTAACAGTTGATCACGATGTACTGCAGCTAACTCAAGCACAGCTAAAGAGGCAATAGCCTCAGGAAAGGTTCGATTTTCAATAGCAAAGTGCTGCATAAACCAGCGAGAGTAGCGCAACGTCGAAAAACTAATTTCATTATCACTCTCTTGTTTACGCGCTGAAATATTTAAATAACTTAAGCACTGCTCTGCTATGTCACTTTTAGAGCCAAAAATTAAATGCTGAATTTGACTGACTAAGGCCTTTAATGTGGGCTGACTTAATGTATTTTCCTTACATCCACTTTTTGCTATAGCCACAGCATACCAAGTATGTCGTTGATTTGACCAAAATTGAAACTGTGTTAATACATGACTTAATGCTTTTTGGGAAATAGCGCCCCGCTCTAAAATGACAAAAAAACGATTACGTGCGAGTGACTTACGAATAAAGGTTTGATTATTATTAAGAAAATACGTTGTCAGATCCATGACAATTACCTTTTGTATTTGATGCTTGCATCCTGAGCATTTCAATCCCCTTCACAGACTATCTCAATAGATATCGATCCTCTATGCTCACCAATACAGTACATACATACACAGAGATGTATTACTGCAGCTTAAGAAATATGACCTTCTCACGCTTAAATTAACCATATATAGGACTATGGTTGTATAATTATAGCCTTTATAAACAATTTTTAATGAATCATCCTCACGCAAACTACTCTAACGCAACCAAAAGCCTCTCGCAAAATTCTATCTCCTTCGCTATGGGTATATAACAATCAATTTAGGGTAAACTAAGCACCATTTTTCGCCCACGATAGGAAGTGCTATGGATCTATCTTCTGTGCAACCCATTCTAAATTGGCTTAATGAACACCCACAATGGATAGGTATCAGTATTCTGCTGGTGGCATTTATCGAATCATTAGCCATTGTCGGTATTATTGTGCCGGGTGTTGTCCTGCTGTTTGGTATTGCAGTACTCGCAGGAACAGGCGCTTTATCATTGGCTGAAACCTTTGTCTGGGCTGGTGCAGGTGCTATTTTAGGAGATGGTGTTAGTTATTATCTAGGGCGTTACTATCACCAGACAATAAAGAGTATATGGCCTTTTTCAAAATACCCAGCATGGTTTGAAAATGGTGAGCGTTTTTTTAAGCAACATGGTGGTAAGAGTGTCGCGATTGGTCGATTTGTAGGTCCCATCAGACCCGTTATTCCTATGGTTGCTGGAATGCTGGATATGCCTGCAGGTCGTTTTTTGGCCATCAACTGTTGCTCTGCTATGGCCTGGGCTCCAGTCTACACCATACCTGGTTACTTAGTAGGGGCATCAACTCAACTGGCCATAGATGTACCTGGTGGACTGCTCTGGGGGCTTGTGGGATGCTTCGTTAGCGTTGCCATTCTAACCTGGTTACTCAATCAGCTTTGCCAGTGCTATTTACCCAGTCAATCTCGTTATCAGGCACTTACTGAGCGATATAGTCACCGTGCTTGGTGGCGAGTCCTTAAATCACGGCGGCCTCATGTACACTTCGCCTTTCCCATTAACCCCTGCTGGTTATTATTAGTGTCCCTTAGTTGCTGGCTACTGCTATTTATCTTAATCCCTAATAGTACTTGGAGTACGGCTAATCAATGGGTCAGCATAACGCTTCACCCCCTGGAGCATCCTTTATTACAGCCCATATTTAAAGCCATAGGGCTGCTTTCTGAATGGCAGCATATCAGTATTATCTCACTCGTGATGGTTGGCTGGATGTGGCATCAACGCTACCGAGGACATGCCCTTGTGTTATTCGTGAGTGTTGCCGCCGCCAGTGTTTGGCCTTTACTGAAGCATGGTATGCAGCTTTCCCTCACCCAGAGCCATGCTACTGAAATCATTAGCCACCATACATTACTGAGCAGCTTGCTTTATGCCCAAATTGCAACACTTATTGCTTATGAGCGCCCCGCCAAACAGCAATGGTGGATTTTGTATATTGGGTTATTACCCAGCTTACTGGTGACACTAAGTTTAGTCACACTCAACTTAGTCAGCTTTAGTGCTGCCATCTCCGGTTTACTCCTTGGCCTGGTTTTATGTTGCCTCTGTCGAGTGGCAGTCTCTCCTCTTGATCGTAATCCGATTCACAGCACAACCAGCCTCTTTATACTACTGGGTTTATTGTTAATGGTGGGCGGCCTATATATCCATATTCAACTGAATACCGTTATTTAACGGGTATTTACTTTGGCTAAAGGAAAGAATTAGGTGAAGGAATTAAGCTTTTAAGCAGAGTGTTGCATATCATTGAGCAGCCCTTTTAGCTTTTCCAGCCGCTTTAATGGGTTAGATATTTCCAACATGGACTGTTTCTTTTCTTCTGAGAACGGCATGTAGGCAGCCAAATGGTTGCTTACAACCATGGCATCTCCATAGTTCACATCAAGCTCTAAGTCTTGCAATAATGGGTGCTGAACAAGCGCTTTAAGCAAATCAACCAGCCCAAACCACTCATCAGGCACAGAGATATGTGGCTCTTCTGGCAATAATTGGGATTCAGACATTAAAAAGCCTTGTTCACTTTTCCAGTGATCCAAGACAGCAAACTTACCCTCTCCTGTAATGGTAATCCCCAGCAGACCATTTGGTAGCTGAAAAAAGTCGATAATTTTGGCTAGTGTACCGACTTGTTCAATATGCTTTACATCAAACTCACTGCCCTCAGCCACTAAAATAACACCAAACCCTTGGTCATGTTTCATACAATAACTGATCATATCCAAGTAGCGAGGCTCAAAGATCTGCAACTGCATCTTACACTTTGGGAATAACACTGCCCGTAAAGGGAACAGCGGAATATTCACCATAGACAACTCCAAAATGTCTCACGCGATAAACTGCTTTTTAATCGCATACTTTGCCTAAAATTATAGGTGTAGTCATAACATCACCGCCAATACTCAGATAAACGGTTAACTGAATCAGTTATGTCACCAGGCATACTGTCTATACTGAATGGGTTATAATTTAAAAGCACCCTTGTTTATGCAGTTTGCAGTTGAACAACAACGTGACGTAATAGCTCGATTTTTGCAGTCTCCTGCGTATCTTTCTTTGGTGGATCAAACTCCTCGTTCTAACTGTTTTAACTCACCTCAATGGCTAACACCCTGGCTGTATCAAAGAGATATGCAACCGATACTGGTTACGGCTAAGGCCGAGAACGAGCTATTAGGCTGCTTAGTGCTGGCCCTCCACTCTCTTCATCGTTGGGGAATTTCTTTTAATAGCTTACAGTGGTTAGGATATCCTTATACAGATCGTGTCGTGGTTCCCCACAACAATGCTCTCCCTAATGTTGTTGAAGACATGATCTCTTATGTTGATCAATTAACAAATGTAAATTGGGATCTATTGGAATTAAATGAGCTTGATTTAAATAACCATGAGATTTCAGTCCAACATGCCGCTCAGTTGCCTCATATCAGTATCGAGCCTCGATGCCTAGTGCCTGTTACTGACCTGACCACCTACTCAATACCCAGTAAATTTCGTAGAGAAATCAAACGTCGTAATAAACAATTATCAGCACAGGGAAATTTCCAATACCGGTTACTACAGCCAGATATGGCAGGAATGCAGCTTCTAATAACAGAATATGCCAATATTGAGCAACAAAGTTGGAAGGGGCAACATGGTTTAACCGTTCTTAATAACTCATCACTCAGCCAAGCTATCTGTCAGCTTGCCCATACAGAAAACGTAATCTGTAGTGAGTTACGCTTAAAAGAACAAGTTATTGCTTATCGTTTAGGTTTTATTTTTAATCACCGTTACTTTGATTACAACATTGCCTATCTTCCAGAGTTTGGGCGCTTCGCCCCTGGTCGCAGCACATTGTATTATCTTATAGAACATGGCTCATCACTGGGGATTCAACTTGTCGACGCATCCCGGGTCGGTATGGAATCCCAGCATTTATTGTTTGAAAGCCATTCTCACCTACAACAGCATTCACGTTTGCGGCTTTATAATCAAACCACAGCAGGTCAATGGCTAAAATGGTGGGAAACTGGAAAGTCTTACTGGGGTTTAATTAAACGTTTTCGCCGATATCGGTCAGCAAGTGCTTTAAATTTTGGTTCGTTATAACGCTCGTGTTTTACCCAATAATAACGCCCCAAGTAACGGTGCACCCTGGTCATTTTTCCACACTCATCAAACCCAACATGAAAATGTAGTTTTAATGACGGCACGTTAATACTATCGATAGTGCAAATAGAATAGTGATAACCCTGTAGCTGCATATTGTGCCAAGCATAAAGCTGAACGTCTAAAGCAATTCCACTACCACGTAAAGGTTGAGCGACTTCTCCAGCAAATTGATAAAATTCTTGCTCCTCTACAATAAACTCACAGTGATATTGATCATGGTCGAAATAACTTTTAGGGCTTACCCAAAAAATAGCCACAACATCATTGTCAACTATACCAATTGTGCCAAGTAAACCTTGTTGAAGTAACCTTTGATAAACTGGAATATGTTGTTCAAAATATCGTTTACAGTGCGGTAAATCGGTGTCTGTTAAAAATTTTATTTGCCAACGGTTGCGTCCTGTTGCCGAGGGAAGAGATTGTGTTAAATCAAGACGCAACCAGACCAGTTCTACCGATTGCCAAACCCATTTATGATAAATACGACGAATAAATCCTAATAAACCGAGCGCTTGCCAATTTTGCTTAATTTTTTTCAACCAATTAATGTCTTTACTCATAACTTACTGACGGATTTCTATGGCAAAAATACTTTTATTTGGAATCGTCCAGTTAAAATGTAGTTTCTTTCCTGCTTTATGCGGCTTCTGAGAAACTTGAGGTTGTAAGTCACTGGCTAAAACTGTTTTAGATACTGATAGGCTTTGCTTTTGCCAAAGTTTCGGTAAATCAATTCTCATATCCACTCTTTGTTGACGATCACCTTTATTGACGCCGAGAATGTGGATAACTTTCTCTGTCGTCGATGCCACCACATCAACCTCAAATAAGCTTGTCTTCGTAGTTAAAACCGCTCCTTGCAAATGAGCTTGTATAAATTTCATAGCGTGCCCAACAGGCTTCAAATGCCAATTTCCTGCCGCATCCTTTCGCATAAGTCCTTTTCGATAAGGTCCATCATCTGCCGTTTTGAACCAGTTTATCATGGTTAAGTCACCACTTTGTGCCACGTTAGCTACAACGGAGGCCCACCATAATGCTGCAAAAAAAGTATCTTGCTCATACACGCTAAGATGCAAACCGCTGGAAATATTAGTTTGATCAATCAACAAGTGTTTTTGTAAAGTTCCTTTAGCATTACGCCCCACTAACGAAGCAGCCGCCGCCACCGCTTGTTGATAACTTCGTGTCGCCCGTAAATCTCTAACCAGCCATCGATGCCAAGTCAACGCATGTATATCATCTCCTAATAGTGGTAATAACTGTTTTGCCCAGTTAATGCCTCTTCGTGAGCTGGCTTGGTTGCGGCTTGGTCCATTTAGCCAGCCTGCACTGGCGGGAATCGCAATGTTAATCTTTTCACGCACATTTGCGGGTAGTTGTTTTAAACCATGAATCACTTGTTGTGCATAATTAGCAAAAGCGGTGAAAGAAGGATAATTAAGATTAGGCTCATCAGCTAATACTAGATAATGTAAACCTGATTGGGTATATTGCTGCCAACTAGGTAAATAAGAACGCAGCACTTCAGTAATCTGTTTACTATCCATCAGTACCGCTCGACGGCCTGTTTCCGCAAGCAGTGTCAGATCACTGGTAATACCCTGTTGAAAATAAGTACGCCGGAAAGACTGGTCTGCTAATGGCTTTGTTTTTAATACATCAATATATGTGTAATAAGTTGCTGACTTAACCTGCATTTCATTAAGTAATGACAAAGCCTGAGATGGAGGATCTAAAAATGGTAGCGATGTACCCACCATTGGTACCCGCCCTAACTTCTTTACGCCAACGGTAATTTTACCCTTTCCTGCTAGCTGCTTCGGCACAAATAAGTCTTCGGGCCTTAATGCAAAAATGTTATCCGTCGTGTCGAGCCAAAAAGCCGCTTTACCTTTTCCCTGAAAGGCTAAACGCCAAACCCGGTTTTGAGTCGACTGCTCAATTGGTATGAGATTATTCTGCCAGTAGTTTTTTATATCAAACGTTGATAGCTTAAGTTGAACCCCAGCATTTAACTGGTTCACAGGGTTGACCTTAAAGGCTGTTACCCCACCATGATATTTCCCCCCCAAATTGATCGTTTGCTCAGCAGGCACGCTAAAATAAAGTACAGCATTTGCTGGCACTTCAGCTGTAAAATGATGCTTAACCGGTTGATAAACAACTTTGAGGGTTGAAGCATGTTCAAGCCGATAGCGTCGGTAGCTATAGCCCGGCACTTCAAGACGATAATGGCCTTTATCCGGCTTTAATAACCACGTTTTTTTTCCTGAAAACTGACCAGGGTTAATCACCAGTTCATCAATCAGATTACCTTCAGCATCTTGTAAAAATACACGCTCCTCATGAGCAGAGGCTTCCCAGGCTGGTTGCCAACTTAATGTAATTTGGGCCTGCTGTTTATTACTTTCCGTAACCGATGATGTATCAATATACCAAACACCATCGCGTATCCACTGCCATTGCAGTGCATTCACGGCACAAGTAAACCATGCAACCAAAAAACAAATAATTTTTGAATACGTCATCTACATTATTTTTTTAATGAAACCATATATTTTATTTTTTACGCTTTGTTATCCACTCTCTAACCCAACCCACTATTTTCTGCCAATCATCTCGTTGTAACCAGCATACTAAGGTCCAGTGTACAGGATGTGTTTGTCGGTATAATCTAAATAACAAAACTGCAGCCAATAAATAAGCAACCGAAGAGCTTATTGCTGCACCTACTAAGCCTAATCTGGGAATCAATAATAAATTAGCCACTAAATTTACAGCACATGCACAGGCTGCAACAATTGATACAGCACCAGGTCGATTTTTACCTAATAAATCCAGACGAATAATTGAACAAAAGCTCAAACCAATAATACCCGGCAACAGAAAAATCATTGGTTCGTAAGCTGAAGCATAAGCCTGACCAAATAACAAAACAATTAACCAATACCCAAATAACAGCAATGCTATTGCCCCTAACAACATAATACTGTTCGTTAAACGTAATGCTAGCGGTGTTACTGCTTTATTACGTGCAGCATCAGGTCCCATAAAAAAAGAAAGTAAGGGCGTGGTTAATGCTTCAGGCATCACCAACATTAGTTCCGCAGCGGAGGAAGCCATCGCATAATAACCCAAAGGTTCAGCTCCCAGTAACAACCCCACCAGAAGAAAATCCTGCCGAAGCAGTAAGAATCGAAATACCCCTTCAAAGTGACCCCGCGCACCATAACCAATTAATTTACGATGGGCTTGCTTATTAAGTAGTGGCCAATGACCTGGTGCATGTTTTTTTAATATTATAATGATTAGTAAAATCAATAATACCCAAGTTGTTAATCCAGAAACCACTGCAGCATTGAATGCTGTTATTGGTAGTAACCACCAGGCTATTAGAAAAATAATAAGCGGAATTAGTGATTCAAGAATGCGTAATTTATTTAAACTAGTAACTTTATTAAGGGCATTCAGTACTTTGTATAGCCCATCGACCCATAGGAATAATATGACTAATGTCACCATAACAAATGTGTAATCTTGCAGTACAGTTCTCTCCCCCTGCCAAAAGTTGACAGCCTCCAAGATAATCATTACCAATGAGGCAAACAGCGCACCAAATAGAATGGAAAATGTGGTCAAACACCCTAACATCGCTTTTAAAGGTAGTGAGCGATGCGAAACATGGTAGGCAAGAGCTGTACTGTACCCACAGTTACCAGCAGCAAAAATAATTTCAACAAGACTGTTCAGTAAAGCAAAAATACCTCGATCAAATGGTCCAAGAATGCGTGCAATCAATGCCACCCGTAATACGCGAACAACAATAGACACGACTTTAGCAACAAAGCTTTGACTGATTTCATCTAATAATTGTTTCCGTGTCCGTTGCGTCATTCAACTAACCATTCTCATTAGTGGAGCCATGCTTAGTTACGCAATACTAGCTTCAATAAGCGATAACCAAGTATTTCAGGCCTAGCAGCCATGGTATAGTGCAGATTAATGCGGGGTAAAAAATAAGAGTCTGTTGTTTGAGAAACCCAGCCTGGCTTCGTTGTGACAGCCCCATGATATCCACATTTATTTAGTATAGGCTGGAGTTGCTGACAAACATGCCCATAGGGATAACAAAAGTAGCGACTCACTAGGTGGGTATGTTTTTTTATTGTCACTAAAGATTCATTAAGTTGATTGATTTGCTGATCAGTTGTCAGGGCAGGAAAGCTCACATGGTTTAACCCATGACTTCCCATAACAACGCCTTCTTTTGACAACGCCTCTACCTGTGACCAGCTTAATGTATGGCGGTGATTTGGTAACTGTGCAGCAATTGCATTGGCTAGTTCTATTAATTGCTCAGGAGACAAGTCGTTTGGTAATTGAGAGATACGTTTAGTCCAGGGCAACAGGTTTAGTTTATCTAAACGCGCAACATTCATTCCTTGACTTATTAACCACTGACTTAACCATTGTTGTGCGTGACTTTCATCATGATTAGCTAAATCGAAAATAGCCTGCCACCAAAAAAGTTGCTGCGTATTGACTAAGCCAGTGGTTAAGAACAGTGTTAAAGGAATATTCCGGGCTTTTAAGGGTGGCCAAGCATAATCAGCGGTATCCCACCAACCATCATCAAAAGTCATTACAGCAAGCTGCTTTTTATATTTTAAAAAACCAGCCCCTGAGACGGATCTTGCATTCAGTGAAGCTTGCAGTTCATCCAGTGCTATAAATTCAAATACGTCTTGCATGGTATCCAGCCACTTAGGCCAAAATTCGGCGGCTATGACAGTACCAGGATCATAATATCCCTGTAATTGACTGAGTGGTAAAACACGATGCCCCGTAAAAATCAATGCACCTCTAAATGGCACAGTAAGCATCCGTAAGGGTGTATGTAATGCTAAATAACCCAGGCCTTGCTTTATTTGTTGTTTAACTATCATTTCCAATTTACTTCAATTGTCGCCCCGTATCAGGTGTCCATTGCAAAACACGGTGACCACAAAGGAATAAAATAAATGCCCAACTCATCGCTACTAACTGCTGAAGAAAAAATGCGATGAATAGACAAGGTTTTGGCCAATGATATCCTGGCAATACAAGCACTAACCCCATCAACAGATAAGCAATAAGCTGAGCAATAAACAGCATCTTAAACAACACACCATACGACAATAACATTACATTCAAGGGTAGCAATAAAAGAATCAATAATGGTACGGCTCGACGCAAAATTTTATGACTGAAAAAAGCCCAGGCAAGTTTTGGTTGTTGAGTACTGAGTAGTGATTTTCTGGTCCACATGCTTTGCAGCCCACGCAATGTAATTCGTACCCGTCGTTGAAACTGTTGTCGGGGCTTTGAAGTGCTATGGTCTTCAACGACAGCTTGTGGCACCCAAGCTAACTGATAGCCTGCAATTAATGCTGCACTACTTATAAAAAAGTCATCGGTTACCCCAGCAGGCACTGGCTGCCAAAGTGCCTTGCGAATAACGAGTAATGCGCCATCCAGATTAATGAGACAACCAGCTTTATCTTCTTGTAGTCTGAGCCAGCCTTCAAAAAGTCGGTAATAACGATCCCCCCAACTTGTCCCTTGTTGATGAATAGCAGGAAACTCCAATTTACCACCTGCAGCCCCAACCTTTTCATTGAGAAATACCATTAATAATGCCTGGAGTGTACCTGGCTGCCAAAGATTATCTGCATCAGTTAACACCAACAACTCTCCTGTCGATGCTTCAACTGCCGTATTGAGTGTTGCCGCTTTGCCGCTTCGACTAAGTTCTATGCGCTTAATCCTTGGATCATTCATACACTTAATAACTTTAGCGGTATCATCCGTTGACCCATCGTCTGCAATAATAATCTCAACAATATGTTCAGCTGCACTTTGAGTAAGAATACTTTGTAATTTGGCAACTAAGTACTGGGCTTCGTTATGTGCAGGAATAATCACAGAAACACGCCCCACAACATTAGAGTCAAACTCACGATCTACTTTAGTACCAGTATTTTTTACGAAACTTGCAATAAACCATACACAAAGTGGGTAACCTACATAGGTATAGGCAATCAACAAAACGATTAGCCAAAATAGCAGCATTAACATGAATTCTTGGGCCTACGCCAAAACCAGACAACAGCAACCCCTGCAACCAAAAAACGAAGGGTATAAAGCACAGTCAACTGCATAATTAATACAAAAGATAAATACACACTTGGTAATCGCAAACTTAAAAGTAGACCTGGTATGAATAACAGCAGCAAACAAATTATTAGCCAGCTATGCCACAGAGAACTAAGCAATACAACAATTAAAAATAGCCAATGTAACAGTGCTATTAGTGGAAAACGGACAAGCCGCCATGGCCAACCATATTTATAAATTAAGTCACTGTGACTACTTTGCCGCCAATATTCCTTCCTTAACCAACTATAAAAACTACGCTCATAGCCCCAGTGCAGCAGTTTTGGGTGTGGTATTGAAAGTGCACTTGCCCCTTGTGCTCGTAAACGACGAATAAGGTCTTTGTCTTCACCGGTAATCAATGTACTATCAAAGCCATCCACTTGCTCAAAAGCCTCACGGGATACAATTAAATTGCGTCCTGGCAGGGTATCGACCGATGTTACTTGCCCCCGCCGCGTTAACACTCGAAGTGCCCATGCCCTTGCATACCAAGGAGCACTGTCTGGAGCGATATCCACAAAAGCAAAAACCTGTGCAAATCCTTCTTCTATAACACCATCAACATATTTAAACCAGTCAACTGGAACCTCGATATCCGCATCAACAAAAACTAACCACTCCCCTTTCGCATCTTCAGCACCTTCATTTCGCAGCTGACCGATAGCGAGTTGTTTTTTTTCCAGAACCGTCACTCCCTGTTGCTGAACCAGTTGTACACTGTTATCCGTTGAGCCATTATCAACGACCGTTAATTGACACTCTTTTCTATTTTGAATAGCACTGAGCATTGCACTTAAACAGCGTTGAATATGCTCAGCTTCATTAAACATAGGCATGATAATGCTATAACGATGCTTCATGGCGGCTCTCTTCTGTCAAAGCCCTGCTTTGTTTTTCACAATAACGACGAACAACTTCTACAATTGCAAGCATGCACCAAAAATACTTATGATTAGGTGCACTCAAAAATAGTAAAAAAATACAGAGCGTTAAAAAAGCAAGCCCTAAATGAGTCACACTTGATGCCAACGAGAATCGCTGCTTCTGTAATGCGATCGTTCTAACTTGCCAATACCCCAATAATCCTCGCCAAGCCAGCCAACAAAAAAGTAAACTCACCACTAGCCCACTTTCCACGGCAAGCTCCAAATAAGTGTTATGAGCGCGTCGAAATAATTCAGGCTCACGACGACTTAGCGAAAATGCGCTTGCATATCCAGAATAAGCATAGCTCACCGGGAAAGAACCTGGTCCTGAACCAACCCAAGGGTTTTCTTTAATCGACTGCCAACCAACCACTAAATAAGACGCACGCCGTCCTAATGAACGATCATCAAATGACTTGATCCCTTTTTGTAACGACAGTAGTGAAAACAGCCGCTGTTTATAATCTTCAGGTATTGAGAAATGTAAAACAGGCATGGCAACTGCTAATGAAAGTAATACCCAACCTAAATGCCGCGCTCGAATCATGTGCAAATAGTCACGATAATGCCATATCGCAAAGCCTATCACGATCAATAAAACCAATGCGCCTGAACGCGAGTAGGTTTTCATAAAGGTCATCAGTAAAATAACTAAAACCCCCGCCCAGAACAGACTTATCAACCAGTTACGCTGATGAAGAATTAAATACCCTGCCATCGCAATGGCTACACTGACTAGCAAAGCAAAATAGTTAGGGTCTTTTAGTAGTCCCGTAGCCCGATTATTATCACTTGAGTAAGATTGGTACAAAGCAATCAAAGCCGTCATAGCCACCGCAAGCACCAATGTCGACATGATATGCTTAAAACGAAGATCTTCTGCTAAAACAAGCGTTAATATAAAAATAGCTACTGCCGTTAACATCTGGCGAAGGCTGTTTATGGATAATTCAAAGTAATTAGAGTGCAAGACGCTAATCACATAAAACAGTAAAAATAATGTCAATGGCCTCCATAATGTCGAGCCCAAACGTGCTATTGGTAATTGCCTGAGTATTAATTGACAAGCTACAATCACTAGTAATGCTGCACCGAGTACTTTAGCCCCAGTAAAAAAGCGAGTACCTTCAAAAAGCCCCTCAAAAGGCACCAAAAAAATTAAACCCAATAACCCCCACGCTGGATGCCGGTATAAAACGATTAAACCAATACAACCTAAAGCAATAAAAGGTGCCAACCAGGCATAAGGTGTTAATAACAACGCTACACACGTAATAAAAATAATGCTGCTTAAGCATCTAAACAGCAGCATGAATATCACCTGACACTCTGACTAAATCAATAACTGTCGATAACACGTAAGCACCTTTTCTTTGCTGTGATAATTAAGCCATTCAACCTTAGCCAATGCATTTTTAATTATTTTATTTCGTAATATGTCATCCTGTTGTAAACGATAAACTGTATCTACAAAAAGATTTAGATCATCAGGAGGAACGAGTAACCCCGTTTGTTCATGCTCAATTAAATCCACTAAACCACCAACAGCAAACGCAATTACAGGCACACCAAACGCCATCGCTTCCAATGCACAAAGTGGAGTACCCTCTGTTCTTGAAGTAATTAGTAAAACTTTTATTTGTTGCAGCCAATGTTGAACATCAGACTGATATCCGACCCAGTCAATTTGCGGTTGATGGTTTTGCTCCGTCGATTCCAGCAACATTTGCTGTAATGGGCCATCCCCTATAATCACAGCTTTTACTGGCACAGCCTGTGGATAACGCTGGACAAAAGATTGGCATACGTTCAAAAACAAATCAGGGCCTTTCTCCACACTGAGCCGCCCGATAAAACCAAACATATAAAGATCAGTATGCTTATCAGGGTTTTTATTTGGATTTTTATCCAATTTATTTCTCTTAACATCCACACTGTTGGGAATAATTATAATTTTATTTTTGGGTACACCGCCGAGCTGATAAGTTTTAGCAATCGCTTTCGCAACACACAACACCATATGAACTTTCTTTAAGCGACAACTCAGTATATTTAGCCATTGGTAACAACGCATTTTAACGTTTCGCCGGGTAAATCCATGTTGTACCATAATAATGGGTATGGACAACTTCCAAGCAGTCAATAATGCGACCCACAATTCTTTATAACCATGGCAATTGATCGCAACAAAATTGTGACTTATCAACAACTGTCGACAACTTTTGACCAAAGTTAACAACGATAGCTTTTGCCCCACAGCACCATATACAGAGGTATTCTCTTTTGCCATTTCCTGCTGTAATAAATCAAGCGTTTTATAGTCAGGACATATACACATAATATAATGATGATATTGTGTTAACCAGCTACAATACTGGACTAACACATGCTCAGCACCATAATAACCACTACTGCTTATGATATGCAAAAAGGCCTTTTCAGATGGGGTTTCCCTTGCTTTACATGTTGAAAGCATTATGATTAAAACCTTAACTTTGTTTTTATTTTTTCAACAAACCAGTTTACTCGATTTTTAGTTTGAGATGGCTCCTCATCTTTTGTCATATCATCTAAGGTGGCAAACACTGGAATATTTAAATATTTCTCCACATGGCTCGGCTGTTTAAAGGTATGATCAAAAAACTCTCTTAAATAACCAATAGCCAGCGCTAAAAGAAGCCCTGTTACAGCGCCTATTGGTAGGATTATTTTTAGTTGTGGAAAAGCTGGCTCGGCGGGAATAAACGGTCTACTTAAGATTCTTGCATTAGATAAACGGACATTATCCACAAGCTGCATCATTCGTTTTTCTTCAAACTGCTGACTGTAAGAGAAAAAAGCTTCATTCATTGCTTTTATTTCGGTTTCAACTTGTTCTACACGAGAAGAGACCGTTCTTAAAGCGTCTATACGCTGTTCATACTCCTTAAGGCGTTGCTGTTTAACGGCAATAGTTTCTTCCAAAACAGCTAATTCCATTTGACGCTGTTGTATACGGTTAGTAATTAGTTTCAATAACGATTGACGCTCTCTCATCAAACGTGCTCTTATGCGCTTAACTTTTAAGCTATCAGGCTTAAAGGACATAGAAGCATTGGCATACTCTCCTACCAGCTTGGAAACTTCTTCCAACTGCAGCCTGATTTCTTTATCATCATAAGCCACTGATCCTGCCGTTTCCGTAAATGTGTAAGGAAAAGTATATTCAGTCAACTGATTTGTATTTTGCAAGTACTCTAAATGACGTGCTAAATACTCAACCCAACGCTTTTTTTCAAGCTTTAAATCTAAATAATCATGTAAACTTTCCTGCTCATCATCATAACTTGCGAGCACCTGTATTAATTCCTGCTCAGGATTTGCTGCTTGATATTTCATTAGCAAATCTAACTTCATCTTTTCAAGCTCAGCATATCGTTCTCGATAATGGTCACGTTTTTTTTTGAACAGATCATAAGGTAATTCAGCAGATTGTAATTGATCACGTATTAATAAATAGTTATTCAGTAATTGATCCACTACAATCACACCTTGTTCAGGATTAATCGAAGTATACGTAACATTTATAACATTAGAGCCAGGGACCGGCTCAATTGCTAAATTTTCAATGACCTCTGTAGTAAGCTGATCAACTTCCTGGTGTTGAATATCATCCTGTTCTGAACTGAAAAAATGACTTATTGGTTGGGTAATATACGTCTTTAAGGGCTGTATAACGTAATTGTCAATGGCAACTCCCAGCCAAGAAGCTGGTTCAGCTGACGACAGTGTTAATGTTCCAGCTTGGTATAACTCACTCACAGTAGTTCTAATCAGTCCTGTCGAACGAAGAATATTACTTTCTGTTTCCATATCAATCACTGTCAATGGCACAAACTTATCTGTATCACCCGTTAACACCGTATCCGCATCTGACTGAGACAATTTTTTAGATAAGACTAAAACTTCACCTGTAAGCTCATAGTGGTCATCAACAATAAAAGGGACCAAAATACTAATACCTACAAATGTAATAAAAACTCTAATGATCAATACTTGATTGGCAAAAAAGATACGTAAAAATTCATGTAAATAATTTTCTACTGTTTCTTTTCTAGACTTTTCGACCATTAGTTATCCTTGCTATCAACCCGGTAGCTAAATGAAAAGCCAAAGCCATTAAATAAAATCACATCGCCAAGCATACGGGCAATATCACCGGCCTCTGCCAGTCGTGTTTTGGGAATAAAAACTATATCATCAGGCATTAAATAACTGATAGCCGCTTTACCTGTCCGAATAGACTCACGTATATCATAAACTCTAGCGACCATTTCATTATTTTCTCGTCGCAGAGTTAGCACTGAGCTAAGCTCTGCATCAGAAGATGCACCACCCGCTAGTGCAATTAACGATAAAATTGAAATAGGTTTTTGTATAGGGAATGCGCCAGGCTGACCCACCTCACCAAATACGAAGACTTTACTCGATTGAGTCCGCTTAAGTAACAAATCAACCTGGAGGGCCGTATTTAACTGACCATAACGTTTATTAAGCGCTTTTCTTAACGCACTTACTGTTTTATGTTTAACATCAACATCACCAATAAGTGGAAAAGAGGCTCGATGATCACCACGTACTAGAATTTCACGGCTTAAACCATAGGCAGGGTGGTATAAATTTTGTTTTAGTTCTTTAATGTTTGTTTGATACTTAGGTACAGTGATATAAAACTGAGGCTCAATCAAAATTTCTTTATATAATTCAGCTAATCGACCTTTTAACTGCTCAACGGTAAACCCTACAACTTTAACATCACCCACATAAGGTAACGAAATAAAGCCATCAGGTCTTACCCTATGACTTTCATTAAATTCTGGAGCCGTAATAAATTTTATATCAAGTTGATCATGAGTAGCTATTCGATAAATACCTTTTGAGTTAATATCAAAATGATAAATAATATCAAGCACATCTTCTGGTTGTAACTCATGCTCATCCAAAAGACGTTGATCAGGTATGTGTTCTCCTGTTTTACCAAACAACTCTGCAGGCATTTGATATGACTTCATCGTTGGTTGCAAAAAACAGCCACTTACTACAAATAAACAACCAACCACTATCCATAGCTTGAACAATATAATGCTCGCCCTCAGTGCTAGCAAGTTTTCGATTAGTCGCAACCATCTGTTATAACAAGTCATAGATCCACTTAGGCATGTAGTACTTGCGCTGATTTAGCACTGCACCCAGTACATTTGCCCCTCCTTGTTGTAGCCGATCCACAGCAGCTTGAGCCACCTCCCAGCGTGTTTTCTCAGCCTGTAATACCAGTGTTACACCATCAAACTGGGCGGCCATACTGACTGCTTCTGGACTCGAAAACACTGGTGGGCCATCAAATAAAACATACTTATACTGCTGCGATAACTGGTTAAGTACAGACTTAATGCGCTGACGTTCAAGAGGTTGTTGAAGAGGATAATCACAGCCAAAAGGTAAAAAATCACACTGCAAACCATTTGGTTCATGCCAAATGAGTGGATTAATTTCAGGCATTTCTTTGGTGTAAACCAGATTATAAAATCCTTTTTGAGTTGTCGAGAGTAGTTGACTGGTCAGGCTACTATGACCCCGATGACCATCAATAATTAATACACAACGCGAGATATGCCTGACAATAGCATTAGCAACTGCCACTAAACTGGAAGAGCAACCGGCTTCAGTATGTGCTGCTGTAAAAAAAAGCGAAGCGTGCTCCCGCTCTAATAAAGCACTCGTTAAATTCAAATGGCAGGGAATTGATAACATCTTAATCACACCTATTTCCCTGTTAACAAAATATACCCTTATTTATGGGTATGTGTAGTTTTGATCTGTCAACCTAACTTGCTCCTTTGCCCTCTAATACCCGTATTGGCGTTAAAAATAATATTTTCAGATCAAACCAAAAGCCTTGATTCTCTATATACTGTAAATCAAGTTTAACTCTTTCATCAAAATTTAGCTGGCTTCGACCTCCTATCTGCCATAGCCCTGTTATTCCCGGATACACAGCCAGTCTGACTAAGCCTTGATCAGGATAGTCATGAGCCGAAAACGATGTTGGTCTCGGACCCACTAATCGCATATCCCCTTTGATGACATTGAATAAATTGGGCAGCTCATCAAGACTAAACCGCCTTAACCATTCACCTATAAATGTACGCCGAGGATCTTTATCAATTTTAAAGTCAACGGAGTGTTTCCCATGTTTATTTAAATGATAAAAGTGCTTCTTCAGATCCTCTGCATTTTCAACCATACTTCTAAACTTGATCATTTTAAAACGTCTGCCCTTGTAACCTGTTCTTTCTTGAATAAAAAAAACGGGCCCATAGCTGGTATATTTAATACTAATTGCGATAAAGATTAATAGTGGTGACAGTAATAACAGTAATAGGCTTGCAACTGTCGCACTCCAAATGCGATTACGAAGAGACAACCCCCAAGATGATTTTGGTTCAGCAGCTTCCATTTCTTGAGCATATACCCAACGTGCCGCCGACTCTATTTTGGAACGCAATTCAACATCGCTACGACGATCATCTTGTATTGGTTTATAAAGAACATACCCTCCATATTCACCAGATGACTTAGAAATAAGTTTATTAAGGAGTAAGCGCTCAATTATTCGGTGCAATCTCACATCTATAACTCCCTGATACTACGAGTTGCTTTACTTCTTTTGCCTGATTCCTTTAAGCTCAATTCATTTAATAATAAAACATCCCAGTAAAACAATTATAATATAAAATACAAACTTCATTAAATAATTAACTAAAGAGCACCACAAACACATACCATACAAGCAAACAAGTATTATTTAGAAATTAAAAACCTACAATTAATATCTAAAAGATAAAATAACTTACAGAGAATAGAGTAATTGACTTAATTTTTTAATAGCCGCAATTCTTTCTTCAGTCCATGACTGGGCAAAATTAATACGAAAACAATTTTTATATCTAGGTTGAACAGAGAATAACTCTCCTGGTGTAATCAAAATACCTTGTTGTTTTGCTTTAAAGTAAAGTTCAGTGGTATTTGTAGAGTCTAGTAATTCCACCCATAAGACAAAACCACCAGTTGGCGAAGAGATATTTATATTTTTCGGGAAGTACTTTTTAATTAGGCTCAACAGCTGATGATATCTTTGTTGATACGTTAATATGGTATTCTGTAAACACTTTTGGTGCTTTTCTTGGGCAAAGTATTCTGCAATTGCTAACTGATTCAGTTGCGATGGCGTAATCCCCATTAAAGTATGCTGGTAGATAACACTATCAGCATTATTGCCCATAACCAACCAGCCTACTTTAAGCTAAGGATTTATGGTTTTTGAGACTGTGCCGCAATACCAAACCATTCCTTTTTTATCCTGTGCTTTGATAGGCTCTGGGCGAGTCTGCTCAAAGCTTAAATCAGCAAACGCATCATCCTCGATAAGTGGTATATTTTTTTTCTCTATAAGTGCTAACAACTGCTGCTTATTCTCTACCGGCATGGATTCTCCCAAAGGGTTACCTACCGTAGGGCTAACAATCACTGCTTTTATTTCCCACTCATCCACAGCTTTTTGCAACAGATCAATATCAATCCCTGACATCTTATGCGTAGGGATTTCGATTACTTTCAACTGCAGCACTTCCATCAACTGTAAAATACGATAATACGCTGGTGTTGCAATAGCGACGACATCACCTGGCTGAGTAAATGCCTTTAAACAAAGCATCATCGCACTCTGGCAACCGGTTGTGATCAATATATTTTCTACACTGGCGAGAATACCTGCTTTAATGAGTCTATGAGCTAGCTGTTGCCTTAATTTTAATGCTCCAATCAATTCAGAGTTAGTCGACAGTATCAAGTGATTATCTCGGAGTAACCGCAACATATTTTGTTTAACTATTTTATTAGCAGTTACATCAATAGCAGGCTGAGCGGTACTAAACTGATGAAAACTTTCCTTTGTTGCATTAGCAATTAAATCAACAATTAATGCAGATCCTGTAACCCACTCTGGAGAAATCTGCTTCTGTTCATCCTGGTGCACTTGCAGAGCATCTAGATCGTGACAAACGTAGTAGCCTGACTTATGGTGTGCCTCGATCAAGCCTTTATCTTCAACAAGTTGATAGGCTCTCAGTACCGTGGCAATACTCACATTCATTTGTCGAGCCAATACTCGCACTGAGGGTAAACGCTGCCCAGCAACAAAGACTCCCGAATGTATTTGTTTACACAACTGTTGTGCAAGCGATAAATACAGCAATTGTCTCATAACAGCACACTAGTACCTGGTAATATATGTTTGCCTTTCTTTCAGTTTAAGCCCTTTAATCTGTTATGCTCAATAACAGCTAATCTGTATCTATTTATATGTTTGCTTTTTCCTTACCATAACCCCACGCTTGTTCGTGACTCAGCATATTTAGCCTAGCGACTTGCTGCCATATTGTTATCAAACTATTTCCTGCTAGCCAATAAGAATAATGGCATGCAAGGCAAAACAGCATCACTCAATTTCTAACAAATAACGAGAGGACAAACATGTCAGTGATTGATTTCAGAAGTGATACCGTAACCACACCTACTGCCAAAATGCGTACAGCCATGGCAGAAGCACCAGTAGGTGATGACGTTTATGGTGATGATCCCACTGTCAACCAATTACAGGACCTTGCAGCTGATCTATTAGGCTTCGAAGCAGCACTTTTTACCCCTTCAGGTACTCAAGGTAACCTCATTGCGATAATGGCTCATTGTCAACGAGGTGATGAGTATATCGTGGGTCAAAATGCCCATACCTACAAGTTTGAAGGCGGTGGTGCAGCCATTGTAGGTAGTATTCAACCTCAGCCCATTATGGAAGGCGAGAATGGAATACTTCCATTGCATGATATTGAGTCTGTTATTAAACCGTTTGATCCGCACTTTGCGCAAACTCGCCTGCTAAGCCTTGAGAATACACACTCTGGCAGAATTTTACCTCAAGACTATATTGCAAGTGCAACTGCGCTGGCCAGAAAACACGGCTTAAGCTGTCACTTAGATGGTGCTCGCATTTATAATGCTGCTGTAAAACAAAGCCTTAATGTAAAAGAGATTACTCAGCACTTTGATTCTGTTTCTGTCTGTTTATCAAAAGGACTCGCCGCCCCTGTAGGTTCTGTCATCGCAGGCACAACCGAGTTTATCAATACCGCACGCCGCTGGAGAAAAGTTGTTGGTGGAGGTATGCGCCAAGCAGGCATCCTAGCGGCTGCAGGTATTATTGCGCTAACCGAACAAGTTGATCGATTAGCTGATGACCATGAAAACGCCAGGTATCTAGCTGATGAGCTAAGCAAATTAGATGCTTTTTCTGTAGATATAACTCAAGTGCAAACCAATATGGTTTTTGCTCACTTACACCAAGGCTCAACCAAAGAACTGGCAGCTTACTTAAAGCAACATGACATACTTATCAGCCAATCCAACCCAATACGTTTTGTCACACACAAAGATGTTGACAACCAGTCAGTCGATAAATTAATTAAACATATAAAGCCGTATCTATTAAGTGCTTAAGCATTTATAATCTCAAGGCAATCGCATATAAACTGGCTTTTGCCTTGAATATCTTTTTTTAAATTACCTTTATCTGCCTAGCAGATCAAAATCAAACCTTTGTACTGTTAATACTAAAGCTAATTTAAGCTGAAAATATTAAGTATTAAGGCTCAATCTAAAAAAACCTGTTCTAAACATTACCCTGCCCTTGCACCATTGGGAACATCAACTTCTGGACAAGCTAAGCATGGCTGTATTTTATCTTCGTAGCCAATATCGAAAAGCATACCCTGAGAAACTTCACCCGCCATTTTTCGCTCTGGTAGGTTCACCACAAAAAGAGCTTGTTTTCCCTCAATTTCTTTGGGGTTATCGCGTTCCTGTTTGATGCCAGCGAGAATCGTACGAGTATGATCACCAAAATCTACAAGTAACTTCATTAATTTATTGGACTTTGCTACGTCATGTACTTCGATAATTCTTCCAACTCGAATATCAATTTTCGCAAAATCTTCGAAAGTAATTTCAGTTTTTATTGGAGCTTGCTTCATACCCATAGCCTTTATTTCCAAAGCCCATAATTATTAATGAACTTTACTATAACACGACTCCGAAGCTTTTAATGCTTGCAAAATAAAAAATTCGGAATCGAGCAATTGAAAACTTAAGGCTACCTGTGCCGTATTCTTCGTCGCTTAATAGGTCTTCGGCTAACTCACGGGTTTTCTGTTCCTTGATGCGAATCTG
Source organism: Zooshikella ganghwensis (assembly GCF_018263875.1). Taxonomy (NCBI): domain Bacteria; kingdom Pseudomonadati; phylum Pseudomonadota; class Gammaproteobacteria; order Oceanospirillales; family Zooshikellaceae; genus Zooshikella; species Zooshikella ganghwensis. The sequence continues at coordinate 91,220 of NZ_JAEVHG010000015.1, forward strand.
TTCTTCTATACCCAAAACGAAGGGTTTTTAGCAGAGCTAGTCTGGTCTGTTAAGACTAGCGAAAGCATCAACAGTTTTTTAATGGTGCTAGCTGGGCCGTCAAGCGATGAAGCCCCTGGGCAAGTTTACTGCTGTGAAACTTGCGGTAGCCACTTTAATTGATATAACAGCGCTGCTGGGCGGTTATATTAATAAGTGACTGGGGTGAAGAGCACTGACAACAAACCCTACTAATGTGTCGGGAACACATTAGAACAGCTTCGCTGGCCCGTTAGGGTGGGCACTATGGATAGCGCACATAAAAATGATTCGTGAAGGGTATAGTTAGTACTGCTGTATTCCCTCATAACATAACTTCGTCTCCAGAACGTAATCAGTTGATGAGGGAATCACAATCACCATATTTAAAACACCACTTGTAAAAGGTGCTTTAACCAACACCATGTTTACAACAAAGCTCAGGAACTGGAATGCCAGCTGCAGCTTCTTTGAGGATAGCTACGTCTGGGGATCTGTTAAGCGTTTACTCATTTAAAAACGCCTTTACCGTTAAACTGATTGTCTAGAAATTTCTACGTTTGATATCTTCTATTTAAGGAGATAGTTACACTGCTTTGTTATGTACTTTTTTGCCATTACTCGACCAGAAAAAAGATGACAAGCCTAGGATTGACATACTGAACAACAAAGCAGCAACAACCTGGTTTGATGGCGATAAATTAAATGAACCACCTACCGTACCAGCAAGCATTAACAGTAAGAAAGAAAGCACAGAAATTATGCCGATAATCCTGCATAATATTGTAGCTGCAAATGCAATCTTATTGTAAAAAATGGAAACTATGACGAATAATGCAAAGGCTGGGAATATTAATAGACCAGCAGAAAAGTCAAATGCTGAGGCACAATAAAAAAACATGCTTATGCACAGCAATGCTAAAATTATTTTCGATAGGTTAGTTATCATAGAACGCGCATCCTATTGCACATAGCGCCAAAGTTTGGGGCGAGCTAAAGTGAGTCCAAAGCCTGTCGCAAAGCTGTTGGCGGGAATGCAAACACTGTCTTGTTAAACCTACTACACCATTCAATAATTCTATTGCTTCTTTAGAGCATTCATTAACAGCACACATGCTCAAGAGCTGTGCTCGCCACTCTACTTCTTGGCTTAATCGAGATTCCAGCTCATTATAGCTTTGGTTTTTAAGTAGCTTCTGAAACTCAAAAAGCAGAAGCTGTTCTTCTGCAAGTTGCACATAGCTTTTCTCGTAGTATCGAATGTTTCCTAAACCAACAATAACATTCAATGCTAAAGAGCATATAAGTAATAAGACCAAGAATATTGTAACTACAAGCTTTCGGTTAATTTTCATAGGCTCTAATGCTTAGTTAAATCGCACCTCTAGCTACGCCCGGAACTGAGAGCCTTGCGAACATCAGCAAGCAGCTGGCGCAACGAACCTCGATATAGCCATATGACTCCACAGATACCGTAGAGCCCGAAGGATGCAAGGAAGTTCGCGGATCTCATGAACTCCAGGGCTACTGGGTCTTTGTAGTACCAGTAGATAGCATAGCAGCCGTCGACCGTGAACCAAGTCGCAAACAAAGCCAGCGGGACGTGGCGCCAGTTTCGCTTCAGGACGGTTCGCAGGCTACAAGGCGCTGTGAGATAGGTAAATCCAGCCATGATGAAGCTGATCAAGATATCCCAGTCAGGGGCAGGCGTGTAGATCGAGCCAAGGATCAAGAGAGCGATACCGCAAGCAAGTGAAAATAGCTTCCAGGGCCTGAGATACTCATTGAGGCTGTAGAAATAGGCCATCCCAATCACCTCTTGTGCGACCTAACCCCAAACTTTGGGGAAAGCGTTAGCGAGAGTCCGTAGCCCTCCCGCAGAGAAACGGAGGGGTCTTTGCTGGCCTGACCAACAGAGGCCTGTTATGTAAATTGATGCCAAACTAAATAACCTATTTTAAAAATGAGAACATAAACGAAGACTATTAAATAGTTGCTGGCCTAGTAACCCATAAACCTGGCTCATCTTGGGCTTGTACAGACCATTTAGTATGATTTCCGCACTGACATTCAAATTATTGCACGATGCCGAAACTCGACTCAGCGTCGATAACTTCTATGATATCTTCCAACGCGGGATAATCTTGAATATGCTTTATTTTCCGTTTGTCATTTAGCGTTAACAACTCACTGAAAATATGACCTCAATTTTCACTGGTGATTTTCTTTTTGAACTTTATACAATATCTTCATATCGTTTTAAGTTACATAACACCACCATAAAAAGTGAGCTACTTATTACCGGTCCAGCGCTGAAAGCGCGACTTTTGATGGCTTTGTTAGCATTTATTTTATTACAAACTTAAATTCGATGATTTTATTACCACCTTGATGTATTTCATAACCCCATTCACCTGGCACAAGATCTTTTTCTTCTAAAAGTGTATGCCCCCAAAACCCTTCCGGTAATTTACCGATGTGATCTTATTCTCTGCAAAGTCGGGTACAGACTCTATTTCTTCGATGGTACGCATGACATTTAACACCTTAATGACGAGCGCCGCCAGTCGTCCTGTTGATTAATTTGTTAAGTGTTACCCTCAAAATACTGCTCAAGTTCTAGTATGGATTTGTTTGATGCAACACCCAACCAGTCATTAAAATCTTTTGATGTTAAACCTTTATGGGAGCCAACCAATAAAATACCTTCCAAGAACCCAATTATCGCTAGTTCTGAAGTATCCCTAATACTAGAATTTACAGCATCTTCTACTATGGCAAATATTGCCTCAAATTCATCAGTTGCATTATTTACCCTACTATCAACAACGTAACTAACAATTACTGCCATATCATTGTAGTGGCCAGCTTCTTCACCTTCCCAAAATTCAAGATGTCCAGCCCATCTACTAGAGATACCACCACAAACAGACAAAAGCTTATATACAAATTCTGATTGGCTCATACTTCTGACAATTACCCACAAGATCACCCGCCTAAAGCAGAAGACTTTTATTATTCAAATAATGTAGCGTAGCGAAATCCATAATAAAAGGCTGCTGGTTTAGATCTGATGCATCGACTTATTATGTGTTTTAACCAAGTTCAATTGGGCAAACCCTCTACCATTGGTGCTTTTTCAAGTTCATTGTCCCATTGCGCTCTATCTTGTATTAGGATATGTGCTGATGCCTCCATATCTAGAGCTGTATCAAGACTACCAGCCGGAACCACTAAAAGCTTACCATCCATTTGAATACTAGGAACGGCTGAACCACAGATGGTGCAAAAGCTTTTTGCATGTTTAGTTCCCGACAGATTAAACGATTTTACTTTTTCTTCTCCGGATAGCCATTTTAGTTTAGCCGAAGTAGAAAAGAGATTAGATGCATGGGCACTACCAGTATCTTTACGGCAGCGGCTACAATGACAAAGATAGAAACTCTCAAAACCACCGTTAATTTCAAACGTTATCTCGCCACATAGGCAAGATCCCGAATATTTATCTGACATTACTTATTTACCATATAGTTAATACCTGCTGAAACATAACGATGCAAAAATTTGCACTCGAGTTAATTTGCCTTGTTAGGCGGCTGTGTATTCATATTCAATTGGTGCTGGCTTTTTCGGTGTATGCTCCGCATCCAGCCATTCCACTAAGCTTTCTTTATCCAGCATTGTATTATTACTATCCTTTGTAAGTAATAGAAAATGTGCAGACTCAACGCCGCGTTAACCGGCAGCAAACCGGGAAAGGAATGGAGGTTTGATGTCCGGTTCAACGCGGCGTTAGATGCACTTTCGGTTGTTCCTTTCATCTACATTCTATGCTTCTAGAATCTTATCAAAACCACCGTAAATCAATCGTTTACCATCAAAAGGCATTGGATTATTTTCTGGGTTCATTCTCTCATCTTCCATTATTTTTGCCCAGGCTTCATCTCTCTCTGATTTGCTTGGCCATATTACCCAAGAAAACACAACTGTTTCATTTTATTTACACTGAACTGCCAACAGAAAGGAGGTTACCTCGCCCTCCGGAACATCATCACCCCAACATTCTACCACTTTAATCGCCCCATACTCTTTAAACACAACAGATGCTTTTTCAGCATGGGCTAAATACTTTTCTTTATTTTCTTTCGGAACTGCCGCTATAAAACCATCGACGTATGACATTATGAGTATTCCTCATTGTGATATTTTGTTTCTTCCTGCATCTAACTATTAATGAACGTCACTATGATGTAATACATTACGTCACACTGACGTATAATACTTAAATATATTTTAACCACATCAAATATTCAATACTAGATTAAATATAAAAAAAACAACTTAACTACTTGATTGATATAAATTAGTTAGCTTTTTAGCAGGGTGTTATACGTCAGAGTGACGTAATATATCACGTCACTTTGAGGCAACTCTAATAATACTGTATATAAATAACAGCATAATAATATCTCAATCATCGATGCTATTTGTGGTAAAAGTTATGACGCGCCTTCTTCTAGAAAGGGTAAGGCAAGAGATTAGAGTTCGACATTACAGCTTAAAAACTTAAAAATACTATTAAGTGCAAAACTACCTAAAAATTTACCTGTAGTATTAACACGAAAGAAAGTATCCCTTGTGTTAGCAAAACTTCATGGCAATCACTGGCTAATGGATTCTTTATTATATGGTTTAGGTCTTCGATTAATGGGTTGCATTCGTCTTAGAATAAAAAATATTGACTTTATTATAAGACAATTACTATTCAAAAAAGTAAAGGTGCTAAAGACCGCTGTTTGTCAAGATAGTTGTTTCCCTTCCCAAAATACTGATTACTCCATTAAAACAATAATTAGAAGCTGTCATAAGCCCTTTAGAAAACTTACCTATTTGAAGTATACCCTTCACGAATCATTTTTATGTGCGCTATCCATAGCGCTCACCCTAACGGACCAGCGAAGCTATTCTAATGTGTTCCCGACACATTAGTAGGGTTTGTTGTCAGCACTCTTGACCACGAAGGATGGTGGGAATGCAGTTTATGCATAATGACATGGATATCATATAGTAGAGCAATGCAGGCGCTATTGCCGAGGAGCATTTAACGGCCACCCTAGTCACTTATTAATATAACCGCCCAGCAGCACTGTTATATCAGTTAAAGTGGCTACCGCAAGTTTCACAGCAGTAAACTTGCCCGGGGGCTTCATCGCTTGACGGCCCAGCTAGCACCATTAAAAAACTGTTGATGCTATCGCTAGTCTTAACAGACCAGACTAGCCCCACTAAAAACTCTTCGTTTTGGGTATAGGCTTTTTAATAAAGAGTTAGCGAGTGCCCCTTCAAAGATAAAAGGTTTTATTCGCTATGTCATGCAATCAAATGTTCTGGCTTATTAAAATACAGAGCAGCGGCATGGGCAGATGAAAGGATATATCAATCTAAAAAAACACTCTATATATAATAGAGAAAACGTTTTTTATTTACTAATAAACAGGAAAAACATTCAAAAATAAGTACACTTAAACATACATCTACTCAGACAATCACTTTCTACTACAAGGCAACAAGCACTTTAAATTATTTTTAGTAAAATTTAATAGTATGCTCTATTCTTCATATTCAAGTGATGCTTTAAATATTCCAAATTCTTCAGGAATATCTACATACCAGCGGTCAGCATGCATTTGTAAGCGAAATGTCTTCAGCAAATTAAACAGAATTATTTTATTATTACCTTGTACGTGCGCTTTAACTCTGAACACGGCATAAGCCACATCAGATTGAGGAAACAGCAGGCCTTCTAGTTCAAATGTTATTGCTTGTGTGGAGAAATTATCGATTACACTTCCCCCCAACACTAATTCTGAAAGCTTAGCAAAAAACTTTTGGCTGTCCATTGTTGTTAAGGCATTTTCAGTACCAAATGCTTGTCCAAACAGCTGTTTGGCTAAGTATGCATCATGGGCAAGTAGTTCACTTAAAAAGTAAGTACGTTGCTGTTCAAGTGCTTGGGGTTGATGATAACTGGCCGCTTGAAAATAGTCCTTATGAATATACGCATTCATATAAGCATTAATAACTTGTTCAGCATCCGTTGTTAACACAGCCTCTTTTTCAATGGCCCAAACGACGGATAAATTCAATAATAGAACTGCCCCAAAAAACCATGATACAAATTTAGTAATTGGCATACTTGCAAAATAATCCCTACAAATGATGTTCATTTTTAATGTCATACTATCATAAAAAAATCATCTAATTTGGAACTATTTCCGCAAGCTGATGTGACAAAAATCGCACATATTTTGCCTGCCTATAGTATTAAACATATGTGTGAACAATCACAGCTTAATGTTCTCTTTGTTTCCCTAAATTTAATATGAAGGTTTTGGGTATGAATATGACGATGACTGGTAATACCCTTAGTGAGACCTCTCCAATTAGAGATAAAGATCACTGAATTATAGTCGCTTAATTAACAAAACAATGTGGGTTATCATCGTTAATTTGATGTCTTCTCGGTGACGATATTTAAATTTCTCCCGCACAAGCTGTACTCCCACCATCCATGGTGATCAAACACCAACAATGCTTCCTCTGTACCTTATTGGATATTTAAGATTGATGAAGGTGTACCTGACGATTATTGCAAACCACCAGGCTATACATCTAGGAAAACTGTTCCCCCCAGCGTGGGAGTAGCTGTTGCTCTATCCCCAGCTGATTGAGTACTCTTGCAACAACAAAGTCAATCAAATCACTGATATGCTCTGGCTGATGATAAAAACCAGGAGAGGCAGGTAAAATCACTCCCCCCATATTGGTTATTTTCAGCATATTTTCTAAATGTATTGCGGAGTAAGGTGACTCTCTGGGTACTAGAATTAACCTGCGACGCTCTTTAAGAGCAACATCTGCAGCTCGCTCAATCAGGTTATTACAAGCCCCCGTTGCAATTGCTGATAGTGTGCCCGTACTACAAGGACAAATGACCATTGCACTGGGTGCACCAGATCCTGAAGCCACTGGTGCCATCCACTGCTCACGTCCAAATACACGGAGTAATGAGTGGTCTACCGCAAAGCGTTTGACCAACTCAGCTTCAAGCTCAGCAGGTCGTGCAGGTAACTGCCACGTTGTTTCAGTAGCAATAACGACATGTGCCGCCTTAGACACCATGAGGTACACCTGATGTCCATTGTTCAACAGTACTTCAAGAAGCCGCAAACCATACTGTGCTCCAGAAGCCCCCGTTATTGCTAATGTCACCCGCATGAACTTTTACCTTAAAATAAAACAACACTATTTATGTTTTATAAGTATAACCATGACAGATTCTGTATTTAACCCATTCTGGCCATGACACTTTTATAAAGCTTTGTTACGGGATAGTGTATCAGTCAGCTGGTGATAAATTCCTCCAAACCCACCATTACTCATAAGCAGAACATGCGTCTTGGCAGAGGAGCTATCAAGCTTGTCTACGCACTGCGCGACATAATCCACAATTGAGGCCACATCATCAAACTTTACAGATTTAACCTCACTTTTATTCATCACATCATCTAAAGACCACGTTAACCCTTCAGGCTCAAACCAAATCACCTCATCTGCCGCCTTAACACAAGCAGCTAGCTGCTCAGTATGAATCCCCATCTTCATGGTATTAGAACGTGGCTCAAGAATAGCGATAATGTGGTCGTCATTTACAGCCTTACGTAACCCCTCTAAGGTTGTTGTAATTGCTGTTGGGTGGTGAGCAAAGTCATCATAAACTGTCACTCGCTCATCTTCATAAATACACTCCATGCGTCGCTTTACATTCACAAACTTTGCAAGCGCTTCACAAGCCAGGGCAGGAATCACACCAACATGTCGTGCTGCAGCAATAGCTGCAAGCGCATTTTCAACATTATGCTGCCCCGTCAATGTCCAGCTGACTTCACCAACAGAGGTTCCTTGATGAATGACACTAAAGCTTCGCCCAGCAGCATCTTGTAATTGTGCTTGCCACTCTTGACCGATGGTTTGCGTTGCACTCCAGCAGCCCTGAGTCATCACCTGTTCCATTGCAGAGTAACTGCTGGGGTAAATAATAAGACCATTACCAGGTACCGTTCTGACTAAATGATGAAACTGTCGTTGAATATCGGCCAGTGAGGAAAAAATATCTGCGTGGTCAAACTCTAAATTATTTAAGATCAGAGTCCGAGGGTGATAGTGGACAAATTTTGACCGTTTATCAAAGAAAGCTGAGTCGTATTCGTCAGCTTCCACCACAAAGAATGGTGTTTCTCCTAATCGTGCAGAAACGCCAAAGTTTTCTGGCACCCCCCCGATCAAAAAGCCAGGAGACATGCCTGCATACTCCAAAATCCACGCCAACATACTACTGGTGGTGGTTTTCCCATGAGTACCTGCAACCCCTAACACCCACTTATCTTGTAGTACATAGTCTGCGAGCCACTGAGGCCCAGAAGTATAAGGAATTTGTTCATTTAAAACATATTCCACAGCCTCATTCCCACGAGATATTGCATTACCTATCACTACAAGGTCTGGTCGCGGTTCTAAATGAGCAGATGCAAAGCCTGACTCGATTTTGATACCTGCCTGTTCAAGCTGGGTACTCATGGGGGGATACACATTCACATCAGAGCCAGTTACTTTATGGCCCATCGCTTTAGCCAGCAGTGCCAAACTACCCATAAAGGTCCCACAAATACCTAAAATATGTATATGCATATCACTCTCAATTTAATGCTCAAGAAACAACTCATCAGGAGTCTATAGGCATCCTACTCCTATTAGTTTATGACGAGTAGTTTTCACTTCGAAAGTAAACATCAGCAGAAAAGAATTACCTAAGACCAGTGCGATATCTACTTCTGACTAGGTATAACCTACTGTTATCCTAAACGAACTTTATAACCTGGCTATAGTCATCACGCATTCTACTCTATCTGACATACAGTCTTTGCTTGTATGTCACCATAAACTAAATAGGTTTAGCAAACTATAAAGCCTTCAACAAAAGAAATATTTATCTAAATTTACAACATAAGCCAGCCGTCATGACATCATTTTCAGGTAAAGAAACCCAAGCTTTTAGTAAAATAAACATACCATGCTTTAAAGGCGAGTCGTTTCCTGTAGAGAATAGTTTTAATAAAAAATAAACTACCTTTATTCACTAACCCTTCCCTACAAAAAAACACAGATTCTGAGTACGTTCTTTTGCGGAATTATTGACTATTTTTTATTTTTGAATACATCCCCCATAATTAAAAAGCGAAATAGATTCACAAAGGTTAAACGCTTCCATTCTCCCCAAAAAACCTTATAGTCAGCACCCACTTTTTATTCGCAGTCAACTAACGAAGCAAATAACTAACATTTTATCGACAGCAATTAATGTACAAGGTTTCTTAACCAAAATTTAGTTTGAATAATATTGCACCATGCAAATCATTTCGTTTTCATTTATTATTCGCTGCACAACAATATAAACCCTTACTCTTAACTAAGCGACTTATGCTAATTTTGAGTTACACAGACAAAATTATATTTATCCTACTGTCAGATGTATTGTCTAACAATTATGTGGTTATGTTTACATTAAAGCGGTATTACGTAGGACATTGCAGCAAATACAATGACAAAAACGATAATTATATGGCTGTGGAAGGGGTAACATTTATCACTGCCAATGACGAAAAAGTGACAAGGAGATGGAAAACCAACGGATTTCCCTTTACCCTCCTTACTGTTGGTTATGAGCAGTGAAGAACATCCACAAAGACTGAATCAACACTTCTGGAGTAACCTTGCATGGCAAAGAGAAATGCCTTTTATGCCCAGTCGGGCGGAGTTACAGCAGTCATCAATGCTACTGCATGTGCTGTAATTCAAACTGCTCGTCAGTATCCGGATTTATTTGACAAGGTTTACGCTGGCCATAACGGAATTTTAGGTGCTCTCAAAGAGGAACTCATCGATACCAGCTTGGAAACAGATCGTACAGTGGCTGCATTAAAGCATACGCCAGGAGGCGCATTTGGCTCATGCCGTTATAAACTTAGAGATCTTGAGACCAGTAAGGCTGAATATGAGCGCTTAATTGAAGTCTTTTATGCACACAACATTGGTTACTTTTTTTACAATGGTGGTGGTGATTCACAAGATACCGCATACAAAGTATCTCAAATGAGTGAGAAGATGGGCTACCCTCTAACATGCATTGGTATCCCTAAAACCATCGATAATGACTTACCATTAACTGACAATTGCCCTGGCTTTGGCTCCGTTGCTAAGTATGTTGCCATTTCAACCCAAGAAGCAGCATTAGACATTATCTCGATGTGTGAAACATCCACTAAAGTCTTTATTTTAGAAGTTATGGGACGACATGCGGGCTGGATCGCTGCGGCAGCTGGTCTTGCCAGCTATCAAGAGGGCGATCCACCTCATATTATTTTATTCCCTGAAATTGCATTCAATAAAGAGCGCTTTTTGAAACGCGTTCAAGAAGTCGTCCAGCAGCATGGTTATTGCGTTATAGTTGCATCCGAGGGTACTTGTTATGAAGGTGGGCGTATGCTTCATGCCACAACAGAGCAAGATGCCTTCGGCCATTTACAGTTAGGTGGTGTCGCCCCTATCCTTGCTAAAATGATTAAACATGAACTTGGCTATAAATATCACTATGCTGTCGCAGATTATCTGCAACGGTCAGCCCGTCATATCGCGTCGAAAACCGATGTCGAACAGGCGTATGCTGTGGGCAAAGCTGCCGTTGAGTTTGCTGTAGCGGGTAAAAATGCCGTTATGCCAGCCATTGTAAGACAACCAGGTACACCTTATCAGTGGACTATTGGTGAAGCTCCTCTGTCAGAAGTTGCCAATCAGGAGAAGCTGATGCCAAGAAGTTTTATTACAGATGATGGCTACCATATTACACAAGAAGCCAAGGCATATCTTGAGCCACTCATTCAAGGTGAGGACTATCCTCCTTACTATAATGGCATGCCAGTCTACACTGATCTGAAACACACCTTTGTAGCCAAAAAGCTGTCTCGACTATTTAAAGTTTAATCCAGACAGATATCGCTCCCCCCTCTGAAAAGCTCCTGCTAAGGGGCTTTTCTCTTTCTAGCAGACTATACAAATAAGTCTAGAACGCTGAAATAACGTACTTAGATTTGTACCGAAAAAAAGCCAAACAAAATAATTGTCAGGGGTGTGCCGCGATATGATTAGAAAACTGATACGTGAGTGTTTTCCCACCTAAACGATAATACTGAAAAGGAGGCCAAAGGCTTGTCTGCTTTAAACCTTTTACTGTATATGAAAGATCAGTGCGGGTCTTTATTTGATAAGACAGTTTTTGCTTACTTTCTTTTTCTTGAGAAATTTGTTGTTCAGGTTTCAGCTCTTTACCATGTATCAATACAGGAAATTGTAACGATAAAATTTGTGTATACTTAATTATTTCTGGTTGATAAGCACAGTAAGACCGAATTTTATCTGCGACTAATGCACTTAACGGAATAGTCAGTAATTTATTATCCTGTATATTTATTGATTGTTGGTGTGCAAGAAAAGAGTAGTGATTTAACAACAACTGTTCACTAATATGGCAAAGATAACGCTGCGAGTTAATGGTTTGATTTGCGGAAAAAGGGCAAAATTTACGTTGTTCCTCCATATCTTCTAATAATCCATAATGTTTAACTGGTGCCTCCTTTACAGTGTGCGCGGATTCACTAAAAAAAAGACCTAATCCCCTATACACATTTTCAGTGTAAAAATTACACAGTTGGATATTAGTATCACTATTTGCCAGTCCTGAAGTCATCAGACTGCAAACTAACCAAAACAACTTATGTCGAGATAAAAACTGTTTGCACAGGAATAGGCAAAGCTGCATAGCCATAACAAATTCATCATTATTATGCTTGTTGAGTCCTATGCAACCCTACCACAGCTCAAGCATCTCACATACTAGTGATGTAAGCTGCCACCGCCTTAATCTCTTGATCTGTTAACTGGGTTACAATTCCTGGCATAGGAGAATCCATATTACGCTTTTGGCCATTTTTAAAATAGTGTAGCGTTTTAACAATATACTCTTCAGGCTGACCAGCAAGTCTTGGTAGATTCTCTTTACCAAAGCCATCCTTGCCATGGCAAGTATAGCACAGGCGAGAAAATACCGACTTGCCTTTATTCACAAGCTCCGGGTACTCTGTAGAACGAGGATTGACTTTTAAACTGGCAAAATACAACGCAAGGTTAACCTTTTCACTATCAGATAAACTCGACGCTAATTTCTCCATGACATAATTTTTGCGCTTTTTTTTCGCAAATTGTTCAAACTGGTTAACTAAATATTCTGGGTTTTGCGCTGCCAAGTTGGGAATATAATTTTTTACACTATTACCATCTTTGCCATGACAATAACCGCATAAAATAGCTCTTTCTTGACCTTTTTTGACGAGCTGAGCATGATGTTGTGTATTATCCATGCGATCTTTTAACAACTCAAGAATGCCCTTTTCTATCTCTACTGCTCCACATGTTGATATCCATAACATGCCCCACATAACTACAAAACGCATACTTACTCCCCTGCTACACGCTACTTACTTTACTTCTAATACAAACACCTGTCTTGTCATAGCACTCCCACTTTAAGCCATGGTCTACATGGCTTTTGGCGATAATTCTATGGGAAAGCTTATATACATCAGTTAATTTATAGCTGTTTTATCAGCTTAAAAACTAATCTATACCCTTCACTGTGGGTATGATGTATAGATCACTCAGCTACAACAAAATAAGCCTTTCAGGTTTTGCATTGTCCCTAAGGTTATACAACTTTTTTTATCTCTTGAGCACATCATTATAAGTATAATAACCGAGCTTTAAAGTGTTATTTAATATAAACTATAACCAATATGAATGGTTTTAGGTGCGGCCATCGAGTGACGAAACCCCATGAGCCTATTTTAATAGGTGATTGGGGTCAGGAGAGAAGATAACAAAACCTAGAAATCATTCGTGAAAGGTATAGAACTACAAATAACGATCAGCTTAAATAAGTCAATTTATTTTATGCTATTTCATACCCAGCATCTAACAAGTCATACACCACATTACTTCTAATTATTTTTAATGCTGGCAGATAAAAACAAATTAATTCCAAAATAAAAATTGATTAATAATCACACTGACTTAACTTAAATAAAGTATAAGAAAGCATATCGACAAGCTTATAATCCACCTTGAAGCTAATAAAATAAGGAAAATCATCTACATGAAACCCAATCTAACCCATATCGCGCTTCATGTTGCAGACCTTCAAGCCTGCATTACGTTTTATCAAAAGTATTGTCAGCTCAATATCATTCATGAACGACATGCTTCAAAGGATATTGTGTGGATGGCAGAAAAAGGGCGAGAACAAGAGCTAATACTTGTTCTAATGTCTGATGGTCCCAAACGGAGTGCAGTAGATCAGGGCTATGGACACTTGGGCTTTGCCGTCGAAAGTAAAGCTAGAGTAGACCAACTGGCCCTGCAGGGTAAAGAGGACGGAATTTTAATTTGGCCACCAAGGGAAGAGCCTTACCCTGTGGGCTACTACTGCGGGGTTGTCGATCCAAATGGCAACTTTATTGAATTTAGTTATGGTCAGCCACTCGGACCAGGAGCTAAACCGATTGATGAAGAACCGTGTTTTACAACCTTCATCAATCAATCTTAGTGGGTATTGTTAATAGGCCTTTACTGAGTAGCCGTTTGAGTTAACTTTCTGGAACTGTCTGAACCTGGCAACTCATCACCAACCAAACGGACATCTATACTCACTGCTTGTAAGTTTAGGATAAGGTCATAAATGAATAACACCACAGACACAAGCACACTGATAATGCTGCAACCAAAAAATACAAAAATCCATGCGGTTGTTGAAATGTGGAAAAAATGCAAAATAAACAAACAGATAATTATTAAACAAGCAAATAGAGTACTAAATGACAAGGCTACCATTGAAGAGCGTAATAGCATGCAACGTCGATAGAGAATAGTCAATTGCTTACGGGGATTACAGATTGTTTCATTGCCTTGCTTGATGGCCAATACCAGGGCGCGAGTCCTATCTATTGCACGCCCTAATCGATTAGTAAGGGTCAAGAGGATTAGCCCCACTCCAGAAATTAATACAATAGGGGAAATAATTGCGCTTAATAATGATGAGATTTCAGTAAGTTCATTCATTGCTGACTACAAATCTATTTTGATGGTAAGACTACTATAACGTTGAAACTTGGTAACACCGCATGCTGGCTATTATATGCTACTCAGCTCCGTCTATACTGACAAATATCAACCTGTTAAAGCTCAGACATTGTACTACGGTAATTACCTAGTAACATTGAGTGGGTACTCCTTATATCGAGTGCAGCCATGAAAACTGCGCATAACAAAGCTCAGGACAAACTAGGCAACCAATACTTAAAAGGTTGCATTCAGTTACAGTTTGACACAGATATTGAAAGTTTGTTTCGGCACTACTTCGATACAACAAACCGTTTAGTAAAGCTTATTACTACGAATATTGTTTTACTGGTGGTACTTTACTACCTAACCCAATCCATTGGACTCACTGATAGCCATTTGATAGTCATTCTGTTAACAACCCTACTTGTTTTGAGTGCCACTTTGTCCTCAGCGGGAATTCTTATTCACAGGCTTCATTTTCTATGTCGAGTATCACTCATTATTTTTAGCTTATTTTTATTATTGAGCACTACATTATTTTCTACCGCTTCGGCCTCATCAAATCTCAGCCAGTATTTCATTTTTTATTTTATTTTTCTTTATATCTATATATTTTCAGGCCTAATTTGGCGTGATTGTCTTAGCATCTCAATCATTGTTTTAATATCTATATTCTTATTTAATCATGAAGGAATCTTCGTTTTTATAAAATCTGACGACTTTATTTTCTTTTTATTTCCTACTTTATTCTGTATATGTGCAGGCTACTATAAAGAATTTCAAAGCAGGCAGTTTTTTTTAATTGAAGAGTTACTTAGCCAACAAGCAGAAACTGACCCACTCACAGGTATCACAAACCGAAGAACACTTAACCACCATTTAGTTAAATTATGGAAGCAAGGTTGTCGGGAGAAAAAAAACCTTGCTCTGATTTTGGTGGATATTGACTACTTCAAGCTATTTAATGACCATTATGGCCATATTGCAGGAGATCAAGCACTCAAAAAAATCGCTACTGAATTAACCCACCATGCCCGGAGACCCCTAGATCTCGTTGCTCGTTATGGTGGAGAAGAGTTTGCGCTACTGCTCTATGATATTGATGCGAATGCATTATCAGAACATAGTAATAAAATTGTAACCAGTGTTGCAGCGCTAGAGATACCTCATGAAGCCTCTAAGATCAGTAACACGCTTACCATCAGTTGTGGGTCGAGGTTACTTTATGCAAGACCAAATTTAAGCGTGAGAAAATTACTTGCTGATGCTGATCAAGCACTTTATTCAGCCAAAGCAAATGGTCGAAATCAGGCCGTCATCTTTGGCTTGAACTACAAAGAAAACCAACAATAGGCCTTTCCACCTATTACCAATAGATCATTGTTAGCCTTGCTGTTCAATAAAATCACAAAGCAAGCTAACCTGCAGCTCATTAAATACAGGTATACCAGCTTCTTTTAACACTCTTACTGTTATGCCAAAGCCTTCAATAAGTCGACCAGAAAAACTACCGTCATAAATCTGTAAATTACCACATGAGGGACTATTACTTTTCAGCAATGCAGCTATTACGTTGTTTTGCAAAGCAATTTCAAGGGTTCTTTCCGCTCCTCGTTGAAAAGCTTCAGTGACATCAAAACCTCCCTGTGTGATTACCTTTCGATCAGGAAAGTCACCCACGCCTTTTATAATCTCAGCGGGTTCCCTAGGTATAGGTAACCCGCCCATCACTTCTGGACAAACAGGTACAAGGTAGCCTTGTTGCTGGAAATAGCAAATCGTCTTGTCCTTGATAGAAATACTTTTCCCATCATATCTAACTGGCTCACCTAACAAACAAGCACTTATTAAAATTTTTTTAGTTGATAGCTTCATTACTTCCCATTTAAAACTAGCTTGTGCTAAGCCTTTATACATTTTTTTCGCCAGAACATCCAGGCTTCACCTTACCACGATAATCACTTAATGTTTTCTCATTTCATCACATGACTTGCGAATATTTCCAATATGCCGGAGACAAAGCCCATACTTCACTGCTAACTCTCGTCGTGAAGCACCTTTTTCTGTATCAGACACTATCGCTTGATTCCGTAACTGACGAAAAAAATGGTCTTTTTTTGGAATTTCTAAAGTTGTCCCTGAAAAGCGTTCAGATAATGCATTTACAGCATATTCATCTAAAAAGGTCTGTAGAACAGAGCGATCAGGGTTTTTGGCAATATATAATGGCCTTCCTCCATATTTTAACGTCAAAATGAATGTTTGCTTTATTCCAATACAGTCAACCAATTCTTGTAAGGTTAATGGAAGTTTATCTACCTTGATTAAACTAAAGTCAATCCCTTGCATTGTTTTCTCCTGATTGTTTTTCAGGAACTAAGCTAATGTGTTAGCTGATAATCAGTTAATATGGAAAAAAATCCCTAGAAATGAATTTGTGTCAAGCAGAGATTATCTTCAATGTACCAGCTTCAAAGGATTGCATTTGCTATACAAGTCTCAAGTATCATAAATTTCTTTTTCTAGACAACCAAACTCTAGAATGAAAACCAAGTAGTCCTTATTTTTTATAAAAACATCCATCAGCCTAGTATATGATGGTTCAAGCAATATCTATTACGACATTTGACTTATAACTATACTTAGGTTAATTATGGCAGGCTTTATTAGTAGGTAGTTAAACGACGTAACGAGCTAATCTCTCAGCAGTTACAATTAATCATACATAAAACATAAGCCGTATACATTTGCGTTATTTTAGGCACATTTTGATAACTTAAACAAAAGCTATAGCCCATATAAACAAATGAAAAATAGTTTCCTAGGGAATTGTTTCCAGCTTACTTTATTTGTATTCAGTTTGTACAATTGATGCCTGTTTTACTGTTATTTTCTAGATGACTATTTATAAGTAACTATAGTTATAAACTTATACCCAATACCAATGGTTTTTAGGTGCGGCCATCGAGTGACGAAGTCCCATGAGCCTATATTAATAGGTGATTGGGGTAAGGAGTGAAGATAACAAAACCTAGAAATCATTCGTGAAGGGTATATATTACCTTAAAAATTAGATGCATAAGTAGTACATGATACCAGAGAAGTATACAGCGTTTATTATGAACAAGTATTAAGCACTACAGCTACCACACAAGCAAAAACTATCGTACAAACCACTAATACCCAGGTATCTTTTCGGTCACATAAGCAACAAGTGTTGTATATAATTAATATTGTTCATATCTTTATACCCATAATGAAGTTCTCTATATGGCCAGCTTTACCAGCAAGAGATAAAACCCCGAAAGCTTTTCTTGGTAAAAGCAGCTTAGCGGTTCCATTAGATTAAGCACTATGAATAATACATATAAAAATGATTCGAAAGGGGTATACGAATATAAGCTGTATACTTTGTTTTTAGCAGGATTTGAAACTCGTTCTCAACATCACAAGCCCAATATAGCGTTTTTTATAGAGAATAAATTGGCAGGGGATACTCTTAAAAGAAAAGATGAGTAAGGGGAAATAATTTTTGAAAAAGGCTGGCAATGCCAGCCTCTGACTAAATACTGCTAGTACAGCATATTTTATACCAGCCACTTAAAACGGAATGTCATCATCAAAGTCATCAAAATTATCCATAGCTGGAGCTGTGTTTTGTGACGGTTGGGGCTGGTTATTTGGCACTTGCTGCCCTCCCATTGGTTGAGCAGGCTGCTGTCCCATAGGCGGCTGGTTATTAAAGTTTTGCTGAGGCTGTTGACCTGGCATACCTTGCTGTGGAGGCATGTTTTGCTGTCTATTAAAGCCTTGGTTAGGCGCACCCGAACCATCTTGCCGGCTATCCAGCATTTGCATTTGTCCGCTAATATCAACCACAATTTCTGTTGTATAGCGATCACTGCCATCTTGAGCCTGCCACTTACGTGTTTGCAGCTTTCCTTCCAAATAAACTTTAGAGCCTTTGCGTAAATATTGACCTGCAACCTCAGCCAATTTACCAAACATGACGACTCTATGCCATTCAGTCCGCTCTTGTGGCTGACCTGTCTGCTTATCTTTCCACTGCTCACTGGTAGCAATACTTAAATTTGTAACCGCATTACCATTGGGCAGATAACGTACTTCCGGATCAGCACCCAGGTTACCGACCAGGATGACTTTATTCACTCCTCGCATGAGTTTCTCCTAACGATTAAGCCTTAAGTTCAAATGCTTGTAGGGCCTGCATATCTAGCCGGGCACGATCGACTTTAAGATAAGCGGATTGCTCTTCAGCAATCACCACAACTTCTTGCACGCCATGAATTGCAGACAGTGCTGCAGATACATCCGCGACAGATTGATCATTCACAGGCTTCAAGTTAACCATTAATGTTGTTAAGTAAGGTGGCGTCGTCATACTCCAACTAATGACCCACCAAATGACAGCAACTAAAGCAGCCATACTGATAACACCAGTAAAGCCATAGCGCTGATAAACCAAACCACCTGCAATACCACCAAGTGCTGCACCTAAAAACTGGCAGGTCGAATAAATACCTATTGCAGTGCCTTTTCTCCCGGCAGGCGCTAACTTACTGACCATTGATGGTAATGACGCTTCAAGCCAATTAAACGCCATGAAAAATAAGAAAATACTTAATAGCAATCCAGTAAAGTGATTACTGCTCCATAGCATGCTAACTAAACTGAAAATTAGTAGACATAAGGCTCCTAAAAATACTGGTTTTAATTTTCTTTTTTTCTCTGCCAGGATGATAAATGGCAGCATGGCGACAAAAGAACTCAGCAACGTTATAAGATAAACCCACCAGTGCTGCTCCCTCGGCAAACCAGCCAACCGTTCTAATGCAAGAGGTAATGCAACAAATAAAGCCATCAAAACAAAATGCAACACAAATATGCCTAAGTCTAATCTTAGCAAATCTGTATTAGCCAACACTTGGCGGATTTCACTGATTACAGGAAAAGTATCGCGGTGCTGCAGCTGTTGAACAGGTGTGGGTACTCGCCACACAAGTACCATAGCAATCAACGCTAATAAACCATTAAATGAAAATAGTCCTGTTAATCCCCACCACTGAGTGACCAAAGGACCAGCCACCATGGCTATACAAAATGATAAGCCAATACTCATGCCTATCAGTGCCATTGCTTTGGTGCGCTGCTCTTCTCGGGTCAAATCAGATACTAATGCCATAATTGCACTTGCTACAGCACCAGCACCCTGTAATGCACGCCCTATAATAACCCCATATACAGATTCAGAGTTTGCCGCCACAATACTACCTAGCATTAGCAGTATTAACCCTGCAAAAATAATGGGTTTACGTCCTACACGGTCAGATAAAAACCCAAATGGAATTTGCAAAATAGCCTGGGTAACGCCATAGGCCCCCATTGCCAATCCCAGTAATGCCGGTGTTGCTCCAATAAGTTGGTCACCATATACCGTTAAAACAGGCAAAATCATAAATAGACCCAGCATGCGCATGGCAAAAACACCTGCTAGGGAAAAAGTGACCTTACGCTCAGTTTTATTCATGACAGATGAGCTCATCCATCCCCTCTTTAACCGTACAAGAAAAACTGTATATATTAACAGGTAATCCAGTATAATCATTCATTTTGTTATACCGGTTTACTCAGCGCGCATTGTACAACTGTTCGCTGCCATAAGCATGTAACAAATGACATTGCTGGGTAATTCAAGTCTGAGCAACTTAGTCATCACTTCAGCCACAAAACTGGGGATGTTTACAGTGGATAAAATTAGCGTACGCGGTGCACGGACTCATAATTTAAAAAACATCAATATTGATATTCCTCGTGACAAGCTTATTGTCATTACTGGATTATCTGGCTCAGGAAAGTCCTCACTGGCATTTGACACCCTTTATGCTGAAGGGCAGCGTCGTTATGTTGAGTCTTTATCTACTTATGCCCGCCAGTTTTTATCCATGATGGAGAAGCCTGATGTTGACCATATTGAAGGCTTATCACCTGCAATTTCTATTGAACAGAAATCAACGTCGCATAACCCACGCTCTACAGTGGGCACAATTACAGAGATATACGACTATTTACGCCTGCTCTTTGCCAGAGCCGGCACACCACGCTGCCCAACTCACGATTTACCCTTAGCGGCTCAGACTATTAGTCAGATGGTAGACCAGGTATTGGAACTACCTGAAGGAACCAAACTGATGCTACTTGCCCCTATCGTACAAAACCGAAAGGGCGAACATTTGCATGTACTTAATGATCTGAAATCACAAGGTTTTGTCCGAGCAAGAATTAATGGCATTGTGACTGATCTTGATGATGCCCCTAAACTTGCTAAAACCAAAAAACATACCATTGAAGTAGTGGTCGATCGCTTTAAAGTCAGAGAAGATTTAAAGCTGCGTCTCGCTGAATCATTTGAAACAGCCACTCAACTGACTGATGGCATAGCAGTCATCTGCGACATGGATGAAAAACTAGAGGATATTATTTTCTCTTCTCGGTTTGCTTGCCCTCATTGTGGACATAGCATTAGCGAGCTTGAGCCCCGCATGTTTTCATTTAATAACCCCGCTGGTGCATGTGAAAGCTGTGATGGTTTAGGCGTTAAACAGTATTTTGATGAAGATCGCATTATTGTTTCCCCAGATCTGACGTTAGGCGAAGGGGCGATTCGAGGCTGGGATCGACGCACTGTTTATTACTTTCAGCTACTCACCTCTCTGGCAAATCATTATCAATTTGATATTGATACACCATTTCGCAAGCTCACCAAAAAACAACGTAACTTAATACTTCACGGTAGTGGTGATGAAGTTATTAAGTTCATTTATGTTAATGACCGTGGTGATAAAATTCATCGAGCTCACCGTTTTGAAGGCATTATTCCTAACATGGAGCGACGTTATCGGGACACAGATTCACAAAGTGTACGTGATGAACTTGCTAAATTTCTCAGTGTACAACCCTGTCCTGGATGTCATGGCTCGCGACTGAAGCGCAATTCACGTTACGTGTTTATTGAAGAGCATAATCTACCCGCTTTAGCTGCTCTGCCAGTAGAGCAGGCACTAAATTACTTCGATCAGCTTTCAATTCCTGGCCAAAAAGGAGAGGTAGCGTCCAAAATTCTTAAAGAAATTCGGGAGCGTTTACAATTTTTAGTTAATGTCGGCCTTAACTATTTAACGCTAGATCGCAGTGCAGACTCACTATCAGGTGGCGAAGCTCAACGTATTCGCCTTGCCAGCCAGATTGGTGCAGGCTTGGTTGGCGTAATGTATATACTAGATGAACCTTCAATCGGTCTTCACCAACGCGACAATGAGCGTCTTCTTAATACCTTGATACGCCTAAGAGATCTAGGTAATACCGTTATTGTGGTTGAGCATGATGAAGACGCCATTCGCCATGCAGACTTTGTGATTGATATTGGCCCAGGCGCAGGAGTTCACGGTGGTGAAATTGTTGCTCAAGGTGCTCCTAAACAAATAACCAGCAATAAGAAATCTCTAACAGGTCAGTATCTTTCTGGCCAAAAGTGTATCGAAATTCCAGAAGAACGCGTGATTGCAGATTCAAGTTATGCAATAAAACTTTCTGGAGCTACAGGAAACAACCTTAAAAACGTCAGTTTGACTATTCCTCTTGGCCTTATGACCTGCGTTACTGGTGTTTCAGGTTCAGGTAAATCCACACTTATTAATAATACGCTTTATCCTATTGTTGCAACTGAGCTAAATGGGGCAACCACATTAAAGCCCGAACCATATAAACGAATCACAGGACTTAAGCATTTAGATAAATGTATTGATATCGACCAAAGCCCAATTGGTAGAACCCCACGCTCAAATCCTGCAACCTATACAGGTATTTTCACGGGTATTAGAGAACTGTTTGCAGGTACACAAGAAGCCCGATCCCGAGGATATAAAGTAGGACGCTTCAGCTTTAACGTCAAAGGGGGTCGCTGCGAAGCCTGCCAGGGTGATGGTGTCATTAAAGTTGAAATGCACTTTTTGCCTGATGTTTATGTTCCTTGCGAAGTATGTAAAGGTAAACGCTATAACCGTGAAACCTTAGAAATAAAATACAAAGGCAAAAATATTCATGAAGTGCTAGAAATGACGGTCGAGGAAGCACTTGATTTTTTCAATGCCATTCCAGCAATCAAGCGTAAACTTCAGACACTCATTGATGTGGGATTGTCGTATATACATCTGGGCCAAAATGCCACAACGCTATCTGGTGGTGAAGCTCAGCGTGTCAAACTTTCCAAAGAACTCTCTAAAAGAGATACCGGAAGTACATTATACATTCTGGATGAACCAACAACTGGACTGCATTTCCACGACATTAAACACCTACTAGAAGTGTTACATCGCTTACGAGACCAAGGCAATACCATTGTCATTATTGAACATAATTTAGATGTAATAAAAACAGCAGACTGGATTATCGACTTGGGTCCAGAAGGAGGAGATGGTGGTGGTGAAATCATTGCAACAGGCACTCCCGAAGAAATCGCCACCATTAAAGGCTCACATACAGGACGTTTTTTATCTACACAGCTAGCTAAATAATTAACTAATTTTTTTCTTGTCTTTAAAACAGTTACAACACTAATTTTATTCTAAGCTCAGTACAACCTAACTCCAACAGCAACTCTCAGGCAGAGATGCTGTTGTTTCTCTTTCTTATGCAGTATCTACGTATTAATAAGTCACTATAATTTTAAAAAAGCACATTTGTAGATAACACAGGAAAGGATAATGCATTACAAAACCATCTCGGACATTATGATTAAGGATGTGATTAGTTGTACCGAAAAAGACTCTTTGGATGTACCTAACCGCCTAATGGCGGAACATAGTATTCGTCACATACCTGTTATCTCTAGTGAAAATGGTGACTTCGTTGGTGTTATTACCCAGAAGCACTTATTAAAAGAAGCTTTTCAACAGGCAAAGCTCTTTGGCTCAGTCGATATGTGGACGTTTGGTAGGGGCGTTACTGTCAAGTCAGCATGCTCCAAGGATGTAGAGACAGTTCAGCCTCAACTCCCACTAGCCGAAGCAGGAAAGTACTTTCTAGAAACAAAATATGGCTGTTTGCCTGTCGTAGACCAAGGCAAACTCATCGGTCTTGTGACATCAGTTGATTTCGTGCGAATTGCTGTTGAACTTTTAAAAGAAAAGGAAGAAAAAGAAGGGTAGGTATAGTTTTAGAGTAGGAAAAAGACAAAATAAAAACTAAGCCGGGCTTAAAACCCGGCTCAATTCTGCTTACTCTTCATCAGCTGCTTCGACCTGAACTTCAGGGCGATCAACCAACTCAACATAAGCCATAGGTGCTTGGTCGCCATGGCGGTAACCGCACTTCAAGATGCGAATGTAACCACCTGGACGCTCAGCAAAACGAGGACCCAGCTCGGCAAATAATTTGCCGACAGTAGCTTTACTGCGCAGACGATCAAACGCCAAACGACGGTTAGCTACAGAGTCGTTTTTAGCCAATGTAATCAGTGGCTCTGCAACACGACGCAGCTCTTTTGCCTTAGGCAATGTAGTTTTGATAATTTCGTGCTCTACCAAAGAACAGGTCATGTTTTGAAACATGGCTTTGCGGTGAGAGCTATTACGATTTAGCTTTCTACCACTCTTTCGATGACGCATAACTCAATTCCTTACCAAACTTGCTTTGCTTGGCTATTCAGTGACGCTAGGCAGAAACCTTATCGTCATTTTTTAAGCTAGCGGGAGGCCAGTTATCGAGACGCATGCCAAGAGACAAACCTCGAGAAGCCAATACGTCTTTGATTTCTGTGAGCGATTTTTTACCCAAATTAGGGGTTTTCAAAAGCTCAACTTCTGTACGCTGGATTAAGTCACCAATGTAGTAAATATTCTCAGCTTTCAAGCAATTTGCACTGCGAACTGTTAGCTCAAGATCATCTACTGGACGCAACAAAATCGGATCGATTTCTTCTTCAATTTCTTCTGGCTCAGGTTCTTTGTCGCCTTCTAAGTCAACAAAGACAGCCAATTGTTGTTGAAGAATTGTTGCAGCCCGACGGATGGCTTCCTCTGGATCCAGAGTACCGTCAGTTTCTAAATCAAGTACCAACTTATCTAAGTCTGTACGTTGCTCAACACGAGCGCTTTCAACAACGTAGGACACTCGAAAAACGGGGCTATAGGTGGCATCAAGCTGAAGTCTACCAATAGAGCGACTTTCATCATCATCACTGATACGTGCGTCAGCAGGCTCGTAACCACGGCCACGACGGACCTTCAGTTTCATATTTAATGAGCCTGCATCACTCAAGTGAGCAATCACATGATCAGGATTAACGATTTCGATATCATGGTCTAGCTGAATATCTGCTGCAGTTACAACACCTAGACCTTGCTTAGATAGGCTCAGAACTGCTTCATCACGACCATGCATCTTGATAGCAACACCTTTAAGGTTTAACAGGATTTCAATAACGTCCTCCTGTACACCTTCGATGGCACTATACTCGTGTAAAACGCCCTCTATTTCCGCCTCAACAATAGCGCACCCTGGCATCGATGAGAGCAATATACGACGTAACGCATTTCCCAAAGTATGCCCGAAGCCACGCTCTAGCGGCTCCAGAGTAACCTTTGCACGAGTTGCGCTGTTTTCCTGAACGTCTATGTGACGTGGTGTGAGAAAGTCTGTTACCGAACTCTGCATGGAAGTAATACCCTACTTGATGCCATTGTCTATCCTTTACTTGGAGTAAAGCTCTACAATGAGGTTTTCATTGATGTCTGCAGAGAGCTCACTCCGTTCAGGCCGAGCCTTGAATACCCCTTCTTTCTTCTTGGTATCCACCTCAACCCACTCAACCAAGCCACGCTGACTTGCAAGTTCTAGAGCGGCATTAATCCGCAGTTGGTTCTTGGCTTTTTCACGGATAGCGACTACATCACCCGGCTTAACCTGATAAGACGGAATATTAACTGCCTTACCATTTACCATGACAGCCTTATGGCTGACCAACTGGCGAGCTTCTGCACGAGTGGAACCAAAACCCATACGATAAACGATATTATCTAGGCGACATTCCAGAAGCTGCAGCAGGTTAACACCTGTAGCTCCTTTTAAACGGTCAGCATTTTTATAGTAGTTGCGGAACTGCTTTTCTAGCAAACCGTACATACGACGTACTTTTTGCTTTTCACGCAACTGAAGACCGTAGTCGGATAAACGACCGCGACGTTGTCCGTGTTGCCCTGGAGCGGTTTCTGCACGACACTTGGAGTCGTGAGGCCGCACGCCGCTTTTCAGGAAAAGGTCTGTGCCTTCACGACGAGACAGCTTACACTTAGGACCTAAATATCTAGCCATTTTTTCTCGTCTCCTGCCTTATACACGACGCTTCTTAGGTGGACGACAACCATTGTGGGGAATCGGTGTGACATCCACAATATTGGTAACCTTGTAGCCACATGCATTTAATGCACGGACTGCAGATTCACGTCCTGGACCAGGGCCTTTAACACAGACATCAAGATTCTTCAGACCGTACTCAGCAGCAGCTTGGCCAGCTCTTTCTGCTGCAACCTGCGCAGCAAAAGGTGTGCTTTTACGTGAACCGCGGAAGCCAGAGCCTCCAGCAGTTGCCCATGCCAAGGTGTTGCCTTGACGATCGGTAATGGTCACGATCGTATTGTTAAAAGACGCGTGGATGTGGGCTACCCCATCAACCACCGTCTTTTTTACTTTCTTACGTGAACGAGTACCTGGCTTTGCCATATCAGATATGTCCTGTCTATGCTATACCTGCTGCAACTAAGAAACTTTTCTTAGAGCAGATACTTACTTACGAATAGGTTTGCGAGGACCTTTACGAGTGCGGGCATTTGTCTTAGTACGCTGCCCACGTACAGGTAAACTACGGCGGTGGCGTAAACCACGGTAGCAACCTAGATCCATTAACCTTTTAATATTCATATTGATTTCACGACGCAAGTCACCTTCAGTAGTGTGCTCAGCGACTTTTGTACGCAAAACCTCTATTTGGTCTTCGCTCAGATCTTTTACTTTGCTAGCTGGATCAATACCCGCATCAGCAAGAATTTTCTGAGCTGTTGGTCTGCCTATACCAAAGATATAGGTCAGGGAGATAACAGCATGTTTGTTATCTGGAATATTGACGCCTGCAATACGGGCCATTCAATCTACTCCAATCCCATCGAGCGCTATGCTCTTTATCAAACGAAATACACCATCCGCGAAAGGCGCAACAGCATACCGTTTGCTGATCAATAAATCAACCGCCCAGCTAATTAATTAGCTGGGCGGTTAACTTATAAAAGCTGGTATTCCTTAGCCCTGACGCTGTTTATGGCGCGGTTCAGCACTGCAAATTACCCTTACCGCACCTTTACGGCGGATAATTTTACAGTTACGGCATATCTTTTTTACAGATGCACGTACTTTCATAGCTTTCTCCAAATCAACCGGCAGAGTTAACGCAACAGTCCACCGCTGCCAAAACCCTTAAGATTTGATTTTTTCATTAACGACTCATATTGGTGCGACATTAAGTGTGACTGTACTTGAGACATAAAGTCCATAACCACAACCACAACAATTAGCAATGACGTTCCACCCAGGTAGAATGGTACATTCCAAGCAACATTCAAAAACTGAGGTAGTAAGCACACTGTAGTCATGTACAAAGCACCAAACATCGTTAAGCGTGTTAACACGCCATCAATGTAGCGTGCAGATTGTTCACCAGGCCGTATACCAGGAATATACGCTCCTGAACGCTTCAAGTTATCAGACACTTCCTTTGGATTAAAGACAAGTGCAGTATAGAAGAAACAGAAGAATATAATCCCAGCTGAAAACAGAATAATATTTAGTGGTTGCCCAGGACTAATTGCATGAGCAACATCCTGTAACCAGCTTAGTGCCCAGCTCTCATCTCCTGCTGCATCTGTAGCTCCAGTACCAAACCACTGCGCTATAGATGCTGGAAACAGCAAAATACTGCTGGCAAAAATAGCTGGAATAACACCAGCCATATTTACTTTTAATGGAAGATGACTTGATTGTGCCGCAAAGACTTTTCGGCCATGTTGGCGCTTAGCATAGTTAACTGTAATACGTCGTTGACCACGCTCGACAAACACCACAAAACCAATCACGACAATTGCAATCAACGCCACTATCAATAACACCAAGATATCTAAATTACCTTGTCTAGCAGACTCAAATGCCTGCCCAATTGCACTCGGCAATCCAGCAACTATACCCGCAAAAATTAGGATCGAAATACCATTGCCAATACCTCTCTCAGTAACTTGCTCTCCAAGCCACATTAAGAAGACAGCACCAGTAACAAAAGTTGTTACTGCAGTAAAATAAAACCCAAAATCAGTGGAGTAAGTAACACCTTGGTTTGCAAGGCTTACAGAGATACCAAACCCTTGAATGGTTGCCAGTAGCACTGTTCCATAGCGGGTGTATTGACTAATCTTGCGTCGACCAGCTTCACCTTCCTTTTTAAGCTGTTCCAGCTGGGGACTGACAACAGTCAACAGCTGCATAATGATGGAAGCTGAAATATACGGCATGATGCCTAGAGCTAACACAGACATGCGCTCCAAGGCACCACCTGAGAACATATTAAAAAGGCTAAGGATAGTACCCTCGTTTTGACTGAACATTTGCGCTAGCGTATCCGGGTTTATTCCTGGAACAGGAATATGCGCCCCAATGCGGTACACAATGATCGCCAATAATACAAAGCGGAGCCTTGCCCAAAGCTCGGTCAAACCACTTTGTGTTCCACCAGGGAGTGATCCTTGTTTAGCCATTTAGTCCTCGACTTTACCACCAGCTGCTTCAATTGCGGCGCGAGCACCTTTAGTCATAGCTAAACCTTTAACAGTTTTAGCTGTGGTGATCTCGCCAGAAAGAATAACTTTAACACGTTTTACATTGGCACTGATGATATTTGCTGCACGTAATGCTTGCAAATCAATTACTTCAGCGTCAATTTTAGCAAGTTCGTTTAAGCGAACTTCAGCCGTGTACAAAGCCTTACGGGAAGTAAAGCCAAACTTGGGCAGTCGGCGCTGTAATGGCTGCTGACCGCCTTCGAATCCAGGCTTAACCGTACCACCTGAGCGGGACTTCAAACCTTTGTGGCCACGACCACCAGTTTTGCCCAAGCCACTACCAATACCACGACCAACGCGCTTACCGGTTTTGCGGCTGCCAGGTGCGGGCTTAAGAGAATTCAGATGCATGATTATTCTCCTTCCACTCGTACCAAGTAAGATACTTTGTTAATCATGCCGCGTACGGAAGGTGTGTCTTCAACGTCAACGGTGTGACCAATGCGTCGCAAGCCTAGTCCAGAAACACAGGCTTTATGACTGGCAAGGCGACCGTTCGTACTACGGACAAGCGTCACTTTAATACGTTTAGCTTCTGCCATTGTCTTATCCCAGAATTTCCTCAACAGACTTACCACGCTTGGCTGCAACATCATCCGGAGAACGCATGTCACGCAAACCTTTAAAGGTTGCTTGAACTACGTTCACAGGATTTGTAGAGCCATAACATTTTGCCAATACGTTTTGCACGCCTGCTACTTCAAGCACTGCACGCATTGCACCACCAGCAATAACACCCGTACCTTCAGAGGCAGGCTGCATGAACACTTTAGAAGCGCCATGCCGTGCTTTTACTGGATATTGTAATGTGGTGCCATCCAGATCAACTTGAATCATGTTACGACGTGCAGCTTCCATCGCTTTTTGAATAGCGATTGGTACTTCACGTGCTTTACCACGTCCAAAGCCAACCTTGCCCTTACCATCGCCGACCACTGTCAACGCGGTAAAGCCAAAGATACGACCACCTTTGACTACCTTAGCAACGCGGTTAACCTGAACCAGCTTTTCAATGTAACCTTCGTCGCTCTTACGTTCGTTGTTAGCCATGCGTCTACCCTTAGAATTCCAACCCAGCTTCGCGTGCAGCGTCAGCTAACGCCTTAACACGACCATGGTATTTAAAACCAGAGCGATCGAACGCTACCTTAGTTATACCTGCAGCTTTAGCACGCTCGGCAACTAATGCACCGACCTTTTTCGCTGCTTCAACATTACTTGTAGTGGTACTGCGAAGGTCTTTATCTAAAGTTGACGCAGAAACCAGTACTTTATCCCCTTCTGGAGAAATCACTTGCGCATACATGTGCTGTCCAGAACGATGTATACATAAGCGAGTTGCCTTGAGCTCACGCATTTTCAGGCGAGCTTGAAGGGCGCGACGGAGTCTTGATTCTTTCTTTACGCTCATATCAATGCCCTACCTTACTTTTTCTTCGCTTCTTTACGGTGAACATGTTCATCCGCGTAACGAATACCTTTACCTTTATAAGGCTCAGGGCGACGGAAATCGCGAATTTCTGCGGCAACTTGTCCAACCAGCTGTTTATCGATCCCTTTGAGAACAATTTCCGTTTGCGAAGGCGTTTCAGCTTGAACACCTTCAGGCAATTGGTAATCAACAGGATGTGAGAAGCCAAGTGTTAGGTTTAGGGATTTGCCTTTGGCCTGAGCACGATAACCAACACCAATCAGCTGTAACTTTTTCTCAAAACCATTACTGACACCAGTAACCATATTAGCTACCAGCGCACGAGTAGTACCTGCCATTGCACGAGAGTGCTTTGCACCATCACGGGCTGCAAAGGTTAAACTGCCATCTGCCTGATTGACTTCAACACTGTGGTGCAGGTTCATTTCCAAAGAACCTTTGGAACCTTTTACAGTGATGTGGCGATTATCCAGCTTAACTTCTACACCGTTAGGGATAACAACAGGGTTTTTAGCGACTCGAGACATCTTAACCCTCCCTTAAAATACGGTGCAGAGAATTTCACCGCCAATACCAGCAGCGCGAGCAGCACGATCAGTCATCACACCTTTATTAGTGGAGACAATCGCTACACCCAAGCCACCATTGATTTTTGGCAGTGTTTCTTTTCCAGTGTAGGCACGCAAACCTGGACGGCTCACACGCTTAAGCTCTTCAATAACAGGCTTGCCATTAAAGTACTTCAGCTCAATGCTTAGTACTGGCTTGGCTTCACCTTCAACCGCATAACCAGTGATATAACCTTCGTCTTTTAATACTTTGGCAACAGCCACTTTAATTTTGGACGATGGCATACTGACAGAAGCTTTTTCTGCCATTTGGGCATTACGGATACGAGTTAGCATATCTGCCAACGGGTCCTGCATACTCATGTCTAAACGTCTCCTCGAATTAAATTACGCACTACCAGCTTGCTTTAACCAAGCCTGGAACATCACCACGCATTGCAGCTTCACGTAACTTAATCCGGCTTAAACCAAATTTTCTATAGTAGCCATGTGGACGACCAGTGACACGGCAGCGGTTACGAACACGAATGGGGCTAGCATTACGTGGCAACTTTTGCAGCGCCATTTGTGCTTCCCACTTTTGTTCTTCCGTTGCGTTTACGTCAGCCAAAACCGCTTTAATTTTGGCACGCTTTTCAGCGTACTTGGCTACTGTACGGATGCGCTTTAGTTCGCGCTGTTTCATTGATACTTTTGCCATAACCCCGCCCTATTAACCTTTAAACGGGAAGTTAAACGCTTTCAGTAAAGCGCGCCCTTCTTCGTCGGTCTTAGCAGTGGTGGTCAGCGTAATATCCAGACCACGCAAGGTGTCAATTTTATCGTACTCAATCTCTGGGAAGATAATTTGCTCTTTAACACCCATGCTGTAGTTACCACGACCGTCAAATGACTTAGGGCTTAAACCACGGAAGTCACGGACACGAGGCAATGCAACGGATACTAAGCGATCCAGAAATTCATACATTCTTTGCTTACGTAGGGTAACCTTTACACCAATCGGCCAACCCTGACGAATTTTAAATCCAGCAACAGATTTACGTGCTTTAGTGACAACTGGCTTTTGTCCAGCAATCTTGACCATATCTGCAACTGCATTTTCGATGACTTTTTTGTCACCAACCGCTTCACCAACACCCATGTTCAGGGTGATCTTAGTGATTTTTGGTACTTCATGAATGTTCTTGTACCCAAACTGCTCTTGAAGCTGGGGTACGATTTCACTCTTGTACTTTTCGTGTAATCTAGCCATTGTTCAACCTATCCTGCCTTAGGCATTTACAGGCTTGCCAGTAGATTTGAAGATACGGCGTTTTTCTTTGCCTTCACCTTCAAAGCCCACCCGATCAGCCTTGTTGGTCTCTGAATTAAAGATCGCAACATTAGAAACGTGAATCGCCGCTTCTTTCTCGACAATACCGCCGGGACGATTCAGCATTGGGTTTGGCTTTGTATGGCGCTTGACCATATTAATACCAGAAACAATCAACTTGTTGTCTGGTTTTACGGTCATTACCTTGCCGCGCTTACCTTTATCTTTACCGGCAATTACGATGACTTCATCACCACTTCTGATCTTACGCATCGCTGGGCCCCTCCTTATAGCACTTCAGGTGCTAAAGAAATAATTTTCATAAACTGCTCAGAGCGCAGCTCACGAGTTACAGGCCCAAAAATACGAGTACCAATTGGCTGCTGCTGATTATTCAGCAAAACTGCTGCATTGCCATCGAAACGAATCAATGAGCCATCCTGACGACGCACACCTTTTCTAGTGCGCACTACAACAGCGTTCATCACCTGGCCCTTTTTGACCTTGCCTCGAGGAATTGCTTCCTTGACAGTCACTTTGATGATGTCACCGATATTGGCATAACGGCGGTGAGAACCACCTAAAACCTTGATACACATTACCCGACGTGCACCGCTGTTATCAGCCACATCGAGCATGGTTTGTGCCTGAATCATGTGCTTTCTCCAACCTCATGTTTTACGCTAGGCGTTGAGGCTAATTGAATTAAACCTGTGTTGCCCGCTCATCAATAGAAACCAGAGAAAACGCCTTAGTCTTAGACAAAGGTCTGATTTCTTTGATGGTTACCAAATCACCAATTTGACACTCATTATTAGCGTCATGAGCATGTAACTTCGTTGAGCGCTTCTGGTATTTCCCATAAATTGGGTGCTTAACCTGGCGCTCAATCATTACAGTGATGGTTTTATCCATCTTGTTGCTCACCACCCGACCGCTCAGGGTACGGCCTTTACTTTCTTGCTCAGCCATTGCTCTTACCTACCTGCTCAGTTAGCACTGTTTTAACCCGTGCGATGTCGCGACGAACCTGTTTCAGCAGATGGGTCTGCGTAAGCTGGCCAACGGCCTTTTGCATACGGTAGTTGAACTGGTCGCGCAACAGTGAGTGAAGCTGTTCACGCAGCTCCTCGGGTGATTTCTCACGTAGCTCTTGTACTTTCATTACATCACCGTCCGCTTAACGAAAGTTGTTTCAACGGGTAGTTTAGCTGCCGCTAATGCGAAAGCTTCACGTGCCAGTTCTTCAGAAACACCTTCCATCTCGTAAAGAACACGACCAGGCTGAATCTGGCATACCCAGTATTCAACGCTACCCTTACCTTTACCCTGGCGCACCTCCAGCGGTTTTTGAGTGATTGGCTTGTCTGGGAAAATACGGATCCAGATTTTACCACCACGCTTGATGTGACGAGTCATGGCACGACGTGCAGCCTCAATTTGGCGTGCAGTAATGCGACCACGACCAGTCGCTTTTAAAGCATATTCACCGAAGCTTACTTTTGAGCCTCGAAGAGCTAGCCCACGATTGCGGCCCTTCTGTTGCTTCCTAAACTTCGTACGCTTTGGTTGCAGCATCGAAGTACCCCTTATTTAGCAGCTTTTTTCTTAGCGGGTTTACTAGCTGGCTTCTCGTCTTCACGTTGGCCACCAATAACCTCGCCTTTGAAAATCCAAACTTTAACGCCCAATACACCATATGTGGTGTGTGCTTCGTAAGTTGCATAATCAATATCTGCACGAAGCGTATGCAGTGGTACACGACCTTCTCGATACCATTCAGTACGTGCGATTTCTGCACCACCCAGGCGACCGCTGATTTGAATCTTGATGCCTTTTGCACCTAAACGCATAGCATTTTGTACCGCACGCTTCATAGCACGACGGAACATCACACGGCGCTCAAGCTGGTTGGCAACACTTTGTGCTACCAACATTGCATCAAGTTCTGGCTTGCGAATTTCTTCAATGTTGATATGAACAGGAATGCCCATCGCACCAGAAACTTCCTGGCGTAGCTTCTCAACATCTTCACCTTTTTTACCAATCACAATGCCTGGACGAGCGGTATGGATGGTAATACGAGCACTCTGCGCTGGACGCTGAATTTCGACGCGGCTAACAGAGGCATTTTTCAGCTTCTTTTGAATACGTGCACGGACTTGCAAATCAGTGATTAGCTTGTCCGAGTATTCAGTTCCTTCGGCATACCATACAGAAGTATGGTCTTTTACGATGCCTAAACGAATTCCAGTTGGATGTACTTTCTGACCCATGACTGACCCCTATTTCTCAGCAACTTTAACCGTGATATGGCAAGTCCGCTTCAATATGCGGTCAGCACGGCCTTTAGCACGTGGGCGAATTCGTTTGAGCGTAGTTCCTTCGTCTACAAAGACAGTGGAAACTTTCAGCTCATCGATATCCGCACCTTCATTGTGCTCAGCGTTGGCAACTGCCGACTCAAGCACTTTCTTAAATAGCATTGCTGCCTTTTTAGGACTGAAGGCCAAAATATTAAGCGCTTCATCTACCGATTTTCCGCGAATCTGGTCAGCAACCAAACGGGCTTTCTGGGCAGATATGTTAGCGCCTTTATGCTTAGCAGCTACTTCCATCTTGATAACCCCTTACCTACGCTTGGCTTTCTTATCTGCTGCATGACCACGATAAGTGCGAGTGGCAGCAAATTCGCCGAGTTTATGTCCAACCATGTCTTCTGTAACAAAGACAGGTACATGCTGACGACCATTATGTACCGCAACGGTTAAGCCCACCATTTGCGGAATAATCATCGAGCGACGTGACCATGTTTTAATTGGACGCTTGTCACCTTTCTCTACAGCGTCCTCAACCTTCTTCAATAAATGAAGGTCTACAAATGGACCTTTTTTTAATGAACGTGGCACGGTGTCGTATCCTCTTTAGCTAACCTGTTTAACCGCGACGACGCACAATAAGCTTATCAGTACGCTTATTACTACGAGTTTTACGGCCCTTAGTGGGTAGACCCCATGGAGAAACTGGATGACGGCCACCAGAGGTACGACCTTCACCACCACCATGAGGGTGATCAACAGGGTTCATCGCAACACCGCGAACTGTTGGACGAATACCACGCCAGCGCTTGGCACCCGCTTTACCCAAAGAACGCAGGTTGTGCTCACTGTTGGATACTTCACCTAATGTGGCACGGCAGTCAGCAAGAATCTTACGCATTTCGCCAGAGCGAAGACGTACAGTTACATAGCTACCTTCACGAGCCACAAGCTGTACAGATGCACCAGCACTACGAGCAATCTGCGCACCTTTGCCAGGCTTCATTTCAATACAGTGAATAACACTACCTACAGGAATATTCCGTAGCGGTAAGGTGTTACCTGCTTTGATCGGAGCATCAGCACCAGAAACAACCTGATCACCTTGCTTCAGACCTTTTGGTGCAATGATATAACGGCGTTCACCGTCAAGATATTTCACAAGCGCAATATAAGCAGTCCGGTTTGGATCATACTCTAAGCGCTCAACAACTCCTGGGATGCCATCCTTATTGCGACGGAAGTCGACCATACGGTAGTGATGCTTATGGCCACCACCACGATGACGGGTAGTAATACGGCCATTATTGTTACGGCCACCCGTTTTACTTTTCTTTTCTACCAAAGGCGCATAAGGTGCACCTTTGTGCAAATCAGGATTGACTACGTTTACAACAAAGCGACGGCCAGGAGAAGTAGGTTTACATTTTTGAATCGGCATACCTTACACTCCCCTTACTCAGCGTCTACAAAGTCAATTTCTTGACCTTGCTCCAGACGAACATATGCTTTCTTCCAGTCAGGACGCTTACCTAAGCCATGAATAGTGCGCTTAGTTTTACCTTTAGTATTAAGCGTCTGAATTGACTTGACCTTCACGTCAAACAGTGATTCAACTGCTTTCTTAACTTCACGCTTAGTCGCGTCTTTTGCCACACGGAAAACGTACTGACCGTTATTTTCCGCTAAGACAGTTGCCTTTTCGGAAATGTGTGGACCAAGCAGTACTTTAAATACTCTTTCCTGGTTCATCCCAGCATCTCCTCGAATTTCTTCAGCGCAGCAACTGTAACGATAACCTTTTCATAGGCAATCATGCTGACTGGATTTGCAGCCATCGCATCACTGACATCCACATGAGGGACGTTGCGTGCAGCCAGATACAAGTTTTGATCTACATCTTCAGTTACGATCAATACATTGCCAGCATTCAGCTCTTTCAGCTTGGCTACCAATTCTTTGGTTTTTGGCGCTGAAACTTCAAAGTTTTCTACAACAACCAGACGCTCTTGACGAACAAGCTCTGAAAGAATAGAACGCATCGCTGCACGATACATTTTCTTGTTCAGTTTTTGCTCGTGATTCTGTGGCTTAGCAGCAAATGTTACACCACCAGAACGCCAAATCGGGCTGCGAATTGTACCAGCACGTGCACGACCAGTACCTTTCTGCCGCCATGGTTTGCGACCACCACCACTTACTTCAGAGCGAGTTTTTTGCGCACGAGTGCCTTGACGAGCACCAGCTAGATACGCAACAACAGCCTGATGTACTAATGTTTCGTTAAATTCAGCTGCAAAAGTAAGATCTGAAACTTGAATCGTACCTGCACCTGTTACATTTAAATCCATGAGTTCAACCCCCCTCAGGCACCAGATTTGACTGCTGGTCGAACAATAACCTGAGCACCGGTAGCACCAGGAACTGCACCTTTAATTAGAAGCAGGTTGCGCTCAGCATCAACTCGAACAACCTCTAAAGACTGAACTGTCACACGGCGATTACCCATGTGGCCAGCCATCTTTTTGCCTTTGAACACGCGACCAGGCGTTTGACACTGACCGATTGAACCAGGCGCACGGTGAGACAATGAGTTACCGTGGGTTGCATCTTGAGTTGCAAAGTTCCAACGCTTTACTGTGCCAGCAAAACCTTTACCTTTGGACTGACCACTTACGTCAACCTTCTGTCCTGCCTGAAAAAGGTCAACCTTGATTTGATCACCAACATTGACTTCTTCATCTTCAGTGCGGAATTCCCAAAGACCTACGCCAGCTTCAACACCAGCTTTCGCAAACAGGCCTTTTTCAGCACTATTCAAGCCGCGACCAGGGCGCTTACGCTCACGCTTACTACCAGTAGTTACCTGAACTGCTGAATAGCCGTCAGTATCTACTGTTTTAACCTGTGTGACGCGGTTAGGATCAACTTCAATTACCGTGACAGGCACAGAGGCACCATCTTCGGTAAAAATGCGCGTCATACCGCATTTCTTTCCGACTAAACCAATAGTCATGATTAAACCTCTCATGTGTACGGGGCTATTACCCACTATGGCCGCCCATTTCAGAGCGTTACACTAAGTTGCGCACCCAGTGGAATGTACACCCGATGTTTCGTGGTTAACCCAGACTGATCTGAACTTCTACGCCTGCAGCTAGATCTAGCTTCATTAGCGCATCAACAGTCTTATCAGTTGGTTCAACGATATCTAAAAGTCGCTTATGGGTGCGAATTTCATATTGGTCACGCGCGTCTTTATTCACGTGAGGAGAAATGAGCACAGTAAAGCGCTCTTTTTTCGTAGGCAATGGGATCGGACCACGCACCTGGGCCCCAGTACGCTTTGCTGTTTCAACAATTTCCTGGGTGGAGACATCTATCAGGCGGTGATCAAACGCTTTCAAACGAATACGGATTTGCTGACTTTGCATTTGATCAAAACTCCAGAATAAAGAACTACACTAGACACACGATGTTGTCATAGCAAAAGGAGGCAAAATTCTACTTTCGCAACATCACTCTGTCAAGCATACACAATAAGAGGCCCCGCCCTTGGCGGAGCCTCTTATAGATTTTTTACTGTTAAAAAGTAGTGTTGTTATTCGATAATCTTAGCAACAACACCCGCACCAACAGTACGGCCACCTTCACGGATCGCAAAGCGTAGACCATCTTCCATCGCAATCGGTGCAATCAATGTCACTTTCATTTGCACGTTGTCACCAGGCATTACCATCTCAACGCCTTCTGGCAACTCACATGCACCTGTTACGTCAGTGGTACGGAAGTAAAACTGTGGGCGATAGCCTTTGAAGAATGGAGTATGACGTCCACCTTCTTCTTTACTTAGTACGTAAACTTCTGACTCGAACTTAGTGTGTGGCGTAATAGAGCCTGGGATAGCCAATACTTGACCACGCTCAACGTCATCACGCTTAGTACCGCGCAACAAGGCACCAACGTTCTCACCTGCACGACCTTCGTCAAGCAGCTTACGGAACATTTCTACACCTGTTACTGTGGTCTTGGTAGTGTCACGCAGGCCAATGATTTCTACTTCGTCACCCACTTTAACAATACCACGCTCAACACGGCCTGTTACCACAGTACCACGACCAGAAATTGAGAATACGTCCTCGATTGGCATCAAGAAAGGCTGATCACTGGCACGCTCTGGCTGTGGGATGTACTCATCCAATGTTTCTACCAGTTTAACCACTGCAGAAACACCCATTTCGTTGTCATCTTTACCTTCTAACGCCATTAACGCTGAACCAGTAATGATTGGCGTGTCGTCTCCTGGGAACTCATATTCGTTCAACAGCTCACGCACTTCCATTTCAACCAGCTCTAATAACTCTTCATCGTCAACCATGTCTGCTTTGTTCAGGAATACGACGATGTAAGGAACACCTACCTGACGAGACAACAGGATGTGCTCACGCGTCTGAGGCATGGGGCCGTCTGCAGCAGAACAAACCAGGATAGCTCCGTCCATTTGCGCAGCACCGGTGATCATGTTTTTAACATAGTCGGCGTGACCTGGGCAGTCTACGTGTGCATAGTGGCGGTTTGGAGAATCATACTCAACGTGTGCTGTTGAGATAGTGATACCACGCTCACGCTCTTCGGGCGCATTATCGATTTGATCGAACGCTTTAACTTCACCACCCCACGTTTCCGCACATACGCGAGTCAAGGCTGCTGTCAATGTAGTTTTACCGTGGTCAACGTGACCGATTGTACCTACGTTAACGTGTGGCTTATTACGTTCAAACTTAGCTTTAGCCATTGTGAGTTATACCTTCTTATCAGAATTGGATTGATTAACCTTTGCTCTTGATAACTGCCTCAGCAACACTGGCAGGTGCTTCAGCGTATTTTTCGAACTCCATGGAGTAGGTCGCACGACCTTGTGTCGCAGAGCGAAGGTCTGTAGCGTAACCAAACATTTCCCCTAGAGGCACTTCCGCACGAATCACTTTACCTGAAGATGAGTCATCCATACCTTGAACCAAACCGCGACGACGGTTCAAGTCACCCATGACATCCCCCATGTAGTCTTCAGGCGTTACCACTTCAACCTTCATAACAGGCTCAAGGAGTGCAGGCTGTGCCTGAGGTGCATATTTTTTCAGTGCCTGAGAAGCTGCGATTTTAAACGCCATCTCACTGGAGTCAACGTCGTGATACGAGCCATCATACAAGCGAGCTTTCAGGTTAAGCAGAGGGTAACCGGCGATAACACCGTTTTGCATCTGCTCTTCAATCCCTTTTTGAACTGCTGGGATGTATTCTTTTGGAATTACACCACCAACGATTTCGTTGACAAATTCCAAACCTTCGTTTTCAGAAGGTGAAAACTCAATAACAACGTGTCCATACTGACCACGACCACCAGATTGGCGAGCAAATTTGTGATCAGCATTTACAGAGCCACGTAACGCCTCACGATAAGCAACCTGTGGCTTACCAATGTTAGCTTCAACGTTAAACTCACGCTTCATCCGGTCAACAATGATATCCAGGTGCAATTCACCCATACCAGAAATAATTGTTTGGCCAGACTCTTCATCTGTTTCAACACGGAAAGATGGATCTTCCTGAGCCAACTTACCTAAAGCAATACCCATTTTCTCTTGGTCGGCTTTAGACTTAGGCTCAACTGCCACAGAAATTACCGGATCAGGGAACTCCATTCTTTCCAGAGTAATAATGCTGTCTTGAGCACAAAGCGTGTCACCAGTGGTAACATCCTTCATGCCAATCAATGCAGCGATATCACCTGCTAATACTTCTTTAATTTCCTGACGGTTGTTTGAGTGCATTTGCACCATCCGGCCAACACGCTCTTTTTTGCGCTTAACTGGATTAAAGACAGAGTCGCCAGAAGAAAGCTTACCGGAGTAAACGCGAACGAATGTCAATGTACCCACAAACGGGTCAGTGGCAATCTTAAATGCCAATGCTGCAAAAGGAGCATTATCATCAGCTTCACGCGTTTCTACAGTTTCATCATCATCAAGTGTACCTTCAATAGCCTTAACTTCTGTAGGCGATGGTAAATACTCAATGACAGCGTCCAATACCGCTTGAACACCTTTGTTCTTAAATGCTGAACCACAACTAACCAGAACAATTTCGTTGTTTAGCGTGCGCTGACGAAGACCTTGTTTGATTTCTTCAACGGAAAGATCACCTTCTTCAAGGTATTTTTCCATCAATTCTTCAGTTGCTTCAGCAGCACTTTCCAGCATTTTTTCACGCCACTCAGCAGCAACATCTTGTAAATCTGCAGGAATGTCTTCTAGCTGGTAAGTCATGCCTTGATCCGCTTCATTCCACATAATGGCTTTCATCAGAAGCAAATCAACAACACCTTTGAATTCATCTTCTGCACCAATATTAATTTGAATTGGTACAGCATTAGCACCTAGACGCTCTTTTAGCTGATCGACAACCATAAAGAAATCAGCGCCCGCACGGTCCATTTTATTTACGAAGACCATACGTGGTACATGATACTTGTTTGCTTGACGCCATACGGTTTCAGTTTGCGGTTGCACACCAGATGAACCACAAAGCACAACTACAGCACCATCAAGCACACGCAAAGAACGCTCTACTTCGATTGTAAAGTCAACGTGTCCAGGAGTATCAATGATATTAATACGGTGCTCATCAAACTGCTTGCTCATACCCTGCCAAAAACAGGTTGTTGCAGCTGAAGTAATGGTTATACCACGCTCCTGCTCCTGCGCCATCCAGTCCATGGTCGCAGCGCCATCATGCACTTCACCAATCTTATGAGAGAGACCAGTATAAAACAGTACTCGTTCAGTAGTCGTCGTTTTACCTGCGTCTACGTGCGCACAAATACCGATATTACGGTAGCGACTAATAGGGGTTTTTCGAGCCACGACACTATCCTCTGATCATTAGAAACGGTAGTGGGAGAACGCTTTGTTGGCTTCAGCCATACGATGCACGTCTTCACGTTTCTTAACTGCAGAACCTTTTCCATCAACAGCATCTAAGATTTCACCAGCCAAGCGCAAAGCCATAGATTTTTCGCCACGCTTACGTGCCGCATCTACTAACCAACGCATTGCTAACGCAGTCCGGCGAGAAGGACGTACTTCAACGGGAACTTGGTAAGTAGCACCACCAACCCGACGAGATTTAACCTCAACCACTGGAGCAACTTGCTCAAGCGCTTTTTCAAACAAATCTAAAGGTTCAGATCCTTTAGTGCGCTCTTCAACTTTATCCAGAGCACCATATACAATTCTTTCTGCAACAGATTTTTTACCACTAACCATTACATGGTTAATAAACTTAGCCAAAGTCTGACTTTTGTACTTTGGATCTGGTAAAACTTCTCGCTTTGCGACTACACGTCTTCTTGGCATGATAAGCCCTCAATAGGTCTTCAGGGTGAACCTAAGAAACTAAGATCTACAGCTTTTAGTTTTCACACTGTCAGAAAATAGTACTTAGCCTTACTCTTACCGATAAGCAAATTTACTCAAAGAACAAAGTTGTTCTGTGAGCCAACATCCCTTACTTAGGACGCTTAGTACCGTACTTAGAACGGCCTTGCTTACGATCATTAACACCTTGGGTATCCAAGCTGCCACGTACAGTGTGATAACGCACACCTGGCAAGTCTTTTACCCGTCCACCACGGATCAACACAACACTGTGCTCTTGTAGGTTGTGACCTTCACCACCAATGTAGGAAGTCACTTCGAATCCGTTGGTCAATCTAACACGACATACTTTACGAAGCGCTGAGTTAGGCTTCTTAGGAGTGGTCGTATAAACGCGTGTACAAACACCACGACGCTGAGGACAACCCTGTAGCGCAGGTACGTCACTTTTAGCGACTTTGCGTTTGCGTGGCTTACGAACCAACTGGTTAATAGTAGCCATGGATGCAAACTCCAATTACTAACTAATGGTTTATAAAGAACCAAAAAAAAGCAGGTGATAAACCCGCCTTTTTAAGGACGCGAAATTGTAAAAGTCAAGTAGGTGCGAGTCAAGTGACAGCTCATCGCAGAGCTGTCAACATGTCGCATATCCGTAATAGGTGATTAGGAGTTACCAGAGTTTAAAGCTTCACTCAGGGCTTGCTCTACATCACTTGCACTGACTTTACTTGTTGTGGCTGCTTTGGCTAAAGCTTGATCACGCTTGCGCTTACGCTCGCTATGATAAGCTAGACCAGTACCCGCAGGAATCAATCGACCTACCACAACATTTTCTTTTAGGCCTCTTAAGTGATCCTGCTTACCTGTTACTGCCGCTTCAGTCAGAACCCGAGTTGTTTCCTGGAAGGACGCTGCAGATATAAAGGACTCAGTAGCCAGTGACGCCTTGGTTATACCGAGGAGTACTCGCTCAAATTTAGCCAGGAACTTATTGTCAGCAGCAAGTGCCTCATTAACTTCCTGTACATGGGTAAACTCTAATTGTTCACCCTTAATCAGCTCAGAGTCTCCAGCATCAGTTACTTCAACTTTTCTCAACATTTGGCGCAGGATAGTTTCAATGTGCTTATCATTGATTTTTACACCCTGCAGACGGTAAACGTCTTGAATTTCGTTGACAATGTACTTCGCTAGCGCACTCACACCCTGTAATCGCAGAATATCGTGTGGGTTTGCAGGACCATCGGCGATTACCTCACCGCGAGCCACCTGCTCACCTTCAAACACGTTAAGCTGACGCCACTTTGGAATAAGCTCCTCATGATTATCGCTACCATCTGGTGGAGAAATAACCAAGCGTTTTTTACCTTTGGTTTCTTTACCAAAGCTCACTGTACCGCTAATTTCAGCCAGGATAGCTGACTCTTTTGGTTTACGAGCTTCAAATAAGTCTGCAACCCGAGGCAAACCACCCGTGATATCTTTGTTACCCGAGCTGGCCTGTGGAATCCGCGCAATAACATCACCCACTTCCACCTTCGCATTATCGGTAAGATTCAATAATGCACTGGCAGGCAAAAAGTACTGAACAGGCATATCAGAATTAGGGAATTTAATCTCATTACCTGCATCATCAAGCAGCATGACTGCTGGACGGATATCTTTACCTGCCGTTGGACGATCTTTAGGATCGATAACTTCGATATTCGATAGCCCTGTCAGCTCATCAGTCTGACGCTTAATGGTGATGCCGTCTTCCATACCAGAGAACGATACCGTTCCACCTACCTCAGTAATGATTGGGTGGGTATGTGGATCCCATTTCGCTACTACCTGACCGGATTCTACTTCACTGCCATCTTTAACAGAGAGCATTGCGCCATAAGGCAGTTTGTAGCGTTCACGCTCACGACCAAACTCATCAGCTACGGCCAACTCACCAGATCGAGACACTGCGACTAACGTACCATCTGTCCGCTCTACAGACTTCAGGTTATGCAGCCTGATTTTACCTTTGTTCTTAACTTGTACACTGTCAGTAGCAGAGGTTCTTGATGCAGCACCACCGATGTGGAAGGTACGCATCGTCAACTGTGTACCAGGCTCACCAATAGATTGAGCTGCAATTACACCCACAGCCTCACCAACATTAACTCGGTGGCCACGACCAAGGTCTCGACCATAACACTTGCTACACACACCGTAACGTGTTTCACAGGTGATCGGTGAGCGAACAATAACCTCGTCGACATTCAAGTTTTCAAGACGCTCAACCCAGCGCTCATCAATAAGTGTTCCCGCTGGAACCGCAATATCACTGGTTGTCCCTGGGCGGATCACATCTCTTGCAACAACTCGTCCAAGAATACGTTCACCTAAAGGTTCAACAACATCGCCACCCTCAATATGGGGTGCCATGTGAAGTCCTTCTTCTGTCCCACAGTCAACCTCAGTAACAACCAAGTCTTGAGCAACATCAACCAGACGGCGCGTTAAGTAACCTGAGTTTGCGGTTTTTAAGGCTGTATCTGCCAGACCTTTACGTGCACCGTGGGTAGAAATAAAGTACTGCAATACGTCTAGTCCTTCACGGAAGTTTGCAGTAATAGGCGTTTCGATGATCGAGCCGTCTGGCTTAGCCATCAAGCCCCGCATACCTGCAAGCTGACGTATCTGAGCAGCACTACCCCGCGCACCAGAGTCAGCCATCATGTAAACAGAGTTAAATGATGGTTGGCCAACCTCTTTACCTTCACGGTCGACAACCAGGTCAGTACCAAGACTTTCCATCATTTTCTTGGCAACTAGCTCATTGGCTCGCGACCAAATATCAATCACCTTGTTGTATTTCTCACCCTGCGTTACCAGACCTGAAGCAAATTGATTTTCAATTTCTTCTACTTCACGGTTTGCCGCTTCAATGATATCTACTTTCTCATTGGGGATTTCGAAGTCATTTACCCCAATCGAACTTCCGGAGATGGTGGCAAAGTGAAAACCGGTGTACATAAGCTGGTCAGCAAAGATAACCGTTTCTTTCAAGCCAACATTGCGGTAGCAGGTATTAATCAATCTAGAAATTGCCTTCTTAACCATAGCCTGGTTAACAAGCTCAAAAGGAATTCCTTTTGGACAAACATCAAACAGCAGCGCACGCCCAATCGTTGTATCAGCGATAAACGTTCTACTGGTTTCATTTCCATCATGATCTTTATTTACTTCGCTGATACGTACTTTCACACGAGCGTGTAAATCAACTTTACCTGCACGGTAAGCACGGTGAACTTCACGAATATCAGCAAATGCCATCCCTTCACCTGGCACATTAATCGCGTCACGGGTCATGTAATAGAGACCGAGAACCACGTCCTGAGAAGGTACGATAATGGGCTCACCATTCGCCGGTGCCAAGATATTGTTGGTAGACATCATTAGCGCACGTGCTTCAAGCTGTGCTTCAAGCGTTAATGGCACGTGAACAGCCATCTGGTCACCATCGAAGTCAGCATTGTAGGCCGCACAAACAAGTGGGTGAAGCTGAATAGCTTTACCTTCAATCAATACCGGCTCAAACGCTTGGATACCTAAACGGTGGAGGGTAGGTGCACGGTTAAGTAAAACTGGGTGCTCGCGAATAACTTCA
Source organism: Zooshikella ganghwensis (assembly GCF_018263875.1). Lineage (NCBI taxonomy): Bacteria > Pseudomonadati > Pseudomonadota > Gammaproteobacteria > Oceanospirillales > Zooshikellaceae > Zooshikella > Zooshikella ganghwensis. The sequence continues at coordinate 136,192 of NZ_JAEVHG010000015.1, forward strand.
GCTAAGATATCCCATACTTCTGCCGTCTCACGCTCAACCATTTTCTTCGCAGCTTTAATAGTTGTAGCCAAGCCACGGTGTTCAAGCTTGCCAAAAATGAATGGCTTAAATAGCTCAAGCGCCATTTTTTTTGGTAGCCCACACTGGTGCAACCGCAAAGTAGGACCGACCACAATAACTGAACGACCTGAGTAGTCTACCCGCTTACCCAGTAGGTTTTGACGGAAACGCCCCTGCTTACCCTTTATCATGTCAGCCAGAGACTTCAGTGGCCGCTTATTAGAGCCAGTAATTGCCCTTCCACGACGCCCGTTGTCAAGCAGCGCATCTACCGCTTCTTGAAGCATCCGCTTCTCGTTACGCACGATGATATCTGGTGCACTTAGATCAAGCAGGCGCTTCAGACGGTTATTACGGTTGATGACTCGACGATAAAGGTCATTCAAATCTGATGTTGCGAAACGACCACCATCCAACGGCACCAATGGGCGCAAATCGGGTGGAAGTACTGGTAGCACATCCAAAATCATCCATTCAGGGTTATTACCTGAATGATAGAAAGCTTCCATAAGCTTCAAGCGCTTGGTGAGCTTCTTAATCTTTGTTTCAGAGTTTGTATTTGGGATTTCTTCACGCAACTGGCCAATTTCAGTTTCAAGATCAATTTCTTTCAAAATTGCTTGAATAGCCTCAGCTCCCATACGTGCATCAAAGTCATCACCAAACTCTTCAAGCGCTTCATAGTATTCTTCATCATTGAGTAGCTGACCTTTATCCAGCGTAGTCATACCTGGATCGATCACAACATAAGACTCAAAGTAAAGTACACGCTCAATGTCACGCAGGGTCATATCCAGCATCAAGCCAATACGGGAAGGTAATGACTTAAGGAACCAAATATGTGCAACTGGACTTGCCAACTCAATGTGACCCATCCGCTCACGGCGTACTTTTGCCAGCGCTACTTCAACACCACATTTTTCACAAATCACACCACGGTGCTTTAAACGCTTGTACTTTCCACATAAGCACTCGTAGTCTTTAACTGGTCCAAAGATTTTGGCACAGAATAAACCATCACGTTCGGGCTTGAAGGTACGATAGTTAATCGTCTCTGGCTTCTTGACTTCACCGTATGACCATGAGCGAATCATCTCAGGCGATGACAAGCCGATACGAATGGAATCAAATTCTTCAGTTTGCCCTTGTTTGAGAAGGTTAAGTAAGTCTTTCAAGATCCTCTCTCCTCGCTGAGGGAGACCCCAGGCCTCCCATAGCTATAAGCCAGCTAACGTTATTCGCTTTCCAGTTCGATATCGATGCCCAATGAACGGATTTCTTTAATCAGTACATTGAACGACTCAGGCATACCCGCTTCCATTCGATGGTCACCATCAACGATGTTTTTATACATCTTCGTTCTACCAGTTACGTCATCTGACTTAACGGTAAGCATTTCTTGAAGCGTATAAGCAGCACCGTATGCCTCTAGCGCCCAGACCTCCATCTCTCCGAAACGCTGACCACCAAACTGCGCCTTACCACCCAATGGTTGCTGTGTAACAAGGCTGTAAGAACCTGTTGAACGAGCATGCATCTTGTCATCAACCAAGTGATTCAGCTTCAACATATACATGTAACCAACGGTTACTGGGCGATCAAAGCGGTCTCCTGTCCGCCCATCAGACAATGTCATTTGTCCGGATTCAGGCATATCAGCCAGTCGGAGTAACGCCTTAATTTCTTTCTCTTTCGCACCATCAAATACTGGAGTTGCCATTGGTACACCTTTTTCAAGGTTCTTAGCTAGCTCAATGACTTCTTCATCCGTTAATGAGTTGAGATCCTCATAACGGCCTTCTCCAGTTCCATTGTAAATTTGCCCCAGAAACTCACGGATTTCCGCAATGGAGCGTTGCGCTTCCATCATACGGTTAATTTTCTCTCCGAGTCCTTTTGCTGCTAGGCCAAGGTGTGTTTCCAGAATCTGTCCTACGTTCATACGCGAAGGTACGCCCAGAGGGTTAAGTACGATGTCAACGGGTGTACCATTTTCATCGTAAGGCATATCTTCTACAGGCATGATTACAGAGATAACCCCTTTGTTACCATGGCGTCCAGCCATTTTGTCACCAGGCTGTATACGGCGTTTTATTGCTAAGTAGACCTTAACAATTTTCAGTACACCTGGTGCAAGGTCATCACCGCTTTGCAGCTTTTTCTTTTTATCTTCAAAGCGTTGATCAAGCTGCTCGCGACGCTCTTGCAACTGTTTTTGGGCTGCTTCAAGTTGCTCATTAAGTGCATCATCAGCCATGCGCAACTTAAACCAGTTCTTGTGTTCAAGCCCACCAAGGTAATCGCCAGATATGACATCACCTTTTGTCAAGTTTGGACCACCTTCAGCGGCTTGCCCAACCAATGCTTCACGTAACCGCTCAAAGGTAGCTTGCTCAACAATACGAAACTCTTCATTCAAGTCTTTGCGAACTTCATCCAGTTGAGCCTTTTCAATAGAAATAGCCCGCTGGTCTTTTTCGACACCATCACGGGTAAAGACTTGAACATCAATAACAGTGCCTTTAACGCTGGTAGGCACTCGCAAAGATGTATCTTTTACATCAGATGCTTTCTCACCAAAGATTGCACGCAGTAGCTTTTCTTCAGGCGTTAGCTGAGTTTCACCTTTAGGTGTCACTTTACCAACAAGAATATCACCACTACCTACTTCAGCACCGACATAGACAATGCCTGACTCATCAAGCTTAGAGAGAGCACCTTCACCGACATTAGGAATATCAGAAGTAATCTCTTCTGGACCTAATTTTGTGTCACGGGCAACACAAGTCAGCTCTTGAATATGAATGGTAGTAAAACGATCTTCCTGAACTACACGCTCAGAAATAAGGATGGAGTCCTCAAAGTTATAGCCATTCCAAGGCATAAAGGCGACTCGCATATTCTGACCTAGTGCCAGCTCACCCATATCGACTGAAGGCCCATCAGCTAGAACGTCACCACGATTGACAACATCCCCCGTTTTCACCAAAGGTTTCTGATTAATACAGGTATTTTGGTTGGAGCGGGTATACTTCGTCAGATTATAAATTTCAACACCAGCCTCACCAGTGATGATTTCATCCTGGTTAACGCGAATTACAATCCGTCCCGCATCAACCGACTCAATCACACCACCCCGACGCGCAATCACACAAACACCAGAGTCACTGGCAACATTGCGCTCCATTCCAGTACCAACCAACGGCTTTTCAGCACACAAAGTAGGTACAGCCTGACGCTGCATGTTTGATCCCATTAACGCTCGGTTAGCATCGTCATGCTCTAAGAATGGAATCAAAGAAGCCGCTGCTGATACTACCTGGCGAGGAGAAACGTCCATATAGTTAACGTTTTCAGGTGGCATCAAGGTAAATTCATTACGATGCCTTACATTAACAAGGGCATCAGTCAGGCGCATTTCTTCATCAACTTCAGCATTCGCCTGAGCAATGACATACTCACCTTCTTCGATGGCTGACAAATATTCAATTTCATCAGTAACAATACCATCGACAACTTTCCGGTAAGGGCTCTCAAGGAAACCATAGGCATTGGTCCGCGCATAGGTTGCCAATGAGTTGATCAAACCGATGTTTGGACCTTCAGGTGTTTCAATAGGACATACACGCCCGTAGTGAGTTGGGTGTACGTCACGCACCTCAAACCCAGCACGCTCCCGGGTAAGACCACCTGGACCTAATGCAGATACCCGGCGCTTATGTGTAACTTCTGATAAGGGGTTATTTTGGTCCATAAACTGGGACAACTGGCTAGAACCAAAAAACTCTTTAATAGCTGCAGCAACAGGTTTTGCGTTAATTAAATCCTGAGGCATTAAGCCCTCTGATTCGGCCATACTTAAGCGCTCTTTCACCGCACGCTCAACCCGAACCAAACCAACACGGAACTGATTCTCAGCCATCTCGCCTACACTTCGAATACGGCGGTTACCTAGATGATCAATATCATCCACTTCACCTTTACCATTTCGAATCGAGACCAATAACCTCATGACATCAATAATGTCATTGTTATCAAGAACACCAGGACCTTCATCAACACCACGACCTAAGCGGCGGTTGAATTTCATCCGACCCACAGCAGACAGGTCATAACGTTCTGCAGTGAAAAAGAGATTCTCGAAAAGCGCTTCTGCTGCTTCTTTGGTAGGAGGCTCACCAGGACGCATCATTCGATAAATTTCAACCAGTGCTTCAATCTGGCTGTTTGTGCTATCCGCTTTGAGTGTATCTGAAATATAAGGGCCACTATCAAGCTCATTAATGTAAAGAACATCAACAACCTTGACATTGTTATTGACTACTTTCTCAATAATATCCGCAGTAATTTCTATATTACATGGCGCAATAATTTCACCTGTAGCGGGGTTGACCAAGTCTTTAGCGATGACTTTGCCAATTAAAAATTCTAGTGGTGCTTCAAGGTGCTTTATATTTGCTTTTTGCAGCTGACGGATATGTTTTGCAGTAATACGTCGACCACTTTCAACTATAACATTACCTTCAGTATCTTTAATGTCGAAGGTAGCAGCCTCACCACGAAGACGATCAGCTATCAACTCAAATGTAATACCCTGCTCTGACATTTGAAACGTTGAAGTTTCAAAAAACATATCCAAAATTTGCTCAGCGGTATAGCCAAGTGCGCGTAGCAAAATGGTCGCAGGTAACTTACGACGACGGTCTATACGAACATACAGCAGGTCTTTAGGATCAAACTCAAAATCAAGCCATGAACCACGGTAAGGAATAACCCTGGCAGAATAGAGATATTTTCCAGAGGAGTGTGTTTTACCTTTATCATGGTCAAAAAAGACGCCTGGAGAACGGTGTAGCTGAGAAACAATAACTCGCTCAGTACCATTAATTACAAACGTACCGTTATCCGTCATTAATGGGATTTCTCCCATATAGACTTCTTGTTCTTTAATATCTTTTATTGCTTTGTTAGCTGAATCTTTATCATAAATAATCAGTCTAACTTTTACTCTTAAAGGTACTGCATAGGTAATACCTCTAAGCTGACACTCTTTAACATCAAATGCCGGCTCTCCCAGTTTATAACTGACGTATTCCAATGCAGCGTTGCCAGAATAACTGACAATTGGAAAAACTGATTTGAACGCGGCATGCAAGCCATAGTCTTTGCGGCTTTCCCTTTCTCCTGACTGCAAAAATTTGCGATAAGAATCCAACTGGATTGCCAGGAGATAGGGAATATCCATTACATGCGGCAGCTTGCCGAAATCCTTGCGGATACGTTTTTTCTCAGTAAACGAGTATGCCATTAGCGTTCCCCAGCTTGGTCACCTGCTAATCATTGCGGCCTAACAAGCATTATTAGCGCCACGGTGTTGATCAAGAACAAGGTATTGCTCTTATAATAAATACCCGGTGCGGTATATAACCTGCCCTAAATGGACCATCAATTTTTCATATTACAACGGAAAAAGGCCGGTGCCCGGAGGCACCAGCCATAAGCACTAATTAATATTAGGCTTGCTTTGGTGCAAAATCCTACGAAATTACTTAACTTCCACAGTAGCACCAGCTTCTTCCAGCTCTTTCTTAGCTGCTTCAGCTTCATCTTTAGATACACCTTCCTTCAATGGAGAAGGCGCACCGTCAACTAGTGCTTTAGCTTCTTTCAGGCCAAGACCAGTCAAGCCACGTACTACTTTGATTACGTTAACTTTCTTGTCGCCAGCACCAGTCAGAATTACATCAAATTCAGTCTTTTCTTCTGCAGCTTCAGCAGCTGGACCACCAGCAACCATAGCAACAGGTGCAGCAGCAGCAGAAACACCAAATTTTTCTTCCATTGCTTCAACAAGCTCAACAACTTCCATTACGCTCATTTCAGCAATTGCATTCAAAATATCGTCTTTAGACAGAGCCATGACTCTTATCTCCTATAAACTGTGTAAAAACTTTTACTACGTAAGCGATAAACCAACAATATATTAAGCAGCTTCTTGCTTCTGATCGCGGACAGCTGCGATAACGCGAGTTACGCGTGTTGGGATATCGTTTAAAGCACGTGCCAGCTTGGTCACAGGTGCAATTGTTACGCGAGCCAGCATAGCCAATGCTTCTTCGCGAGTTGGCATCTTCGCCAACACATCAATTTGATCTGCACCTAATAGCTTGCCACCAATGGACAGCGCTTTTACTTCCAACTGTTTGTTTTCTTTAGCAAAATCTTTGATCAAACGTGCTGCTGCACCTGGATCTTCTTTAGAGAATGCTAAAATAGTTGGTCCAGTCAGAGCCTCTGTTAAACACTCAAACTCAGTACCAACAACCGCGCGACGTACAAGCGTATTACGCACGACACGAAGATAAACATTACCTTCACGTGCCTGCTTGCGCAGCGCAGTTAACTGACTAACAGTAAGACCACGATAGTCAGCAATCACAGCGGATAAAGCGCTTCCGGCAGCCTCGTTGACCTCAGCGACAATCGCTTTCTTGTCTTCGAGTCTTAATGCCATCGGCTTTACTCCTGGGTATAACCGTAATGTGGTTTAAAACCACCAAGATACATAAGCATCTCATGGAATATACGGTGAAGGGCTCTAGATAAGAGGTCTAGAAACAACACCATCTACGTAGGAAGATTAAGTCAGCATAAATGCGACACCTACGGTCTTTGACGGCCCCTGCCTCACTGAAAAGAGCTGGCAAGAGCCCCAAAGTTGGGTATTAGATGTTCAGTGATGCCATATCAATAGCTATGCCTGGCCCCATAGTTGTGGACAGGGTAACTTTGCGCATATAAACACCTTTTGAAGATGAAGGCTTAGCCTTTTTAAGGTCTGCCAACAAAGCTTCAATATTTTGCTTAACAGCTTCTGGTGCAAAACCAACTTTACCAACACCACAGTGAATGATGCCGTTTTTGTCAGTCCGGTAACGCACCTGTCCAGCCTTAGCATTTTTAACAGCTTCTGCAACATTAGGTGTTACAGTGCCAACTTTTGGGTTGGGCATCAAACCACGAGGCCCAAGGATCTGACCTAATTGGCCAACAACGCGCATTGCATCAGGAGAAGCAATAACAACGTCGAAGTTAAGATTTCCAGCTTTAATTTCTTCAGCTAGATCTTCCATACCAATAAGATCAGCACCAGCTTCTTTCGCAGCATCAGCGTTTGCACCCTGAGTAAATACCGCCACACGAACGTCTTTACCAGTTCCATTAGGAAGTACAGTGGAGCCACGAACAACCTGATCTGATTTACGAGGGTCAACACCTAAGTTAACCGCAACGTCATAAGATTCGCAAAATTTTACTGTAGAAATTTCAGCCAGTAATTTTGCAGCATCTTCAATAGGATATGCTTTATTGGCTTCAACTTTTTCTGCGATCAGTTTTAGTCGCTTAGTCATTTTAGCCATTTACACACCCTCCACATTTAAGCCCATACTACGAGCACTTCCAGCAATAGTACGCACAGCAGCGTCTAAATCTGCAGCCGTTAAATCAGGCTCTTTCTGCTTGGCAATATCTTCCAATTGCTGACGAGTTACAGTGCCTACTTTTTCAGTATTAGGACGGCTACTACCTTTTTTCAGCTTAAGTGCTTTTCTCAGTAGAACAGACGCAGGAGGGGTTTTAGTTTCAAAAGTAAAACTACGATCACTATACACAGTGATAACTACAGGCGTAGGCAATCCAGGTTCCATGCCTTGCGTTTTAGCATTAAAGGCTTTACAGAACTCCATGATATTTACACCCTGCTGACCTAGTGCAGGACCAACGGGTGGACTTGGGTTTGCTTGACCTGCAGGAATTTGCAGTTTTACATATGCTTGGACTTTTTTAGCCATTACACTACCTCAATTGGGTTAAACGCCTTTCGGCTCCCCTGTTTGAACAGCTTCTACAGACGTAACAACCCCTCACCACAAAAGCAATGAGGGGAAGCAATAATAATTCTATTAGCCTTTTTCTACTTGGCTAAACTCTAATTCAACTGGTGTAGATCGACCAAAAATCAATACAGCAACTTGCAAACGGTTCTTTTCGTAATTAACTTCTTCAACTACGCCATTAAAGTCACTAAATGGGCCGTCAATAACACGAACAACTTCACCAGGCTCAAACAATGTTTTAGGTTTAGGCTTATCAGAGCCATCTTGTACTCGGCGAAGAATAGCGTCAGCTTCACGCTTGGTGATAGGCGCAGGTTTATCTGCTGTTCCACCTATAAAGCCCATCACTCGTGGTGTATCCTTAATCATATGCCAAGTGTCGTCATTCATTTCCATTTCTACTAATACGTAGCCAGGAAAGAATTTACGTTCACTTTTTCGCTTTTGCCCACCACGAATTTCTACGACTTCTTCAGTTGGTACTAAAACCTCACCAAACTGATCTTGCATATCATGCAGCTCAATACGCTCTTTAATCGAGCGCATCACCTGCTTTTCAAAGCCGGAATAAGCATGAACCACATACCAACGCTTCGCCATGTTATGTTATCCAATCAAACTATTTACTATCCAGCTTAGCAAGGAGTCAAGACCCCACAAAAATAGCCCTACCAATAAAACAGCAGCAACTACAATAAGTGTCGTTTGTGTGGTTTCTTGACGGGTTGGCCAAACTACTTTTCTTATTTCGGCCTTCGCATCTTTTAACAATGTCCAGAAGCGGCTGCCTTTTTCAGTGCTAAACGCAACGAAACCTGCAAATAGAGCGAGCACTAATAAGCCCAAAACCCTATACAACAGGAATTGTTCATAATATTTAGCAAAGTAGTGATTGCCGTAGACGCCAACTCCGACAATAATAACAACCAGACACCACTTCAGACCATCCAACGTCTTAGCAGAACCGGACTGATTGCTGTTATCGCTTTCAGCTTTGGAACTCATAGAAGTAAGCGCCTCATCAAGCTTGCGGGAAACTTTAAATGGCAGGCCAGGAGGGAGTCGAACCCCCAACCCCCGGTTTTGGAGACCGGTGCTCTACCAATTGAACTACTGGCCTGTATCTGTAGGGCAGAGCCGCACATTATGCAGCTCATACCATTCTTTGTAAAGTGGTTTACTCGATAATCTTAGCAACAACACCCGCACCAACAGTACGGCCACCTTCACGGATCGCAAAGCGTAGACCATCTTCCATCGCAATCGGTGCAATCAATGTCACTTTCATTTGCACGTTGTCACCAGGCATTACCATCTCAACGCCTTCTGGCAACTCACATGCACCTGTTACGTCAGTGGTACGGAAGTAAAACTGTGGGCGATAGCCTTTGAAGAATGGAGTATGACGTCCACCTTCTTCTTTACTTAGTACGTAAACTTCTGACTCGAACTTAGTGTGTGGCGTAATAGAGCCTGGGATAGCCAATACTTGACCACGCTCAACGTCATCACGCTTAGTACCGCGCAACAAGGCACCAACGTTCTCACCTGCACGACCTTCGTCAAGCAGCTTACGGAACATTTCTACACCTGTTACTGTGGTCTTGGTAGTGTCACGCAGGCCAATGATTTCTACTTCGTCACCCACTTTAACAATACCACGCTCAACACGGCCTGTTACCACAGTACCACGACCAGAAATTGAGAATACGTCCTCGATTGGCATCAAGAAAGGCTGATCAATGGCACGCTCTGGCTGTGGGATGTACTCATCCAATGTTTCTACCAGTTTAACCACTGCAGAAACACCCATTTCGTTGTCATCTTTACCTTCTAACGCCATTAACGCTGAACCAGTAATGATTGGCGTGTCGTCTCCTGGGAACTCATATTCGTTCAACAGCTCACGCACTTCCATTTCAACCAGCTCTAATAACTCTTCATCGTCAACCATGTCTGCTTTGTTCAGGAATACGACGATGTAAGGAACACCTACCTGACGAGACAACAGGATGTGCTCACGCGTCTGAGGCATGGGGCCGTCTGCAGCAGAACAAACCAGGATAGCTCCGTCCATTTGCGCAGCACCGGTGATCATGTTTTTAACATAGTCGGCGTGACCTGGGCAGTCTACGTGTGCATAGTGGCGGTTTGGAGAATCATACTCAACGTGTGCTGTTGAGATAGTGATACCACGCTCACGCTCTTCGGGCGCATTATCGATTTGATCGAACGCTTTAACTTCACCACCCCACGTTTCCGCGCATACGCGAGTCAGGGCTGCTGTCAATGTAGTTTTACCGTGGTCAACGTGGCCAATAGTACCCACGTTAACGTGCGGCTTATTACGCTCAAACTTAGCTTTAGCCATCGAGACCATCTCCTACCAGACGAAGATCTTCAACACAAATAAGGGTAGAACCATGTTCCACCCTCTTCATTCAAAACTGGAGCTCATAACCGGATTTGAACCGGTGACCTCTTCCTTACCAAGGAAGTGCTCTACCGACTGAGCTATATGAGCAACCTGAAAAATATGGAGCGGGCGGCGGGAATCGAACCCGCATCATCAGCTTGGAAGGCTGAGGTAATAGCCATTATACGACGCCCGCACATTACCACTTAAACAATCATAGTGAAAAATTTGGTGGTGGGGGAAGGATTTGAACCTTCGAAGCTCGCGCGTCAGATTTACAGTCTGATCCCTTTGACCACTCGGGAACCCCACCAAAAGAGGAGCGATTAAATTAAGGCTTGGTGCCGGCACTAGGAGTCGAACCCAGGACCTACTGATTACAAGTCAGTTGCTCTACCAACTGAGCTATACCGGCTCTCCCTCAATCGCGGGCGCAATTCTAAGGGATATTTATATAAGATGCAATGGGTTTACAACGATTTCTTCTTTTTTCTATGTAATGATATTTTTTTGCGATCTCAACCCAGATTTGATCACCCACTAAATCAGCTTGGTCAGGCGCAAAAATCAGCCAAATTTCATCTTTAAAGCGCTCTACTCGCTTAACTTTTACGTTATAGCCTGCTTGAGCAATTGTCTTTTGCAACTTATCAGCTGAGGTTTTTTTGGTGAATAAGCCCAGTGAGACGCCATTTTTCAATTCACCATCATTAATAATGTAACTATCAATATTTTGTTTTTGTAATTCTTTCAATTTTCGTAGCGCGTATTTTCTTGAGGGTTGTGGAGGAATATAAACCCAATAATCAGGCTCAGTCTCAATGTGCTGTTTTTCAACATCAGGCTGCACACCAAGCGCAAAAAAACGCTGCTGAACTTCTTTAAAGGGAGCAATTTCTGTAAAAGGACCTAGTCCTATGCAAAACCGCTCTGGTTCATGAGGTGTTTTTTGAGGAACCGCAACCGCTTTACTATTCTGCTCTAACTTTTCAAGCCCTGCTGGATTCACTTCAGTTAATAACTGAATTCCTTCACCTTCAGAAATACTTTCAGTTACCTCAGGTTCAGTTTGAACAGGACTGCTATGATTTCCTTGATACCAAAAATACCCATACAAAAAACCATTTGCTAATAATAGGGTTAAAAAAATCCAGCGCATTCTTAGTCCTGTTTACTAAAAGCCAGTGTAAGACCCTCAAATATTAAATCTTGCTTAATTTCCGCATCAATAAGTGATAATGCTTTAACATATTCAGCATCTCCTCCTGCAAAAATGACTCTATCAATTTGCAAGCTTTGATCCGCAATTAAGGATTTCAACATACTCACGACAAGCCTTCGAATACCATTATTGACAGCCTGAGTTGTTGACTGTCCTAATGTCATATCATTCAACCCATTACTGGTAAACCTCACTTGTCCAGTATTTTCAGTTAATGACTCATGCAATAATCGGAAGCCAGGAATAATATACCCTCCCAAGTGCTCACCCTTTTTATCCACAACATCCACTGTAATTGCCGTACCAAGGCTAACCAATAGTCTAACCTCACTAGGATACCAGGCATGGCTAGCGAGCATAGCTAACCAGCGATCAACGCCTAGCTTAGTTTCATCTCTATATGCGACTTTGAGTCCAGCAAATTCTTTTTTTACTTTTGCAACTCTCACCTTGCAGCAACATTCTTTATTAATTATCTCAATAAATTTCTTCTTACGCTCTTCACTCCAAACACACGCTAGTTGTATTTCATCAATATTTTCTGCTTTCTCTAACAGATAGCTAATAAATGCATCTTCAGAGTTAAAAGTATCTAGGCAAGTAACCTGCCCAGTTTCTAAAACCCTCAATTTTATGCGTGAGTTGCCCGCATCAAGCTGCCATATATTAGCCATAGGAATCTGTTCTTCTGCGCAAAGAAACTTCACCACCTTTATATACCACTATACCTTCCGCAGTAAGCACCTTTATCCCTCCAGACACATCAACTCCTTTTGCAATCCCAGGAACATATTGATGCCCATGAATGATGTTTACCGGTTCATCAAAAAATGCATCATAACTTTGCCAGTCACTCTGAAAATGAGTAAAGCCTTCGCGTTGAAATGTAGAGAGGACTTTACTTAGCTCTCTTATTAAAACAGCAGCAAGTTTATTTCGGCTGATTTTCCTAGAGGTATATTGACTAACCGCAGCAACAGACTGGTTAATTTTTTTTTCTACTTCATTATTAGTTGGCAAATCTATATTTATACCAACCCCAATAATAACCTGACACTCTCCAGCAGGATCACCCATCACTTCGAGCAAAATGCCTGCAGCTTTTTTTCCTCCTAAGAGCACATCATTTGGCCACTTGAGAGTTAGCTGCTGAACACCTAGTTGTTCAAGCCCTTTTACAACAGCCAGCCCCACCGCCAGACTTAACCCCTCCAGTCCAGCAATGCCATTGTAAAATGTCCATAATGTCGAAAAGTACAAATTATTTCCTAGGGGGCTTATCCACGTTCTTCCTTGCCTGCCACGCCCCACACTTTGGTGCTCAGTAAAGCAAAAATAGTTCTTTTTAATCCCTGAGCGTGCTTTACTCATAGCCACATCATTTGATGAAGGAATCGTGACAAAAAAATCCATCTCTAAAGTCTCAGCAAAATCTGAGCTTAACTCTTTAGTAATTTTTTGCTTCTCAAGTAGTTCAACCCCTTTTTGTACTCTATACCCTTTACCAGGAATAGAGTCTAAACGTAGCCCCAAAGACTGCAGGCTTTTCAGCTTCTTCCATACAGCAGCGCGGGTCACCCCTAAGCTTTTTCCTAAAGCCTCACCAGAGTGAAATTTGCCATCACTTAATATTTCTAAAAGAGCCTTCATGTCACAAGTCTAAATAGAGAGGGAATATATAAAGGAAAGTGTACAAGAATAAGTGAGGAAAGAGTTATAAGGCAACAAAAGACAAATAAAGATGAGAAGAGTAAAGATAAAATCCAAGGTAAAGAGAGCACTAGCAAAAATTTATCTTTACAAAGCAGCGAGAGTTCAAAAAATCAAGCCTCAAGTCAGAAAGCAAAAAGCCCTGGCACGGTGTACCAGGGCTTCCAATATGCGCTTGACGATGTCCTACTCTCACATGGCGAAACGCCACACTACCATCGGCGCTGAGCAGTTTCACTTCTGAGTTCGGGATGGAATCAGGTGGTGCCCACTCGCTATCGTCGTCAAGCATAAACCT
>NZ_JAEVHG010000016.1:0-130249 GCF_018263875.1 Zooshikella ganghwensis
CAGTATCCTAATCCGTCATCGTAAGCACCCACACGAATTACTTGATCATTTGTTAAAGAACTTTGGTTAAGCGCTGGTCTCAACCAAGGCCGGCTATTCTACTGCCTCGCCTTGTTTTGTCAAGCTGCGTGTTGAATTTTATTTCAACCTCAATCACAACCCAACTCGCCTCTCAGCGGCCGCGCATTCTAGCGCGTTCGATAACCTTGTCAACCCCCTCTTTTTTGTCATCCTATTGAACGACGTTTGACGCACATCAAAAGAGACTTACTCACCATCTATATTCGGTGAAACCCTCTGGGCGTCGGGGACTTGAAAAGCGTTACCGCTGAAGTGAGGGCGCATTATAAGGAGCTCACCTGAAAGGTCAACTCCTTTCTGCTGGTAATTTATAAGTATAAATACTAAAGCTTATCAAGCAAGAAACTCTGTGAAGTTTCTAAGGCATTTTTTTCATAGCAATATACTGTTGATAATTCAAAGTAACTAATAAAAAAACACCCTAGCAATAAAGCTTTTAGCAAAGATAATGTGTATCGCTATAAACCAAACTAACTCAGCAGGCACACTCAAATAAGTGATACTTCTTCTTACCCATACGCATAATAAAGAAGCGGCCATACAAGGCATACCTCTCAGAGAAGACTTCTTCAGCTTTCATGTTGTCTTCCATTGTCAGAGGACGACCGTTAACCAGAATAGCTTTTCGTCCTAACGCATCTTTAACCGGCTTGCCTGAGCTAGCAAGCTCACCCTCTACACACAACTGGATAAGTGATTTGTCTTTAAGCTCTGCTTCATTAAGCAAAGTACAAGGAAGACCATCTTGCTTTAACTGTAATAAGTCGCTTTCTGATAATGCATCAAGCTCTCCACTGAAGAGTGCCTGACTGATTCGCTCAGCCGCTTTATATCCTTCATCACCATGCACTAGACGTGTAACTTCCCGAGCTAGTATTTTTTGAGCTTGCTTTGGGCCTTGAGCCTGACCATCTTCCAACTCAATTTGCACAATGTTTTCTACTGGCAGAAACGTGAAATACTTTAAAAAGCGGTATACATCAGCATCAGCTGTATTTATCCAAAACTGATAAAATGCATAAGGCGATGTTCTATTTGCATCCAGCCAAACTGTGCCAGCCTCAGTTTTACCAAACTTAGTGCCATCTGATTTAGTAATCAAAGGTAGTGTCAGACCATAAACCTGCGCATTATGCAGGCGGCGTGCTAAATCAATACCACCCGTGATGTTACCCCACTGGTCACTACCACCAATCTGCACGGAACAACCATACTGCTTGTAAAGTTCAGCGAAGTCGTATGACTGCAGCAGCATGTATGAAAACTCAGTGTAAGAAATACCTTCCCCTTCACGTTGAATACGTTGCTTAACAGATTCTTTGTTAATCATCATATTCACGGCAAAATGCTTCCCAACATCTCGTAAGAATGTCAGAACATCAAGCTGCTTTGTCCATTCATAGTTATTAACCACAAGCGCTTGTGCAGCCCCACTATCAAAATCTATAAATCTTGAAACTTGCTGACGAATTTTTTCAGTCCATTCTTGAATAATTTCAGGTGTATTGAGCTTACGTTCAGCCGCCTTAAAACTAGGGTCACCAATCATACCTGTAGCCCCACCCACCAAAGCGACAGGTTTGTGCCCAGCAAGCTGGAAACGACGTAAAGCTAAAAGAGGAACCAAACTACCAATGTGTAAACTGTCAGCAGTAGGATCAAAGCCACAATAGACAGTTCGGGACTGCTCATTTAAGTGAGCATGTAATTGATCCTCAGCCGTCATCTGAGCGATCAGCTGTCTATTTGTTAAATCATCAATCAGTGGATTTTGATCCGCAGACATTGTTCAACCCTATATTCCGTCTTGCCTGATAATAAAGCGACTAATTTTAATGGCCCTAGGCGCATAAAGCCATAGCCTTAACCAATGTTCAGTATTTCAACTTAGCTAATGTTGAAAACTACTCATTGAGTAAGATCACTCAAGACAAATACCATATCAATTAATAAACGTTTCATTATGTATTAAGAAGAAATAAACGACTCATTACTCCACAATACATTATTAGTAGTACCTAATAAGTCACTTGGCCTATCAAACACGAAAGGTGTGTCTCATCTTAAGTCTACTCGTCAGATAAATAATGCAGTTTATGAAAAAAATATGACAACCATGAAAAGTCGACAAACGGTTTTTTTTAGCACTAAAGTCGCTTTAGTCTTCATTTTCAACAACTTAATGGAATTTTTTAGTAATTAAACGATCTACGTTGTATTAAGACTTTTTGATATAAGCTTTTTTCGACTACATCACATTTGAATATTTGTTTATACTTTGGGCATTTACACCTATCACTGAACAAGGCGCTGTAAGAACATCATGAAAAAAGCTGATTTAACAGTAACAGGAAAACAGCGATTTCCAAGACAGCATTTGGTGATTGCTGGCGCACTTGCCGTAGGGATAGGGTTTTCAATTGGCTTTCTTCCAGCAGATAAAACAGAATCATCCAACAATACTACTGTTTCCGCACAGCAAGCAGTTGATCAAACCGTTTCGGTAACTTCTGTTACAACACCTATATCTAAAGACTCAGGCGTTAACACTGGGCAAATAGCGACTGTACAAAAAACGGATGATGCATCTGTAAAACCTGCTTTGAAAACCCAAGTAGATACGGTAACTGAAGCCGATAAACCCATTCATGTAGACTTAGGTATTGATAACCCTGATGACGTGATGCTGCCAGTATCAGTATCCCAACCTTCCGCTTTAACAAACCCTAAACCAGAAGACACTATCCTCCAAAGCCAGCCTCACCCCAAACCAGCACATCAAATAGCCGATCAAACACAAGGCAGTTGGTTTACAATCAAAGTGAACGCAGGAGACACTTTATCTTCCATTTTCTCTCGCCATGGTTTAGGCGTATCTAAGCTTTACAGCCTGATTAATAGTGGTCCAGAAGGAAAATCATTAGCGAAAATCCGGCCAGGTCAGTCTTTAGAGGTATACTCATTCAATGGCAAACTAGAGAAAGTACGTTTTGTCCGTAATAAATTGGAAAGTATTTTATTTACGGCGACAGACAATGGCTATCGTGCAGAAAAAATAAAGCTCAAGCCCAATGTTCGTGCCAAAGTCGCTTCAGGCAAAATTAACCACTCCCTCTTTCTAGCTAGCCGGAAAGCAGGTTTATCTCATAAGATGACCATGCAATTAGCTAATATTTTTGCATGGGATGTCGACTTTGCTCTCGATATTCGTAAAGGGGATTCCTTCAAAGTTGTTTATGAAGAGAAATACCTTGATGGTGAAAAAATAGGTGATGGCAACATTCTCGCAGCAGAATTTAGCAATCGTGGCGAAACATTTACTGCGATTAATTATACTGACTCTGAAGGCGCAAACGACTTTTACTCTCCAGAAGGTCGTAGCATGCGCAAAGCCTTTATTCGGACACCTGTCGAGTTTTCACGTATAAGTTCTCGCTTTAGTCTAGGCCGCAAACACCCTGTTCTAAACCGTATTCGTGCACATAAAGGTGTTGACTATGCAGCCCCTCGGGGTACTCCAATTCGTGCTGCAGGGAATGGCAAGGTGGTATTTGCAGGGCGAAAAGGCGGTTATGGAAAAGTGGTTATTCTGCAGCATGGCGAACAATACAGTACACTTTATGCACATATGAATCGTATTGGTAAAGGCATTCGTGTTGGAACCAGAGTTCAGCAAGGTGATGTGATTGGTGCTGTTGGTGCTACTGGGCTAGCTACAGGACCACACTTACACTATGAGTTCCGTGTCAGTGGTGTACACAAAGATCCACTAAAAGTTAAACTGCCCAAGGCTATGCCGATTGCACGTAAAGAGCTAGCAAACTTTAAACAACAAGCCAAAAGTATGCTGTCATTGCTTAAAAATGCAGAAAATACGGCTATAGCACTGAAACAAGAGTAAATGGAATCCAACTTATATATTGGCTTAATGTCTGGAACTAGCTTGGACGGCCTTGATGCCGTCCTAGTTGACTTGACATCTTCACCAGGCAAACTTCTAAATTCAGCTCATCAACCTTATACCGACTCTCTTCGTCACCAACTACATACTCTTTGCCATGCAACACACTATGATGTGCACTTGCTAGCGCAAGCTGATTTAGACATTGCTTTACTCAGTATTCAACTCATTAAAGATTTACTCAGCAGCTCTAGTATCAATAGCTCAGAAATTAAAGCTGTCGGTAGCCATGGGCAAACTATACGGCACTATCCTCAGTTAGGCTTTACCCACCAAATAGGTGACCCGAATATTATTGTTGAATCTACAGGTATCACCACAGTTGCGGACTTTCGACGGAGAGATATTGCTGCAGGTGGAGAAGGTGCACCACTTGTTCCTGCCTATCATGCTTATGCTCTCAGTCACCCTGACACGACTCGCTATATAGTCAATATTGGCGGTATGGCAAATGTTACGGTGTTACCACCACTCACAAAATCTACCGAACTTGATGTCCGAGGTTTCGATACTGGTCCAGGAAATGTGCTATTAGATGAGTGGTGTACACAACACTTAGGCCTAAACTTTGATAAAGATGGGCAGTGGGCATTATCTGGCCAGTGCATTCCAGAACTTTTAGGCCACTTTTTGCAGGACGCTTACTTCCACATCCCTCCTCCCAAAAGCACTGGTCGGGAGCATTTCAATACTTCTTGGCTTAATCAATACTTACGTGATTATTCAAAATATAGTGCTAATGATGTACAAACTACTCTCACTTATTTAACGGTCAAAAGTATTATTGGAGCAATCCAACAGTACGGTATAGGCCCTGGTGATATTTTTATTTGTGGTGGTGGTGCTTACAACAAATTTTTGCTAAATATTTTTTCCCAAGAATTACCTATCGGCTATCAAGCATATACAACAGATGAACAAGGTATCCCTGCTAATTGGTTGGAAGCCATTGCTTTTGCCTGGCTGGCAAAACAAACGCTAAATCATAAAACAGGAAACATCCCTAGCGTTACCAATGCTAAAGGACCTAGAGTATTAGGTGCGATTTATTATCCCTGAAGCCTATTGCCTTAGCAGTTAGGGAAGAATGACATTTATTTCACTTATCAAGCAAACATAACAAAAGAGAGCATAGGGTATGCTCTCTTTTGTTATGTACTGTTTAGAAGAGAGAAGCAAGTTACACTAAATTCTATATAGAGAAAGATGAACCACAACCACAGGTAGTCGCTGCGTTTGGATTATTGACCACAAATCGTGAGCCTTCCAGACCCTCTTGATAGTCAACTTCAGCACCAACCAGATACTGAAAACTCAAAGGGTCCACTACAAGCAGCACACCATCACGCTCAACCTGAGTATCATCATCAGCCATATCTTCTTCAAAGGTAAAACCATACTGAAAGCCTGAGCAACCACCGCCCGTCACAAAGACACGCAGTTTCAGTTGATCATTACCTTCCTCTTCAATTAAGTCTTTCACCTTAGCGGCTGCAGCAGCTGAAAAGTTGATGGCAACAGTTTCATTTGGGTCAAAAGTCTCAACGGTCATTTATGCTCCACATCCATCATTGCAACCCTGAATGAATATTATCCAAGTAACCAAGTGTTTCCGTCAACTTTTTCCTGACTTATTACAAGAAACATTTTCCAGACTGCAGCAAGTCAACTAGGCAATTTACCACACTAAGTCTCAGGACTTCCTTTACGATGCCCCTTCCGCTACAGCTTGAGCTTTTACCGTCAACGCTGCTACCGTTTTTTTCTTGACCTTATCATCTGCTTTTGGGCAATACTCAAGGCTACCATTCACCTGTGACCCTTTCACCATCTCTATCTGATTGTAATAGACGTTACCAGCTACAATAGCTTTTGAAGCCAACTCTAAATGGTCAGATGAGTAAAGATCTCCTGTCACAGTACCGTTAATGACAACATTAGGCGCTTTGATATCACCTTCAACAATGCCTTGATCAGCCAAGCGAACCAAGCCATCCTGCCCAGTGACATTACCCTTGACTCGTCCTTCTATTTGCAAAGCACCGGTAAACTGTATATCCCCAAACAGAACAGTGCCTTTAGATATTAGTGTTATGTTTTCGCCATGCTTATCAATGCTTGTACTTTTTCTTTTATTACCCTTGCCCCACATTTAACTGGGCCTCCTTCTTCCACATAAATTTCTTTTCTACCCGTTTGGCGTTAGCGCCTGTTTTACGTGCTTCTACCAATACATACTCAGGCTCAAACCCTTCAGGTAAATCCATGATGCCGAAATGGCCATCCGGGCCGGGTATTTCCTGGTAGTATACAAAACCAAGCTTGATGTCTTTTGATTCTACATTTTTTGAAATTTCACTTAGTGGTATTTCTTGATGAATACCAGCTTTCTTACCAATAATAGTCACACTGGCAAAACCATTAAGCTTGTTGTGACGTTTAGCTATTTGAGTAAGCCTTAACTTATACCGAAACTGACGTGGGTTGTCCGTAGCCTTCAGCTCGAACTTTTGTATACTCAAGCCCTTAGCTTGATCCGTTGGCTGCATGATGCTTTTTAAAAAGCTCACTTCCTGCTCTAGCTCAAGGTTTTCTGCCTGTAACTTGCGTAAATGCTGGCGAATACTTTCATTAGTATGCTGGTCTATTTGTCGACTCCGCTCCATTACCGCAAGCTTCTGCGTCAAATCAGCTATTTTATCATCCTGATCATCAATTAAATCTTTCAACTGTCCTGTTTCATATTCCACCGCATATTTAGCCTCAACACCCACAAACTGTCCGATGTAAAAACTTGCAGCCCCAACAGCCAATAGTATTAACCAATATAATAAATGCGCCAGTAGTCGTCTGACAGGATGGTATGGAACAACTACCAAACGTTCTTGTTTGCTTCCTTTTACCGCAGTCATAATCTCTCCTGCAATCTAGGGCAGTACTGCCGTTACCTGTAAGCCCAATTGCTCTGGAAACCCGAGCATGATATTCATATTTTGAACTGCCTGACCTGCAGCCCCTTTAACCAAATTATCTATAACCGATAACACCACTACAGTGTCTTTCTGAAGTGGTTGATGAACCGCTATACGACAAAGATTACTGCCTTTAACACTTCTTGTTTCAGGGTGGCTGCTGGCAGGCATCACGTCAACAAAAGGCTCATGTATATAGTGTTGCTCAAACAGTTCTTGCAAGTTTGTCCCAGCTACTGACAACTTACCATAGCATGTGGCATGAATACCCCGAATCATGGGTGTCAAGTGAGGTACAAATGTCAAAGCAACTTGTTGTATATCAACCTGACCCGCTTGAGCTAACCCTTGTACAATTTCAGGCAAGTGCCGGTGCCCAGCAACACCATAGGCTTTAAAGTTCTCGCTGGTCTCACAAAGTAAAGTGCCTACGTTTGCTCCACGCCCTGCACCACTCACCCCAGACTTGGTATCTGCGATCAATGACTGCAAATCAACTAACTTATGCTTGATAAGTGGAAGCAAAGCCAATTGAACCGCTGTTGGATAACAGCCAGGGTTTGCAACCAACTGAGCCTCTTGAATAAGCTGGCGATTAACTTCAGGAAGCCCGTACACGGCAAAATCAAGTAACTCTGGGCAATGGTGAGGTTGTCCATACCACTCAGCCCACTGATTTGCGTCATGCAGCCGAAAGTCAGCAGCCAAGTCAATCACCCGTACTCCTTGAGCCAATAGACCTGGTACTTGCTTCATTGCCACACCGTTTGGAGTCGCGAAAAAAACCAAATCACAGTCAGCCAAAGGTGCATCATCTGGACGATCAAAGCGTAATGATGTTATTCCACGTAAATTAGGATAGAGTTCAGCGACTTCTCGCCCCTGCTCTGCTCGAGAAGTGATAGTAACAACCTCTGCTTCTGGATGAGCTAACAATAAACGTAATAACTCAGCACCGGTATATCCAGTCCCACCCACAATACCAATTCTTTTCACACCAACCTCTATTTGCACAAGCTAAAGTAAACCATATCCTTGAGAAAATGTATTTTAGCATTAATCAATAAATTATCCTGAAGGTATTCAATTAGTATACAACGAAGAAAACTCTCATGTAGTCATTCAAAGTAAATGACGAACACGATAATATACCCGTTAATAATCTAAATAGGGGCACTAATTTATTAGACACTTAGCTTAAAAAAAGATGATTGCCACTGCACAGTGCCTACTTTCAGTACGCCGAGTAAATTACCTAACTATCATCATATACATTAAAGGCAACATTGATCGATAACGCTAAGGAAAGCGCTCATTAAAATTAAGGAAATACGCATAACCACTATGAGCATTTTGATTTTCTGCTAGAACAAATCAGGCGCTACAATAATCGCCCCAGCGTCTGATAAACACTTGAGTGAAGTATACGCAAAACGTTTTAGACACTTTATGCGTTACTTGCTTAACCTGCGATTAACGCATTTATTCAATATACTCTTGGTTAACTATGTTAAAGGATAGATTTCGTTTACCTACACTGGAACGCTTCCGACATCAAGTTGCAGATGTCAATGCTTTGCCTCAGCTTGCAATTTTAGGTTTTTTCTCTGGTTTATTTTCCGGCATGGTCGTTATTCTGTTTCGTCATGCCGTTGAGTTACCTTTACAACACATATTGCCCAATTTTGATGACGAAAACTTTGAAGGCCTGACTTTAGTCGAACGCATAGGATTACCACTTTTTGTTGGTATGCTAATTTTAATCACCCTTTATAGAGTAAAACCCAAATATCTACGTGTAGGTATTACCCATGTGATCGAGCGGCTCAGTTATCATCAAGGCCATTTACCTATTAAAAATATGCTGGTTCAATTTTTTGGTGGCAGTCTTGCTATTATTTCTGGACAACCTGTTGGACGCGAAGGCCCTGCCGTGCACCTTGGTGCAGCATGTAGTAGTTTGCTGGGCCAGTGGTTAAAGTTACCAAACAACAGTATTCGTACACTGGTAGGCTGTGGTGCTGCAGGTGCTATTTCTGCAGCATTTAACACGCCTATTGCAGGCGTCATTTTCGCTATGGAAGTGATTATGATGGAGTATACTATTGCCGGATTTACACCTGTTATTCTAGCTGCAGTCACAGCAGCTGTACTTTCTGAAATGGTGTATGGCATGGCACCTGCGTTCAGTGTTCCTCCCATGTTTCTCGCCTCACTTTGGGAACTGCCTCTGGTGGTCATCGTTGGAATTCTGGCGGGAATACTAGCCGCATGTTTCACTCATTTAGTTCAATTAAGCTGTAAGCTTCGCACTCGACCACTTTGGCAACGCATTATACTTGCTAGCTTATTAACCGCTATTTCTGGGGCGATCCTTCCTGAAATTATGGGGGTTGGCTATGATACCGTGAATATGACACTGTCAGGTATTATCCCCCTGCAATTACTTTGCTTTCTGGTTATTGGCAAGTTACTCGTGAGCGGCACAATCTGTGGCCTGGGACTACCAGGTGGACTTATAGGGCCAGTACTGTTTATAGGCGCATCGCTTGGTGGAGCACTAGGTATTGCAGGTGCATATTTAACAGACTCTTCTGGCTCACCTAGTGGTTTCTATGCCATGCTGGGTATGGGGGCAATGATGGGCGCTGTGCTACAAGCGCCATTGGCTGCACTTATGGCAGTACTAGAGCTGACGCAAAATCCACATATCATTTTACCCGCCATGCTGGTCATTGTTGTTGCAAGTATGACCAGCAAATACTTTTTTAAAAAACCTTCAGTGTTTTTAACTCAGTTACAAGCGCAAGGCTTGAACTTTCGAAATGATCCTTTATCTCAAGCACTTCAGCGTACAGGTGTGTCATCAATTATGGAACGACAGTTTGTGCGTTTGGCACGCCACTGCACCTACGAAGAGGCTAGTCAGGCACTCACAACGAATCCAATCTGGATTGTCATTGATACCAATAAACCAGAGGCTATTTTACTGGCTGCAGACTTAG
This sequence comes from Zooshikella ganghwensis, assembly GCF_018263875.1. Taxonomy (NCBI): domain Bacteria; kingdom Pseudomonadati; phylum Pseudomonadota; class Gammaproteobacteria; order Oceanospirillales; family Zooshikellaceae; genus Zooshikella; species Zooshikella ganghwensis. The sequence continues at coordinate 10,020 of NZ_JAEVHG010000016.1, forward strand.
CCCGATATCTTGGGCAAACTCAAGAGGAAGCTAACGATGAATCTGAGAGTGACACTATAGATTTACTGGCACTACCTGGTGAGCGTAAAGATATTACTCCTCTCTATATTCAGGCCACATTGCATGAAGCATTAGAGAAACTCGATCAAACACAAGTTGAAGCCCTGTACATTACCAGTGTGAGGGCACCAATGATTAATAGAATAAATGGTATTATCACACGTAAAGCAATCGAACGATTCTATCAATTCAAACACTGATTTTTCACCAATGCTTAAGGGAGTATTATGCTCTGGATTAAAGCTTTACATCTAATTGCTATGGTGTGTTGGTTTGCAGGATTATTTTATCTACCAAGACTGTTTGTTTATCATGCTATGGCTGAAGATACAACAAGTCAAACCTATTTTAAAACGATGGAACGAAAATTATATCGTGGCATTACTACGCCAGCAATGATTGCAACCTTAGTATTTGGAGTATGGCTATTAAGTTATAACTGGCAAGCCTACCTAAAAATGGGATGGATTCATGCAAAGCTTTCATTAATTGTATTACTGGTAATTTACCACTTTATTTGTGGATATTTTGTCAAGCTATTTCAAAATAACGCAAACAAACGTAACCATACTTACTACCGTATTTTTAACGAAATACCTGTATTTTTACTATTAGGTATTATTATACTTGCCGTTGTTCGCCCTTTTTAAATACAAAATATGCGCTTTAAAAAGCGCATATTTTGTACTTGATACTTACAACTGTTCTAATGCTTGTTCAGCATCTTTCATATCAGGATTGATAGACAATGCTTGTAGTAAAAAATACTTTGCCTTCTCTAAATTTTTCAAATCACGGTAAAGAATACCTGCTTGATAGTTAATATTTGCATCCCCTGACTGTTCCGACACATATTCCTTAATTAAGTTAAGTGCTTCAGGTATTTTACCTTGTGCATGATAAATCCATGCTAGTAACTGCCGATATTTCTTATTTTCAGGATCAAGCATCACTGCTGTACGTCCCCACTCTGATGTACGGTCTATAGAAACCAATTGTTTCTGGCTAAGCCCCAAACTAGCTAAATGAAAATAAATTTCAGAATTTTCAGGGTTTTCTTCCTGCAACGATTGGTAAGCCGTCAATGCTTTTTGATACTGACCACTAAGAAAGTAAACTCTTGCTATTTTTAGTTTTGCCAACAAATTACTACTATTATCTTCTTCTACATTTTCGTAGGCTTTCAAGGCGTTATTCCAATCTCTTTGTAATAAGTAGCTATCTCCCTGCAAAATAAAAGCGCTAGAGTATTTGGGAAATTTACTCAGCAATGTTTTTGTACGGTTAATGGCTTCTACAAAATGGCCCTGTAAATAGGCACTTTGCGCCAATGCCCAAAATGGTTCAATTCGATCTGGAGATAGTTGGTTGGATCTAAGTAGACTTTTCTCAGCTTCATCATACTTTTCAAGCCTTAGTAACGCTGCCCCAAGTGCAAAATGTGCCCCCCCATGACTGGGAAAAAGTGCAATTGCACGCTTGTAATAATCAACAGCTAATCCAGGCTTATTGAACACATTCATATATAAGTCACCCACATCAATCTGAGCAACAAATAATGTAGGATCTAGCTTTTCTGCAATAAGTAAGTGACGCAAAGCTTGCTGGTGTTTTTGTTGTAAAGAGAAACTCCTAGCGATAGCAGCATGTAGTCTTGCGTTTTTAGGGTAATTATCTACTCCTTTGCTGAGCAGTTCATGCATTTCAGTATGTTTTTTTTGATGCAGATATACTTCAGCTAACAAAATGTAGTAGTTAACATTCTCAGGGAAATTCTCATAAAGTCGCTCAATAACAACCTTCGCCTGAGTATATTGCTTATTTTGCAATAACTGTTTTGCTTCATTAATGAGTTGCTGTTGACTAAATGAATAGGGATGACTATATGGCAACGTTTTGATCGTTGACGAAACAACATGTGGTGACAAGATACTTATTACCAGCCACAACGGTAAGTGTTTTAGTCTCATTACATTTCCCTTAGCCAGTGAGTTATACAGTTAACTTTTCTAACTAAAAGGGCATGTTTTAGGCCAGACAGTATATTTTTTTACAATTCAGATAGTTAGCATTTAATATAAAAACCTAAAAATGCCAACTGTAAAAAACATAAACATTACTGCTACATATTTATTAACAAAACAATACAACTATTACCACTAACTAAAACGCCAATAAAAAATTAATATTAAAAATAAAAATAGATGCCTAAAAGGCATCTATTTTTATTCAGCAAAGTAGTTTAACAACTATTAGTTACGGCGACGACGGAATAAACCTAATCCTAAACATCCCAATGCTAGAACACCTAAGCTACCAGGCTCTGGTGTAGGAATAGGATCTGGTGTTGGATCAGGGAAAATAATATCACCACCAACTTCAGAGAAAGCAAAGAAAAATACAGGTGAATCAACATTTGGAACAGACTCACCTAAAATATCATCAAAAATACTAGAGTAGCCAAGCGAAACCACTTCTGCACCAATTTCACCTAAAACAAATATTGCTTCAGCCTCATCCTCACCTGCACCATAAAAGATATCAAATGTTACCGTCTCACCATCAGCCAAATCTCCAAAGCCAAATACAAACCCAGCCCCATGATCATCAGGACCACACTTAACGAAATCAGTATCAACACCACAAGGACCGATATCAGTTAAAGGAATTAATGTTGGATCAGGTACTGCAAAACCATTATCACTGGTACTTAAAACATTGGCAGCATCTGATCCTAAAATAGTAACAAATTCAGAGAATTCAGTAGGAGGCACATCCCAATCCATCGCTCGCATATATCGTGTATCCATTAAGTCCATACCAGTCGTGTTTGCAATCGTTACAGCAACACGAAACGCATTTTCAGGCGCGCCTTCAAAAGGCATAAACTCATGAGTTACCATCACTCCTGGCATATCTGTCAAATGCACTACAGATGTCGCTGTAGTGGGATCTGAAACAAAACTATCGACTGTAAGATTAGATATACCCCCACTATCAACACTAGCATACCCAACATGAGTGCCTCCATTTTCAACAGAAACACCCCAACCTTCACACAAACAACCAGGTGATGTGGCATCACCAACAGGGATATAAGTTAACCCTGTTGAACCTGTATTAATTGTAACCCCCATTATATCAGCTACATTCAAATGGGCTTCATCATTAACGCCCAGAACAATGTCTCCAGAAACAAGCTGCGCATCAGCAAGCACCCATGACGACAATGTAAAAGAAGATATCGCACAAAGCGCCAGTGATAAATTTTTCAATCTCATATTTTGCTCCCCAGCAAGTGTTATTTAGAAAGACACTTGCTGCAGAGCACGAACTAGACCAACCCATAAAAACCTAAATAAAACAATACATTAACCATTTTTCTTCAACCATTAAAAAATGTCATGTAAACCCAATAAACATTCAATTATTCTGTTGAAGTTTCGACAAACTCCCAACCATGATCAGTATAAATCCACGCAGACCCGTTTTGTTGGCTAAATCGAAAAATAACTACTCCATTCTTTGAGTCAGTAACACTTAATTTATAACTAGCAAAGTCATAGTTATTTTTTTTCCCCGTTTCTTTTAATGACTTCCAAGCTATACCATTAAAAGCCCAGCTATCGCCTGAATAGGTATCCAGCTTAATTGTAATCGGGTTCTGGGCTGTTTCCTGAAACGTGTAAATATCAAACCGATTACTCATAAGTTCTTCGGCTACACAAAAGACAGGCAGCATATACATAATCATCAAATACACGTATTTTTTATTTAACATTATCGCAACAACCTATTTTTCTTGTAGAAATCGACAGCGACCAAATAAACCAAGTCCTATGAGTTATTCATCCTATATTTATAGAAGCTATGATATCACTGGATATTTTTCTATTATTAGAACTATAGATTATTGTTCCTAACTTCAACTAGGGGCATTACAACTATGATTGCTACAACTATACCCAATACGAATGGTTTTTAGGTGCGGCCATCGAGTGGCGAAGCCCCATGAGCCTATATTAATAGGTGATTGGGGTGAGGCGTGAAGATAACAAAACCTAGAAATCATTCGTGAAGGGTATATCTATACTATTCTTGATTTTACAGGAACTGACCACATGGACTGTAATACAGATCTGATGATGTCATTTATGCAAACATCACATATCTCGAAAAACTCACCTCAATTTATTCAAGCTACAGAAACACTACAACTTTTTGACTTAACCCAGTTAGACCTTGACAACCTGCCAAATACAACAGAAATAAGAGTATCTAAGCTAATAAAAAATATATGGTATTTATGCTTTAGTTTACTTTGCTTTATTTTTATTGCGAGTTTAATGGGCTTTTTACCGAGTTGGCTGGGGGGCGTTATAGGCGCCTTCGCATTTTTACTTGCCATTACCTACTCAGATGAAATATTACCCCATTTTAGTGGCGCAACTCACTACCAACGACTTATTAACCAATATAAAAAAGAGATAGACCGAGCAAAACTATACATTATGAATTATGAGAAAGAGCATGGATACATCCACTTTTTGTTTCCTCTTTTAGAGTTTGAATCAAAGCTCAGAACCCCTATAAATTTAAAGCTTTTATCTCTTTCTCGCTCAAAGAAAATAATGGGTTATTTAAACTCTGCTGAACAAATAACTCATTACAAAAACTTTATCCACGAAGCCCAGTCAGCATTAATCAAAATGCATAACCAACAAATACCCATGGAGCAAAACAATGAAGGACAAGAAAAAAGCACGATAACCAATGAAAAGCACCATGAAGAAGGCCAACTCTCAGATGCAAGTTAACCTTCATTGAGGATTTTATTAATAATACGACTATTTTAGGATATACAGGTAAGCACTTACTGAGCCTGAACCGTCCTGCTCTCCGCCCAGTTCCGTAACATTGCTATATCTTCCGCCATTACTACAGAAAGAGGGCTTGTTGATTGAATATTTTTTTCCAGATGTGACTGTTGAAGCAGTTCATCACTCGCCTTGGCTGAGTAAAGTGCTCCCACAATAACTTGCTCAATTTCTGAACCCGAAAAACCATTTGTAAGCTCCACTAAAGTATCTAAGTCATAAGACTCTGATTCAATACTACGCTTATTAAAATGAATGCCGAAAATTTCTCGACGTACTTCAGCATCGGGTAAATCAACAAAGAAAATCTCGTCCAAGCGCCCTTTCCGAATCAGCTCTGGTGGTAATTGTGTTATATCATTTGAAGTTGCGACGACAAATACCGCTTTTTTGCGCTCAGCCATCCATGTTAATAATGTGCCTAGTATGCGCTTTGAGGTGCCATCATCACTCCGCCCTACAGCTATGCCTTTTTCAATTTCATCCATCCATAACACACAGGGTGACATCACATCAGCAAGTTTTAGGGCCTCTCTAATATTGCGCTCAGTCTCACCAATATATTTATTATAAAGCGCTCCAAAATCCATCTTCAGCAAGGGAATTCCCCACATCCCCGCTACAGCTTTTGCAGCCAAACTTTTACCTCCCCCCTGAACACCCAGCAACATCACGCCTTTGGGTACGTCCTGCTGCTCTGATGGCTGTAGAAATGCTGTTCTTCGTTGGCTTAACCAGGCTTTAAATGCACTTAACCCACCGACCTCAGAAAAATGCGCAGTTTCATACTCAAAACTCAAAACACCTTCCATATCCATCAGCGAAAACTTTGCCTTATTCACTTCCGGCAAATCATCAACCGTAATTGCACCATCATCAAAAATTGCACCTCTCGTCAGCTGTCGTGCCTCATTTAAACTCAAACCGCGCAGGTTACTGACCAGTTTATCCAGCGTCTTACTATCGGTTTTGACTCTTCGTCCAAGATTCTTTTTAGACCAGTTGTTAGCTTCCTCTCTTACCATAGCTAATAGCTGCTCATCTGTTGGTAGTGATAGCTCAAAGTGAGCACCAAGCCGCTTTAACTCGGGGGGTAAGTCTAATGCATGACTTAAAAGCACGACAGTATGCCGTAGTTGAGAGTGCTGTAGCGCTATATCTTTTAATAAACGGATATTTCGGTGCTCATTTGGTTGAAGAAAAGGGTGGAAGTCACACAGCACAAAAAGGCTAGGAACTGTTTCTTTTTTGATATGGGCTAAAACATCATCAGGCTCAGTGATTGCTTCATTATCAGAGCCATGTCCAAATCCCAGCCGGTTTAACCCCTCTGTTACACTCCAGGTAAACAGCACTAAGCCACGATTCATTGCTAAACGAGTCATCATCTCAAGCACACGAAGCTCGTCGTATGACTCTATAACGATAATGGGCGTACCTGCATCAATGACTAAGCCAAGATCGTGGATATCGTTTTTCAATGTCTGCTCCAAAACACCCTTTTCAATCAAACTGTTGTTTGACTCTTCAGTGTAGGTTAACGTTTATTTCTGAAATTTAATTTAGGACAAAAGGATTAAGTCTGTGTCTTGTATTTTTTGTAAAATTATCAATCGTGAGCTTGATGCTCAGATTGTTTATGAGGATGAGCTAACACTGGCTTTTCGTGATATAGCCCCTGCAGCTCCCCATCACTTGCTCGTAATCCCCAAAGCCCATATCAGTAGCATCAATGAAGCAGATAATACACATCAAGCACTACTTGGCCATATGCTTTTGGTAGCTAAACGTTTAGCACAGGATGAGAATATTGCTGAAAAAGGTTATCGGCTGGTGATGAACTGTAACAGTCAAGGAGGACAAACTGTTTTTCATATCCATCTTCATGTAATAGGTGGGAGAAATATGCATTGGCCTCCTGGTTAGCCCCCCATGTTAGGAAAAAAGTGACTAACGAATAACTACATTACTTGAAACCAAGATTAAACAATTAACCCCAGCAGTAAAAAAAGTTCCGCTGGGGTAATGATTAGTACAAAGCATGTAAATAAGTGTTTACTTACCTTTAGAAATAGGCGGGTGATAAATCATCTGGACAGTCGTACCGTCAGGGTCAAGACAATAAAAGCTTCTGGCACCATCACGGTGAGTACGAGGCTCAGATAACATCACAATATTTTGCTTACGAAGAAATTCATACCATACATCAACTTGTTCTATTTCATCGATAATAAAACCGATATGATCGAGCCTTTGTTGTGATTTATCAATTTCAGTATGGCGCTTATGAAGCGCAAGATTATCATTACCTGATGTTAAAAAAACATTTTCACTATCAGGTCGCCACTCAACTATCATACCCAATAAATTGACATAAAAATGTTCACATGCAGCCAAATCTTTAACGAACAACGCAACGTGACGTAAACCTGCAGTTTTTTTTGGTTTTTCTAATAATGTAGTCATACATTATTCCTGTTCACATACCTTATAATCATGACTTATTTCAACGCCCGCTCGTCCTAACATAATTGATACGGAGCAATATTTTTCTGCAGACAAATTTACTGCACGCTCAATATGTGATTCTTTAAGATTTTTCCCCGTTACAACAAAATGCAAATGTATTTTTTTAAATGTAGCTGGAACTGTATCTACCCGTTCAGCACTAATTTCCACATAACAGTCACTAACTTGCTGACGCGCCTTCTTTAAAATAGAAATCACATCAATTGAAGAACACCCTCCCATCCCTAACAGCAACATCTCCATTGGACGAATACCAAGCTCACGCCCACCGTCATCAGGAGAGCCTTCCATCACTACTGTATGACCAGTACCAGACTCTCCAAGAAACATAGCATTTTCAATCCATTTAACACGTGCTTGCATAATTATTACTCAACGAGCTATCTTGTATAGTTAATAACGAGAGATGAAGACTAACATAGTTTTTGAATCCTTATTATTTTATTGCGAATGTTTTCACGTTTAAATTAGCTGTCTGACTCTAAAAAAATGGACAGGCATCATAGTTTAAGCACTTAACCAATTGACTAGCTAGAATAAAGGGAATTTTAGGGTCATAATGAAAACTAAAAATAATAGGATGTTATTAACATAAGTTGTTGGACCCTGTTTATGGTTGCTATTACTACACCTACACCCAAAATTAAAGACTTAGACAAATTTTTGTCTCTATGTCATCGTCGCCGTTATAGTGCTAAAAGCACAATTATTTATGCCGGCGACAGCAGCGACTCCCTTTACTATATTGTGAAGGGTTCAGTCACAATTTTAATCGAAGATGATGATGGTCGCGATATCATTATCGCTTATCTGAATGCTGGAGACTTCTTTGGCGAGATGGGATTATTCCTTGACGATGAAGAAGGTTCTCGTAGCGCTTGGGTAAGAGCAAAAACTGAATGTGAAGTAGCTGAAATTAGCTACAGCAAATTCAAAGAGTTTTGTGAAGAAGACCCTGAAATTCTCTTTGCACTTGGTAAGCAAATGGCTAACCGCCTGCGCAATACAACCCGCAAAGTTGGTGACCTCGCATTCCTAGATGTTACTGGTCGCGTTGCTCGCACACTACTTGACCTGTGTAAAGAGCCAGATGCTATGACCCACCCTGATGGCATGCAAATTAAAATCACCCGTCAGGAAATTGGTCGAATCGTTGGCTGTTCAAGAGAAATGGTTGGACGTGTATTGAAAACATTGGAAGAGCAAGGGCTAGTATCCGTTAAAGGAAAAACAATGGTGGTATTTGGAACTCGTTAATACCCCAACCCGTTTTATAGATAGGCGTTCAACAAGAAAGGCGAATTTAATTCGCCTTTTTTGTTTTCATTATTTTATAAATAGCCATCAAATAAAGCAGCTAACTCTTTACCTGGATTTTGCTGACGCATAAAGGCTTCCCCCACTAGAAATGTCCAAACATTATTAGCGGTCATCTTTTCAACATCAGCTGATGTTAAAATTCCACTCTCAGTAACCACAATCTTGCTTTCTGGTATAGCAGGCAACAACCGCAGCGTTGTATCTAGAGAAACATCAAATGTATGCAGATCACGATTATTAATACCTAGCAGAGGTGTTGGTAAATCCAAGGCCATTTCCAACTCTGCTTCATTATGTACTTCAACTAAAACATCCAAGCCTAACTCAATGGCTTCATGCGAAAAATCAACAAGCTGTTGATGCGATAATGCTGCTGCGATCAACAAAATACAGTCAGCGCCTATGTATCTAGACTCTATAACCTGATAAGCATCAATAATAAAATCCTTACGCAACACAGGAATCTTACATGCCTCACGAGCCTGCTTCAGATAAACCTCATCCCCTTGAAAAAAATCTTTATCTGTAAGCACTGACAAACAGGTAGCACCATATTGCTGATAGTCAGCAGCATGCTCAGCAGGCCGAAAGTCCTCACGAATCACTCCCTTACTAGGGGAAGCCTTCTTAATTTCTGCAATAATCGCTGCTTTTTTCTTGCTCAACTGCAGCTCGATCGCTGAAGCAAATCCCCTTGCCTCAGGCAAATCAACTATTTTAGCCTGCAGCGTAGACAATGAAACAGATTGTTTGCGCAAGCTGACTTCTTCTTGCTTTCGTTGCAAAATTCTTTTAAGTACTGTTGGAGTATTCATTAAGACAGCTTCTTTAATCGTTGTTATTCATCCACTTGAGTGGCATATCGTGTGAAACTTGCTAGTTCACTGATTTTTTCTTTGGCCAAGCCACTGGCAACTGCATCTTGCGCCATCGCCACGCCCTGCTCAATATTGCTTGCCAAACCAGTTACATAAATTGCTGCACCAGCATTGAGTGCAATCATATCAGCTGCTTTAGCTGCACTTTCACTGGTTTGTTTACCCAGTGCATCACGAATTAACTCTATACTGTTTTCAGCTGAGTCCACTTTAAGCCCTGACAGTGACTGCCTTTTAATAGAAAATTGCTCTGGGCTTAACCTATACTCATGAATCTCGCCATTTTTTAGCTCAGCTACCCAGGTGTCTGCAGCAATACTTACCTCATCCAGACCATCTTCAGCATGTACCACCATAACATGCTCTGAGCCTAACCTTTGCAAAACAGTCGCCACAGGTTTAACCCACTGTCGAGCAAACACCCCCATCACCTGTCGCTTCACAGCCGCTGGATTAACTAAAGGGCCTACCAGATTAAACAGTGTTCTTACTCCAAGCTCTTTCCTAGGGCCAACTGCGTACTTCATTGCGCTGTGGTGGGCTGGCGCAAACATAAAGCCAACACCAACATGCTCAATTGATCGAGCAACTTGATCTGGGGTTAAGTCCAATTTAATCCCAGCTGCTTCAAGAACATCAGCACTACCTGTCTTACTTGAAACAGAGCGATTTCCATGCTTAGCAACATGCCCACCAACAGCCGCGACTACAAATGCTGCGGCTGTTGAAACATTAAATATGTTTGAACCATCTCCACCAGTCCCACAAGTATCAATGAGGTCTGGGAGATCAAGATGGACAGGCTGAACAAGCGAGCGCATGACTTCTGCTGCACCCACCAGTTCATCAACACTTTCGCCTTTCATTCTCAAACCAACAAGCAAACCCGAAATTTGTGCATCTGTTGCCTGTCCTGTCATCACCTCTGTCATGACTTTGTGCATCTGCTGGGTCGTTAAGTCATGCCCATCAACCACATGTGCTATGGCTTGTTTTATATTCATTGACACTCCCCCCTCTACTTAGCAGCTTTGCCGCAAAAAGTTAGCCAGTAAATCATGCCCCTGCTCTGTTAAAATCGACTCAGGGTGAAATTGTACCCCTTCGACAGCCAGAGACTTATGCCTGATCCCCATTATTTCATCCACAGAGCCATCAGCTAACTCAGTCCATGCAGTAACCTCAAAGCAGTCAGGAAGTGTTGACTGCTCCAACACAAGCGAATGATAGCGTGTTGCCTGTAACGGATTCTGCAAACCAGAAAAAACGCCAAGAGAGTTGTGCTTAACAGGAGATGTCTTGCCATGCATGACTTCTTTAGCTCTTACTACTCGACCCCCAAAGACTTGACCAATACTCTGATGACCAAGACATACCCCTAAAATTGGGATTTTTCCTGCAAATGCTTCAATAACAGCAAGTGAAATACCTGCCTCATTCGGCGTACAAGGACCTGGTGAAATAACTATATGAGAAGGCGAAAGCGCTTGAATCTTAGCAAGATCAATTTCGTCGTTGCGGTGCACTTCAACATCTGCATTCAATTCAGCTAGATACTGAACAATGTTGTAAGTAAAGGAATCGTAATTATCAATCATTAATAACATGGCTACCTCCAGAGGAAAAATACCAAGCAGAGTGCTTTGGAGTGAGCTACTTGTAGTTAATGCATCACTTCTAACTCACTATGGTATTTACCCCTCAAAATACTGACTGTGGTAATGGTGCTAGCTTATTTCGGCTAAGGAAGATCTAACTCTGTTTGAGCAAGCATGGCTGCACGCATAACTGCTCGTCCTTTGTTGAGCGTTTCCTGCCACTCCATTTCAGGCTGTGAGTCAGCCACCACACCAGCCCCTGCCTGAATGTACAGGGTATTTTGTTTAATGACTGCTGTTCGAATCGCAATAGCCGTATCCATATTGCCACTCCAGGAAATATAACCCACAGCACCACCATAAATGCCACGTTTAACCGGCTCTAGCTGATCAATAATTTCCATCGCCCTGACTTTGGGTGCACCACTGAGTGTTCCAGCGGGCAGGGTTGCCTTCAACACATCCATTGCTGTGAGGTTATCTTTAAGCTGTGCTGTCACATTAGAGACAATATGCATGACATGGGAGTATCGTTCGATAACCATCTGATCAGATACAGTAACTGTACCCGTTTTCGCAACACGACCTATATCATTCCGTCCCAAATCAATCAGCATTAAATGTTCGGCTAATTCTTTTGGATCAGCCAATAAATCTTTTTCTAAAGCTACATCTTCTTCTGGATTTTTTCCCCGTGGTCGAGTACCCGCGATAGGACGCACTACAACCTCACCATCTTCAACTCGAGCGAGGATTTCTGGTGAAGAGCCCACGACATAAAAATCCTGCAGGTTAAAGTAATACATGTAAGGGGAAGGATTTAAGCATCGCAGCGCACGATACAAGTTTATCGGCGGATCAGAAAAAGGGGCCTGCATTTGCTGCGATAAAACCACTTGCATGGCATCTCCTGCCATTATGTAGTCTTTTATTTTATTAACGTCCTCCTGAAAGGCCTCTTGCCCATATGAGGAAACAAAATCAGTTTCTGAAAGTGGCGCACTACCTGCTGCGTGTGGTGCATTGACTGACGCCCTACGCATCCTGGCAACCAGCTGGCCTAACTTTACCTGAGACTTTTGATAGGCATCCGTCTCATGAGGATCAACATGAGTGACCAACAAAATTTTTCCAGATAAGTTGTCAAAAACAACAACATCATCAGACACCATTAATAGTATATCTGGAGTATGTAATTCATCCTTAGGGCAAGAGTTTGCAAGTTTAGACTCTATATAACGGATAGCATCATAGCTAAAATACCCAACCAAACCACCATTAAAGCGAGGTAAATCATCAGGCTCATAAACGTTAAAACGTTGAAAGTAGGTCTCAATAAACGTCAAAGGGTCATCAACCGTTAGACTTTCTAAAACAGTACCTTGTTCTTCAATAATGACCTGATGACCAAAGACTTTAATAACCGTGCGACAGGACAGTCCAATGATGGAGTAACGTCCCCACTTTTCGCCGCCATGAACAGATTCTAAAAGGTAGGTATACGGCAGATCTGCCAATTTAAGGTAGGTGCTAAGCGGAGTATCAAGATCAGCTAAAAGCTCACGGGTAACTGGAATACGATTGTAGCCTTGTTCGGCTAGCTGTAAAAACTGCTCGTGTGTCATGCGTTTTACCTAAACAATATTGAGTCATTAGAAATTTCCTTTGTTTTACTATCACCAAGACCAACGCCACCATCGCCAACTGGCCATTAGAGGTCGTTGTGAAAGACTCATATATTGCTTTGTAAAAGCTAACATTATCACAGTTTATTCCCCTACTGTTTTCCTAAATAACAGGCTTATTGTTTTAAGGCCTTTTCAGTTACTCACTTAATCTTTCTAGTACTAAGTTAACGATGCTAAATAATAAATCACTGAAACTCAAACAATAACCATCGGCTTCACATAACATCAACTTAAGTAAAACGTATAGAGCAACCAATGGTTATCTTAATCACAGTAATTTTTATCAACGCTATCTAAGCAGTTAACCCCATCGAAAAGGTTTCAGCATAAAAGCTCTGCAAGGGAGTCTACCACTTTATCGGGGTTTGCCGTATCGATCTGCTCTCCATGATTGTACCCATAGCTAACTGCAACCACAGAAACATTAGCCGATCTGGCTGCTTTCACATCATTAATGGAATCACCTACCATTAACGTATCTTGAGGGCCTTTTGCAAAGAAATCCATAGCATGCAGTAATGGTTCAGGGCTTGGTTTCTTCTCGGGAAGGCTATCACCACTCAGCACCAAATTAAAAAAGTGCGCCAAATTTAACCGCTCTAACAACTGCTCAGTAAACTGGCTAGGTTTATTGGTCACAATCCCCATACTGATCTTTTGCTGATGTAAATGCTGCAAAAAAGCTAAAACACCTTGATAAACACAGGCCTGCTCACCATTGTGGTATTGATAGTGTTCATTAAATAGCTGATTAGCTTGTGTTAAGCATGCTTCTGTCAGCGGTTCAGCCGACATAGCCTGTAAAGCTCGCTCTACAAGCTTGGGTGCTCCATTACCTACCCAATGGCTCACCTGAGCCTGACCTGCAGGCTCAAGCCCCAGCGTCATAAGCATGGCATCAACAGCACTGGTTAAGTCAGGAATGCTGTCAACCAATGTCCCATCCAAATCAAACAACACCAATTCAGGATTTGGTAATGCTGGGAATGCAATGACCGCCATTAACTTATCTCCGCCAAATTAGCACGCATTTGCTCAATAACTGCTCGATAGTCGTCTTTACCAAAAATGGCTGATCCCGCAACAAAAGTATCCGCACCGGCAGCCGCTATCTGCGCAATATTATCTACATTCACACCACCATCAACCTCCAAGCGAATAGGTAAACCGCTTTCATCAATGATGCTTCTAGCACGTTGAATTTTCTTAAGTGCTTGTGGAATAAATTTTTGACCGCCAAACCCTGGGTTTACAGACATGATTAATACCATATCCACTTTATCAAGCACATATTCCAGCACATCTAACGGGGTTGCAGGATTAAATACCAACCCTGATTTAGCACCACTTGACTTAATAAGCTGGAGAGATCGGTCAATATGTTCTGATGCTTCTGGATGAAACGTAATATATGTGGCGCCAGCTTCAACAAAGTCACCAATAATTCGGTCAACCGGTTTTACCATTAGATGAACATCAATATCAGCAGTTACCCCATAGTTTCTTAGTGCCTGACATACCAATGGGCCTACTGTTAAATTTGGCACAAAATGGTTATCCATTACATCAAAATGAACAATGTCTGCTCCAGCCGCTAAAACCGCATCCACCTCTTCACCCAAGCGCGCAAAGTCTGCCGATAAAATACTGGGTGCTATCAAGTAGTCTTTCATTATCACCGCCTCTTCATTCAGGTTGAGCGCATTTTAGCTGAACTTATCTATGCTTTCAGTAGGGCTAGCTCAATAAACGCTGAGGATATACTTCCTCCAGCGCATATTCAAAAGGAGCAACGTTGTAACGACTCTCAATCAGGACCCAACGTACCATGCGTCATAACGACTCAATCATTCTCTGCATTATTATTCTACTGATTTGCTGTTTGCCCGTAAGGGCTGCACAAGAAGGTAACGCAGCCAATCAACCTTCTGGCTCTGAGTCAAAAGAGCAAAACACCTTAGCTGAATCAACAAGCTCTACCGCACAGGAAAGTACAACTCCGACAAAGCAAGATAGAGTACTTGCTAGTGACTTTATAAGTAGAAGCCAACAAGCACTGCAACAACTTTACACTAGTGACCAATTGGTAACACTCAACCTAGAAAAGGACTCTGCATATGGACTGTGGCAAGATGAGCGTTCAGGTTCATTAAAAGGAACAGTCATTCTCCTCGCTGAGCAAGGCAATCATGCCGATTGGCCCAAGTATATGCATAAGCTCCGGCAGCAGCTGCCATTAAGAGGTTGGAGCACTCTTGCTATTACTCCACCCTCACCATCTATAGCCATCATGGAAGCCAAAAAAACATCCTCAGCCGATGCTCAAACAAATAATGTAAATGCTCAAGCTGGACAAGAAAAAGAAAACCAAATGTCTAACAACAATAAAAAAACCAACCCTACAGATAATGAAAAGCAGCAAAATACGCCAAATAACAGTCAGCCTAAACCAGACAACAAAGATGATAATGTTAATCCAAATAGCCAGAAAGCAGAGTTTGATAAGCATTTACCCGTGTTTCAAGTAACCCCCTCAATGCAGGCGAAATACTCAGACACAGTCAATGAATTAATGAAAAGTGCACATCAGTTTGCTCAAGAAAAAACAACCGACAAAGTATTTTTACTGGCAATAGGGAGCAGCTGTTCTTTTTTACTATCCCAATTAGCTAAACATCCTAATGACTACACTGGAATAATATTGATTGACTGCAAACCTAACAATTGGTCCCCTACATCCACCTCAATTGAACCTTTAGATAAACAAAAAATTCCAGTATTAGATCTTGAAGTAAAAAGAACCCCTCACTACTCCAGATGGGCACAACTTCGAAAAGCAGCCAGCCTTAAAGCAGAAAATCCTAGTTATCGGCAACGTCTCTTAATTAGTGTGGGTTATGACAAGACGCTGGATAAACGAATTTTAAAGTATGTAAGCCAGTGGATAGATGCTGTTTTAACAGCCATAAAACGAGCAGAAAAACTTGCGGAAGAAGCTGCTGCACTACAGCAACAAAATACTCGAGGACCTCGCAAGCAAAAAAACAATTAAAGACACTAATAAATTAGGCATCAAAATATTAATGCTACGCTTTTTGAGTTCGATAGTTTTTAATTAAGTTATAAGCTGCTTGAATTTCCTGAGTTTTTTGTTTTGCGACAGAAACCATTTCTTCAGGTAGACCTTTAGCGACCAATTTATCTGGATGGTGCTGGCTCATTAAACGACGATACGCTTTTTTAAGCTGCTGATCATCACATCCAACAGGCACACCTAACACAGCATAAGCATTATTTAATTGATTGCGACCTGCCAGATTAGCCTGATGTCTCTGCCTGGTTTGCTCCTGGTATTGATTAAAAAAGGCTCGCTGTGCTAAATAGCGCTGTTGAATGACCTGTAGACGAAACTGGCTAATACCCAGTGCAGAACATACATCACGTAATACGTTTTCTGCCTGCCGGCTAATCACGCCATCAGCATAAGCAGCCTGCAGCTGTAACTCCAAAAACATATTCATTAAGCTGTGGCGATGACGTGCCACCTGATGAAATGAGCTAAGCACTGGAACCAAGTCTCGAGACAGCTCTTTACCTTCATTAAAAAGACTAATCGCTGCTTTACGCTGACCTGGAGATAACCTCATTGACTTCATGATTTCTGAAGCAGTTTTTATTTCCTGCTCAGAAACGCGTCCATCTGCTTTAGCAACACGTCCCATTACAGTAAATGTGGCTGTGAAAAACGCAGACTGTACCTGCTCATGATTAACAGAAAACAACCTACTCTGTAATCCACTTCCCGCTAATAATTGCCACACAGACCGACGATCCACTAGCCAAAATCCCGCCGCACCTAAAATGAGAGCCCCCAAAGGGCCACCGCCAATAAGAAAACCCAGCAAAGCACCAATTAGCGTTCCATACTTCATTATTTTGCACCCAGTGACTCTCTTGCTTGTAAATGATGGCTCAGTTGCTGTAACCGATCAGGTGTACCAATATCCATCCACTCTCCATGATAAAGCTCCCCTGTCACTTTGCCCTGAAGAATCGCCTGCCTCAATAATGGCGCCAATGAAAACACACCAGGCTTGCAGTCTTCGAATAAGTCAGGGTGAAGAACACTAATACCACTATATGTAAAACGGTGTTCATCGCAGCCAGATAAAGTAATTGCTCGTCCACCTGGCAAATAAAAATCACCTTCTGGGTGATGAGAAGAGTTGGGAACCAAAACTAAATGAGCCAACTTACCGCCATCCTGAAGCCGTTGCTTTTGCTTTTCCAATACTGCAAAAGGGTAGTCACACCAAATATCACTGTTGACAACAAGAAAAGGCTCACTCCCTAGCAACGGTAATGCATTAAAAATACCCCCACCCGTTTCTAGCTTTTGCAGCTCTCTTGAGTATTGAATTTGTACCCCAAACTGCTGACCATTACCTAATGCTTGCTCAATTTTCTCAGCTAAATAAGCAGTATTCATCACTACTTGTGTTAAACCTGACTGCGCCAAGCGCTGCAAACTATAAACGACTAGAGGTTGCTCATTTACAGGAAGCAATGGTTTGGGTGTTGTCAGTGTCAAAGGCCGCATACGCTGGCCCTCTCCTGCAGCAAGCAACATCACTTTCATGATGAGTCCTTTGTCGTTTGGTAATAATTTAACCAGCGTGGCTGAAGTACATCCTGCCACCAACTCGCTACATCCGCAAAGTCTGACTCTGACAGAATGACCTGTTCCACATACTTCACCACTAATGGCAAATCCTGCAAATATCGTGCTTTCTTTTCACGCTTAAATAGCCGTACAAATAACCCCAAAACCTTAAGATGACGCTGCAAACCTATCCACTGAAACCACTGCCATGTTTGCTCTGGTGAAAACCCATTTAGCACTGTTAAGCTCTTTGACCAGTCAGCCCACCAATGTTTTACTTGCTCAATGGGCCAACAAATATAGCAGTCTTTAAGAAGTGAGACTGGGTCGTACGTTGCAGGACCTTTTACGGCACCTTGAAAATCAATGACACGTAATACGTCATTAGTAATCATCAAGTTACGCGCATGAAAGTCTCGATGTACAACAACTTGTGGTTGTTGTAATGCACAATCGATGATTTGTTCAAACATTCTTTGCAGCATTTTTTTATGGATCGCGTTTAATTCAATTTTTAAGAATTCAACCACAAACCATTCATGAAACAAATCAAGCTCCCTTTGTAAAAAAGTTTGATCATATGCTGGTAAAGAGTAATCTGTGAAAAAAGAAGTAGATTGTTGTATTTGCTGTAAAATGTTGAACGCTTGTCCATAGTAGTACTGAGCATTATCTTGATTGAGTAAGGGGAGTAACAATTGATCTCCTAGATCCTCGATCAATAAAAAACCTTGCTGACTATCAGCAAAATAAATCTCAGGAACAGGAATACCCTGCAACTGCCATTGCTTAGCAATCGCAACAAAAGCAGTCGTATTTTCTACTTCAGGTGGTGCATCAACAGCGATCACAGCGTGCTTAGGTGTTACATTCCAACGAAAATAACGTCGCTGGCTGGCATCTCCCTGAAGTGGAACAAGTTGTTTTGAAAGCTCATGTTGTGTATTCAACAAAGCCCTTTGGTCAACATATTTATCTTGTAGCCACTGGCATAATTTTAGATAACGCTTATCCATTTTATTTGTGCTCAACTGCCTATAGGCTGTAATCAATGGTTAACTTTTATTCAATAACGTTTGTTTGCGTTATTAGAGCGTAATACAACAGCATTTAATGCATTTTTTTCCCCAAAAATGTCTCAAAAGAGGAATAAAATTGAAATGGGGTAGCTGAACATGATTGGAATAGATTATTATGCAACGTTTAGTAATACGGTTGCACGAGCGCTGATTCATCACTTTAAGCAAGAAAACGCTTCAGCATACAAATAGATTACCCGACAGGAAGCCTGGATTAAACCGCGATGGCAGTAAACAAGTTTCCCCGCAGAATAAATATTCCCTGGATTATTGGTATTCTTACCGTCCAGCCATTAATCCCCACTTGGGCCGCTAACCCTGCTAGCGCCGATGAGCAGTGGCACTGTGTTCCTAATGCTTCAGGGCAAGGCTGGGATTGTAACGTAAATAATCGTGCTCCAGCCCCCATTAAACGAGCACCTCGTCCAACCCAGGCGATAACAGAGCCTTCTCAAGAAACTAAAGCAGCAACTGACACCCAGCCAGTTACAACAGAAGACACTGTTCAGCAAGTTGCGAGTACACCATCTTCCCCCCCACCAGACGGGGTTAACAACTTAGACTGGGTGCCACGGTACCAGCTCGATCCGCGCCAGCTTGCAGCTGTTCCAGCACACTGTACAGGCGCATATATTGAACCAGACCGTGAAGGCAAAACTTTCTCTGGTGATATGTCTCTAGCACCCATTTTTGCAACTGCAGATACTTATCGCTCAGTTGAGGGTGGTACTGCAACATTTACAGGTAATGTGTTAGTTCGACAAGGCTATCGCCAACTCCAAAGTGACCTGGCTTTTTTATACCGTGACACTGAAACAGCTGAGTTTGAAGGCAATGTTGTGTTCCGAGAGCCTAACCTCTTACTGGTTGGTGACCAAGCCAGTGTCAATATGCAATCAGGCCGCTTTGATGCTAGTAATGTGCGCTATGTTTTCCACGACCAACATGCACGTGGAGATGCAGACCAGATTACTCGACGAGAGGATGAGCTTGTTGTGTTGCATGATGCAACATATACAACATGTCCACCAACAGAAGATACTTGGACAGTCACAGGCAATAACGTCACCTTGAACAAGTTTACTGGCTTTGGTACTGCTACCAATGCCACTATCAGGGTCAAGGGTATACCGGTTTTTTACACGCCTTATATCTACTTTCCCATTGATGACCGACGGCAGTCAGGATTCCTTCCTCCTACATTGGGGTATTCAGATGATAATGGTGTAGACATCACTACACCTTACTACTTCAATTTAGCACCTAATTATGATGCCACCTTGTATCCTAGGATCATGTCTGAGCGTGGCTTACTGCTTGAGGGACAATTCCGTTACCTTACCGAAAGCAGTCGTGGTGAGTTAGGCGGCTCTTACCTTAATGACGACAAGCTTAAAGATGGCAACCGAAACTACAGTGAAGAGCGCTGGCTATTTGACTGGACTCATCACCAAGCTCTTCAACCACGATGGACTGCTGATGTTGATTATAACCGGGCAAGCGATCGAGACTATCTAAGAGACTTTGGCACTTCACTGGATGTCACTGCAACTGATAACTTAAATCAGCAATTTGTGACCACCTATAATGGCGGAAGCGATAACCACTTCTGGTCACTAAAAGGCGCTGTTCAGAAGTACCAAAACATGACTTCTGATGCTAGTGATTCCTATGAAAAAGTTCCGCAAATTGAGCTGAAGGGTAACTGGCTCGCCAAAAATAATGGTTTTGAAGTTGACTACATAGCTGACAACACTTACTTTACCCGAGACAAGCGATGGAACTATAAAACCAAAGTACGTGAAGGTGAGTTTGACCGTGAGCATGAGATTGATCGCCCTGTTTACGGTGAAGGAAACTCAGAAATCACCAATGCCCATGGCAATCGTACTTACTTGGAAACAGGTGCTAAGTATAAGTTTGAATGGCCCTATGCCTTCATAACACCAGGCTTAAAGCTCAAGCATGTTCAATATCATCTGAGTAACTTAGATAGTGAGGACTATGGACCAAACGATCCTAAGTACAACACAAGCCCAAGCACCACAGTACCTATCTATTCATTAGATGCTGGCCTCTTCTTTGACCGAAAAACCAACTTGTTCGGTAGCACAGAGTACACCCAAACCCTTGAGCCAAGAATGCTCTACCTTTACTCTCCGGAAGAAAAAGATCAACTTGAAAATCCTGTTTTTGATACTGGTAATAACAGTTTCAGTTATGCTCAGTTATGGCGTGACAATCGCTTTAGTGGCTATGATCGTTTAGCAGATATGAACCAACTCTCTGTTGGTTTAACCACACGTTTTCTGGAAAAAAATGGTTTTGAGCGCTTTCGGGCTGGCATAGGTCAGATTTTTTACTTCGAAGACCGTAAGGTACAACTTGATCCATACTATTCAGAACTCCTTGGAGGCACACCAGATACTGATGTCAACCTTAATGAAAGCCAACGCCGTTATCTGGATAGTCAAAAAGCCTCTACCTCCCCCATTGCCACAGAACTAGTGTGGAATGCCACTGATGCACTGTCTCTAAGACAAGACTGGATTTGGAACACTAATGAAAACCATAACCAGGAATATTCTTTATCCATGCGCTATAGCCCTGACTATGATCGCGTTTTCAATGTCAGCTACCGCTACCTAGACCAAGTTGATCGTACTCGTAAAAATGCGCTAGGTAATGTTATTCCTGGCGAGTTTGCAGATGGTGATATAGAACAAACTGACATGTCCTTTATCTGGCCAGTGGTCAGCAATTGGAGTGCACTAGGCCGCTGGAATTATGACATTACTAACAGCCGAAGTCTGGAAGCTATGTTCGGAGCCGAGTATGATAACTGCTGCTACAAAATTCGCTTCGTTAACCGCTATTGGATAGATGGTGATGAAGACATTGATAATGCAGAAGCAGATCGCGGTATCTTCGTTCAATTTGTCATGAAGGGATTAGGCAACCTCTTTGGTAACAAGGTTGATGATTTTCTTGGCGGCATTGATGGTTACCGTGAGCGCGAAGACAGAGAAGACTTTTAACTCATGAAACTAGTGCAACGTTTGCTATTGGCTGCCACATTAAGTGCGGCAGCCATTTTCAATGTGAATGCAGAAATTCAACCACTCGATAAAATTATTGCAGTGGTTGATAAAGATGTGATCATGCAGTCACAGCTTAATGAGCGTCTGGCGATGGTCCGCCTCCAGTTAAAACAAAAAGGGAGTAATATCCCTCCAGAGCACAAGTTGAGAGAGCAGGTTACAGAACGCTTAATTGTCGAAAGTATACAAATGCAAATGGCAGAGCGAGCAGGGATCAAAATCGACGAGAAAACTCTGAATGATGCAATGGCAAAAATAGCCTCCCGTAACAACCTTTCTCTTTTAGAGTTCAAACGTGTACTAGAAGCTGATGGTATCTCTTACAGCAAAGCACGTGAGCAGATACGACGAGAGCTTACTATAAGTCGTGTGCGTAAGCGTCAAGTTGCAGATCGAATCCGTGTGACTGACCAGGAAATCAAAAACTACCTACACTCTGCCCAGGGTAAATACCAACTGTCTACTGACTACAGAGTTGGTCATATTCTGGTACCGATTCCACCTCAAGCCAATAATGAGCGCGTTACCCTATCCAAAGAACTTGCAGAGGATATTTACCGTACTCTGCAAAAAGGAAAAGACTTTGCTCAAGTGGCTGGCGCTTATTCTCAGGAATATCAGGGTGTAAAAGCTGGAGACTTGGGTTGGCGAAAAGCAGATCAACTTCCTTCCATGTTTGCCTCAGTTGTACCCAAAATGTCTGTGGGTAATATTGCCAAGCCAATCCGCTCAAACAGTGGCTTCCATATTATTAAGTTGCTTGCGAAAAAAGGTGAACAAGATCATGTGATGACACAATATAAAGTGCGTCATATTCTTATAAAACCTTCACAAATTCGTTCAGAGCAACAGGCTAAAGCCATTGCTGAACGAATTTACTCCCGTATAAAAAGTGGTGAAGACTTTGCGAAACTTGCTAAAGCAAACTCGGATGATACAGGAAGCGCACTTAACGGAGGCAGCTTAAACTGGATTAACCCTGATGATATGGTGCCTGAGTTCCGCAATAAAGTTACTGCTACTTCAAAAGGTACAATCACACCACCATTTGCAACCAAGTATGGCTGGCATGTAATGCAAGTGCTTGATATACGGCAAAAAGACGTGAGCAGTGATGTTCAAAAGAACGTAATTCGCAATACTATTCGCAAGCAAAAATACCAGGAAGAGCTACAAGCTTGGCTTCAAAAAATTCGAGATGAAGCATTTGTCCAAGTTAAGTGACTATGAGCGTTAAAACGCCAAGACTGATTATTACATCTGGAGAGCCTGCAGGGATTGGTCCCGATCTCTGCATTTCACTGATCAATCACTCTTTTTCTGCGGAGCTTGTGGTTGCGATTGACCCAAGCCTTTTTGCCGAGCGAGCTGCCCAACTCAATTACGCGATAAAAAAACCAGTTACCCATGTTGCTATTAATGAACCACCAACACCAGGTGCCTTAAAGATACTCCCTCTTAAAACACCTTATCCAGTCATTCCAGGCCAACCCACACCTGATAACGCTTCTTATATTTTAGAGCAACTAGACACAGCCATATCCGGCTGCCAGCAAGGTATTTTTGATGGTATGGTGACAGCACCCATCAATAAAAGCATTCTCAACGAAGCTGGCATTGCATTTAGCGGTCATACAGAATACCTGGCTCAACAAACTCAATCTCAACAAGTTGTGATGATGCTGGCTACCCAAGATATGAAAGTTGCCTTAGTGACAACCCATCATCCTCTAAGACAGGTTGCCAGTCTCATTACCCCCTCTTTGCTAGAACAGGTCATAAGAACACTCAATAAGGGTTTAATTAATTATTTTGGGCAGCTAAAGCCCACTATTTTAGTCTGCGGACTCAACCCTCACGCTGGTGAAAATGGCTACTTGGGCCGAGAAGAGCTGGATATTATCAACCCTACGTTAAGCAAGCTTAAAAATGAGGGCCTGTCATTAATTGGCCCTTTACCTGCCGATACATTATTCACCCCCAAACATTTACAAACAGCTGATGTCGTGTTAGCCATGTATCATGATCAAGGATTACCAGTGTTAAAGTTTCATGGCTTTGGCAAAGCTGCTAACATCACCTTGGGTCTCCCCATTATTCGAACATCAGTAGATCATGGTACAGCTCTGGACTTAGCCGCCTCAGGTAAAGCTAATGCTGGCAGCTTATTGACTGCAATTGAATATGCTATTTATATGGCACAAAACAAGCCATAAACAGTAAGCAGCTATAATCTAGTCCTTTATTACAGCATTACTTATCAACGTTACTCGTACAATCAACACGATTCATTTATTACCAATAAGCAGACTTTATGGCCAAAACGCCTAACTATGTTCACAAGCCGCGCAAACGCTTTGGGCAAAATTTTTTGCACGATGATCAAATAATTCAGCGCATTGTCCGCGCGATAAACCCTAAACTAAATGACCATCTGGTAGAAATCGGTCCAGGGCAAGGCGCTTTAACTCAATATTTGGTGCCACAGTGTGCTCAGATTGATGTTATTGAGCTAGATCGAGACCTGATTCCAATGCTCCAGGCTATGTTTAGCCAACACCTTCATTTTTCAGTTCACCAAGGCGATGCCCTTAAACTCGACTTTAGCCAACTAAAAAAAGAGCACCCTTTACGCGTAGTAGGAAATCTTCCCTATAACATTTCCACACCACTTCTGTTTCACTTATTTAACTTTCGACATTTAATAAGTGATATGCACTTTATGCTACAAAAAGAAGTTGTTGAACGACTCGCGGCAAATCCAGGAGAAAACGCTTATGGCAGATTAAGCGTTATGGCTCAGTATTTCTGTAAAATCGATAATTTGTTTATCGTCAAACCTGGAGCCTTTAAACCTGCACCTAAAGTAGACTCAGCGATCGTAAGGCTTATTCCCCACCAGTCGTTACCTTACCCTGCAAATGATTTACACCTATTTGAGCGCGTCGTTCGTAGTGCATTTAATATGCGACGTAAAACACTTCGTAATGCACTTAAGGGTATGATCTCTGCTGAAGTGCTCACAACACTGGGTATTAACCCAAGCATTCGAGCAGAAAAGCTCTCACTGGCTGAGTTTGTCGCTATCGCAAATGCCATCGAGTCACAGCAAAGTATCAAGCTAGCTGAAGACTCTAACTCACCACAAGACAATTAATACTTATTTACTATGCAGTGAGAGTTTTCCAAACTCTCCTGTCAAAACACTGTCACAGCATGTCACATAGAATTTCATTATGACTGAGTCCACTGTCGACCCTAGCCAAGTAAAGATAACAGTTAAAACTGAATACCTTGATGAGCAGTCAGAGCCTGAAAAGCAGTGCTTTGCATTCCGCTATACCATCACCATTCATAATGCGAGTGACTCTCCCATTCAGCTACTTGCAAGGCACTGGATTATTACTAATGCAGATGCACAACAAGAAGAAGTCCATGGTGAGGGCGTGGTTGGTGAAAAGCCATTGATTGGTGTTGATACGTCATATTCCTACAGCAGTCACTGTGTACTTAATACTCCTATTGGCAGTATGTCCGGTAGCTACTATATGGTGACAGCGACAGGGGAAGCATTTCAGGTGCCAATTCCAACATTTACCTTAGCAATCCCTAATGTACTTCATTAACATTAAAAGGTTTGCTTATGACGACATTTGCCGTTGGTGATATCCAAGGCTGTTTCGATGAACTTCAACAACTACTCACCCAAGTTGAGTTCGATCCGTTACGCGACGAGTTATGGGTAGTTGGAGATATTGTCAATCGTGGGCCAAAATCACTTGAAACACTACGATACTTGTATTCATTAGGCGACAGATGTAAAGCTGTATTAGGCAATCATGATTTACACTTATTAGCCATTGCTTATGGTAAACAACCACCAAGAAAAGGCGATTCACTTGATAGTATTCTTGAAGCACCGGATCGAGAAGAACTATTAAGCTGGTTAAGGTTTCGCCCTCTAATCTATTATGATGAACTATTACAGGTCACAATGGTGCATGCAGGCATTCCACCTCACTGGTCACTCAAAAAAGCTTTACGTAGAGCTAAAGAGGTAGAAACCATTTTACAAAGCGATAACTTTACTGACTTTTTAGTAAATATGTATGGCAACCAACCAAACGACTGGAGCAAAAAACTCAAAGGCTGGGACCGGTTACGAATTATCACTAACTATTTTACGCGTATGCGATTCTGCAGTAGCGATGGCCAACTAGAACTTACTCATAAGTCTGGCTCCAACCAAGCTCCAGCAGGTTTCCAACCCTGGTATAACCACAGCAACCGAAAGACCCATGATGACTTAATTATTTTTGGACATTGGGCAGCCTTAGAAGGAAAAGCAGAGCATGAAAATGTCTACGCTCTCGATACTGGCTGCATTTGGGGGAACGCGCTCACCATCATGAATATAGAAGCCAGGACCTTACACTCACTATCGTGTGAAGGATATAGAAAAAATGGAGATTGACAGAATCAAGCCTGAAGAAGCCTTGCATTATCTCCAAGCAGGTAATACCTGCTTTGTTGATATTCGAGATCAAGATAGCTTTCATCAAGGACATATCCCTACTGCTCAACATTTAGATAACCAAACTATCCTCGATTTTATAGAAGACACTGATACTGAAACATCTATAGTAGTTTATTGTTTTCATGGACATAGCAGTGTTAGTGCTGCGCTTTATTTGAAACAGAAAGGCTTTAACAATGTTATGAGCCTGGATGGAGGTTTTTGTCTTTGGCAAGAATGCTATCCTGATGCTGTAGACCAATAACATTTCAACCATAAAAAGTTAATCAGACTGGAGTTGTTGTGGAAGTCTATTTAGTTGGCGGTGCAGTGAGAGACCAACTACTGGGTATTAAAAGTCAAGATCATGACTGGGTTGTAGTCGGTGCTACCCCAGAGCAAATGCTCAACCAAGGATACCAACCCGTTGGTAAAGACTTTCCCGTTTTTTTACACCCCACCACCCACGAAGAGTATGCACTTGCTCGAACTGAGCGGAAATCAGGTCATGGTTATCATGGCTTTACATGTTATGCAGCACCTGATGTCACTTTAACAGAAGACTTGCAACGCCGTGATTTAACAATTAATGCAATCGCACAAAACAGCCAAGGAGAGCTGATAGATCCCTTTAATGGCGCGGGTGATCTCAGCCAAAAATGCTTACGTCATGTGTCGCCCGCCTTTGCAGAAGATCCCCTTCGTGTCCTGCGAGTAGCTCGCTTTGCTGCACGCTATCACCACTTAGGCTTTTATATTGCTGAAGAAACACTCAGCTTAATGTGCGCAATGGTCAATTCAGGAGAAGTAGATCACTTAGTATCAGAGCGTATATGGCAAGAAATCATTAAAGCCACTCAAACGCTAAGCCCTTGGATTTTCTTTACAACATTACAACAAGTGGGCGCACTAAAAAGAATCCTGCCTGAGCTTGCAAGCCTCTGGCAAGAGTCTAACTTGCCACAACAAGCGCTTAAAGCAGCCAAACAGCAGCAACTGGGCGAGGAAATACAGCTAGCCTGCGCCCTATTGTTACAAGTCCACCCTAATAAAGCCTCCACCTCAATAGAGGTTGATACTGCACATAACCTGACTAAGCAACTTTTAGAACGATTAAAAGCACCAAATAATACTCGTCAGTTGAATTTATTGGTAAACCAGTTTTGGGCAGAGCTGATGCAGCTTGAACTATCAGCAAAAGACTTATTAAATATTTTCGATCGAGCAGATGCCTGGCGAAGAGGTGAGAGGTTTATGATGCTGCTACAATGCATAAAATGTATAGCAGGCAATATACCACACTTAACACTTGAGCAAGTTAACGAGCACATCAAGGCAATTCATCAGCAATGGCAAGCAGCACTGGCGATTAAACCAGGACCTTTTTTAAAACAGGGGCTTACTGGCAAAGCCTTAGGTGCAGCTATCCATGAGGCACGCCTAAGGGCTATTCGAGCGATAGCAAAAGAAAGATCTAGTGATAGCTAATTTCCTGGCTCATTGTTGTAAATCAGACAGCAAGCCTCATCTGCTAACCACTGACGCGCTTCAGCCTGAGTTAAGGTTGTGACACTTTTTTCTGTCTTTCTTACTAATGATGATGCCGCTAAAACCTTGGGTTGCAGACCTATTTCTTTGCCAAAAACAGAAAGCGTCACCTTATCCAGAGTCTCACCAGGTTTACACTCTGTGTTTTCATCCAATTCTGCAAGCCCCACAAACGAAAGTAGCTCATCCGCAATAGTTAAGTAGTAACTATCTCGTATAACTTGGCGTGTATTAATAAAGCCGTTAGGTGGTGAGCTATGCAAAATGTCTAAATCGCCAGGCTGAACAGTCAGAGCAGCACCAGGAATTCTGCGATCACGGCCTAGGGTTGTTTCAAGCTGATTAAACCATGCTTTTAAGTGTTGAGGCTGATCTTTTGCGACAAAGTAAACCACCATATTATAAAAGTCTGCTGCATGTTTAATACCTACTGGCGCAGTCCTGATCAGTGGACTCATGGCAACAACACCAAAGCGATTTAACAATTGCTGCAAAATAAAGGAGATATTTATCTGGTAGTGAGTATTGCAGCCTATACCAACCAGAAATGCCTGCTGATTCATTACAATCTACATAACCCTAATTCAACTCATCATTGCTGCTCGAGAACGTTCGCATTCTATCGCTGCCACAGCATCTGGAAGTGCTTCAGGCTTACGAATTTTCAGCCGAATATGCTCGACAGGAAAGGTTACAAATATGTGCTTTAATAGACCACCAGCCAAAGCTTCTAACATTAGATAGTTACTTGACGCACAAAAGGCTGACACAGCATCAGCAACAGCAGCATAATCCAGTGAGTCTTCCAGATTATCTGAACCCATCGCGGGCGACAAATCATAGTATAAAACCAGGTCCATAAAGAGTGGCTGAGGTTGTTCTCGTTCCCAGTCATAAACTCCAATTAGCGCACTCACTTTAAGCTGTTCAATAATAACTTTATCCACACCCTCTCCCAGTAATAAATGAATAACCACCCACTGAAAACGGTGATATCAGCAACAAGGACTTTAATATAGTCACCCAAGTTTTTTTGCTTAGTGACTGAATATTTGCGCTACTAAACTTTTGATAATTCTGTCATTGGCCAACGGGGTTTTGGCTTAATACCCAAATTGTCAGATTGCCCAGCTAATAAGCGTTGGCAACCCGCATAAGCAATCATAGCGCCATTATCTGTGCAAAACTCTGGTCTTGCATAGAAGACCTGTGCTCCCAACTTAGCAACCACTGCTTCTAGCCGTTTACGAAGAGCCAGGTTAGCACTGACGCCTCCTGCTATTACAAGTGTGTTCATATTTGTTTGCTGCAATGCTCTACGGCACTTTATCGCTAATGTCTCAACAACTGCCTCTTGGAAGGCAAACGCAATATCTGCCTGGGTTTGTTGATCAAAAGTATCATTTTCCTTAGCTTCGATGATGGTATTAAGGGTATACGTTTTTAAACCACTAAAGCTAAAGTCTAGCCCTGGTCGATCTGTCATTGGCCGAGGGAAACGATAGCGAGCAGCATTCCCCTGAGTCGCCAGCTTCGCTATGACGGGACCACCAGGGTAACCAAGGCCCAGCATTTTAGCGGCTTTATCAAATGCTTCACCAGCCGCGTCATCAACCGACTCCCCCAATAGCTCATAGTCTCCCATCCCATTAACAGCAACCAACTGCGTGTGTCCACCAGACACCAACAATGCAATAAATGGAAATGCAGGAGGAACTGCTTCGAGCATAGGCGCTAATAGATGTCCTTCCATATGATGAACACCAATCGTAGGTACCTTCCAGACAAAAGCCAACGCCTGGGCAACAGCTGCCCCCACCATCAACGCACCAATCAAGCCCGGACCACGTGTATAAGCAATAGCTTCAATATCACTCTTTGCTACACCTGCACTCGCCAGCACACTATCGATTAAAGGCAAAATGCGACGAACATGATCTCTGGAAGCAAGCTCTGGGACTACGCCACCATATTCAGCATGAATATCAACCTGACTAAACAGTGCATGAGCCTGAAGGCCTAACTCACTGTCATACACTGCAATACCTGTTTCGTCACAAGACGTTTCGATTCCCAACACCTTCATAACAACTTGAATCACGCTCATAGAAATGCAATAAGGCGCACATGATAATCTTCCACGTCCAACAATGCACCCATTGATTGTTCTAGCACAATTGAAGCCAAATGCTCGCTTTTCAACGTATCCAACCATTTCACTATTGTTTTGCACAAAAAAACGACATTTTTTTACTTATACCTTTGCATTTATTGCCAGAACGCTTTAATATTCGCTGCCCTTGAAATGGTCTAAAATTGCAAAGCATAGATTGCTTAATCATTAACCAAAAGAGGAAGAAGGTAAGGTCTGCATGCCAGCGGTAAAAGTTAAAGATAACGAACCCTTTGACGTTGCATTACGTCGTTTCAAACGCTCTTGTGAAAAAGCCGGTGTATTGGCTGAAGTTCGCCGTCGTGAGCATTACGAAAAGCCCACATCTGTTCGTAAGCGTAAAGCAGCAGCGGCTGTTAAGCGTTTAGCTAAAAAGCTTCAACGTGAGCAACGTCGTCGCGAACGTCTCTATTAATTTTATTGCCAGCACTACGTAGATCTGACTTTTCGCTCTCAACTTACGTAGAAAATTCCAATGGCAACAATTAAAGAACGCCTAAATGAGGCGGTAAAGGATGCCCTGCGCGCCAAAGAAAAGCTCAAACTCTCTACCCTTCGTATGGCTCTCTCTGAGTTAAAACGAGTAGAGATTGATGAGCGAGTGGAACTCGACGACTCTAGATGCACAACTATTTTAGATAAAATGGTAAAGCAGCGTCGTGAATCACTTAAACAGTTTGAAAGCGCCGGCCGCGAAGATTTGTCTGCAAGAGAACGCGCCGAAATTGAAGTTTTACAGAGCTTCCTACCAACCGCCTTAACTGCCTCTGAGCTAGAGTCTCTTGTGACTGAAGCCATAGTTCAAACGTCCGCTCAATCAATGAAAGATATGAGATTGGTCGTAGAACACTTAAAGCCCAAAGTTCTCGGACGTGCTGATATGGCCGAGGTTAGTAAACTCATTAAAAGTAAACTGACCTAATAACATCTTACTTCCACTAGCTGTGATAGAACTCCTTTTAGTGCGAGTCTATATATCACAGCTAAGGCCATTTATACTCCTGTTATGAGCGGCTTAATTCCCCAAAGCTTCATTGATGATCTATTGGCACGAACCGATATCGTTGACGTTATTGGAAGTCGTGTTCAACTCAAGAAAACCGGTAAGAATCTTGCTGCTTGCTGCCCTTTTCATCAGGAAAAAACCCCCTCCTTCACAGTCAGCCCTGACAAGCAGTTCTACTATTGCTTTGGCTGTGGTGCGGCAGGCAATGCACTTCGCTTTATCATCGAGTTTGAGCAGCTTGACTTTCCCCAAGCAGTTGAGCAACTAGCTCAATCTTTAGGTCTTGATGTTCCAAGAGAAGCCCAGCAATATCAGCGACAAACTCATCGTTTTGAAGCTTTATTTGAAATAACTAAACAATCTGCAACATTTTTTCAACAACAATTATTTAAAC
Source organism: Zooshikella ganghwensis (assembly GCF_018263875.1). NCBI lineage: Bacteria > Pseudomonadati > Pseudomonadota > Gammaproteobacteria > Oceanospirillales > Zooshikellaceae > Zooshikella > Zooshikella ganghwensis. The sequence goes on from NZ_JAEVHG010000016.1 coordinate 41,450, forward strand.
CTTCAGGGCAAGCTGCACAGCATTATGTCCAACAAAGAGGGTTATCGGCAGCAACATTAAAACAATATGCTATTGGCTATGCTCCAGCTGGCTGGCAAAACTTACTGGAACACTTTGATCAGTCTCCTGAAAATACCAAGCACCTGCTGACAGCAGGGTTAGTTATTGAAAACCCTGAAAAGCAATCAGTCTATGACCGCTTCAGACACCGTTTAATTTTTCCGATAAGAGACATTAGAGGTCGTTATATTGGCTTTGGTGGCCGAGTACTGAGTCCAAACGATAAGCCAAAATACCTAAACTCACCTGAAACCCCTATTTTTCTTAAACGACAAGAATTGTATGGGCTATTTGAAGCTCGACAACAGCAACGTCAGTTGGATTTTTTGCTTGTAGTTGAAGGCTATATGGATGTCGTTGCTTTAGCCCAGCACGGCATTAAAAATGCGGTAGCAACCTTAGGTACTGCTGTTAGTCAAGAGCATGTAACTCGCCTTTTTAAAACTGTAAAAGAAGTTATTTACTGTTTTGATGGTGATGAGGCAGGAAGAAAAGCCGCCTGGCGAGCATTAGAAACCACCCTTCCTTTCATGCAAGACGGCTTTCAAGCCAAATTTCTATTTTTACCCGAAGGTGAAGATCCTGATAGCCTGGTTAGCAAAGAAGGCCAGCAAGCCTTTCTTGCACGTTTAAAATCCAACAGCCAAAGTATTGCTGACTATTTTTTTCATACACTTTGTGAGCAAGTTGATATTCAACACATGGATGGCAAAGCAAGACTTGCTGCTCTAGCAAAGCCTTATATTGAACAGCTCCCTCAAGGGGTTTTCCATCAATTAATGCTGGGGCATTTAGCAGAACTTACAGGTCTTAGTGAGCAAGCACTCAGTGAGCTATCAAATGCTGTAACTCAGCAAACTACCCAAACAATTGCTGTACCAGCAATAAACCAAGCTAACCAGTATTCAGAAAAAAAAACCTCCAGATACCCAGCTAAAAATTTTGTCAGTACAAGTAAATTAAGTGTATCCTTAACGCCCGCTCAAGTAGCAGTGTATTTATTATCTAAATACCCTGAGTTTGCTGAACAAGTAGAAAATTCTGACCGGCTTGCTAATGATCAAAGTGAGCATACTCGCTTACTCGCCGTAATGCTGAAACTACTAAAAGATAACCCCCAAGCTTCTGTGGGACACTTAATTGGTGAGCTATACAATACACCACTTGGCAATATTTACGCAGCTGTTCTAAACCGTCCTCCTCCCCAAACAGGCCAAGCAAGTAAAGAAGTTTTTCTTGAAGCCTTAACAAGACTGCAACAGCAGCTAAACTTAGAGGACACTTATCAGGAGTTAAGTCAGTTCAAAAATTTAAAGTCTATGGATGCATCCAAAAAAGAAGCATTCTTGCGCGCTTTTGAACAGCTGCGCCAAAGCAAACGTTAAATGAACTGTATTTCATTGATTTCTTTGCCAAAGCGAATGCCTTGGTAAGAAAATATTGAGTAGGGTTGATATCTAATGAGGCGTACCCCATCTACATAACTGTAAAGTTCTGCAGAAGAATATCTAGAAGAAAATCGGGGGTTTAGGCTATAATAGGCGGCTTACCATTTCGTCGGCACGTCTGAGTTCGTTGTTAAAGGGTTACTATGTCCGGAAATTCGCAGCAACAGTCTCGCTTGAAAGAGCTTATTTCTAAAGGTAAGGAGCAAGGCTACCTTACTTATGCCGAGGTAAATGATCATTTACCAGAGGATATCTCAGATCCGGATCAGGTTGAAGATATTATCCGCATGATTAATGACATGGGAATTGCAGTTTATGAAGCAGCTCCTGATGTCGACACGTTGTTACTCAATGAAGCTGATACAGATGAAGCCGCTGCTGAAGAAGCTGCCGCTGCATTAGCCGCAGTAGAACAAGAAGCTGGACGCACCACTGACCCTGTTCGCATGTATATGCGAGAAATGGGTACCGTCGAGCTGCTCACCCGAGAAGGTGAAATTTCTATCGCAAAGCGGATTGAAGAAGGTATACGAGAGGTAATGTCTGCACTCTCATACTTTCCTGGTTCCGTTGAAATTGTGTTGGAAGAGTACAACCGTATTGTCACTGAAGAAGGCCGTTTAAGTGATCTGATCAGCGGTTATATTGATCCAGATAGCAATGAGCCAGCAGCGATCAATAATGAAGAGTTTAATCCTGAGGATGACGAAGAAATCCTTATGGAGCTAGATGATGAAGACGAAGAAGACTCTGACGAAGAAAAAGATACTGGGCCTGACCCAGAAGAAGCCAGAATCCGTTTCACTGCGTTGTATGATCACTTTGCTGAAGCATTAAAGGCCATTGAAGCTCATGGCCGTCACTCTAAAGAAGCTGGCCAGGCTCTCGCCTCAGCTGCTGAATACTTCATGCCGCTGAAGCTTGTTCCTAGACAGTTTGATTTACTCGTTTTTCGTGTTCGCTATGCACTTGAGCGTATCAGGAGAAATGAGCGCGCTATTATGCAAAGCTGTGTTCGTCTAGCCAAAATGCCTAGAAAAAACTTCCTAAAGGAGTTTCCAGGCAACGAAACAAACCAAGAGTGGGCTCCAGAACTCATTGCTCGAAATGAAAAGTACTCTCCTGTCCTTGCCGAGCAACTTGAGGATATTCAGCGTGCTCAACGAAAACTGGCTGCTATTGAAGAAAAGTTTCAATTAAGCATTCAGGAAATTAAAGAAATTAATCGGCGCATGTCAATTGGTGAAGCCCGAGCACGCCGCGCCAAGAAAGAAATGGTTGAAGCCAACTTACGCTTGGTTATTTCCATTGCCAAGAAATACACCAATCGTGGCCTACAGTTTCTGGACCTGATTCAGGAAGGTAATATTGGCTTGATGAAAGCCGTAGATAAGTTTGAGTACCGCCGGGGTTATAAGTTTTCGACCTATGCTACCTGGTGGATTCGACAGGCTATCACCCGCTCTATTGCTGACCAGGCCAGAACAATCCGTATCCCTGTCCACATGATTGAGACAATTAACAAGCTCAATCGTATTTCTCGGCAAATGCTGCAGGAAATGGGGCGTGAAGCAACTCCAGAAGAGTTAGCCGAACGTATGGATATGCCGGAAGATAAAATTCGTAAAGTGCTCAAAATCGCTAAAGAGCCCATCTCCATGGAAACTCCAATTGGTGATGATGAAGACTCACACTTAGGTGATTTTATCGAAGATATCACCATACAGTCTCCAGTGGACTCTGCTACGATTGAAGGACTTCGTGAAGCAACACGTGAAGTGCTTTCTGGACTTACAGCTCGTGAAGCTAAAGTACTACGTATGCGCTTTGGTATCGATATGAATACTGATCACACCTTAGAAGAGGTCGGTAAACAGTTCGATGTAACCCGTGAGCGTATAAGACAAATAGAGGCCAAAGCTTTACGTAAGTTGCGCCACCCTACCCGTTCTGACCATCTACGCAGCTTCTTAGACGAGTAATCCTATAGGTGAAAGTGACAGGTTCGCTTTCACCTTTCCCTTTCTCCTTCACAAAACGCCTGCTTTTTCTATTGTTAGTAATAGAAAACCTCTTATCAGTCGAATTTGACATAATATGTCATTTTTGCCACTATGCAACTATCATTGCATCGCGGAGGTAATATGCACATTCAAGACCTTGCTCTGCGCTTTAACAACCTGCTTCAACATGAAGGCTATGAGTTTGACTGTCAGCCAATACCTGGCTGCCCCGACGTACTTCAAATAACTGTAACCAACTTAGACCCATTACCTATTTTTGTAACCATCACAGAGCAACAAATCCTCTGCATTGCCTACTTATGGACAGAAGAGCAAATCATTGAGGAACATCGATTATCATTACTTGAATCATTACTAGAACTTAATGTGCCCATGCCTCTCTCATCATTTGCTAAATCAGGAGATAAATACTTAATTTTTGGAGCATTATCAATCCACTCCTCTTTTGATGACATTATTCATGAAATAATCACATTACATGAAAATGCACTAGAAGCGACCACAGCACTACAAACGTTTTTAAAGTAGGTTTTAGGAGTACTCACTATGAATGTCATGCAAAAATTACTTACCGCTTTACGAAGCAGTGCCCGTGAACTTGGTGATGCTATTATTGATGCTAACAGTACACGTATATTTGAGCAGGAAATTACTGAAGCTGAACAACACTTACAAGAAGCTAAAGTAGAACTGACTACACTACTTGCCAAGCAACTCCAGTCAGAAGATGAGCTGCAAAAAGTCCAACTTGATATAAAAAAGCATGAAAACTACGTAAAAGAAGCCTTAAATAACCAAAACGAGTCACTGGCCCTGGAAATCGCAGAAAAAATTGCAGCGCTCGAAAGTGAACATAACCAAGTAAAACAAACTGTCGTAGACTATCAAAGTAATACCAATCAATTAAAAGTACTGATTCAAAAAACAGAACGACAATTGCGGGACTATCAGCGCCAACTGGCTATGGTTAAAACCACAGAAAAAGTACAACAAACTACATCAACTATTTCCGCTAACTTCTCTGCAGGCAATTCAAAATTAATCACCGCAAAAGAAACTCTTGACCGCATCGCCAAGCAGCAAGAGGAAGAAAAATACAAGCAACAAGCTGCAGATCAACTTGCCAATGAGTCAGAAGATAAACAGTTGGAGAAAAAGTTAACTGAAGCAGGAATCATTAAAAACAACCGAGCAGAAGACATTTTAGAAAAAATAAAACAAAGTCAACAAAATGACTAATTTTTGTTATTTAATTTTACACTAACTTAATAATTGTAACTGGATATGGCTAAGAAAAAAGCTATATTGCCTGAAAAGTGGCAACAGGAAAAAAAAGCACTTAAAGCTGTTCAAGTAGCATTCGACCTGGGTGAGGAAATCCATTTATCTATTCGACGAGAAGCCGTCGATAAACACCTAAACCCCTCGGATCTCATTCGAGAAATTCTTGGACTGCCGGTTAACAAAAAGCCTCAAAGACCACGCTTATCTATCTCATTGTCACCTGACGACTTTATCTTTCTTGCTGAAAAGTTTGAGCTGGCTCCAGATGATAAAGTACAGATTAAACACAAAGCAGCTGAAGCTCTTATTGAACACGCTTTAGCTAAACCACAAACTCGGACAGATGAATAATGGTAGCATTTCTTAACATCATTTCTTCTTTTCCAACTATCGTATACTCTGTACTGTTAGCATTTATTCTAGCTTACTGGCTACTGTCATTAATTGGCTTACTTGACATAGATATTCTGGATTTAGATCTTGATATTGATGGTGATATTGAGTTTACCGGATTAACGGGATCTATCAGTGGCCTTTTGATTTCTTGTGGACTCACAGGTGTGCCCCTGACGATTGTCATAAGCCTACTCGTTTTACTAAGCTGGATTCTCACTTACTTTACAGATTTCTTTCTATTACAGCTACTTGAACCTGGCTGGATTCACAACGTTCTCGGACTTGCTTGTATTGTTATTAGCTTCCTTATATCTGTGCCAATTACAGCACGTATCATTCAACCATTAAGACCCTTATTTCAAACCCATGACAGTCGTTTGGGTTCCATTGTAGGCACTACTTGTATTGTGACAAGTAGCAAAGTTGATGAACACTTTGGTCGAGCAGAAGTAACAAAAGACAGTGACTCAATTATCATTCATATTCGATCAAGCGAACCTAACACCATCCACAAAGGTGACAAAGTTCTTATTATTGACTGCGATCCAGATAAAAATATTTATAAAGTTGCCAGCATTGATTAAAGGTTCGATCTAATCTATAACCCATTACACCAGAACGTTATGCTCAACTTTCCCAGCAGCTCACACAAGTAGAGAACGGAGAAGACCAAGTTGGACAGTAACTCATTTGCCAAAAAAAGTACTTAAGTACAGATCATAAATATTAATTATTGTGTAAAAACCACATTAGAACTGCATAGTGATTAAAAGTTCGCTCTTTTAAAAAAGTGTAATAATTAGAGTTATACGATAGCTATAATCAAATTTTTTAGGCTTGATTAAGTCGTAACACTAATAATGGCTAGCATACAATTAACTTTGCTAATTAATTACGACAAGATGCCTTAACTATTTCAAGCAATGATTTTTACTAAAATTATAATAATGTCAGGGCTTTACTGAAAGTATTATAAATAAACGTGACGAGTAAACCATAAAAAAGAGTTGTGACAAGTATAATCTCAACACTTAAACGAGTATTTACCCCAAGGAGTATTTTATGCACGGTGAAGGCGACTTATTGACAAGTTTGATGCCTTTTATTGTAAGTATAGGCATTACACTGTTTATAATTTTTGTGTTTGCCCTTTTAATCAATAAATTTTATGTAAAAGTCGATCAAGGAAAAGCCCTTATCGTTAACACTCTTAAAAAAGACCCAATTGTAAGTTTTACAGGAAAATTAGTGCTTCCAGTTATCCATAAGAAAGAAATTATGGATATCTCTCAAAAAAAGATTGAGATTAACCGAAAAGGTAAAGAAGGTCTTATTTGTAAAGATAACATTCGTGCAGATATTGATGTTGCCTTTTTCGTGCGTATAAATAAGACAGCTGAAGCTGTTCTCCAAGTAGCATCTCGCATTGGTTGCGAACGCGCATCCACACCTCAAACACTTGAGGAGTTATTTAATGCAAAGTTTTCCGAAGCCTTAAAAACTGTTGGTAAGCAACTGGATTTTGAAGACCTTTATCGAGAACGGGCACTGTTTCGTGAAAAAATACTTGAACAAATTGGCACAAGCTCTAATGATCTTGATGGTTATGAACTAACAGATGTAGCCATTGACTATCTGGAACAAACTCCGATTAGCTTGCTTGATAAAGAAAATATTCTTGATGCACAAGGTATTCGTAAAATAACAGAGCTGACTGCCGCTCAAAATGTTAATACCAATAATTTAAAGCGGGAAGAAGAGCTTCAAATCAAAAAGAAAAATGTCGAATCACGAGAGATGATTCTGGAGCTTGAGCGCCAGGAAGCTGATGCTGAGGCCCGCCAACAGCGTGAAATTGCCAACATACAAGCACGAGAAACAGCTGAGTCTGATCGTGTTGCAACAGAAGAAAATCTCAAAGCAGAGCAAGCCAGAATTCAAGCAGATCAGGAAATTGAGGTGCTTCAACAAAATAAACAGCGCGAAATTGAAGTTGCTGAAAAAAATCGCGAACGGGCTGTAGCCATCGAAACAGAAAAAGTTGAGCGTGTTCGTCAGCTAGAAACCATTTCCAGAGAAAAAGAAGTTGAATTACAACGTATTGCTAAAGAGAAAGCATTAGAAGAAGAACGCAAAGCAATCGCTGATGTCACGCGCGAGCGGGTTGCTGTTGATCGAACAGTGGCAGAAGAAGAAGAAAATATCAAAAGGGTACGCGTACTGTCTGAAGCGGAACGAGCCAAAGATGTACGTGTTATGGAAGCGGAAGCAGAAGCGCAAGAATCACTGGTAAAAGAGCTTAAAGCCGCAGAAGCTGCTGAGCAAAAAGCTGTATTTGCAGCCAAAGAAATGTTGACTATTGCTCAAGCCGAGCTTGAAACGTCTGAAAAAGAAGCAGCTGCCAAGATTCGCATTGCTGAAGGTGTTAAAGCCGAACAAGCTGCACCAGGATTAGCAAAAGCTGAGATTGATGAAGCTCAAGCTATCAGTTATGAAAAACAAGGCTTAGCACAAGCGAAAGTCTTGCAGGAAAAAATGCGCGCAGAAGCCTTGGGTATTGAGCAAAAAGGCTTGGCAGAAGCCAAAGCATCTGCAGAAAAAATGCAAGCTGAGGCGCAAGGAAAAGAACAGCTGGGTATGGCTGAAGTCCGGGTTAAAGAAGCTGACGCTCTTAGTCAAGAGAAACAGGCCTTGGTGGATATTAAGGTCAAAATTGCTGAAGCAGAAGCGATTGAAAAACAAGGACTTGCAGAAGCTGAAGCTATCAAAGAACGATTTAAAGCTGAAGCTGATGGCTTACGTGAGAAATTTGCAGCTATGGGTGAAATCAGTGATGTGGCCAGAGAACATGAAGAGTTCCGCATGAAGCTGGATACCTCACATGCTGAAAATATGTCATCTATTGCCACCAATAAAGAAATTGCACATGAGCAAGCAAAAGTACTGGCAGAAGCTTTAAAACAAGCCAACATCGATATTGTCAGTGGTGATGGACAATACTTTGATCGATTTGCCAGTGCCCTGTCGGTTGGAAAAGCTATTGATGGCGCTGTTGATAAGTCAGTTACTTTACAATCTATTGCCACCATGCTTAGTCAATTTATGGGTAAATCTAATGGGGACGCATCCGTGAATACCATAGATCAAGTCTCAGCCAAAGATGAAAAAGCTTGATAACTACAAAAGCTAACAATGCTTTACTCAATGCTGGCGGCATTTTGGCCAGCATTGATGTCTTCGTCTACGACAAGTTTTGGAAAGCAATATTTCAAAGTGAAGCTGAATAAACAGTCAAATTGCACATCACTACGAAGACAGTAGTTAATGAGTTCAACCACCCCAAAATTAACAGAATGCCAAACTCAGCTAGCGATCATTACCCGACACATCACTTTTATATGTAAACAATAGTCATTTTATCTTCAACAAACTGGGTATAGACATTGATGATTTCTTTAGCTGTTTTAGTAAGAGGTTGTAGCCGTGACTAATAATACAGAACAAGTACTGGAACAAGCTGTCCATCAAGAAGGTGCCTACGAAGTTTTAAAAACACGGCTCCATCAGCAGGCATCAGCCCTTAATGAAAGAATTTCCCAGTTAAATGAACAACGTATTGCAGCCTTTGGCAAAACAGAAATCTCTATCATAAACCGTGTTCGAACAAGAACAGAGAATAACTGTGTTGCACGCGATATTGTCAGAATAGGCAACCAGTTACTTTTTGGTTTTAATGTTTTTATGGGGCTAAAAAAAGAACATGCTATTAGTGATGTTTTTGCACTTTACCAACTCTCTGAGGATAGCCCCAATGAGTTACAAATTACTCCAATTGAATTAAAAACAAGTTTTCTTTACGACCAAAAGTTTTTAGACGACTTTAAAGAACTCTACACATATTATAAACATGCTAAGCTGATTCAGCTCCGTGCCACCAACAATATGCTACTTGCTGCATTCCAGATCGGCCAAAAAGTAGGCGATATTCGTGTCTTTCGCTGGTCTTTGGATAGTACTAATCCTAGCTATATTGATAATCGTGGTGAACGTGATATTACCCTGCCTGCTACTCATGATTTTGAGTGGACGCCTACAACTCGAGATAATCATGTACTCGGTGAGCATTCACATATCAATATACTTGACAAGGTGTTTATTGAAACGATTAATGGTGACCTTACCGTTAAAGTTGAAAATAACACCGCTGATGGACAAGGTATATATAGTGAGCCTGTAGATGATTTGCACCAATCACTGGATGATGCAGAAATCTACTATGCAGATTTGTTTAATCTAATTTTACTCAAAGTAAAACCTTATCGTGAAGAATCGTATCGGTATTTAGTATTTAATACCCTTCTGAATACTGTCACACGAATAGATGAGTTAGGCAACTCATGCCAACAGTTACCAGAAAATCACGGAATAATTTATCCTGGGGGATATTATCTTACTACAGGTGAGCACAAAACATTTTCAACAATTAACACAGAAAATCTTGTTTATAAACGTACAATTAAATCACCTAATGGTGAAGATATACTTTATGTATATTATGAACCTGTTGCAGGACGCTTAGTGTTATGTGCTTACAACCTTATTACCAAGACGTTAACTAACCCGATTGAAGGGCATGGTTACGCTTTATATCCTGATGGGAAAATGATTATTTTCTCAGATAGTGGTGAAGAACCAACACATATTCACCCTATGCAAATCTGGCAAACGCCATTTGTCAGTGATGACTTTGCCAGTGCTCAAGAAACAGCTACAGGCTTATTTGCAACGTTAGGTAACGCTGAGCTTGTGCGAGCAATTTCTGACTTATACAGTATTAGTAAAGCTATTCTACAATTACAGCCAAGTACGCAAGTTTATACATCCCTCATAAACCAATGCAATACATTATTTGATAATTATTATTGGTTAGATCAAAGTGAGGTGGGCGATCTGGCCCCATCTGTCAAAGAAATTGTCAAAAATGCAGAGTTAGTACTTGATGAGTTCAAAAAAGTACAACACTTACAGCATCGAGCAGAAGATGCATTAAACAAAGCAGAACAGCAACAAAAAACATTGTTAAGTGGACTAACCCCTGAGCGCTGGGATAGCCCTGAACAGTTTGTAACTGCTTTAAACGACTTTAAAAAACAAAAAGGTCATCTTCTTACTCTGCAAGATACACGTTATATCAACGAAGAACGCTTAGCAGAACTCAACAAAAAAACAGATGAAATAATTGACAAAATAAGTCAGCAAACAATTGCTTTCATTAGTAAAGATGAAGCCCTAATCCCTTACCAACAAAAACTCAAAACATTTGAAGAGTCAATTACAACAGCAGAAGATTCAAAGTCACTCAAGGCTATTCAGAATGAAATTGAACAAACAGCAGAAGGTCTTGATTTACTTACCAATATTCTATCTACACTCGAAGTTGAAGAGGCTCCAGAAAGGACAATTATTCTGGAGAAAGTGGCAGAAATTTATGCTCAGGTAAACCAGGTAAAAGCTAAATCTCGGAACAAACTAAAAGCTATTAAAGCAACAGAGTCTGTGGCCGAATTTGGCGCTCAGTTTAAACTATTTTCTCTTAGTATTACTAATGCAGTCAGCGTCAGTGATACGCCTGAACGCTGCGATGAAGAGCTTACGAAGCTAACAATCCAGCTTGAAGAAATTGAAAGCCAGTTTGCAGAAAACGAACAGTATCTTGGTGAAATTCTCAATAAGCGTGAAGAGTTATACGACACATTCCAGAATCTTAAACAAACACTGCTTGATGAGCGACAACGCCGAGCCCAACATCTATATGATTCAGCAGTACGCGTATTAAAAAGCATCGAACGACGCAGCCAAAGTTTTACTACCGTGGAAGACCTTAATACCTATTTTGCGTCTGATGCCATGGTGCTGAAAATTAAATCGTTTTCAGACCAGCTTATCAACTTAACAGAAAGTGTTAAAGCTGATGACCTTCACTCCCAACTAAAAGGCATAAAAGATCAAGCAGTCAAGTCATTACGAGATAAATCAGAAATATACTCTGATCAAGGTAAAACATTAAAGCTCGGAAAACATTTATTTAATGTCAATACACAACAGCTTGATACTGGTTTAATACATAAAAATAGTCAACTTTATCTACACTTAAATGGTACAAATTTTTACCAGCCTATTGATCATGAAGCACTTGAAAGCTTAAAAGACTATTGGAATCAAACCATTTCGTCTGAAAATCAATTTGTTTATCGAGCTGAATATTTAGCTTATCAGATTATCCAGTCAGCTGAAAATTTTGAACAAGGCTGGTCAGTAGCAAAGCTACAAGAACTAAAATATGATAATGAGCAACTAATAAAAGCTATTCGTGAATATATGACACCTCGTTATCAAGAAGGTTATCAAAAAGGTATTCATGATCATGATTGTGCTAAAATACTAACGGTATATTTAACCGCTTTAGAAACACAAGGATTATTAAAATATGCAGGGCTATCAAGATGTTGCGCTGCATACTTTTGGTTATCGATTCAAAGCAACTCTTCACATGTTAATATGCTATCAGGTAAAGCTCAAGGTGCCCTGATACTGGCTAATAAGATGGGAGAAAGTAAAGCGCTAAATGCGCTGGTTGATGAGCTGGAGGAAAATTTAAAGGCATTCTATCAAGACAAATCACCTAATGCATCTATCGATTTAACAAGTACAGCTAAATACCTCGTTGACGTGTTAGCCGTATCCTCTACTCAGTTTATGATTAGTGTCCAAGGACAACAACTAGCAGAGCAGCTTGATAAGACCCTTCATGACTTGAATTATTATGCTGCTTTTGAAAAAACACTAATTGAATTAAGTGATAATTTTCAAGCTCAATGGGAATTGCTTTATCATTGGTTAAGTGCATTAACAAAAGATATGCCTGAGAGTATACGTGACACTGTTATTGCTGATGCAGTGACAGTCATCTTAACCAATAAAAAGCTGTCTCTCAAAACCCTATCACTCCCCGAAAGTAATAGTATTTCAGGTATGCTAGGAGATCATCCACGAATTCAACAGGGAGAGCTACCCTTTTCTTTAGCTGAGTTCAATAACCGTCTACAGTATTTTACCCAAACAGACACTGCTAACTTTGAAAAGCTTGTCAGCATAAAGCATAAGCTCCTTGAGCAAGAGCGTAAACGATTACGCCTTGATGATTTCACCCCCAAGCCACTCACCTCCTTCGTCCGAAACAAACTGATCAATGATGTCTATTTTAAAATCATTGGTGATAATTTAGCTAAACAAATGGGAGCAGCAGGTGACCAGAAGCGCTCTGACTTAATGGGTCTATTACTGCTTATTTCACCTCCTGGTTATGGAAAAACAACATTAATGGAGTATATCGCCAACCGCTTGGGACTCATCTTTGTTAAAGTGAACTGTCCCTCGTTAGGTCATCAAGTCATTTCACTTGACCCTGAAGAAGCCCCGAATGCAACTGCAAAGCAAGAGCTTATAAAATTAAACTTGAGTTTTGAAATGGGCAATAATGTCATGTTGTATTTAGATGATATACAGCATACACACCCTGAATTTTTACAAAAATTTATTTCTCTGTGTGATGGTACGCGACGGGTAGAAGGTGTTTGGGATGGTGAAACCAAAACCTATGATTTAAGAGGCAAAAAATTCTGCATCGCAATGGCTGGAAACCCTTATACAGAATCAGGTGAGGTCTTTAAAATTCCTGATATGCTCGCAAACCGTGCCGACATTTATAATCTAGGGGATATACTCAGCGGTTCTGAAGAAACGTTTGAATTAAGCTACATTGAAAACAGTTTAACCTCTAACGCTGTATTGGCACCATTAGCCACTCGTAGTTTATCTGACGTATATCATCTTATTGATATGGCTAAAGGTAAACAATCAGCAAATGGACAGTTAGAGTACGACTATTCAGGTGCTGAACTTGAAGAAATACTAAGTGTTTTACGAAAGCTTCTCCATATTCAAAAATTTGTCCTTAAAGTTAATCAAGCTTACATAAAATCTGCTGCTACAGCAGATGCTTACAGAACAGAGCCTCCTTTTAAACTACAAGGAAGTTACCGAAATATGAACAAAATGGCTGAAAAAGTAGTTGCCATTATGAATGATGAGGAGTTAAACAACCTGATACTTGACCACTATGTAGGAGAAGCTCAAACATTAACTTTTGGTGCAGAGGAAAACCTACTTAAGCTTAAAGAAATAATGCAGTTTTTGAATGACGACGAGACTACTCGCTGGCAAAAAATCAAAGATGAGTTCACTAAACGAATTGCCCTTGGCGGCGATGAACAAGATACACTGACTAAAATTGCTTTTCAAATTGCTAGCTTAAACCAAGGTTTAACCGGTATCGAAAAAAGCTTAAGCCAGTCAACATCGGCACAAGCCTGGTCAGAGCACCTTACTGGTTTTCAGCAAACAGTACACCAGACTCTGGGACAACAACAGAAACAGTCTCTCGCAGCAAGTAAAATGCTTCAGCATCAACTGGGTAATATCAGTAAAGCAATGACAATGATCGGTGAAAGTCTGGTAGAAAGTAGTCATGGCCTACAACATATTACTGCGTTAAGTGATGCCTGCCAACAAATCCAGAAAAACCTTGAAACCATCGATTTTTCTATCAATGTTGTTAACCAGCCAAGCCCTGTGCTGGAGCAATCACTAAGTGCCCTCGCAAACACAGTAGAGTCTTCACTCATGCCTGTCGTTACAACCATGAATCATAAAATTGGACTTGATCAAAATATATTGCGCAAAGTTAACGAGTTATCAGCTCAATTTAAAGCCATTTTGGATCGTCAATAAAATATTATTCACTATGCTTAATTCAAAGGTTACTAATATTTCCTGCTGGAAAAGTGTAATAGGTCTTTTAGGTTTTATGTGGCTAATTCATTTAGTCAACCTTCTACTAGGTTACCAGCTCAATCAGTTTGGGCTAGTTCCTCGTAGCATAAGCCACTTTACTGCAATATTTTATTGGAGTTTTTTACATGGTAGTTTTGACCACTTACTCACCAATAGCATTCCTTTCACCATTTTAGGATTGTTAGTGGCTGTACGTGGAAGCAATTACTTCTTTTTAACCACACTATTTATTAGTATTGCATCCGGTATCGTTGTCTGGCTGTTTGGTCGCGCAGCCATTCATATAGGAGCAAGTGTACTGATTTATGGTTACTTTGGTTTTCTTGTCAGCCGAGCCTGGTTTGATCGAAGTCCCATTTCACTTATCATCGCACTTATTGTCGTCATCACCTATAGCGGTTTAATCTTCGGACTTTTTCCCAATACACAACAGGTTTCTTGGGAAGGCCACTTAGCAGGACTGTTAAGTGGTGGACTCATGGCCTGGCTATTATATAAGCAAACACCTACCAAGAAAAAATTACAGGAATAAATTTTATGAATACAACAACACACGACTATATCAAGTTGGCAACCTACGCGGTAAATATTTTTGCAAGTGATGGCAAGTTAAATGCCAACGAATTTGATCAGCTAATGACTATCGCCCTCCGTGACGGAGTTGTTGATGATGACGAGAAAAGAGTATTAACTAATATTCTTAACAAAGTAAGGATAGAAGAAATATCGGATGAGTTGCAGGCCAAGATAGCTCAAGTACGTGATAAGTATAGCTTTTAATAATAAGTGACTCTCTACCCTTCACGAATCATTTTTAGGGTTTGTTGTCAGCGCTCTTCACCCCAGTCACTTATTAATATAACCTCCGGGGGCTTCATCACTTGACGGCCGCCCCTAAAAACCCTTCATTTTGGGTATAATAAAAGCTTTTTTAAGAAAGCACAAATAATATACTTTTAAGGGGCCTTCAAATAAAGAAGCCCCTAGATTTAATGTGATATTCACAAATACGAATTGACTTAATACTGTTCAATATCTCGCAAAATACCCAAGATATGTGTTTTCAGATCCAACAGCGTTTCTGCTTCTAAAATGTAAAGCCCCATCAATCTTGCACGCTCTTTATTATGTCTATTAAAGCTTCCAAATGAGGCTATAATACCACAGGTATTTTTACCCCCAAGCCTATGCAATAAAGCTTCCATTTTATAAATAGTATTAATTCCACTCTTCCTTTGCGCTAAAAAGTTCCTAGCTTTACACTCTATAATAAACAACCGGTTATTTGCTAAAAAAACGACATCCAGTTCATTTCTAACAGTACTATTACCATAATCCCAAACGACTTCAACGCCTCTGGCAACATTTTGTATATAGTCACTTTCTGCTGCTATTTTATCTAACTCAGAAAAAACATATTCTTCCAACCAAAACCCATTACAAAATGCTCTAGCCTCTTCACTTGAAAATATTAAGCGTTTTTTTTCCAACCTAACCATCTGATAGTATTCCAAAGACCCCACTAACTCTTGAAGTTGAGCATTATAATACTCTTGACTGGATAAGCGGCGAGAACAGAGCTTTAGATTATTTGCCGTTGATGCTAAGTGATTAAGTAATGCTAATCCCTTAGTCAAATACCTAGCGCGTTTAACCCATCGCTTTCCTATTCGTTGCGCGTCATAAGAAACCTTCGTCATTTGCATATTTGTAACTGCAACGCCCTGCAATTGGAAATACCGCTCAATTGTCAGATGATCTTCTAAGTTTATTTTCCCTATCTCGTTGGGATTATTCAACCACACAACAGCATCACAAGTTTGATTTACCTGAAAGATGCCCAAATTGTTCTGTTTGAAGACTTCATAAGCTGCGATAGCTAAAACTTTATTACCACCTGATATATTCAATACATAATCAATAGTATCTCTATCCTGAAGCAAAGCGTTTATAGCCATTAAATGCCCACTAAAGTTCCACTCATCACTAATAAAAACGATTTTAGTAGTGATGCCACTCGCCTCAATTAATGTCGATGTATAGCTCACAGCTTGATCTAAGGCTGCAGTAGCAACAAATATAACCTCATTTGGCCGCATTCTGGAGTCGAGGATAGGAGTTACATTAGCGCTTATGGATTCGCTAAATAAAATTACTTGTACTTTTTTCTCAGCCATCACAGTAACCACCAGATATGCCTTTTAATAGAAAGCCTTATCATTCCACTGCCAGCTTTAAAACACCAGATCCACTGTAATATTTTGCAAATTATAACTAATAAAGTGGTTATATCACTTAAAGCCTTACACTCAATCATCCTTTCTCAAATCATTATTATATACACTATCCATAGTGCTTACCTTGACTGCCTATATACCAATTCTATGATAACGCTGCAGGTTTTCAACACGCTATCAACTAGAGTCACTGATACATATCTGTACAATTTTATTCAAAACGATAAAAGTAAAGAAATAAAAAAACCACCTTCCGGTGGTTTTTTTATTTCTCAACATATACTTAGTGGCAACCAAGCTTATGTAATTCTACCGCATGTTCAAGCCACTCAAGTAACTGAGAAAGAGAATACTTCTGGCTTTGCATCCGCTCAGTGCACTCCTCAACGATGTGATCAGGTGCATCAGTTAATAGTTTAATTATCTGCCTTGCCTGATCTCTCATATCTTTAGGGAGACAGGTAAAAACGGAAAGAAAGTGCCTTTCATCAGGCATAAGCGTTCCAGGGGATTCTTCAACCCCAAGTAGATAATCCATAGGAACTAACAGCACATGGGTTAATTTGCGAAGTATATCACTATAACGACTGACTGACTCACTAGCAGGTATCCCTTGCACAAGTAACTGCTCAATAACAGAGACATCTACACCTGAACGCGTTGAAAGCTCATCCACATCAATTTCTATATCAATCATTGCTTGCCGCAAACGAGTTGAGAGTTGCTGACTTAACCCTATGTCAGCCATAATAAAAGGAATTTCCATATATGTTCTTCCGCTATCTTAAATTCATTTTAGCAAGCCTACGACAACCACTACATTACTGCCGTGCACTACATCACAGTGTTAAGCAAGAAGACTTAATATTCTTTTCTATTATTTTCTTATAGCGATTTAGAATAACTTAGGATAAATAAGTTTTACTCTGAACTTATTAGTCTTGTCAGACACTTACGACTTATGTCGTAATAATTTAGCAATTAACTAACTTAAGATAACTATACTCGGTTTACACGCTATGTGCAAAAATATTCTAATAGAGAAATATTTTACTCATAACAAAGATATAATTAATTCCCTATATAAAAATGACTTACTAAAAAAGCTCAAAACTAATCCACAAAAAGCGAAAACCCACTGACTTATCAGCTCTAAATACTCCTAACGCAGCTTATATTAGCCTAAAAAGCGCCTACTGTGCTCAATTTATTATTCCAGCTAAACGCATTTACTGGGCTATGACTGTTCTTCAATAGTGTTTTCCAGCAACAATGATTTTCTAAAGCCTGTTCCATAGAAAACTCTTTTAGGCAAAACTGTCGACCATAAAGAAAACTCAAAGCAAACTCGCGCCAACTGACAAAACAAGAAAAAGCTAAATCAGCAGCCTCGAATATATTTTCCCATGTCTCATCCTCACTAATATAACCAGCCAAAGCCCCACGCCTAAAAAGATGAATACATGTTGCTATATCCCACGCTTTTATTCCCATATGGGTTAGTAAAGGAAGAGTACGTTTTACGAATTGGAGTGTTTGGTATTCTTCTTGCTCTTGCTTATAACTATCAATATACAATAATTGTCTCTTGCTATCGATGGTCTTTAAAAATCTTGCTCTTGCACCAAAGGCTGCACTATATCCTCCTTGGTCAATTAACCAGTTTCTTAACTCAATAAGCGAGTTACCACAGGTGACTTTCCAATCTCTTTGCAGCTGAGTTTGCCAACGCAATTTGCACTCTTCACTACTATCACAGCCAAAAAATATTTGGCTAGACTCATCTAGAAAGAAATCATGAAAACATGTAAGTCCAATTGCTTTTAGCTGCTTGCTTGTCAGATGAGGGTTATCTAACTTCATTATTCAGTCCTTAACCCTTGAGGAGAAATATTTGAATTAGTTAACTCATCTTCAGGACTTATAACAAAATCAGTCCAATCAATGGTATCCAAAAGAGAATATATACTTATATGAGATCCTTTAACATTGCTTTCTTCAACGTCTGATGCACACTGGAAGTTCATTGATTCAGATGCAAGTACAACCCAATGATTCAGTAGTAAAAGCCACTGCTCATATTCTTCACTCTGCACATTAAGCAACCTTTTTGCTTTCAGCCAATGGTGCATCGCCGCAACAAAATTTCGCCTATTAAACTCAGCCAACCCTAATAATATGCAGCAAATTTCAGAATGATCTTCTCTTACGGTGATTGTTTCAATCGCTTTAGTTGGACTAGATCTCCAAAGATAAAGTAAACCAGAAAAAAAAGTGTGGATACTAACTGCTAACTCAGGAGGCAATCCGCAATTTGCCTTCATTTCTTTTAATAAGTCAAAAGCTATCGCGTATTTTTTTTGCAAAAACAAAGTAATCAGTTTATGCCAAAGCCACCACCTACTTGTTGATGATTGCTTGTTGATAACTTCAGATAAATCAATGAATTGCTCATAATATCCATGGATTATGCACCAATAACCACAACGTCGAATCAGCTTTTGACATGAAAAAAGCTCCCATGCCTGTAAAGCATAACCTATAGCATTATTTGTGCGACCCAAGCCAAAGTTTATTTCAGTTAATAACCATAATACTCGTATCGAAAATCTCACACGATATAAGTCATGTTCATTTATATAACTTTCTGCCTGCGAAAAATCTTTTAAACCTAGTAAGCAAGCAGCAATCTCAACTTTTGCATCTAAACTTTCATTATCAAGCTGGGTACATTTACGGAAACTTGTTAATGCTTGTGAGTAGTCTCCTACTAAATAATAGCAGCGACCTAACTGAAACCAATCTTCAGTCGCTAACTCCAATTGCGTCAAGACAGCTTGATAATCCTTAATCGCATCATTGTAACTCGCTAATTTATAATGACAGCGAGCACGTAGCACCCTATAAGTGGGCTTATCATCATCAATATCTTCATTGATCAATTTCATTGCGAGCGAGTAATAACCGAGCTCTAAATAACAGACCAACAGCTCATACCTAACCTCTGGGCATAATTCATCACCTTGCTGCAAGTATGTTATGTAATGCTTGGCATCACTATATTGGTTTAAATTTATATAAGCTTTAGTCTTGAGTAAGCTACTCCATGTAGCAAGCCGATAATCGAGAATTGTTGGCAGTTGACTAATAATATTCAACGCATCACTTGCGTCACCTAAGGCTAATGATACCTTAGCCTTAAGTAAAGCCGTCACAACATCAAATACATGATGTCCATTTCTTTGATATTCATTTTCAGCTATCAATATTAGCAACCCTTCATCAAGAGGTGCTTCTATTAACCTTACTAACGCACTGTCAACATCAACAGATGTTGGAATTTGATTTGAATTTAGAATTGAGACATAAAGCCCTTGAAGTGCATCATTATTCAAAGGGTCAGCATTAACAATCAAAATATATAAATTAAGAGATTGGCTCCAGTTTTGTTGTTTTACTTCTATGGCTGCTACTCTTAATAAAAAATCAAGATTATTATCTAATTGATAACCTGCATAAAAGCAGTCTTTAGCTCGCTCAAGTAAATTAGCCAGCTCAAATGCACATCCCAGCAACCTTAAGAGCACTGGATCTGTATCATACAATGCATAAGCTGACATCAAGTGCTCGATAGCAGCACTGATATCATTGCAAATTAAAGCATGACGACCCTCAAGCCTACGTTGTAAATACTCATCAGCATTTACGGACGCTAACCCTTCAAGGCCATCATAATTTAAAAAACCCGGGCCATCCTTAAAACTACCAAAGAAACGGTCCACCAGACTCTCAGGATATTGCCGATAAAACATCCATTGATTTGCAATCCACTCAAAGTGGCAACTTAGCCGCTTTAAAATTTTAGGAGGAACAAAAGGGTGATGTAAAAAAAACTGTAATAGTATTACAGAAAGCTCATCTTTTGCTTCTTTGTTCAGTGGTTTAATACTCGTTAGCCATTGATCCCATACCGTACACTGTATACGTTGAGCAAAATCTGAATAAATCATTTCAGCTACATACAGTGCCTGCTCAACGTCGGTCAGACCAACTTTATGCTTATAAACAGGAAAACCATCTACATCAAGTTTATTATGCTTAGCTCTTAACAGGGCCTGCTCATAAGCTTCCCTTAAGTTCTGAAATGTTGAAATATCGTCTAAATTACCAAATGCTTTCAACTGTTTGGCATAAGCTTTTTTAATTGACCTCACATCAGTCGTAGGCTTAATCCTTAATTGTTCCCAACAATCCATAGTCATCACTTTTGGTTAATTTTAAACTACATCTCAGCTTCCAAGTGGTCTAACAAAGCACTCACCTCATGATAAGCCTCAGCAATATAATGCTGATCCTGCCGAGCCAAAGCGTTTTCAAAATCAAAAATAAGCTGACCTATTAATGTTCTCTTTTCACCTAAAGCCTGTTCAAAAAGACGCTCACCTCTCGCCAGTAAAAAGCGATTTGGTAGGTGCTCGCGTGGGTGAATTTTCAAGCGGCTCAGGGCATGAAAACGTTTTGTAATTTCTTCAGGAGATAACTGCCCAGGATTTTTTTCAATAATTGTACGAAAAGTGTTAGTCGTAGATACCACTGTAATCTCGACTTCAAGCAGTCCATTGACATCATAAGTAAAGCGAACATCAACCGCTTCTTGACCTGCTTGAGCTATCGGAATATCAACGGAGATATCCCCCAGTTTGATATTATTTTTAACCCGACGATTCTCGCCTTGATAAATCTGAATAGATACTTTCGATTGATGATCAGCTGTCGTATAAAAACGTTCCACACGTGAAATTGGCACTACACAGTTTCTTTCTAAAATCGGCTGATAAAGACCTGTTTCAGTATATTTTCCACGTGATGCAGCTACCTCCACGCCAAGAGAATAAGGGCAAACATCTGTCATTACCACTTCTTCAAAGGCTTTATCCTGCATAAGCAAGCCACCTTGTATTGCCGCCCCAATAGCAACAACCTGATCGGGGTCTATACCTGTGACAGGAAATCGTGAAAATAGCTTTGTAGCCATTGTTTTGACCATTGGCATGCGTGTAGCACCACCCACTAAGATCAATTGATCGATATCGGATGGCTGTAATTCAGAGTCTGTCAGCACTCGCTCTATAGGTTTACGTAAACGATCAAGTAGATTTGCAGCCACTTGCTCAAACTCTGATCGTTCAATCTCAGTGTCGATCGATGTTGATGCCAAGGCTACTTTAAGTGAAGCCTGCTGTTTTATGCTTAAATCATGCAAAACTCGTTTTACTGTTTGCCGAAGGGTTGTCCGTTCTGTTTGAGTTAATGACTCCAAAATAACGGCCTGTTTTGCACAACAATAACGTACCAGCTGCTCTAAGAAGTCTTCTCCTCCTAAGTGATTATCACCAGCACTGGCATTAACCTCTATCACTCCATCAAACAATTCAAGAAGCGAAACGTCAAAAGTCCCCCCACCTAAGTCAAGTACAATGGCTCGTTGCTCACTTTTCTCCTGAACACCATAAGCAAGCGCTGCAGCGGTTGGCTCATTGACTAAGCGTCTTACCTTTAACCCAGCCATTTCTCCTGCCAGACGTGTCATTCTGCGTTGATGCTCACTGAAATATGCTGGCACACTTATAACGGCTTCTGAAATAGAGTGTCCCGAGTAGTTTTCTGCATCTTCTTTCAATGCACGTAACACAAATGAAGCAAGCTCATGAGGTAAGAATTGCTGCGAACCCAGACAAATCTCACGCTGGCTTCCCATATAACGCTTGAACAATTCAAAGGTATGCTGAGGGTGGGTAAATAATCGTTCTTGTGCTACATGACCAACAACTAAATCGCCATTATCATCAATGCCTACCACAGAGGGGGTAAGCTTTTCTCCTAACGCATTGGGAATAACAACTGTCTTACCATTTTGCCAAACGGCAATAAGCGAATGTGTAGTGCCAAGATCAATGCCTACAATACTCATGGCAGCTCCATTGCAGATAATTATTGGTTAATTCAAGTTCAGTAAAACAAGGTATAGCCAATACGAAGGGTCTTTAGTGGGGCTAGTTTGATCTGTTAAGACTATCGATAGCGACAATCGTAGTTTTAAAAACGCCGTCCAAAAAACCTAAATATGATTCGGATTGGGTATATTATTTTGATAGGAATTATAAAGACAAAACTAAAAGCAAAGTGCGAAACACCCCAAGCCACTCAATACCGTTTATCGGCTTACCCCCGTTACGAGCATATTTCCTTAAAATAGAAGTAATGTGAATCACACATTTATAGTGATGGGTTTATAAGTATTCTTATCCTTCGATAATTAACAGTAAAAACGCCTTTCATCAATAATATTTACGGGGTCACACTTCATTGTGAATTCTATAACGCTGTATTTTTTCTACTAACGTACGTCGTGGCATTTTTAGTACTTTTGCAGTTTGCGTTTGATTCCAGTTATTCGCTCGTAAATGTGATTCAAGTAGTTTTTTCTCATACTGTTGCACCATCTCTTTCAAAGGCAGCTCATTTTGTGTATACACAGCTAATTCATCAGATGCTTCCAAAGCAGCGCCATTATCCAAGAGAATCTGATCCGGCATATGCTGTGGCAAAATAACAGTTTCCTTATCACAAAGCAGTACTGCACGTTCAATGATATTTTGCAGTTGTCGCACATTACCAGGAAAGTTATATCGCATAAGGATATCCATCACTGCCGGCGAAACCTGAATTACTTTTCGCCCATAGGTTTGACAATAACCTTTGATAAAATGATTTATAAGTGCTGGAATATCTTCCTTACGTTCCCTCAAAGGGGGTAAAGCAATTGGAAATACACTTAATCGATAGTATAAATCCTCACGAAACTCGCCTTTTGTAATTTTTTCTTCCAAATTACAGTGCGTTGCAGCAATTATCCGTACATCAACTTTATGGACTTTATTTTCACCTATGGGCTTTACTTCTCCTTCCTGTAGTACGCGTAGCAGCTTGGTTTGCAAATTTAATGGCATGTCACCAATTTCATCTAAAAACAACGTACCACGATGAGCTTCATCTAGTAGTCCTTTTCGGTCTGTGGTGGCCCCCGTAAAGCTACCTTTTTTATAGCCAAATAATTCACTTTCCAAGAGGTGTTCAGGAACTGCAGCACAGTTTTGTGTGACAAAAAGCTGAGTGTTACGGTCGCTATGCCGGTGAATCGCCCGAGCAAAAACTTCCTTACCTGTTCCTGTCTCGCCCCTCAGTAGCACGGTGACATTTGAGCTAAGCACTTTATCCATTAAGGCATAAACCTGCTGCATTGGCTCACTTTCACCAATAATTTCGTAGTTTTGCGACGACTTCCGCTGTAAGCGTAGCTGCTTATTCTCTGCTTCCAGTTGACGGTTAGAGGCATCAAGCACTTGAATCAAATGTCGATTCATAGCCATCAACATAGCATTATCCAAGGCAACGGCTGCCTGTAATGCAAAGGCTTGAGCAACTTTCTCTACCTCACGAAATGAGCTGGAATGTCCATTTCGTACCTTAAACAGCTCTAAGACTCCAAGCGTCTGTTGATTGCAGTCTCTAAGCGGCATCACTAAAAGTGTCTCAGATTTACACTTTAGTAACTGATCTCGCTGGTAAACTTCAGTTAATTCAAATCCCGCAAATTGATAAGCACTATCAATATAGGTTTGTTGTCCCGTAAAAGCGACGTAACTGTAAATATTCTGTGTATTAAACTGCCCATGCTCACGTAAAGGAACATCTGTCGCATAATCAATAGCAATTGGTTTACCCTGCCAAACCACCGCTTTTGGTTCCAAATGAGACTTGGTGATATCCAGTATATAAATCGCACCACCATCAGCGGTACACAGCTTACAACCCAGCAAAACAATCTGCTGGGCTAGACGGTCAATATCCCGCTCTGTCGCTAAGGCAACACTGGTTGCCAATAGCTCTTCAACAGAAATTGCTGACATCCTTTTCCTACTATGCAGGTGTTACCACAAAAGCAAAGTCCTGATCCAAACTTACATGCAGTTTGGTATATGCATGCTGATCAGAGCCTAAGCGTAAAATACAATCAGATATTTTAGGTAACAGCCCTCCATTAATTAGCTGATCAATGTTGCGTGCTCCTGCTTCAACTTCAGTACACCTTGCCGCCATTTGTGCTAATAGCTCCGGATCATAACTTAAAGCCAGCTTTTGCTGTTGAGTAAGACGCTGATGGAGTTTATTTAATTTCAGCTCAACCAACTCAGCCATTACATCACTTGCAATCGGGAAGAAAGGCACTATTTTCATCCTAGCTAACAATGCTGGTTTAAAGTGAGCGCTGAGTACTGGGCGAATCGCTTTGGTGAGTTCATCTTGGGTTGGCTGTTTTCCATCCTGGCATAAATCACAAATAATATCTGATGCCAAATTACTGGTCATAAACACTAGGGTGTTCTTAAAGTCAATTTCTCGCCCTTCACCATCGGATAACGTACCTTTATCAAACACTTGATAAAATAAATTCATCACTTCCAAATCAGCTTTTTCAACTTCGTCTAATAACACCACGGAATAAGGCCGCTGACGAACCGCTTCAGTGAGCACACCACCTTCACCATACCCAACATAGCCAGGAGGTGAACCTACCAAACGAGACACTGTATGTTTCTCTTGAAACTCCGACATATTGATAGTCGTCATGAAACGTTCACCACCAAAGCAAAGGTCAGCCACGTTAAGAGCCGTTTCTGTTTTACCTACCCCACTAGGCCCAACCAATAAAAATACCCCCATTGGGGTATCTGGATTATTCAATCCTACTTTGGCAGCCTTCAGTGCTTTATCAATCTCAGCAACAGCGTGATCCTGTCCTTTAACCCGACCTGCCATTTCAACAACAAAATCAGCTCCTCCTTGAACAGCTGTTGCCAACATTTTAGTCGCAGGAATGCCAGTCCAGGCTGAAATAACTTGTGCAATCACTTCAGGGTCAACTTCAAAACTGACTAAAACATGCTCTTGCTGCATGACTTCCAGTTTTTGCTCAGCTTCTTCCAGAGCCAATAGCAACTGGCTTACATCGGCAGCAGGCTCAACAACCGCATCTTCAACGGTTAAAGGCGCATCATCTTCATTATCAATTTCACTGTTAATATCGCTTGAACTGTTTTTTATCTCCTGATCCTCTGGTATGGACTCTTCAGGATGATGCTGAATATCACGTAACTTTTGTCTCAGCTCAAGTATCTCATTAACCTGCTGTTGCTGCTCTTGCCACTGCTGTTCTACAGCAGCTAACGATTCAGCAACTTCTTCTAATAATGTTTGTAGCTCCTGATGACGCTCACTATCGTATTTAACCCCAAGCTTTTTATCTCGCTCTAAACCTGCAAATTCACGCTGCAAGCACGCTTGTTTAAACAGCAGGTCTTCTACTTGTGCTGGTTTTGCAGCCATACTCACTTTTACCCGAGCACAGGCGGTATCAATCACATCAATTGCTTTATCTGGTAATTGGCGGCCTGAAATATAGCGCTCTGAAAGCTGAGCTGCTGCGACAACAGCATCATCACGAATATAAACTCCGTGATTTTTTTCATAAATCCCTTTCAAACCACGTAAAATAATTGCTGCTTGATCTGCATTAGGCTCTTCTAGTTTAACAAGTTGAAAACGTCGTGCTAAAGCAGGGTCTTTTTCAAAGTATTTTTTATATTCTGACCAGGTGGTGGCCGCTATAGTGCGCAAATCACCTCGTGCTAATGCTGGTTTTAATAAGTTAGCCGCATCGCCACCACCAGCCTGATTACCCGCACCAATTAACGTATGGGCTTCATCAATAAATAAAATAATAGGTTTTACAGATGCTTGAATAGCTTCAATAACGCCTTTTAACCTTTTTTCAAACTCCCCTTTTACACTAGCCCCAGCTTGTAATAGACCCATGTCCAGGCCTAACAACGTAACATCCTTTAATATGGCAGGAACATCACCTTCAATAATTTTTAGTGCCAAACCTTCTACTACAGCAGATTTACCTACTCCTGGTTCGCCGACTGTAATAGGATTGTTTTTTCTTCGACGAGATAATACATCAACCATTTGCCGTATTTCATTTTCTCGGCAAAAAACGGGGTCAATTTTTCCCTTTTTAGCAAGCTCTGTGAAATTAATGGTGAATTTTTCTAAAACAGATTGCTGATCACCAGGTGAAGATAACGGTTTTGAGCTAGGTACTTTTTTATCTTCATCTGCACCTTGTAATAGTTGCTTTAATTCATCAACGGGTATAGTGCTTAACACTTTATAATAAGCCAGCCGCGAAAATCGTAGCTCATTATTAAGTACGGCACACAGTAAAATACCTGGTGTGATAAAGTCCATTTTTAATTCTACAGTTGCTAATAAAAATGCTTCCTGTAACCAGTCTTGCAAAAACTGAGAAAACACCGGCCGACCATTATGACCACCTCGCATATCCTGTTCATGCTGTAGTGCTTTCTCAAACCGGCTACTTTCAATTTCATAATGTTTCAGCGCTTTTTGAACTTCACCATCTTCAACAGCCAGTAGTTCTAATAAAACATCCTCGACTGTAATTTCAAAGCCCTGCCTTGCTACACAACGACTGGCAGCAGATTCTAATGCTGATCGGCTTTCTGGATTTAAATGGGAAATAAGTAAATTAAGATCAAGCTTCATGTGTCACGATATCCTGTTGCTGTTGATCCGCAGAAAACCAGTGATAGCTTGGCAGCACCACTTCATGATGATTTTTTAAGGACTGATGTTCACCTAGCCATGTTGTCCAACCTAATCGGCAACGACTGGATTGCTTCAATTCAAGTTTAGGAGCCTCATAAGGTCGAAGCCCCAGCTTAATGTCATATTCCAGCTGATCTCTTTGGATAAACTTTATTAACTCATGTAATGGGCGATAATCATCTCCAGAGGGCAGAAATCGCTCAAATCGCGCAAAATCCAAATCATCAATAACAACTCTAAACTTGCCAGAGCGATCTCTTACTGAAGCACCTAGTACCAAATTAATGCCCATTTCACAATTGGCGGCCCCGAGCCTGTTTCGCTGTTCTTCAGGGATTGGCACAACACGCAACATACATTGCTGAATTGAAATAGCTTTGTGTTGGAAATAATGGCGCATAATTCCTGACAGTACTCCTGCAGAATGTATACGCATACTCAACAGACCTAAATAAGGTAGTAGCCTGTGCCAATGAAGATGAGTGCTTTTTCTAAGATTAATTTCACCTAACCCTATCAACGAAAACATATGCTTAGAAAAATCATCTAGCGCTTCTTCTTGATAGTTAAGGTAGTATCGATACTTTTTCCAACCGTGATACAGTAATTCAATATACCGATGATTAAATAAATCCATGAAATCACGTATCGGATGATTTTCTGGATCATTTTGTACTATTCGCTCTGTATAAAAAGCAGGTAACGGGGAAGCGGGTCCATACAGCCCCATAAAATTAACTGTCAATAAATAATCTTGCCTTGCTTCCAGCTGCCTTATTTCAAGCGAAGCAATATCACTCGGTGGAAATGCAAGAGTGGCATTTGCCCGATAACGCATATTGATTGGCTGATCATCAAACTTGCCAGATACAGGAATATAGTATGACGTTAATAAATGAACCGCTTGATAAAAGCTATATTGCCTGCTGTTGACCAGCAAATCATACATTAAAGCACTGGCTGCTGACCTATGCGAGGCTCCCACGTATAAATCTCCCCATTTTCAATACCAATTACTTCAAGAATATGAAACGAGTTTAATGACACATATAAAGCAAAAAATTCATTTAACACCGAAGCAAATAAAAACATTTCACCTTCATTTGCAAACTTGCTAACTCTTACATGTAATCGGGTTTTTATGCCTCGTATTGGTAAACCTTTATATAATCGATCAATATTTTCATGCTCAATTTTCTCAACACCTTCAAGCCTATTTTTACTAATTCTGGCATATTGACGATCATAGTAACTACGATAATCATAAGTTGATAAAATAATCCTTAACGCTTCCGTATTAACCAATGAAACATAGTTCAATGACATGTTGGAGATAACTCGCCAGTGAAACCCTTTGTCCAATGGTGGCGTAAATGATTGCGTGACTTTAGTGATATTTGTAAAGTCAACAAACTCAGGTGTATCTCCTGTTTCAACATTGATATCACCTATCGACAACTTACTTGGCAAGTTACGGTTACTACAGGTTAACTCAACGGAAATAGTCTCTGCTTGAGGTGCCAAATCTTCATCATTAAATGAAACAAATGATAAATAAGTATCTACGCCTTGCTGTACAACAGAATCTTTTAAACGTGTACGATAATAAATATTCTTTTGACTACCTCCAATTGAAATGGCATGATCGAACGATTCAAAGGGTTTGTAGGCTCGTTTTAGCTGGTCACCATGTCCCCATCCCACAACATTATCAATACTGTAAATTTCATAATGTGAGGGATTCTCACCTGCAGGCAATACCCTGTATTCAGTTCGACGCTGATCCATTCGGATAGGTGTCGCTTCATGTTCAAATAAATTAACGACGGGTGTACAAAATAAGCGGACATTTTCAAGCTTAGGCATATCTTGTCGTTCAATGGGTCGATCGAACTCAATGACTAAGTTAAACTCTCCTGCTGTTTGCAAAACATCTTTAATAGTTTCTTTTTGATATATTTTGTCCAGGCCTTCAATATCCACAAACAAGTATTTTTCGGGTAAAGCAAAATATTCCTGAATGTAACGATACCCCATAAAGGTATTATCAGAGTAAGGTAATAAGCTTTCACTCTCAGCAAAACCAACTGGCTTAACATGGTTAGGGGTTAAACCATATAGATCAATTGACTCACCCTCAACAGAGGTAGTAATCATTATTTTTTTTACATGGCGACATAAATAATAATACAGCGTTTGAGCTATATTGAATTGTCCATGTAAAAAAAGACGTAAGCTTTGTAACGATATATCTTGTAACGTCGTGAAATTTTTCAATGAAAAATGTAATCTTAAGCTACTTCCTGTCGCTTGAAGTGTATACTCAAGATCATCTAGGGCAATAGGATAGATATCAACATCATAACACGTATGAAATTTACAACGTGTACCATCAACAGGAAGTGATTGAACTTCAGCACCACGCTCAATTACCTGCTTTTCAGATAACCCACCTTGTGTTGTAAATTCCAAAATACTCATAGAAGGAACAGGCTTTAAATAATTAGGCCAAAGCAAACTCATTACTGAGTGAGATAACTCAGGTAACTCATCTTCTAGCTTTTGCCGTAAACGCCCTGTTAGAAATGAAAAACCTTCTATTAAACGCTCAACATCAGGGTCTTGCTCCTGTACAGACAGGTAAGGGGCAAGCCTGGGGTTTTTTTCTGCAAACTCTTTACCCAACTCACGAACGGCATTAAGTTCATCCTGAAAATACTTATTAAAAGACACCGCATTTTTCCCCTTATCAACCTTTTACGCGTGCTTGGCCAGAACCTGCTAACTCAGTTTCAAATGAAATACGTGAATGTTGATTCTCAGAGACGACTTCTGCAGTTATACCAAACTTGAGCACGAGTGGATTATCTACATCTTCATAGTGTTCAACACGTATCGTGGACAACCTAGGTTCATATAAGTTTAGGTACTCTTTAATGGCTTGTTTTATTTGAATAATGGCATCAGGAAATTGAGACACTAAATCATTAAAATCAGGCATACCATAATCAGGTAATGCCATCACACTTCCCTGCCGTACATTTAACATATCCTGAACGTGGGAAAGAATCGATTTTTGAAGTTTATGCTCATCGAATGCAAGTGTCCTTTGATTAACCGTTTCTGCATTGATGATTCGCTCAAATAAACAACGCTCTGCAGTCATGCGTGCTCTTAATTAAACAAGTTGGAGTTAAACCCTTTGATAAGAAATATACCTTTCATTAAAAAGGTATATTTCTGGCTAGATAATAAACATTTAGATAGAAGTTCAGATGGTTATTATTGCTAAATCCATACTAGTCGATGTATACACTTCTTACGGATTCAGCAAAATCAACAACGCTGATAAACTCAATCAAATATGTTCACTATCACCTATGACTTATCAAGCTTGCCTACGAGTGACAACGTAAAATCCGCCCCCATATATTTGAAGTGTGGCCGCACTGATAAATTAACACGATACCAGCCTGGCTCACCTTCGACATCAGACACCATCACTTTGGCTGCTCTTAGTGGACGACGACTCCGCACTTCTGGTGATGGATTCTCCTGATCAGCAATATACTGTCTGATCCATGTATTCAGTTCTCGCTCAAGGTCTGAACGCTCTTTCCAACTACCAATATGCTCACGCTGCAGTACTTTTAGATAATGTGCCAACCGATTAATAATAAACATATAAGGCAGTTGTGTACCTAGTTTATAATTAACTTCGGCCGCTTTACCTTCTGGATTGTTAGAAAATTTCTTCGGTTTCTGAACAGAGTTTGCAGAGAAAAAGGCCGCATTATCACTGCCCTTACGCATGGTTAAAGGTATAAAGCCTTCATCTGATAACTCATACTCTCTTCGATCTGAGACTAGGATTTCTGTGGGAATTTTCATTTCCACATCACCCATCGAGTCAAATAAATGTACCGGTAGATCTTCTACCGCTCCACCACTTTGTGGTCCAATAATATTGGGGCACCAACGGTATTTTGCGAAACTGTCAGTTAAGCGTGTAGCAAAAGTAAATGCTGTATTTCCCCATAAATAATCTTCATGGCTGGAAGATACATCTTCTCTATATTCAAATGCTCGCACAGGGTTTTCTTCTGGGTCATAAGGTTGACGCAGCAAGAAACGAGGCATGGTTAAACCTACATAGCGTGAGTCTTCTGACTGCCGGAAACTATGCCATTTAGCATACTGAGGACCTTCAAAAATGGCTTTCAAATCTTTTAGGTTTGGTAGACCCTCGAATGAATCTAAGCCAAAGAATTTTGGCCCCGCTGCACCAATAAATGGTGCATGAGACATAGCTGATACACTGGCAATATTCTGCAATAATTTTACATCAGCTGCTGCAGGCGAGAAGTCATAATCACCAATAATGGCACCAAACGGTTGTCCACCAAACTGGCCGTATTCAGCTGTATATACTGTTTTATAAAGGCCGGACTTGGTTATTTCTGGTGCATCCTCAAAATCCTCATACAAATCTTGCTTGGAGGCATTTAAGATTTCAATTCTAATATTTTCTCTGAAGTCTGTCCGATCAACCAGAACTTTCAAACCTCGCCAAGTTGACTCCAACTGTTGATATGTTTTGTTATGCAATACTTGGTCAACTTGCTTACTAATACGCCCGTCAATCTCAGCAATCATTTTATCAACAAGGCTTTTATTGACGCGCTCTTCTTGATTTTGCGGCTTAAGTAATTCAGCTATAAAAGCCGTTACGCCCTTTTTGGCAACATCATAGCCTTCTTCCTCAGGGGCAATTTTTGTCTGTTGCACAATTTCATCTAAGAGCGAACTACTATCAGTAACCTGTTCACTTGTTTGTTGATTCATTTCTGGTGAATCAGACATAACGCTCTCCTACTAAATACCTTAAAGATTATTCGCCAGAATTTTCTTTATCTAACCCTAGTTCTTTCAGTAGTTTCTCTCTAGAGTCAGCATCATTTAATACATTTTGAATAGCTTTTCTAAACGCAGGAGCGTTACCTAGTGGGCCTTTGAGCGCGACTAAAGCATTTCTTAATTCCAATAACTGATTGAGTTCAGGTACTTGCTTAACAATACTTTCCGGTTCAAAGTCTCTAATATTTTCAAACTTTAGCGATAACCCCATATCATCATCTTCATTTTCAGATAATGTATTTGGTACAGCAATATCAATGGCAAGATTTTGCTTTTTTAACACTTCATTAAAGTTATCTTTATCAACGCTAATTGTTTTACGCTCTTCAATTAAACGATCATCTTCCCTTAACGTAAAATCACTAACCACTAACATTTTAAGTGGTAATTCAACATCTTCCTGTGCACCACCCGTTTCAGGTTTATACGAAATATTAATACGTTCTTTAGGTGCGACAGAACCTTCTTTTGCCATTTTCTATCCCTCTATTCTATTAACGTTATAACTCGAGTGCAGCTGCAACATCAAAACAACATAGCCGTGCATGCAAACTTTCAATAGTTTCTGGTGCCACTTTTTTATCAGGGAGTCGTTTATAACTTCGTAATAATAGTGATAGCACCTGAATACATAATTCGGGTTCCCACTGATCTAAATGGTGTGTTACCAGATAACGATCCATTTCTTCAAGAATAGGACAAGCCAGCTCATATTTTTTTATATCAAAACAAAACTGCGCCTGTTGTAGTTTCCAGTACATAGATTCTCTTGGTGATGCTGACCGTAAACCTTGTCTAAAAAGACATAATGCTTCTTGTATTTGTTTTTTACTTGCTAGCGCTTTTGCCTCTTTAAATGCTTCTAGCCAAGGCTGGCTCATATCTTGAAGCTGACTGGAAGATGACTGTTTATTGTTCACTAATACCGTGGACTTTACCCAGTCTTTGGTTTCCTCATCAGCGAAAGGCATCTGATCAAAAAACGTTAATTCAAGTAACTCTGGAAACTTTCTTAAAAAACTCGCTGTTTGTGTAATCACTGCTTCATAAGCTTCTTGAAAACCCAATTGGAGTAACGCTTCTGCAACTAAACGATGACCATCCAACCAAAATGGGGCTTTTGAAATACTGTTTTCAACTTCATCAACAAGTTTCTGATACTGGCCATTTGCCATAAGGTTTTCGTAAGCTATTCGCTTGTCTTTTGGAATCGGTCGTAAATCTGTTTTGCCTTGCTGATGACGCGGCAATTGCCAAACATTCAACCATGCAGCATAACGATTGATTTCATAGGCAAATGCATCACTCAATTGTTGCTCACGCTTATAAGCCGCTATTTGTCTTAAATAATCCTGACAAGTTCGCAAAGCCTTGTTGCACTCTCGATCATCAGTAAGATCACCTTCTAAAGGTTTGATGTCTGTTTTAACTGAAGTCGAAGTAGCTTTAGTTTCCGGTTTTTGTGCTTGCGGCTTGGTTTTAGTTATTTGCTTCTCTTCTTGTGCAGTGACTTGCTCGGTTGATGATGCAGTTTTTGAAGTATCGACGTTTTGTGACGGGCTGCTTTCAGGTTGCTGATTAACAGGCTGGGCTGGCATTGATAGCTCAATATCTTCAATAAAACCTGTCAGCAAACGACGGAAAGGTCCCAGAGCAGGTGCATAATCCCCCATAATATCATTCACTTGCTGTTCCAAAGCTTTTACTGCTTCAGTTGCTTTGGAGAGCTTAGCAAGATCTTCCTGCACTGGCTTATAGGAACCCACCATTTCATGGAGGTCTTCAAGCAACCACTCCAAAGCACTTGCTCGAGCTCTTAACCGTTTTTTTGGGGGGAAAATATTATCCCAACACTGCTCAATAAAACTGTTCAGCATTTGAAAGCCTGCAAACAACCCTTCAAAGCCATGCATTTCATAAAGAGCGCGACAGAGATAACAAGCGACTAAAATATCTTTTGATTGATGCTGTAAATGCTCTTCAGCTTGAGCAACAACTTTTTTCCAAGTGACAGAACCTTGATCAGTAAGAGCTGTCAACTTAGCAAATTCCGCTTCAAGCGTTTCATAGGTGGAGGCATAACGAGCATCAGACCCAGATGGCGCATCTTCAGGCAATTTAGCCGTTGCGACTTGCTGAAAATAACTGACATCCAACTCACTCATAACTGCTTTGCCCCTCAATAATCCTTTGTGCTGCTATTTTATCCACAAGTACCGAAAAATTAGTTAATGACGATAGGTGTTCATAAAGGAGCATCATATAATCGCGTGTAATAAGTTCCTTCAACTGTTTTTCTGTTAGTTTTTGCAATTGTGCCTTACTAATCACCATAAAACCTGTGACGGATAAATCATCTCCCTTATTCATTTTTACTTGAGCATTCATAGGCTCCAATAAATTAAGCTCCTTTATATACTCACAAAAGGTATGTGTGTCCTCACTTGCCTGTTGAAAAGACTTTAAGAAATTTATTTTATTTTTTGTATACTCACTCACACTACCTGAATGAAATAGATCTACACCTTGTTCTTTATTTAATACGGATGATTGATCATCAATACAGACAATCCAGTCCTTTTCAGGATCACTAACTTCAGCCAGTATGAACGGATATCGTCTTATATAGGCAGGAATATATTTAGCAGTCCAACTTCCTCTGTCTGTCACAAAGACATTATGGTGTTTCTCCAAACCAAGTACGGCAGCAGGTTGAATCTGATCATCTTGTTCAACAAAGACAATGGGAAAAACTTTTGAAGCCTGACTAAACTCTGTGGAGGTTAAATAAACAGCACTGGTATCTACTGCAAAATTGTAGTTAGCATTTTCGATAATTTTGTACTCAGCATGGTCTTCCATGCTGAGCGGAACGATATGTTGATAAAACGCGTTGTTCGTGTTCATTTGCTTACAACATCATACTATTTATTCCTTCATAGTAGTCATTGACTCCAATCTTTCCACTTGTAGCAAATCTTCATCACTATAAGTAAATAGTGTTACCCCATCAATAAAGATACTGCTATCAAAATAACGTGTATCTTCAAGTGTAATTAAAGCTGTTTTTGCCGCATCTTTAGAAACTTTGGGTAACATAATCGTTGTTGTTTCGGATGTATTAACTAACGTTGGTTTATTGAATAATCCAGCTAATACCGCTTTACGAGCGTTATAAATTAATAAGTCTTTGCTCACTAATAAGTTAACTGGCTGATAGTTACTACCAATTTCACCACGCGTATTTAACTCAGCTCTTCGCGCAATAATGTTGCGTCCATATGGAGTGGGTAATGTATGAATATTTCCCACTTTAGAGGTAATTCGTACATCATCAGCCTTGATATGTGAAATATTTACACCAGAATACCCATTGAGTACTGCATTTCCTACCGTATTCAATGCGCGATTACTAAACATATTAACCTGT
Organism: Zooshikella ganghwensis; assembly: GCF_018263875.1. NCBI lineage: Bacteria > Pseudomonadati > Pseudomonadota > Gammaproteobacteria > Oceanospirillales > Zooshikellaceae > Zooshikella > Zooshikella ganghwensis. Next base: position 76,914 of record NZ_JAEVHG010000016.1, read on the forward strand.
CCTTGACTACTTATAATAGAGGCAGCTTGCAGAGCATTGGTGTTCCCATTCAGGTTAATATCTTTCTGCGCAATAACATTTAAATAGTTAGTATTAACATCTCCCAATACTACCCCTTTACCACTTTGAATATTAACGTTAGCAGTAGATAGTGAACCAACATGAACATTGCCTGCAGCTTTCGCTAAAAAGCCATACCCACTTCCAACAACATTTGGTAAATGGATATCACCCGCATCACTAGTAAAAATACCACTATTATGCAAATACACTTCTGGTGTTTGTTCCAGGCTAATGCCTTTGTTAGCCGATACCGGCTGATAGACATCGACACGACTTTGATTTTGGGCAATTAACTGACCATCAAGTGATACTCGTCCAAGCAGGGTTCTACCCAACCCACTATATAAGGCTAAGTTACCTCTACCTACTACGGATGTATGAGACAGGTTGATATTTCCGGCACTTTGTTGTGTCTGCAAACTAGCATACTTGGCTAGATCCAGTGTTCTAACATGTCGAAAATCTAAGCCTCCCTGCTTAACACTAAGATCTCCCTCTAACTGTACTTCTTGGGCAGAAATATTCAGAGAGCCAATATGAGCAGAAGCCAATTTGATATACCCATTAGGAGCAGCAAGTAATAATGTGTGATTACCACGGAGATATTTATCCGCTGCAAAGATACTACCTGTTGTGGAAGCAACCGAGGTATCATGTTCTAGTAGCCACAAACCCACACCGTTAAAATGCACATCATTAACAGCTTGTATCCTACCGTCTGTTGTTAATACCCCGGTATTAAGCACTGTGAGAGCATCAACAGCAACATCAGATAAATTTACATCTCCCCCATTAGCATTTATTGTTAAGCCATTACCTTTAACTTGAGCACTAGATAAATTAACAGCACCTCGATGCGCTGACAAAAAAACATTATCTCGCAAAGTGATTAGGTCAGTACCCACCGTATTTATGCCATCATAGGTAACAATATTTCCTGCTAAATTTAGGTCTTTTGCCTTCACATTAAGCATATATGCTGAGGCATTATCTAACGAAACAGTATTTCCGAATAATGTGACATTACCATTAACTATAGAATTATTGATAAAGACTTGACCATCCAGAGCATTAAAGAGCGTATTTTGGTAGGTATTAATTGCTTTATTATTATTAAAATATATTCCACTTTGAGTTATTATATCATGATAAATATCGATTGAGTCTGAGTGACTTATCGTTAGCACATTAATAAGAGAATTATTAGAAAATTTACCCAATCTAACAGAATTAGCATTTATGTTTAACGCGTAATTGCCTGCAAGTGTTTTATGGGAAAAATCCAACTTATACTTTGGTGAACTTAGCAGTACATCCTGATGCAATACAATACTGCCTCCATTCTTAAACTCAAATCCCTTTTCAGCCGTTAGATTTCCATAAAGATTAATATTTTCTGAGTAATTAGCTTGGGTACTTCCAACCGTAAAGCGACCATCAATATTAACCTGCCCCAGGTTTATACTTCCTCTATCATTAATAAGATTTAAACTTCCAGAACCTTGTACTTGAGTATTTTTTAAATCGATAGCTGTATTTGAAGGGCTGGTATGCATAACTGAGAGAGAACGGTTACCATCTACACTCAAAGTACCTACATCTGTAAAGTCTAATACCCCCTTACTAACTTCAACATTACCCTTTAAATGCATGTTTCGGGTAGACACTAACAGTTCTGCTAAATCAGCATCACCTAAATAAATATTTCCACGACCAGCCGACAAATTTAAACCATAATTTCCAGATATATGTTTATCATCAACGAAAATTGAACCATTTTTAACATTAATACTTGTGTCATTAGCAAGCAGCCAATCTCCTTTTCCTCCAAAATAAACACCATTTTCAGTGCTAATACTGTCAGATGTGATTAAACTTCCAGTGTTATTCGCAGTAAGCTCTTTGTTGTCTATTTTTCCTAATAGCACATTACCTTGACCAGCCTTAATATAAAGATTATCACCTTTAACCAAACTATCTTGTAAATTGATATCAGCATCACCAAAGCTTGTATCGATGATAGATGTTCCAACAAGGTTAACAGTATCAATTCCTGCGGTAGAAAAAGCAGATTGTGTTTTAATGTTATCTGTAAGAGTTAACGATTGTGCTTGAAAACCTAGCTTATCAACCGTTAATTTTCCTAAGGTGATATTTTTAGCTCCTATATTTAACTCTGAACCAAAGAGATTACTATTTTCCAGTCTAACATCACCTTGCAATGCTCGAATCGCTAAAGGTTGGCTTAATTGAATACGTCCATTGTTTGTTAAATCAACTGTTTCAGTGACAACAATATCATCATTCAGTATGACATTTTGAGCATGATTGACCACTAGTTTTTTAAGTGGACTGGAAGTATCGAGCTTACCTAGTGTCAATTTTTTTGCATTAAGCGTTAAGCCATACTTACCTGATAATGTATTGTTTGCTAAATCTAAATGGGACTGCTTACTATTGATTACAACATCATCTGTCAAGGTAACAGAACCATGACCTTTAAAGTAAACACCATTATTAGCTGTTATATCATCAGCAAGTGTAATATTCCCAATCGAGCTAACTGTTAACTCTCCAGCACCTAAATCGACTAAACCTAGCTGCAGGTCTCCATTACTATAAAGACCTAGCTGGTGATTCCCTAAAATTTCTGTATTGGCAAGATTTAAGTCATTGCTTAAATGCTTCAACTGGAGGTCATTTTCAATATGAATACGGTTTGTACTGTTAAAAGTTATATTTTTGGCATTAACTGAGTCATTAAGAAATACGTCTTTTGCCGAAATATTTAAGTCAGCAATACTGCTATTACCACCAATACGAGATAGCCTAATGACACCATCACTACTAAGAAGTGATAGATTACGTTGTCCATAAACACTATCTACCGAAGATAAATCAACTCCTTTATAAGCGCTAACTACTACATCTTGATTCAAGTATACATAATCACTATTTAATTTAACTTCTCCACTACCTGAAGTTATATCGTTATTAAGCGTCGTCAAATAAACATTTTTTGAAGTTAAGTTATCATCAATATTAATCAAGCCAATGGTAAGATCACCTTTATTTAGGTTAAAAGAAAGATCTCCATTACCTCTCACATTCGTATTAGCTAAGTCTAATGATGATGACCATCTACTAATATCAATTTTAGAGTCATTTGCTACAGATAGCGTTCCAACATGATCAAAATTAATTGTATTGAAAACATAAATATCTCCAGCCAAAACTAGCTCATCAGTATTTTTTAGTCTAACTGTATTTATTCGGTTACCTTCGTGCCCCAAATCTCCAAGCTTTATAATGCTGGCATTTAACTCCAAGCTGGTAGCATTCACTAAGTGTGAACCCTGCACATCAATTGTACCTGATCCAGAGTTAATCTTACGTGATCCAGCAAGATGGACCTTTTTAATATTATTGAGTGTAATATCACCATCTGTGGTAATATCTCCTAGCACGGAAAGGAAATCACCACCTTCCATAGCAAGCGAGCCTACATTTACTTTTTGTAGGTAAACATCATTACCAACAAGGTTTAATTTATTACTTCCAGAAATGTCACCGTTTAAAACCACGTTTCCACTCTGGGAGGCTACTAATACATCATTTTGTAAAATAAGACCATTGCCTGCAGCTAAATTAACTCCACTATCAGCAGTGACATTCCCATTTAGCAGTATTTTTGCTTGTGTATCAGTATTAAGCTTCCCTTTTATATCAACCTTCTGTAGTTGAATATTTCCCGCACGACTGTTTAAATTGAGATTATTATCTCCAGTTACAAGCTTTGATAACTTTATTTCCGACCAGTAGTCGCCTGTTACTAAATCAATATCTCCAGCTAATGTGATCTTTTCAACATCACTAAAATCAATCGATTTTCTTGCATAAATATTATCAGACAAAATTAAATTCGAGGGTGTATTCCCAAATATTTCAAGTGCATTTAAACTCACTTCTCCTAGCGCTATAGTATGACCAGGGGCAGATAGCTTTAACTGCCTGTTGTTATTAGTAAGTTTATGCTTATCGAGCCTGATATCTCCACCCTGGTTAGAAATACTTATTGGTAAATAACTATAAAGAATAATATCGTTTACTTTTTGAATATCAAAAACACCATTCAAGCTAAGATCACTCGCCAGGTAAAGCCTATCTGTATCAAGACTTAAGCTGTTCACATCAACACTATCTTTAAAATAAATATAACCCGGTGTTTTCAATGCTAAAGAGTAATCTCCTTGCACCATGGGTAATGTCAAATCACTTTCGGTACTGATTGATGAATTTTTATCTAGCTTAATACTACCTTGATTATTTAAGTCAAAATAATTAGCCCTAATATCACCTGCCAATAATAGTGATTTTGAACCTACTGTTAGCTCATCAAGTGGTGTTATTGACTTATGAATATCACCCAGTATAACTTCATTATTTGCTTTAATCGTTAAACGCTGATCACCAACAACTTGAGCTTCACCCAAGTCGACACTGTCAGTAGCCGTTATTTTAGTATTTTCAGCAAATACAACGTTGCCCTCTAATTTGATGTTATTTACATCTAAGTCATTAAGCTGTTGCTCAAACTGTGTCTTTTCTGCTTTGATCACGAGGTCATTAATTTTAGATGATTCGGATATTGCCAAAGTGACATCTTTTGCATCAATGTTGATATTTGCTTTCGGTTTATTCCAAAACGTATTAACTTTCCCTGATAGCTCAACTTTATCAGCAGCAATCTCAATGGTTCCACCGGTATCAGTACCAATACGAGCAAGGACTTTTAACTCACCTTTATTAATAACTTTATTCGCTGATAAGGTAATTTTACCATTTTCAATAGTAGTTGCTTCTGCCTTAAGAATACCATCATTATTGACTAAGCTGTTTATTGCATTGTTCGTTGCATTTGCAGAAAGCTTAATATATTGAGCATTTATTTCACCATTATTAACCACTTCCCTAGAAGTATTATCATTTACGATAAGCTCTCTATCTACTTCAATCGAGATAAGTCCATCACCATCAAAATCCAGAGATGCCTTATCAGAACCAATTAATGAAGTATTTAGTTTAGCCGTGATAATTCCATTATTAACGACTCGTTTACCAATTAACGCAACACTACCAGATGAAGCATTAATAAGGCCATTATTTTCTATTTTACTATTACTATTACCTGAAAAAATTAGCTTATCATCATTAAAAAAGCTTGCAGCATGTTCATCTGACACATTCATACCTGATGCAACAAACCCACCTACATTTACTGTCGCATCTTTACCAAAAATAATACCGTTTGGGTTAACAAGATAGACTTTCCCATTAGCAGTGACTTGTCCATGTATCTGCGAAGGATTTTGATCATTAATTCTATTTAATGTGGCCGCAGAAATACCTGGTTGATCAAAATGAACTTTTTCATTTTTATTTACGTTAAATGACTGCCAATCGATCACAGCTCGGTCTGATGCTTGATTAATCGTAGTTGTTGTACCAGATTGAGTGATTGTAGCGTTTCCATGTGTGACAGTACCATTTTGTGGCGCAGCCATCACTAAAGATGGAACCACTAAGGTTGCTGCCAAAATACTTTGACGAATTGAGGCAACTAAAGGTTTAACAGTGACTTCATTAATCATTTTTTACTTCCTTTTGCCTAATCATCAAAACTTATAACTAACTTCAAAAAATACTTGATAATCTCTATCGTTGCTGGCTTCATGATTTGAAAACGGTTTTGCTACATAAAACCTACCATCAAGACCATTAATATCAGTAAAATACATACCAACACCAACACCTGATAACGATTTTTTCTCGTCTTCATTATCCAGTGGATCATTAAGCCATCCTTCTGCATGATCAACAAAAACTGAAAAATTGATCATGTCTTTCCAACGTTTACCATTATATGTTTCATTGTCGCCAATAAATGGAAAGCCAACATTCCACTCCAAAGATGCAAAGTAACCTTTATCAACAAGAAACTCGGAAGCAGGATAAGCTCGGACACTATTAGGTCCGCCCATACTATACTGTTCTAAAGAAACCAAAGAATCCTTTGTATATTGACCTTTAAAGTTAAAGGTCAATGTCTGATCCTCATTCAGAGCCTGCACCCGCGCTAATTCAAGGTTCCACTTCGAAAATTTACCACCAACATAATCGCCATTGCTTTTTCTACGGCTTGAGTGATCACCATCGCTTGATAAGGATTTGTCTTCCATAGCGCCTAATAAACCATCAAACCCTTGGGAATAACTAATAGAACCTAAGTTAATACCGGCATATTTTTTATCTACATGATCAAAACTTAATTGGGCTGTTAATACCGTTAACTTATCGGTTCCTAAAGTAAAATCTGTTTTTGTTTTTGTTTCTGATTCTTTTAGAGCCAAACCTAAGCGACCATAGATATTTAGATTTCTGCTCCTTTTAAATACATGACGCCAATATACTTCATGCTGTGTACTGTATCCTTCCAATCCTAGCGATTGTAGTTCACTGCCCACATCAAACTTATTTTGTGAGCTGCTAATTCCTACGTAATTACGAGGATTAAATGCTTGCAACTCATACCTAAAAGACCAATATACGGAGTTACTGGGTCTATCAGTTTGCAACAACTGAAGGCTTAATGTATCAACTAAGCCCGCTAGGTTGTAAAAATTTAATTCGGTTAAATAACGGTCTTTTCCTGTATATTTTGAACCTGACGAATCAAACAATAAACGTCCACTATACCATTTTTCCTCTAAAGTCATTGCTTTTAAATCTGCAGTACCTACTTGCTGCCCTGTAGTGAACATCCCTCCAACCGTTAACCCAGGATAATCGTTTAATAATAAGAGAGCTTCCTCCATCTCTTTTGCAGAAACAGGCTTATTTAATAACTTGGAAAATGGCTTTAGGATCTGCTCATCAGTATAATGATTATTATCATTAACAAAGACTTTTCCTAATTTTCCCTCAAGCACATTAAATTCTACTATATTATTTTTTACTTCCTGAGCAGGAATATATACTTGAGCAAGCACTAATCCATGAGATCGATAATATAATGTCAGTTTATCAGCAATAACTTGCAGCTGACCAATAGTTAGCTGAGCTGCTGCTTGGTTATTTTGATGATTAGCAACTTCTTCATCAACTATTTGTTTTAACTCATCAACAAAAATGTCATTCTCAACATAATCACTAAAGCCAACAAGATTGATATCTTTGACGGATATTTTAGGACCACTATCAACGTCGAGAGGTCTTTCTATAGCAGGTGGGATTGGGAATATCTCTTCTTGTATCGCAGGTAGTGATAGCCCTTGATTCAGCTCAGGCTCGGCACCACCAGGTGTAATTGCAGCAGGAATCTCTTGAGATATAACAGCAAAAGAGTTTAAACCTACGATAATAGAAAATATACATGAAAAAGTGCTTGTCTTCATACGTTTCCCTGTTTGGCTTACTACCTTTAAGCCAGGCGTTTTATTGAAAAAAATTAATCGCGCCTATTATTTGAACAGGAATCATACGGATTTAGAGAGCGTTGACAAAATTGTCACTTTGCTTATGTGTTATCAGTTAAAGCTATTATTTTGTGATGCTAGACCATCATTTTTGTGATGCAGATAGTGTTTTTCGGCCACCTATTCCTCCACTGTGGAAATTTTGACACATTTTATCAATCAGCATTATCTACAATAATATTATTAAAACCATAAAATAATCTGCATTTATGGACTGTTGTTCTTTTTATGAATCAAGTCACTTTGTATTTCTACGTATCTGACAAAAATACAAACCTATATATTCACTTTCGAAATAAAAGATATTCAAGAATTTCAACTTGGAATTTAGAGATTGGCTGAGTGCCCAAGTAGTGGCACAAGCAACTTACTTGAGCTTAGCTTGTAAGGACAATATGAAGCAGATATACCCAGTGCGAATGGTTTTTAGGTGCGGCCATCGAGAGACGAAGTCCCATGAGCCTATATTAATAGGTGATTGGGGTGAGGAGTGAAGATAACAAAACCTAGAAATCATTCGTGAAGGGTATATGTTGCTCAATCCACTATAAGAAGGACTCTTAGGTTACAGCTTGTTTACAAACTGCATCCACGCTCACCAAGATATAAAAAACGCTGTAGTACTGTCGCTAGCTTTGACAGACCAAACTAGACCAGCTGCTAAGCATTTATTGATTTCCAATTTCTCCTGTTAGATAGACAAAGCCTGCATTATAATCAGTAACGACATTTATATACATTCAATATTGAGTCTTACATATTTTAAGGCTCATTTCATAAGCGTATGGATTTACAATGTTAATCGTTCCTGCAGAACAAAAATTAGACTGGTCTAAGCCACCGATTATAACCCTCTTACTTATTATTATTAACTGTATTATTTATTGGGGATACCAGGGTAATGATGAACATAAAATTGACCAAGCTGTCACCTACTATATAAACAGTGGCTTATATGAGAAAGAGAAACCCCTTTATTACCTGTACATAGACAAAGAGTATAAACTGTACAACGAAGTTTATCGGCTTGATAAAGCAGGTTACAGTGAGTACGTTGCTACTAACATACTACTTAGTGTTGGATTTGATTTATTTCTGAAAGAAAAAATCAAAGATAATGAAGATAAAGAACAGTGGCTAAAATCACGAAAAATTGCAACGGATCAACGAGATGATATTAGCTATATAAGATTTGGAATAATTCCAGCAAAACCAACAGCAGGTGGTTTCTTCGTTTCCATGTTTTTACATGGTAGTGGTGATCACTTGTTAGGAAATATGATTTTCCTGTTTATTTTTGGCTTTTCACTAGAAATTGCCATTGGCAGAATCATCTTCACTGCTTTGTATTTGGTCACAGGTTTAGCTGCTAATGCACTATTCTTTGTTCTTGAACCACAAAGTTTTCAGCCCGGTATAGGTGCATCTGGCGCCATCGCTGGTTTAATGGGTATGTATTTAGCACTATATGGCTTGAGAAAAATCAAATTCTTTTACTGGATAGGGTTTTACTTCAATTACTTTCGTGCCCCCGCTATTGCTATTTTTCCTATTTGGTTAGGGAAAGAACTTTATGGCGCATTCTTCACATTTGATAATGTAAATTACTGGGCCCATATTGGAGGGTTAGTGAGTGGTTTTGGTCTACTTTACTTGTCAAAAAACTGGTTAGTGAAAGTTGATATTGATTACATCGAAAAAAATGATCCAAATGAACCTATCGTACGTGCTATTAATCAGGCAGATAACTATATTTCAAACTTTAATTTAGACGCTGCTCAGCGAGTCTGCCAAAGTGTTCTTAATGAGTATCCTGAAAACCACCAACTTCTGGAAAAATATTATACTATTACTAGTCATAATCCAACAGATAAGAACTTCCATCAAGCTGTTTTAAAAATATTTCAGCTGGCAAAAAATCCTCAGCATATTGGTTTTGTTCATAAAATTTTCAAAAAATATTCCCAACAGAAAAATATTTCAACTCTTAATTCACCTAAAGTACTTGCGTTTCTCACTGAACATTTTTCAAAACACGGATATCGAGCTGATGCAGAAATACTACTTAAACGCCTGTTAAAACTTGATGGCAAAAATGCAGGACTTCCTAATTTACTATTCATTGTTGCCAAAGCTTGTGCAAAAGATAAAGACCAAACAGGTTACCAGCGCTACCTCAATTATTTAGTACATCACTATCCAGATTCTCAGCAAGCCAAGTTGCTGAAAAAAAACTGAAATCAGGAAACTATATATACCCAAGACGAAGGGTTTTTAGGGGCAGCCGTCAAGTTATGAAGCCCCTGGGCAAGTTTACTGCTGTGAAACTTGCGGTAGCCACTTTAATTGATATAGCAGCGCTGCTGGGCGGTTATATTAATAAGTGACTGGGATGGCCGTTAAATGCTCCTCGGCAATAGCGCCTGCATTGCTCTACTATATGACATCCATGTCATTATGCATAAACTGCATTCCCACGGTCAAGAGCGCTGACAACAATCCCTACTAATGTGTCGGGAACACATTAGAACAGCTTCGCTGGCACGTTAGGGTGAGCGCTATGGATAGCGCACATAAAAATGATTCGTGAAGGGTATAGTGCAGTCATTTACTCCCTCAGTCTTGCTGAGGGAGCAATTTTTATTACCTTTATTTAGAACGATCAAATTAATCACTTCTTCATATTTTGTATTACATTTTGATAGTCTTTCGCTTCCTTCGTTACCATTGCATTCGGGTATTTTTGAATAATAAAAGCTAATAGTTTCATAGCCTGTTCATCTTGATGTAACCCTTCAGAAAATGCTTTTGCCATAACAAAATAAGCATCTGGGATACCACGATATTGCGGAAAGAGCTTATGAAGATTTTTCAGCAATATGATGGCCTCTTTGTATCGATGACTATTTACGAGTGCTGCACCTAAACGGTGGCAGGTTTCAGCAACTTTAAATGTAAGTATCACTTGTTTTTCTTTACAAGTCATATATACCTGAGCAGCTTCGCGATCCATATTATGCTCAAGCAATAAATTAACAAAATGAAGGCTATGTCGTGTCAATAATTCATTTTGACCGAACGTTTTTAGATAATGATGATAGCGTCTATTCAACTCAAGATTTTTTTGATGCTTATTAATGGCATTACGAATAACTTCTCCTGCTTCCTCGCGCCGACCTTCTTTCATAAATATTTCTGATTCACAGAGCGCAAGTTTTATATCATAGTCAGCTTCATTGAGTGCTTTAGTTTCATCTTGCTCACTGACAAAACCAAATGCCACTTGATATTGATATATGCAATACCCTAATATCGCGACTGAAACACAATGAAAATAAGCACTGAAAAAAGCATCAATCGGAATGACAAAAAACTCATTAACGAACTTCAACATCATTTCTGTAGCAATATTAGGTCCCATTGTGAGAATGTATAAAAATACAAACAAAAGTAAGTAATGCCACCCCATGCCTTTGATGATCTCGATAATACGACCTGGGTTCATCGCTTCTCCCAATGAATGCTCTCTGGCTAAGATCATAATGCTGGCAGGAATAAAGAGATACAAAAGAGTAGAAACAATAATGCCTATAACAATTGAAGTTTTAAATGCAGCAATACCACATATCACTGCAATCACAATTAATGCTATTTGTTTAAAAAGTAAAGATATACCCTCCATCGAAAAGGCGATAGCGGGTGGTGGAGCCTCCATTTCGCCTTCAGCAATATAATTAATGACTGTAAAAAAGTAGTTAATTTGAATACCGCCAACAACAATCATTGCAGCGATAAACAATACCAGTCCACTTAAAGAGGTAACATCGCCAAATATAAAAAAAACGCCAGTTTGGATGAGTGTTATGATGCCAAGAAAAACTAGCGCATTACTCTGAAAAGGATATACAAAAAAGTCATTGGTTTTTTTCCAGAAAGGTTCAGCCGAATATGTACCTCCTAAATAGGTTAGAGGTTCTGTACATAACGTACACTTTATTTTTCGTGATGAATCTGAAGGAATTGGCACACAGCAGTCACCATAGAAATGGTTACATTTTTTACACTGCCATGTGGCGGGCTGGTCCTGATGGTATTTACACGTTCCCATAATCTTATCTAGCACATCCGGCTATTGTAATTTATACCCTCAAAAGATGGGTACTTAAGTCACTTTTTCCATTCCAATCTGTAGCAAAGCTACTCTCCTTGAGTGAAGGCTTGGCTTCTCATGATAATCTTCGAAACAAGGCTCTTACCTTTACCATAGTCATAAAATCAGTACCCTGTTTTCAAATCAATGCTGTCTCAGGTTTCAAACTGCAAAAAAAAGGGCCTGATGGCCCTTCTTTATATACCTTACTGACTGCTACTCTTGAGCTATGTCTTTCATACTCAATTTAATACGGCCACGGTTATCAATATCTGAAACGACAACCTTAACTTGCTGACCTTCTTGCAGCACATCAGTGACCTTTTGAATTCGCTTCGATGAAATCTGAGATATATGAACTAAACCTTCTTTACCTGGAAGGATATTCACAAATGCACCAAAGTCAACAATACGTTGCACTGTCCCATCGTAAATCCGGCCAATTTCAGCTTCGGCGGTAATTTCTTCAATACGACGAACAGCTAATGCTGCAGAGGCCTTATCATCTGCATATACTTTAACATTACCACTATCATCAATATCGATAGCTGCCCCAGTTTCGTCACAAATAGCACGAACAGTGGTACCACCTTTACCAATAACATCACGGATTTTATCTGGGTCAATCTTAAGCATTAGCATGGTAGGAGCATTATCTGCCAACTCTGGGCGAGATGCTGCTAGGACTTTGTTCATTTCGCCAAGAATATGTAAGCGAGCATCACGTGCTTGCTCTAAAGCAATTTCCATAATTTCTTCAGTGATACCCTGAATTTTAATATCCATTTGCAGCGCAGTCACACCATCAACAGTTCCTGCTACTTTAAAGTCCATATCACCTAAATGGTCTTCATCACCCAGAATATCGGTTAATACAGCAAACTTTTCACCTTCTTTAACCAAGCCCATGGCTATACCAGCGACAGGGGCTTTTAGAGGTACACCAGCATCCATTAATGCCAGAGATGCACCACAGACAGAAGCCATTGAGCTTGAGCCATTAGACTCAGTGATTTCAGAAACTACCCGCATACTATAGGGGAATGAATCTTCTTGTGGCAGAACAGCCTGAACACCACGCTTGGCCAAGCGGCCATGACCTATTTCTCGGCGGCCAGTTGCACCAATACGTCCACACTCACCTACTGAGTAAGGAGGGAAATTATAATGCAACATAAAGGATTCACGTTGCTCGCCTTCAAGCTGGTCAACTAACTGTGCATCCCGTGCAGTACCAAGAGTTGTTACCACCAACGCTTGCGTTTCACCACGCGTAAACAGTGCAGAACCATGCGCAGCAGGTAAAACTCCAACTTCAACATGAATAGGTCTTACTGTTTTTGTATCTCGACCATCAATACGTGGATTACCATCCACCACATTCTGGCGAACAATACTTTTTTCAAGCTTACTAAACAGGCTACTGACTTCCCCAGCACTTGGCTCACCTTCTTCCTTCGCCAACTCACTTACAGCCTGCTCACGAATTTCACCAAGACGCGCATAGCGCTCCATTTTGTCAGAAATTTGGTATGCCGCACGAATTTCTGAGGCAAAGGCGCTTTCAACAGCACTCATCAGTGCTTCATTAACTACTGGAGGCTGCCAATCCCAACGGGGCTTGCCAGCTTCTGCAGCAAACTCTGTTATAGCATCAACTACGGCCTGATACTCCTGGTGAGCAAATAATACAGCTCCTAACATTTCATCTTCAGTTAGCTGATCAGCTTCAGACTCAACCATGAGTACAGCATTTTTAGTTCCCGCTACCACCATGTCGAGTTCAGACTGTTCTAAATCAGCATAGCTTGGGTTAAGTACATAGCCACGGTCATCAATAAAGCCAACGCGAGCAGCACCTATTGGACCATCAAATGGAATACCAGAAATGGCTAAAGCTGCTGAGGTACCTAGCATTGCGGCAATATCTGGATCATGCTTTTTATCAGTTGAAATAACCGTACAAAGAATTTGTACTTCATTCATAAAGCCCTTGGGAAACAGTGGGCGAATGGGACGGTCAATTAAGCGAGATGTGAGTGTTTCTTTTTCTGATGGTCGCCCTTCGCGCTTATAAAATCCTCCAGGGATACGACCAGCAGCGTATGTTTTTTCTTGATAATGTACTGATAAAGGGAAAAAATCAGCGCCTTCCACAGCTTGTTTAGCGCCTACAGCTGTAACTAAAACGGTAACTCCGCCCATAGTCACTAATACCGCACCTGTAGCCTGCCGTGCAACGCGCCCGGTCTCCAGTGTTACGGTTTGATCACCGAACTGAAAAGTCTTTCTTACCGGATTCACAATGTTATCCTTCTTTCAAATCTTTCAATAATCTTGCCTGAAAATATTCATCTTGCACTGATTTATGCTAGCAGCACCAACTCTACTGAGTTAGTCCGTACCTTACAGTGTCTATATATTCAAAGAGGCGCTGGACTGGCGGCAACTGAATGCGAGAGATAACAGGCCTTTTTTGGTATATTTTTTATACAAATAAAAACACCGCTAACCACTGCTAGGGTTTCCTATCAGTGATCTTAGCGGTGTACAGATTACCAGCATTAAGACGTTTATGATGTCTAGCTGGCCAACCTTCATCGCTAACCTTATTAGCGACGTAAGCCTAAACGAGAAATCAGGTTACTGTAGCGACTTACATCCTTACGCTTCAGATAGTCCAGCAGCTTACGACGCTGATTAACCATTCTAATTAAACCACGACGAGAGTGGTGGTCATGAATATGAGATTTAAAGTGTCCTTGCAAACTTTCAATATTAGCAGACAACAATGCTACTTGAACTTCTGGTGAACCTGTATCACCTTCAACTGTTTGAAAGTTTTTAATAATCTCAGCTTTTTTCTCAGCACTCAGTGCCATATTCATTTCTCCTAAATAATATGCACTTATTGAAATAGCCAAAGCAATCTGCTGTAAACCAGTGGTTTACCCAAAAAGCCAGGTTATGAAAAGTGAAGGAATGACCGTGCATATTTACAGCCATCCTCGCAATTCAAGCAGTGATTAAGTGCAACACTGCTTAAGAAGCTTGCCTATTCTACCCGTAATTACGAGTAAATTCTAACCAAGCGTCGTGGTGCAACACGACCATCATCTAAAATCTCACCGATCCCTAGAAAAGCCAACTGACTTCCTTCCTGATAGAGCCTTACGAAACCAGTTGTAGGTGCTCTAGGAACCAACACTGGTTGGCCTTGACTCAGGTAGTAAGCAGTAGTTTCCCCAAGAATCACTTGAGGAAGAAGTTTAAGTGCCATATCTATGGGCTGTAGCCGTTCATCCAGTGCTTCATGCCCACCGTTTTGGCACACCTCATCTAACTGCTCGATAGTATAGGCGTTATCTAAAGTAAAAGGGCCTGCAGACGTGCGGCGCAGGGATGTTACATAAGCACCACACCCTAATGCCTCACCAATATCTTCAACAAGTGTTCGAATATAGGTACCTTTACTACAAGCAACCTGTATCTCAGCAGTATCCTGATTGAAAGACGTTAAAGACAGTTCACGAATCACTACATTTCTTGCCTTTCGCTCAACTTCAATGCCTTCTCTTGCCAGCTTATAGAGTGGCTGGCCATCAACTTTTATCGCAGAATACATTGAAGGGACTTGTGATATTTCCCCTGTAAACTGCTCTAAAGTTGTCAGCAATTCTTGCTCAGAAAAGTTAACTGGACGCTGCTCAATCGGTTCACCCTCAGCATCGCCAGTAGCTGTTCGTACACCAAAACGAATTCCAGCCAGATAGCCCTTATCTGCATCAAGCAGATATTGAGAAAACTTTGTTGCCTCACCAAAGCAAATAGGTAAAACCCCCGTTGCTAATGGATCAAGGCTACCTGTATGGCCTGCTTTTGCAGCACCAAACAAGCTTTTAATTTCCTGCAATACTTTATTAGAGGTAACACCCTGGCGTTTATCGAGCACCAGTATACCGTGCACAGGGCGACCACGCTGACGACGACGTCTTGCCACGTTTTACTCTTCCTCAACACCTTTATCGTGGTGATTACGATCTTTACTTACAGCATCATCAATCAACTTGGACAGATATTGGCCACGCTGAATACTTTCATCGAAAAAAAAGCGCAGTTGAGGCGTAGTTCTAGCAGTTAGTCTTTTTGCTAGCATTGACCTTAAAAAGCCAGCTGCTTTATTTAATACAGCAACTTGCTCATCATTACTGACCTGATCTTCTTTCCCCAGAAAGGTGACATAAATATTTGCATAAGCCAGGTCTCGACTCACATCGACACTGCTCACTGTCACCATACCCAGGCGCGGATCTTTGATTTCTAGCTGAATTAGCACTGCTAATTCTTTTTGAATCTGATCCGCTATACGCTGTGTTCGACTAAATTCTTTAGCCATGTACTCTCACATTTAATTTAGTTGCTCAGCCAAACTTACAAGCTGCGCTCGACTTGAATTGATTTGTACACCTCAATCTTGTCACCCACACGCACGTCATTGTAGTTCTTCACACCGATACCACACTCCATGTTGCTTCGTACTTCATTGACGTCATCTTTGAAGCGACGTAGCGATTCAAGCTCACCTTCATAAATAACCACGTTATCGCGAAGGACACGAATACGCTCATTACGGTAAACCATACCTTCAACCACCATACAGCCAGCAATAAGGCCAAACTTAGGTGATTTGAAGACGTCACGAACCTCAGCCACGCCCACAATTTCTTCTCTAAACTGGGCTTTCAACATTCCACTGAGTGCTTTCTTAACATCATCAATGATGTCATAAATCACACTGTAGTAACGTAAATCAAGACCTTCAGTTTCAACAATCTTTCTCGCTGTAGCATCGGCACGAACATTAAAGCCAAAGATAACTGCACTGGAGGCGAGCGCCAGGTTAGCATCGGTCTCAGTAATACCACCAACACCACCAGAAACTACTTTTACTTGAACTTCTTCATTTCCAAGGTCATTAAGCGCTTGGGTCAGTGCTTCCAGAGAACCACGAACATCTGCTTTTAAAACAATATTGAGCGTTTTCTTCTCATCTTGTTTCATATTCTCGAAAACATTTTCAAGCTTAGCAGCTTGCTGACGAGCAAGTTTTACTTCACGGTATTTACCTTGACGGAACAAAGCAATCTCACGTGCTTTCTTCTCATCCTGAACCGCAAAGACTTCATCACCAGCATCTGGCGTTCCATCCAAGCCAAGGATTTCAACTGGAATTGAAGGCCCAGCCTCTTTGATAGGCTTGCCATTCTCATCCAACATGGCCCGAACACGACCATAGAATTGCCCAACAAGTACATTATCACCTTGTGAGAGTGTGCCATTTTGCACTAGAACTGTAGCCACAGCTCCACGACGTTTGTCCAAAGAAGACTCAATTACAATACCGCGAGCAGGGGAGTTTGGAACAGCTTTTAATTCAAGTAGTTCAGCCTGCAACAACAAGGCTTCTAATAGCTCATCAATACCTTCACCAGAATGTGCAGAAACATTGACAAACTGAGTATCACCACCCCACTCCTCTGGAATGACATCGCGCTGAGCAAGCTCGTTCTTAACCCGGTCGGGATCAGCTTCAGGCTTGTCAATTTTATTCACTGCGACAACAATAGGCACTTCAGCAGCCTTAGCATGCTGAATCGCTTCCTCAGTCTGAGGCATTACACCATCATCTGCAGCTACAACCAAAATAACAATGTCAGTCACTTTGGCACCACGAGCACGCATGGCCGTAAATGCCGCGTGACCTGGTGTATCCAGGAAGCTAATCATGCCTCGTTCAGTATTAACATGATAAGCACCTATGTGCTGCGTGATACCACCTGCTTCACCCGCTTGCACCTTAGCTTTTCGGATATGGTCAAGTAGCGATGTTTTACCATGGTCTACGTGTCCCATAACCGTCACCACAGGAGCACGGGTAGTCTGCTCTCCTTCTACGGTATTAAGCTCAACGGCCAAGCTATCTTCAAGCGCATCAGCTTTAATAAGCTTGACTTTATGTCCCATTTCTTCAACAAGAATGGCTGCAGTTTCTTGATCAATAACCTGGTTAATTGTCACCATTGTGCCTAGTTTAAACATGGCCTTGATGACTTCGGCTGCTTTTACTGACATCTTCTGAGCCAGCTCAGCAACAGTAATGGTCTCAGGAATATTGACTTCCCGAATAATCGGCTTAGTTGGCTTTTCAAAACCATGCAGCTGTGTTTTTTGAGGTGATGATCTTCCACGCCGGGTACTTTTTCCACCACGACCAGGCTTCGCATCGCCCTTATCGACTGAACGACGCTTCTTACGACGGTCATCACCATCATCATCACGTTCAAAGCGACTCTTTTCACGAGCTTTGCGTTTTGGTGAGCTTTTTTCTTTATCAGCCGGCTTTTCTTTTTGAGACTGCTCAGCTTCTAGCTGTTTACGAGCTTCGGCTTCAATACGTGCACGCTCTTCTTGATCCTTAGCACGCTTCGCATCTTCCTTCGCTTCCTTACGACGCTTTTCTAACTCACGTGCTTGCTCTTCAGCCAAACGCTTTTTCTCAGCCTTTTCAGCCTCAGCTTCATTGCGTTTCACATAAGTACGTTTTTTACGTACTTCAACATTTACTGTTTTACTCTTCCCTTGGCCACCGCTTACTTTAAGCTGGCTTACAGTTTTACGCTTAAGTGTTATACGGCCTGGATCTGCTGCTGAACCACCATGACTTTGCTTTAAATAAGCCAACAAGACTTGTTTCTCTTTATCAGAAACAGCCTGGTTGGCCTTTGTTTGCGGTAAGCCCGCATCTTTCATCTGCTGCAGTAATCGTTCAACAGGCGCACCAACCACTTGGGCGAGTTGTTCTACTGTTACATCTGCCATCAACAAATCTCCTCTCTCCGTGGTTTACCCTTGCTGCCCATCTTCGAACCATGGTGCTCGCGCAGTCATGATGAGTTGTCCAGCACGTTCTTCATCAATGCCTTCAATTTCAAGCAAGTCGTCAATTGACTGCTCGGCTAGGTCCTCCATGGTTATGATGCCTTTACTGGCGAATAAAAATGCCAGATGCTTATCCATCCCCTCCATGGTCAGCAGATCTTCTGCTGGCTGGGCTTCTTCCAACTGCTCTTCTGATGCAATTGCAAGTGTTAACAGATTGTCTTTGGCTCGCTGACGCAACTCATTTACTAAGTCTTCATCAAACCCATCAATCTCCAGCATCTCTTCCAGAGGTACATAAGCTATTTCCTCAAGGGAAGTAAAGCCTTCATCAACTAACAACTGTGCTAGGTCCTCATCTACTTCAAGCTGCTCACGGAAGCGATTAACAATATCTCCCACTTCGCGTGCTTGTTTAGCCAGCGCTTCATCTTCAGTCATCACATTAAGTGTCCAACTGGTTAACTCGCTGGCAAGTCTGACATTCTGACCATTACGACCGATTGCTTGCGCAAGGTTATCCTCTGCAACTGCAATATCCATAGTATGGGCATCTTCATCCACAACAATTGAAGCTACTTCAGCAGGGGACATTGCATTAATTACTAATTGGGCAGGGTTGTCATCCCACAGAACAATATCAATCCGCTCATTACCCAGCTCTCCAGAAACAGCTTGTACACGAGACCCTCGCATTCCAACACAAGCCCCAACAGGGTCAATGCGACCATCATTGGTTTTTACAGCAATCTTTGCTCTTGAGCCGGGGTCACGTGCAGCACCTTTAACTTCAATCACTTCTTCAGCTATTTCAGGCACTTCAATTTTAAATAACTCTATCAACATCTGTGGGCAGGCTCGGCTAAGCACTAACTGCGGTCCACGTCCATCCTTGCGAATATCAAAAAGCAGTGCTCTTACCCGTGTACCAACCCTAAATGATTCTCTTGGAATCATTTGGTCTCTGGGTAATACTGCTTCTGCATTATTTCCAAGGTCAACAATAATGTTATCGCGCGTTACCTTTTTTACCGTACCACTGACAAGCTCACCCAGTTTTTCTTTGTATGCTTCTACTACTTGAGCACGCTCTGCTTCTCGAACCTTTTGGACAATAACCTGCTTAGCGGTTTGAGCAGCGATCCGACCAAACTCAACTGACTCAATTTGCTCTTCCCAATAATCGTCAATTTGCAAGTTAGGGTCTTTTTCATCGACTTCTTCAATGACTATATGTGCAGCAGGGTTTTCATAGTCTTCATCAGCAACAACTTTCCAACGCCGAAAAGTATCGTAATTACCTGTCTTACGATCTATGGCTACACGAACATCAATGTCTTCTTCGTATCTTTTTTTTGTTGCAGTTGCCAGAGCAATCTCAATTGCTTCAAAGATAACATCGGGCGGCACACCCTTTTCATTTGATACTGAGTCAACGACTAGTAAAATTTCTTTGCTCATGCTACGCCTCGCCTGTTACTTAACCTGCCCAAAAGCCCAGAGAGCCCTTAAAACTGGGGTATTATGTTAGCTTTTTCGATCAGATCGATAGCGAACAAATATTCATGGTCATCAACCTGAACCACAACCTCATCATTTTCCACACCAGTGATAACGCCTTTAAATTTCCTTCGGCCTTCATAAGGTGAGCGCAACTTCAACTGGACTTGATGCCCTTTAAACGCTTCATAATGTGCCAAAGTAAATAATGGTCGATCCATACCTGGCGAAGAAACTTCAAGGGTATATTCACCAGAAATAGGATCTTCAACATCCAAAATACTGCTAACTTGTCGGCTAACTTTTTCGCAGTCGTCTAAATTAATTCCCTCTGGGGAATCAATAAAAACCTGTAGCTTTGAGTGTTTTCCTTGAGAAAAAAACTCAATACCCCACACAACAAAGCCTAATGCCTCTACGGTGGGCACAATTAATTGTTCAAGTGTCTGGTGTTTACTTGCCACAAGTCACCGGCCTCAACCCAAATAATTTTTTTACAAACAAAAAGTGGGCATAGCGCCCACTCCTGAAATCAATAGTAGCTTGAATATCACATTTACAGTGAAGGCTACTCCTTGTCACAAACATTCACTGAAAAAATTCAGCTAATAAAAAACCCCTTATTTAAGGGGTTTTTTAAAATCTAGTGGTAGCGGGGGCTGGATTTGAACCAACGACCTTCGGGTTATGAGCCCGACGAGCTACCAGACTGCTCCACCCCGCATCAAAAAGGCGCTTAGATTATATTCAGCATCATCTACATGGTCAACTTAATAAACAAATGGTGCCGAAGGCCGGACTTGAACCGGCACGGCTTACGCCACTACCCCCTCAAGATAGCGTGTCTACCAATTTCACCACTTCGGCTTTTCATTGCTTCATCAGAACCTTACTACACTCTGATCTTCACTGGTAATTATTGATCAGAAGATGAGGTTTGATTTTCAGTCTTTACTTCTACATCTACTGCACTTGTCTTATCTTCAGTAGACGAGCTATGTTGTGAGCTCTCAGTACCAAGCTGTTCACCAGCCTGATCCACAGTAGCTTCGCTTTCATTTACAGCTGGCTGATCAACTTGATCAGCATTAGCTTCTGAAGCGGGTGCAGATTTTGCTTCATTTTGACCCTGTTCGTCAACCCCTGGAGCATCATTAGCTACATCTTCAGCATCAATAACAACTGGAGCATCGCCAATCACTTGCTCAACTTCCTCAATTTGAGGAATTACAGACTCTGATACCACACTTGAGCTATGTTTACCAAGCATAGCAAGTGTAAAACTAGTGACAAAGAAAGCAGTAGCCAAAACACTCGTCAGTTTAGTAAGGAAGTTACCACTACCCTGACTGCCAAATACCGTTTGTGAAGCACCGCCACCAAATGAGGCTCCAGCTTCAGCACCTTTACCTTGCTGCAATAGCACTAGCCCTACAAGGGCCAGCGCTGCAAGTACATGAACTATCAGTATGATCGTATCCATTCAGTCATCAACCTGCTGCACGACAAATCGCTACAAACTGATCAACTAATAATGAAGCTCCACCTACTAATCCACCATCAATATCAGGATTTGCAAATAAGGCTTCTGCATTATCAGCTTTAACACTCCCACCATAGAGTATTTGAATATTCTCAGCTAATTCAGCTGATAGTGCTGCAAGTTGATCACGAATAAACTTATGTACTTCTTGCGCTTGCTCAGGTGTTGCAGTTTTACCAGTGCCTATTGCCCAAACAGGCTCATAAGCAATAACAAAACCATCAACCTGACCTGCAGATAGGGCAGCCAATATTGCGCCTAGTTGCCGACCAACGACAGTCAGTGTTTCTCCAGCTTCACGCTCTGCTAGATTTTCGCCAACACAAGCAATCGGCGTCAAACCTGCCTGCTGAGCCGCAACAAATTTATCTGCAACATCTTTATCTACTTCACCGAACAGCGTTCTGCGCTCTGAGTGACCAATAATGGCATATTTAGACCCTAAATCCTTAGCCATAGGAGCACTGATTTCTCCAGTATACGCACCTTTTTCTACTGCAGAAATATTCTGAACACCCCAGCCAATTGCACTGCCCTTTAGTTTTTCAGCCACTTGCGCAACATAAATACTGGGTGGACATACAGCCACATCTGATGTTCCTAACTCAGCGCTCAGCAAACCTTCAAGCAATGCTACATTTTCTGCAGTATTGCCGTGCATTTTCCAGTTTCCTACCACTAAGGGCTTGCGCATAAAAACCTCGCCTAGTCACTTGAGGCCGGCAATGTTAGCGTAGTAGCCAGTAATATACAACCTACTGAACGACTCGCTAATTCGACGCGGCCTGTTGTACAACCCCAGCCAACTCTTCGGCTAACTGAGAGACCAATTGTTCATTTTCACCTTCAACCATGACACGTATTACAGGCTCAGTACCAGAAGGACGCAATAACACACGCCCCTTGTCAGCTAAACTGTTTTCAGCATGTGCTACGGCCTGTTGAACAGCTGCACTATTAGAAATATTCAGCTGCTGTTTCATTTTGACATTGATCATGATTTGTGGATATTTTTCAACACCTTGCCTCAGGTCGTATAAATTCTGCTCAGCACAAAACATGGCTTTCAAAACTTGTAACGCTGAAACAATCCCATCACCTGTCGTGGTTACATGGCGACAAATAATATGCCCAGAAGATTCTCCTCCGAGGCACCAGTTATTTAAAATAAGTTGCTCATTCACATAGCGATCACCAACTTTAGCTCTAATAAAAGGGATTGATGCAGACTCAAGTGCTTTCTCCACCCCTAAGTTGGTCATCAGTGTTCCTACCACACCACCTTGTAGCGCCTGATGCTGCTGCTGGTGTCGTGCAATAATATAAAGAAGCTCATCACCATCAACTACACTGCCAGTGTGGTCTACCATTAGCACTCGGTCACCATCACCGTCAAAGGCAATTCCTAAGTCAGCCTGCTGATCCATTACAGCCTGCTGTAATGATCCTAACGATGTTGAACCAACATTTTTATTAATATTCATGCCATTTGGGGATACGCCAATAGCAACAACATCAGCACCTAACTCTCTAAATACAGCAGGTCCAACATGATAAGTTGCACCATTGGCCGCATCGACAACAATTTTTAGTCCTTTTAAACTCACACTACCATTTACAGTGCTTTTACAATATTCAATATAGCGCCCTGCAGCATCATTAATACGAGTGACTTTCCCAATTGCATCAGAACCAACCACACTCATATCTTGATCTAACATCTTCTCTATTTGTAGCTCAATGTCATCATCAAGCTTTAATCCTTTTCCTGAAAAGAATTTAATGCCATTGTCCTGATAGGGGTTATGTGACGCGCTAATTACGATGCCAGCCTGTGCTCTAAAAGTTCTGGTAAGATAAGCAACAGCTGGCGTAGGCATAGGACCTAGTAAGTCAACATTCACACCAGCAGCAGAAAGCCCAGCTTCCAAGGCAGACTCAAACATGTAGCCTGAAATTCGAGTGTCTTTGCCAATTAATATTTTGCTCTGCTGTCTTCCTGCAAACACACGGCCAGCAGCCCACCCAAGCTTAAGCATAAAGTCTGGTGTTATTGGAAACTCGCCTACGGTTCCACGTATACCATCAGTACCAAAGAACTTTTTTTCCATATTTAAATTGTCTCCAAAAATGCCCTTTATGAAACTAAAGCCGAGCCACTATGCTTGTATCGCATTTAACATACGAACCACATCAACTGTTTCTGCCACATCATGAACTCGTATAATATGAGCACCATGCAGCACAGACCAGGCGGCTAAAGCAAGGCTACCATATAGCCTTTCAGACACTGGCTTACCTAGCACATCACCAATCATGCGCTTACGAGATAAACCTACAAGTAAGGGCAATTCAAGTCGCTGCAACTCATCCAGTCGCTTAAGAAGCAGCAAATTATGCTCTAGCGTTTTGCTAAAACCAAACCCAGGGTCTATCAGCAAACGCTGCTTTTCAATACCATGTTCAATGCATGCCGCCACGCGCTGCTGTAGATAACTTATCACTTCATCAACTACATCATCATAAGTGGCAAGCCGCTGCATAGTATCAGGCTCACCCAGCATGTGCATCAGGCAAATAGGAATAGTTAGATCTGCAGCAACTGTCAGCGCATTATCCCTTTTTAATGCTCTAACATCGTTAATCATACCAGCACCAAGTTGCGCAGCTTCACGCATCAATTCTGGTGAGCTTGTATCCACAGAAATAATGACATCAAAATGCTGCTTCAACGCTGAAAGCACAGGTAGCACTCGATCCATTTCAGCTTGCACGGTAACAGGATTTGCCCCTGGGCGAGTAGACTCACCACCAATATCAATGATCGAGGCACCAGCACAAATCATCTTCTCTGCATGCTGAAGCGCTTTGTCAAAATTACTGTACTGGCCTCCATCTGAAAAAGAGTCAGGAGTAACATTCAAAATACCCATCACCTGTGGTGTAGACAAGTCTAATACCTTATCACCACAGCTCAGCATCAAAGTAGATGTTGTCATACTCGAAAAGTAAGAAGCTTATTTTAAGGCAGGTTAATAGCGTGCAAGGTGAGCTTAATGCTCACCTGCAGGTCCTCCAATAGAGGGTTTACTGGAAGTTTCTTTAGAGTCAGAAGAACTGTCAGTTTCCTTGCTATCACTAGCACTCACATCTTCAACTTTTGCACCTCCATTCGTCCCATCTTCAGGCCAGTCAGCGGGAGGCTTAGGCTTTTTGCCAGCCATAATGTCACTCAACTGGTCAGCATCAATCGTTTCATACTCCATTAATGCATCTTTCATTAGCTCCAGCTTATCTCGATTTTCTTCAATAAGCCTTTTTGCCGTTATGTAACAGTTATCAATGATGTGTTTAACTTCTTCATCAATTAATTTCGCTGTTTCAGGGCTCACATTTAAATGGTGTGCCCCCTGAGATTTCCCTAGGAAAACCTCACCATCTTCCTCTCCATACAGTAACGGACCAGCTTTTTCTGATAAGCCCCATTTAGTAACCATATTTCTGGCCATTTGCGTAGCTTGCTGGATATCGTTTTGGGCTCCTGTTGAGACACCATCAGCCCCATAAATCAGCTCCTCAGCAATACGGCCACCATAGGCAGAGGCAATGCGGCCTAGCAAATAGCGTTTACTGTATGAAACCTTATCTTCCTCAGGTAAATACATGGTGACACCTAATGCACGCCCACGAGGAATAATCGTCACTTTATATACAGGATCATGTTCTGGCATTTTTAAGCCAACAATGGCATGACCTGCTTCGTGATAAGCGGTCATTTCCTTGTCTTTTTCACTCATCACCATGGACTTGCGCTCAGCGCCCATCATGATTTTATCTTTAGCTTTATCAAATTCTTCCATGCCCACTACACGGCGATTACCACGAGCCGCAAATAATGCAGCCTCATTCACCAGATTAGCCAAATCTGCACCTGAAAAACCCGGTGTACCTCGCGCAATAACTGCAGGCTTTACATCTTCAGAAATCGGCACTTTACGCATATGCACTTTAAGAATTTGCTCACGACCACGTACATCTGGTAAAGGAACAACAACCTGTCGATCAAAGCGACCTGGACGTAAAAGTGCAGGATCAAGCACATCAGGGCGGTTTGTTGCAGCAATCACAATAACGCCTTCATTACCTTCAAAACCATCCATCTCCACCAGTAGCTGGTTCAAGGTTTGCTCACGCTCATCATGACCACCACCCAAGCCTGCGCCACGATGACGACCTACCGCATCAATTTCATCAATAAAGATAATACAAGGCGATTGCTTCTTAGCCTGGTCAAACATATCTCGAACCCGGGAAGCACCAACCCCCACAAACATTTCTACAAAATCAGAGCCAGATATTGTAAAAAAGGGTACGCGCGCTTCACCAGCAATGGCTTTGGCTAACAAGGTTTTACCTGTACCTGGTGAACCAACCATAAGTACCCCACGTGGAATACGACCACCTAGGCGCTGAAACTTGCCTGGGTCACGGAGAAACTCTACCAGCTCTTGAACGTCATCTTTTGCTTCTTCAACACCTGCAACATCTGCAAATGTCGTTTTAATTTGGTCTTCACTTAGCAGTCTGGCTTTGCTTTTACCAAAGCTCATAGGGCCACCACGACCGCTTCCACCACCTTGCATTTGGCGCATAAAAAACATGAAAACAGCTATGATGACTAGAATTGGAAAGCTTGCGACCAGCAACTGAGTCCAGATACTTTGCTTTTCAATTGGCTTAACAGATACCTCAACTTGGTTACGCAACAAATCATCCATTAATTTGTCATCACGAATAGCCAAGGGTAAGTTGGTTTCAAACGTTTGATTATCAGTAAAGCGGCCATTTACTTTAGAACCATCAATTTCGACTTTACTAACCTGTTTGTTTTCAATGTACGTGACAAAATCGGAATAACTAATTTCTTTGGTTGAAGACTGCATATTGCCAAAGTTTTTAAACACTGTTAGCAATACCAAAGCTATTATTAGCCACAACACCAGATTTTTTGCCATGTCATTCAAAGGCCTATCCTCTATAGAGTGAACAAAGTTTGACAGTCACTCAGTCTGCCTGACCAGATTTCCAACTGGTAATCGTACCAGCTTCATCACGTTATTGGAGAAGCGCTCAAGGAGTAATCCATACGATACTACAGATTATCTATTTGCAACAGTTTCTCATTTAAAGCTCATCGTAAGATTGATGACACTCTCATCTCAGCCTTAACGCTTTAGACCACGGGCAAGCAAATAAACTTCACGGGATCTAGGTCTAGATGATGATGGTTTTCGGGTTTGTACCTGCTTAAAGTGCTGACGCAATAACTTAAGGTAAGCATCAAAACCTTCACCCTGAAATACTTTCGTCAGAAAGCCCCCTCCAGGTTTAAGCACCTGCTGTGCCAAATCAACAGCCAGCTCAGCTAAATACATTGCTTTTGGTTGATCAACTGCAAGCACCCCACTCATATTGGGGGCCATATCTGAAATTACAAGGTCTATCGGTGCATCACCAATTACAGCAAGAATTTCCTGCAGGACTTCATCCTCAGTAAAGTCACCCTGAATAAAGTCGACACCAGCGATAGGGTCCATTGGCAAAATATCTGATGCTACAACTTTTCCTTGATCTCCAACCAGGCTGACAGCAACTTGTGACCAACCTCCTGGTGCTGCACCCAAATCAACGACAGTCATTCCAGGCCGTAACAATTTATCTTTTTGCTGAATTTCCAGTAATTTATAACTGGCCCTTGAGCGGTATCCATCCTGCTGAGATTTTTTAACGTAGTGGTCAGAGAAATGTTCCTGTAACCAACGATGACTACTTTTCGACTTACCCATAACGTACAACTCTGTTATCTGGCTTACTAACGCAAGCATTCATTGTTAGAAAAATAGCCTGTAAAATAGTTATCAACCGTACTCATAGGCTAAAATTATTCCAACTCGGGTATTGTTATCCGTGAGTATTTTATGTTTTCACAGTGGATTTATAAATAATGTCGTTGTCTGCCAGTCAGAAAAAGCAGTTTCGTGCTATCGGGCACAATCTTAAACCTATTGTAACTGTAGCCGGAAAAGGTGCTTCCAGTAGCATTGTTGAAGAAACCTTAAGAGCACTCAATGATCACGAACTGATAAAAGTGAAATTTCAAGTAGGTGATCGAGAGGTTAAACAACAGTTAATTCAAGCACTTTGCAATGAGTGCCAAGCTGAACTGGTGCAAACCATTGGTAACATTGCACTAATTTACCGCCCTGCAGAAGAACCCAATCTACAACTTTCGAATTTACACCGGCATTAACCGCTGTAGCTTCCTTCTGACCGAATATAACAAACCCCTCGCTCACAATTGAAAGAGGGGTTTGCAACTATTCAAACAACATTCTCAGCTTTACGATGTTTAGAGGTGTTTAACTTCCTCTATTTCGTACTCCACTTCACCATTTGGTGTTCTGACAAGTGCCACATCGCCTTCTTCTTTACCAATCAACGCGCGCGCAATGGGAGAGTTCACAGATATTTTCCCTTGCTTAATATCTGCTTCATCATCACCAACAATTTGGTACTCCACCTCTTCATCGGTGTTTAAGTTGAGCAGCTCAACGGTTACACCAAAAATTACTTTGCCTGTTTTCGTAATCTTTGTGACATCAATGATATGCGCAGAAGAAAGTTTACCTTCTATTTCTTTGATACGACCTTCCGTAAAACCTTGCTGCTCACGGGCTGCGTGATATTCAGCATTTTCCTTTAAGTCTCCGTGCTCTCGAGCCTCAGCTATTGCTTGAATAATCCGAGGACGCTCTACAGTCTTCAAGTGCTTTAGCTCTTCTCTAAGTGCTACCTCACCACTGACTGTCATTGGTATTCTATTCATCCAGTCACACCTTTATGTAAATCTTGTAAGCGTCTTACCGTTTTTTCTGGTCCAAAACGGATCGCTTCGGCAACCGCCTCAGCACCTGCAATGGTCGTTGCATTAGGGACCTTGTGCTGCAAGGCAGAGCCGCGAATAGTATAAGAGTCTGCAATCGCTTGACGCCCTTCAGTGGTATTGATCATCAGACTGATTTCGTCATTTTTGATCATATCTACCAAATGTGGGCGTCCCTCGCTTACCTTATTCACCTTAGTTACAGGAACACCTGCCACTTCAAGTGCATTGGCAGTACCTTCTGTAGCATAAAGCTCAAAACCTAGTGAAATAAGCAGTTTTCCAACATTCACTGCACGTGGTTTATCTTCATCACGCACACTGATAATTACTTTTCCTGAATTCGGCAAATTGGTAGCAGCATGCCCTTTAGCAAACGCTTCAGCAAAACTGTCACCAACGCCCATCACTTCACCTGTAGACTTCATCTCAGGTCCCAAAATAGGATCAACCCCTGGAAATTTATTAAAGGGGAACACTGATTCTTTTACACACCAGTAATTCGGGATAACCTCAGAGGTAAATCCAACATCAGCAAGTGACTGTCCCGCCATCACTTTCGCAGCAATTTTTGCCAGCGAGTGACCAATGCATTTAGACACAAAAGGTACTGTGCGCGACGCACGAGGATTAACTTCGATAACATAAACCCTGTCATCCTGCACGGCCATCTGAACATTTAACAAACCAATAACACCAAGTTCAAGTGCCATACATGTCACCTGATCACGAATGGTTTGCTGAGTTTCTTGGCTTAAGCTGTAAGGAGGCAGGGAACAAGCAGAATCGCCCGAATGGACTCCAGCTTGTTCAATGTGCTGCATAATAGCACCGATCACCACTGTTTCGCCATCACAAACTGCATCCACATCAACCTCAATGGCACGGTTGAGGAATGAGTCCAATAACACAGGACTTTCATTGGAAACCTGAACTGCTTCACGCATATAGCGCACCAATTCAGACTCTTGACTAACAATCTCCATTGCGCGCCCACCCAACACATAGGAAGGTCTAACAACCAATGGATAACCAATTTCTTCTGCTTTTTTGACCGCTTCTTCACTGCTTCTTGCCGTTGCATTTTCTGGTTGCAGCAACCCTAAGCGTTGGATCATATGTTGAAAACGCTCACGGTCCTCTGCACGGTCAATCGCTTCTGGTGATGTACCAATAATAGGTACACCTGCTGCCTCCAAAGCTCTGGCAAGCTTAAGCGGTGTCTGTCCACCATACTGAACAATAACGCCTTTTGGCTTTTCAATAGCGACTATTTCCAGCACATCTTCCAGGGTAACAGGCTCAAAGTAGAGTCGATCTGACGTATCATAGTCTGTTGATACTGTCTCTGGGTTACAGTTAACCATAATGGTTTCATAACCCTCTTCCCTAAGCGCCAGAGCCGCATGCACACAACAATAGTCAAACTCTATACCCTGACCAATCCGATTGGGTCCACCACCCAGCACCATCATTTTTTCACGCTGAGTTGGTAATGCTTCGCACTCTTCGTCATAGGTGGAGTACATATAGGCTGTACTTGTTGCAAACTCAGCCGCACACGTATCTACCCTTTTGTATACAGGATGTACACCTAATTTTTGCCTATATTCCCGCACAGCTTTTTCACTGACACTGAGTAATTTAGCTAAGCAAGCATCAGAAAAACCCTTACGCTTTAATTGCCAAAGGACTTGTTTACTCAGGCTATTCAGTCCACCTCCAGACTTCACCTGCTGCTCAGTTTTTATGATGTCTTCAATATATGTCAAAAACCATGGATCAATATGCGTCAGCTGATGCACTTCTTCTATAGTCATTGCCGCCCTGAAAGCATCGCCAACATACCAAATCCTTTCAGCACGAGGGGTTATAAGCTCAGCCTTTAACTGCTCCAAAGCCCCATCCTGATTTAAATTAAGCTTGGCATCCAGACCTGTAACACCCACTTCCAAGCCACGTAATGCTTTTAAAAATGACTCTTGAAAGTTTCGCCCCATCGCCATCACTTCGCCGACAGACTTCATTTGTGTTGTAAGACGGCTGTCGGCCTTTGGAAATTTTTCAAATGCAAAACGTGGCACTTTTGTCACTACATAATCAATTGCAGGCTCAAATGATGCTGGGGTTGACCCTCCTGTAATTTCATTCTGCAGCTCATCAAGGGTATAACCGACTGCCAGCTTGGCAGCGACTTTAGCTATAGGGAACCCTGTTGCCTTTGAGGCTAAGGCAGAAGAGCGAGAAACCCGAGGATTCATCTCAATGACAACCATACGTCCATTAGCAGGATTTAATGCAAACTGGACATTTGAGCCACCTGTCTCAACACCAATTTCCCGCAATACAGCAACAGATGCATTTCGCATCAACTGATATTCTTTATCCGTTAAAGTCTGAGCAGGTGCAACAGTAATCGAATCCCCAGTATGAACCCCCATCGGATCAATATTTTCAATGGAGCAGACAATAATGCAGTTGTCTTGTTTATCCCGCACGACCTCCATTTCAAACTCTTTCCAGCCAATCAATGACTCATCAATCAGCAATTCACGGGTTGGTGAAAGGTCTAAACCACGTTCACAGATTTCTAAAAACTCTTTTCGATTGTACGCAATCCCACCACCACTTCCTCCCATGGTAAATGAAGGGCGGATAATACAAGGGAAGCCTACTTCTTCAAGCACCTGCAATGCATCTTCAAGGGAGTGAGCAATGCCAGACTTAGGTGTTTCCAAGCCAATAGCCTTCATAGCGATATCAAAGCGTTGCCGATCCTCAGCTTTATCAATGGCATCTTGATTAGCACCAACCATCTCTACGCCAAACTTTTCTAAAACACCATGCTTATATAAGTCCAACGCACAGTTCAGTGCTGTTTGCCCCCCCATCGTAGGCAATAAGGCATCTGGTCTTTCTTTCTCAATAATTTTGGCAACAGTTTCCCAACGAACAGGTTCAATATAAGTTGCATCAGCCATCACAGGGTCAGTCATGATGGTTGCGGGGTTAGAGTTCACGAGAATAACGCGAAAACCTTCTTCTCGAAGTGCTTTACATGCTTGTGCTCCTGAGTAGTCAAATTCACAAGCCTGGCCAATTACAATAGGACCTGCACCAAGGATTAGAATACTTTTGATATCGTGACGTTTAGGCATGGTTTTCTCTTCACTGACGATAAATTAGTTACAACTGTTTTATATGTTTACGTTTATGCAGAGGTGATTGCTGTAAGGGCTAATCAGCGTCGAGATCGAATTAAATCGATAAAGCGATCAAAGAGGGGAGCTACATCGTGGGGACCAGGGCTTGCTTCAGGATGCCCTTGAAAACTAAACGCAGGTTTGTCTGTTAACTGAATACCCTGTAGTGAGTGATCAAACAGAGATTTATGAGTCACCTCAACGTTTTTCGGTAAAGAGTCTTCACTTACTGCAAAGCCATGGTTCTGACTGGTAATCATTACATTACGGGTATGAACGTCCTGGACGGGATGATTAGCACCATGATGCCCAAACTTCATTTTTTCTGTTTTTGCACCACTGGCTAGCGCTAATAACTGATGCCCCAAACAAATACCAAATAATGGTATGTTAGCTTCCAGCAGTGCTTGAATAGCGTCAATAGCATAAACACAAGGTTCGGGATCGCCAGGACCATTTGATAGAAATACCCCATCTGGCTGTAACGCCAACACTTCACTGGCAGGAGTAGTAGCAGGTACCACCGTAATACGGCAACCACGTTGGGCTAACATTCTTAAAATATTATGCTTAACACCAAAGTCGTA
Organism: Zooshikella ganghwensis; assembly: GCF_018263875.1. NCBI lineage: Bacteria > Pseudomonadati > Pseudomonadota > Gammaproteobacteria > Oceanospirillales > Zooshikellaceae > Zooshikella > Zooshikella ganghwensis. Next base: position 109,377 of record NZ_JAEVHG010000016.1, read on the forward strand.
AGCGACCACATGATAGGGTTTATCCACAGTCGCTGAAAAGTCATTCGTGGATGGCTGCCACTCACCTTCATTCCATTCATAAATTTTATCTGTGCTAACAACGGATGCTAAGTCCATTCCTTTTAAACCAGGAAAAGATTCAGCTTGCGCAAATGCCGCGGCTTCTGAGATTGTCGTACCAGCCATAATACAGCCAGACAGTGCGCCTTTCTCGCGAAGAATACGAGTCAGACGACGTGTATCAATTTCTGCAATGGCGACAATACCCTTTTCTTTTAAAAATTCAGACAACGATTGTTGACTGCGCCAATTACTCACAACCGGTGATAATTCTCGAATAATTAACCCACTTGCCCATACTTGAGCAGATTCATTATCTTGCAGATTAATACCCGTATTACCAATATGTGGATACGTTAAAGTGACAAGCTGACGAGCATAAGAAGGGTCTGTCAGGATTTCCTGATAACCTGTAATAGCCGTATTAAAAACTACTTCTCCTGCTGTTTGCCCATCAGCGCCGATCGACACTCCTGAGAATATCGAGCCGTCTTCAAGGGCTAATATTGCTGGTGTTGACAAAGCTAACTCCCTCACATTTTCTGATGCATTTTTCATAGGCAAAAAAAAAGCAAGATGCCTGCAGTTGTTATCTGCTCCATCTTGCTTTTTTTTGATAGCCGGACATTTGAAACCAAACCCCTTTTCTTGGCACAAATTTTCGGAATTTTAAAATAAAATCCTGCCCGGCGTCTATTGGAAAATTAAGGTCGCTTACAAAAAATTACGTTGAGCACTATTTCTTATCTTAATGCCTCTGCCTTAACGTAAGCCTAAAACATCTTGCATGTCATAAAGTCCTGTTTCTTTTTTCGCTAGCCACTTAGCCGCACGGACAGCACCTTGCGCAAATGTCATACGACTACTGGCTTTATGAGTAATCTCAACACGCTCGCCCTCAGTCGCAAACAGCACAGTATGATCACCAACAATGTCACCAGCTCGAATCGTTTCAAAGCCAATAGTCTGGCGATCCCGTTCGCCTGTTATTCCTTCACGACCATACACAGCACACGTCTTAAGGTCTCGGCCTAGCGCATCAGCCACAACCTCACCCATACGCAGTGCTGTGCCTGAAGGTGCATCAACTTTATGGCGATGATGTGCTTCTATTACTTCGATATCCGCATCATCACCCATGACTTTTGCGGCCAGCTCCAGCAACTTAAAGCATAAATTGACACCCACACTCATATTTGGGGCAAAAACAATAGCAGTCGATTGGGCGGCGTCCTGTAATTGCTGTTTTTGCTCGTCGCTAAACCCCGTGGTACCAATGACAATCGATTTGTTCCACTGCTGACAAAGAGCAACATTGTTTAGCGTATGTTCCGGGCGCGTAAAATCTATAACCACATCAAACTGATCTTTACAGCTATCCAGACTAGCCGACAGTTTAATATGCATTTTTCCCAAGCCCGCTAACTCGCCCACATCAGCGCCGACCAAAGAACTGTCAGCTCTGTCAGTCGCTACAGTTAATTGACACTCATTACTTTCAGTGATGGCTTGAATGAGTGTACGTCCCATCCTACCTGCGGCCCCAACAACTGCTATGCGAATCATACGCCCCTCAACTTTATGATTTTTGCGAAATATAAAACACTCTATCCTACTGAGCCGAGTCTATATCACCAAAGCAATTTATTAAAACCAGTAGGCCCATACAAATTTGGCCAGAACATGATTATCGTATAATCACCTTCTGGCCAAACTAATAACACTATATTGAAGTACCTACATCGAGTTTACCTACATAAGCTCGACTTTTACAAAAGCTACATATTTTCAAAAAAGTTTTTTACGCCTTCAAACCAAGAGGTTTTTCGCGGAGACTGTTTATGACCACCCTCACCTTCAAATGTAGCTTGCAGTTCTTCAAATAATTCACGTTGACGCTTAGTCAAGCTGACAGGGGTTTCAATAATTACACGACACAATAGGTCACCCTGAGCACCACCACGAACCGGAGCTACACCTTTACCTCGAACTCTGAAAAGCTTGCCTGTTTGGGTTTCAGGTGGAATTTTTAATTTAACTTTACCATCCAGCGTAGGGACTTCTAGCTCACCCCCTAAAACAGCATCACAGATAGTAATTGGCACTTCACAATAAAGGTGCTTACCATCACGCTGGAAAATCTTATGTTCACGCACAGAGACCTGAACATACAAGTCACCTGCAGGCCCACCATTCAGCCCTGCTTCCCCTTCTCCTGCTAGACGAATCCGATCGCCAGTATCTACTCCAGCAGGAATTTTAATTGAAAGGGTTTTGTATTCTTCAGTACGACCTTCGCCATGACAGTCACGACATGGATCTTTAATAACCTTACCCGTGCCATGACAGGCAGGACAAGTTTGTTGAACAGAGAAAAATCCCTGCTGCATTCGTACCTGACCAACACCACCACATGTACTACATGTTTCAGGTGAAGAACCTTTTCGTGCTCCAGAACCATCACAAGTACGACACTCTACTTGAGTAGGAATACGGATTTTCTTCTCGACACCTTTTACCGCTTCTTCAAGCTCTAAGTCCATCGAGTAGCGCAAGTCAGCGCCACGCTGCACACTGCTACGCCCTCGCCCAGCACCCGCTGCAGTGCCAAAGATATCACCAAAAATATCGCCAAAAACATCACTAAAGCTACCTGCACCAAAGCCACCTGCACCTGCCTGACCATCTACACCCGCATGCCCAAACTGGTCATATGCAGCTCTTTTTTGCGAGTCAGAAAGCACCTCAAATGCTTCATTTACTTCTTTAAAATGCTCTTCTGCATCTTTATCCCCTGGGTTTCGGTCAGGGTGATACTTCATGGCCATACGTCGGTAGGCTTTTTTCAAGTCTTTTTCAGAAACATCCCGGGATACACCCAGAATTTCATAGTAATCTCTTTTGGCCATAGCTTTAGGAAACCTACGTGCTTATTACCCCGAAAAACAATTGCTGTTTCGGCACAAGACAGTTATCGATACAAACGACAACGCGGGAATGCTCCCGCGTTATACCGTTAGGGTTGTCACCCTGTTGAGAAAAACGTTCCCTTGCCAAAGGTTACTTCTTCTCATCCTTTACTTCTTCAAACTCAGCATCCACCGCATCATCAGAAGACTTGCTAGCACTATCAGCTTCTGATTGAGCTTGGCCAGCTTCGCCCTGTTGTGCTTGCTCTGAATACATACGCTGAGCAAGTGCAGAAGAAGCCTCTGTTAACGCTTTAGTTTTAGCTTCAATTTCTTCTTTATTATCACCTTTAAGGGCTGCTTCCAGCTCCTCAATGGCTTTCTCAATTTTTTCCTTCTCATCAGCAGAAACTTTATCTTTAGCTTCTTCTACTGTTTTCTTTGTAGCATGGATCAAACCATCAGCCGCATTACGAGCACTTGCCAACTCTTCAAACTTACGATCCTCATCAGCATGGGCCTCTGCATCACGCACCATTGTATCAATTTCATCATCAGACAAGCCGCTCGATGCTTTGATCACAATAGATTGCTCTTTTCCTGTCGCCTTATCTTTAGCAGAAACGTTCAAAATACCATTAGCATCTATATCAAACGTTACCTCAACTTGTGGAACACCACGTGGCGCAGGAGGAATATCAGCCAAATCAAAGCGGCCTAGGGACTTATTATCACCTGCACGCTTACGCTCACCTTGACACACATGGATAGTTACAGCTGTTTGGTTGTCTTCTGCTGTAGAGAAAACTTGCGACTTCTTCGTTGGAATTGTCGTATTTTTCTCAATCAGCGGTGTCATCACGCCACCCATGGTTTCAATACCCAACGTAAGTGGTGTAACGTCAAGCAACAATACATCTTTAACATCACCAGACAGTACTGCACCCTGGATAGCCGCACCCATTGCCACAGCTTCGTCAGGGTTAACGTCTTTACGAGGCTCTTTGTTAAAGAAGTCTTTAACTTTTTGCTGAACCATAGGCATACGGGTTTGACCACCCACCAGGATCACTTCATTAATTTCTGAAATGTCCAGACCTGCATCTTTTAATGCGATACGACATGGCTCAATAGAGCGAGTAACAAGGTCTTCTACCAGTGACTCAAGCTTCGCGCGTGTCACCTTAACATTCAAGTGCTTTGGACCTGTCGCATCAGCTGTAATATAAGGCAGGTTTACATCTGTTTGCTGGCTTGAAGAAAGCTCAATTTTGGCTTTTTCTGCAGCTTCTTTAAGTCTCTGCAACGCAAGTGGGTCATTGTGTAAGTCAATACCTTGCTCTTTTTTGAACTCATCTGCCAGATAGTCAATCAAGCGCAAGTCAAAGTCTTCACCACCCAGGAAAGTATCACCATTAGTAGCTAATACTTCAAACTGGTGCTCGCCATCCACTTCCGCAATTTCGATGATGGAAATATCGAATGTACCACCACCTAAGTCATATACCGCAATAGTGGAGTCACCACGCTTTTTATCCAGTCCGTAGGCCAGAGCAGCAGCGGTAGGTTCGTTAATAATCCGCTTAACTTCTAAGCCTGCAATACGACCTGCATCCTTTGTAGCCTGACGCTGTGAGTCATTGAAATAAGCAGGTACAGTGATTACTGCTTCAGTGACTGCTTCACCGAGGTAGTCCTCAGCCGTCTTTTTCATTTTTTTCAAGACTTCAGCAGAGATTTGGGGTGGTGCTTTTTGATCCCCTTTTACTTCAACCCAAGCATCGCCATTTTTTGCTTCAACGATCTTGTAGGGAACCATCTTAATGTCTTTTTGCACCACATCATCAGCAAAACGACGACCAATCAACCGCTTAATCGCAAACAATGTGTTGTTGGGGTTTGTTACCGCTTGGCGTTTTGCTGGCTGGCCTACAAGCGTTTCACCATCATCCGTGAAAGCAATAATAGAAGGCGTCGTACGCGTACCTTCTGCATTTTCAATCACTTTTGGTTTGTCACCATCCAAAAGTGCAACACATGAGTTGGTTGTACCCAGGTCTATACCGATGATTTTACCCATTTTCTATCTCTCCATACCCTAGCTCTGTAGAGTAGCTAATTCGTCAATAACCCTAATTTGAAAACCTTGAGATAACCGCTGTCCGCACATAAAGGAGATTGCCAGTGATTACTCTATTTGCTTTGCTATATGCGTCCTGTTCCAGCGATTTCAAGCCTTCTCATCGATTTTTGTTTCACTGGGTTTAGCCACAATCACCATCGCTGGGCGAATCAACCGACCATTAAGTGTATACCCCTTTTGCAGTGCAGCAAGTACAGTACCTGGCTCAGCATCAGGGCTTTCTTGCATGGACATTGCCTCATGGTATTGAGGATCAAAAGGCTCTCCAACGGGATCAAGTTGCTCAACATTGTGTTTTTGCAGCACATCAATGAACATCTTTAACGTTAACTCAATACCCTCACACATTGCCTTTTGCCCAGGCTCATCGCGATTAGCGGTTTCTAAGCCACGTTCCAGGCTATCAATAATTGGCAACAGTGATTTACTAAAACCTTCCAGTGCAAATTTATGCGCTTTTTCCACATCCTGCTGAGAACGGCGCTTAATGTTCTGAGCTTCAGCTTGCGCTCGTAGTGCTTGTTCCTGAGCCTCCACCAGGGCATTCTGCAGCGAATTTACTTCTGTTTGTAGAGACTCAATGTCATGCTTATCAGCAGCAGCATCTTCGATTTCTAGCTGATCCACTTCAACTTCAGATGCTTCTACACTAGCATCTTCAACTTCAGGCTGTTGATCATTCGCTACGACTTCTTCAACCTCAGGTGTCGACTTTTTATCAGTCATCCCAGTCTCTCCGTTAATTGCTATAGCTGTTCAGGGCAACCGTATAAATGGCTATTTTTCCAGCAATATGGGGGTAATCCGCTGTGATTCAAGGCTTGACTTTCAGGTATTCATTAATAATTAATGTATAAAAAGACTACTGTACAAATTAACAGCATGTATAATTCAATGGCTGAACAAGTAGCAATTGTCACCTAAACACTACAACTGTAATGTTAGATGCACTTATTCTGAGGCTATAGGCTAGACCTGGCACCTGAATGCTGCTAGTTTACTGTATAAACAAACAGCTATTTTATTAACTTTTCCCCATCAATGTTAAGGGCTGGAGTGGATACATGCTGATTCACTTATCTATCAGCAATTTTGCCATTGTTGACACACTAGAGCTGGACATTCCCTCTGGTATGACAGTAATTACAGGTGAAACAGGTGCTGGTAAATCCATTATGTTGGATGCACTTGGACTTGCTTTAGGTGATCGAGCAGAAGTCGACATGGTTCGCGCTGGTGCTGATAAAGCCGAAGTCATTGCCACTTTTGATATTCAGCATTTAGCAGATGCCCAAAAATGGCTAGCCGATCATGACTTGCTTATTGGTAATGAATGTATCTTTCGCCGAGTGGTCACCCGTGAAGGCCGTTCACGCGGTTATATTAACGGTACTCCTTCAACGCTTCAGCAATTACGCATCCTGGGGGATATGCTGATTGATATTCACAGCCAGCATGAACATCAATCTCTACTTAAAAAGGACACCCACCGCAAACTACTTGATGCTTTTGCAGAAACCTCTGCATTAAATGAAAACGTCAATCAGATTTACCAGCGTTGGAAGCAGTGTAATACAAAATTAAATATACTTAGCCAGCAACATGATGAAGTGGCCGATAAAGTTCAGCTATTAAGTTATCAGGTGCATGAGCTTCAACTATTGGACCTGAATGAAGGGGAAGTTGAAACACTTGAACAAGAACAAAAAGTGCTAGCAAATGCAGAGTCATCAATGCATTACTGCCAGCAAGCATTAACATTGTGTAGTGATAGCGATAACAGTAGTATTCTTCATCACTTAAATATTACCCAGCATGCTTTAAATAAAATCCAACCTGATAACCCTTTCATTAACGATGCACTGCAACTGTTGGCAAGTGCACAAATTCAAGTCGAAGAAGCAGTAGCAGAGCTTAATCGCTTTACCGATCATTTTGATGCAGACCCTGAGCGACTCCAAGAAATTGAGCAGCGCTTAAGTGCTATTTATGACTTAGCTCGTAAACACAGGGTTTCCCCAGAAGAGCTCTATATGAAACAACAGGCTTTGGAAAAAAGTCTACAAGCGCTTGAATCTTCTGATGACTCTTTAGAAGCACTTACCCATGAAATAGCTCAGTTAGAAAAAGACTATGTATCAAAAGCCAAGAAGCTTTCCAAACATAGAGAGAAGTCAGCGAAAACACTGAGCCAAACCGTTTCTGAACAAATACAACAAATTGGCATGCCAAATGGTTACTTTCAAGTACAGTTAACCCATTTACCAACTCAAACACCAGAACCATTTGGCATGGAAGATATTGAGTTTTTAGTCAGCACTAACCCAGGGCAACCCGCCAAACCACTGCAAAAGGTTGCTTCAGGCGGTGAACTATCTCGAATAAGTCTGGCAATTCAAGTTATCGCGGCACAACTTTCAACGACACCAACTCTAGTGTTTGATGAAGTTGATGTTGGAATAAGTGGTGGTGTTGCAGAAACTGTAGGTCAACTACTCAGAAAGATAGGCAGTAAAGGACAGGTATTATGTGTAACACACCTGCCTCAAGTTGCTTCACAAGGTCATCAACACTTTTTTGCTCATAAACAGGTCAAAGCAGATAGCACTCAAACAAACATCACAACCTTAAATCCTGAAGAAAAAGTCGCTGAAATTGCGCGCCTGCTTGGTGGACTAAATATCACCGAACATACACTGGCACATGCTAAAGAAATGATTACTGCCGTTGAATAAAAACTTTTATAAAACTGGTCTGTATTAAGCGAGATCTGATCACTGTAAAAAATAATTCACAATTTTTATCTTTTGAAAAAATTGCCTAAAAAAAAGTAATGCTACTGCCGTTTTAAAACGGCAGTCAAACTCAAAGCGCATCAAAAACTTTTCCTAAGCTTGTCCCTAGCTATCAAGTTAAAACCAGTCATCGTTTAGCCACCAGATTAATAGCAACCCAAGTCACAAAAATTTATTTTTTTTGTGCTTTCGGCTTCACATAAAGGACAAGACTATGATCAACCAAGTCAAAGCCGTGTTTTTCGGCTATTTGTTTTTGTAACTTTTCAATTTCTTCATCACAAAACTCAACAATGTGGCCTGTTTCTACGCATACCATATGGTCATGATGATTGCCTTGGGCAAGTTCAAATACAGAGTGGCCTCCATCAAAATTATGCCGAACCACCAAGCCTGCATTTTCAAACTGAGTTAATACACGGTAAACTGTTGCCAAACCAACATCTTCATCAGCATCCATTAACGCCTTATAAACATCTTCAGCACTCATATGGCGATGCTCTGCATTTTCTAGGATTTGCAGAATTTTAATTCTGGGCAAAGTTACTTTCAGACCCGCTTTTCTTAACTCTTGATTTTCCACAACACTATCCTTTATAAATCGAACCCTTAGCAGACGCCAAGAAGTAAGGTATTATCTCACTTTGACCCAAGATAGTGGAAGTCTTTATAAGATGCAAAACACCTTAACAAAATTCACTTTTCTCGCGTCACTTTTAATGTGCATTAGTGGCTGTTCATTTTTCTCAGATAGCGACCATCGTACGGTTAGCTTTCCTGGTGTGTATAAGATTGATATTCAGCAAGGCAATATCATCACCCAAGACATGGTGAATCAACTACGCCCAGGAATGACCAAACAACAGGTACGCTTCATTTTAGGCTCCCCTCTCTTGATTGATAGCTTTAACCAAGAGCGTTGGGACTACGTTTACAGCTTTCAACCAGGAGGAGAAGCTCGCTCCCAGGAAACACTCAGTATTTTCTTCAAAGACGACATTCTAAGTCACTTTTCAGGAGATTTTCGCCCAGACCCCAAAGCTATCATGGAAGAAGCGGGAATGCCTATACCCGAAGAAGCAAGCACAGATGTATCAAATGATAGCGATTTACTAGAAGAAGACGCTCCAACAGAAGACTTTTAAGATGAAGTGCGCTCAAGCAAACCTTGAGTAACCCAAGCAAAGGTTACTCAAGGTTGAGTTTGAAACACCGTAGGGGATTACTATTTTTTGATTATTCGGGCGACTCTGAACTTTGTTTTTTAGCAAGTTTCGCCTTTTCTGCGCGACGTTTGCGCACTTCTTTGGGATCTGCAATTAATGGCCGATAGATTTCTACTCGTTCCCCTTCCTCTAACACTCGATCCTTAGGCTTAGGTACTAACTTACCAAAAACTCCCATCTTGGCCGTATTCCAGTCAATACCTTCAAACTCCTCATCAAGCTTTGAGGCAACCGCAGCATCATAAACAGATGCACCCTTTGGTACATTGAGCACTACAACTTTTTGTTTATTAGCAAGTGCGTAGGCTACTTCAACCTTAATATGTTCTTCAGCGAAATCAGCCATAAACTTCCTTAGCACGTTGACAAAAAGCATCCACCATTGAACTCGTTGCAGACACTAATAGAGCACCTAAGGTCTTTTCTAGCACCTTGCCAGATAAGGTAAACGTTAAATCCAGTTCAACCTTACAAGCGTTATCAGCAAGTGTTTTAAAGTGCCACTTACCCTTAAGCTTAGAAAATGGCCCCTGTACCAGCTCCATCTCAATGGACTCACCCGCCGATAAAAGATTCCGCGTCGTAAATGAGTGGCGGATACCACCTTTTGCCACATCAAGACTTGCTTCCACCAGATCAGAACGCCTTGAGTGAACCTTGGCGCCAACACACCAAGGCAAAAAGTGAGGATAAGACTCAATGTCATTAATGAGGTCAAACATCGCTCTGGCCGAATACATGACCAGAGCTGAACGATTTATCACTGCCATTAGTTGATGCTTTACCCTTACAAAGACTGAATAAGCGTCACAATGAATACAACAAACACTGCTACAGGCGCAATAACTCTTGAAGTAGCACGCCATAAGTTGAAATAAAGCAGGTTTTTCAGCGCTAACTCATTCAGCACCAAAGAGCGTTTTAGCGCCCACCCTGCATAAATGGCTATTAACATTCCTCCAAGAGGTAGCATGATATTTGCTGTCAAATAGTCCAGAAAATCAAATACTGTTTTGCCAAAGAATGGTTTCACTTCAGCCCATTCATTAAATGACAGAACAGAGCCAATACCTAAAAACCACACAAAAAAGCTAAATCCAATCGTAGCTGTTACCCTACCGACAGAAAAACGCTGCGTCAAATAGGCAACTGCAGGCTCAATGAGAGAAATCGCTGAGCTTAATGCCGCAATTGATACCAGGAAGAAAAATAAGCAACCAAAGACTTGGCCAAAAGGCATGTTACCAAAGGCTTGCGGTAAAGAAATAAACAGTAAGCCAGGACCAGAAGAAGCTTCCATACCATTGGCAAAAACGATCGGGAAAATAGCCATACCCGCTAACAAAGCAACAACGGTGTCAAAAAATACAATGGTTATTGCTGTACTGGCTATATTTGCTTGCTTTGGCATATAAGCACCATATGCCATGATTGCCCCCATACCAAGACTTAAGGTAAAGAAAGCATGCCCCATAGCCGCAAGCAGTGGCTTAGAAGTAAATACTTTTTCACAACCCGCTTCTGCCCACTGACAAGTTGTGACAGCACCATCAACAAGCTTTTCATAGGTAAAAAAGGTTTTTTCAATATCAAAAGCAAATAAAAACTTTAGGCCAGCACCAAACTTATCTGTTTCAACAAAGGCATAAATTACCATAACAACCAGGAGTAAAAACAATGTTGGCATCATTACACGCACACTGCTTTCCAAGCCCTTATGTATACCTCGGGCAATAATAAATGCAGTAATGATCATAAATAGTGTGTGCCAAATCATAAGACGTTTGGGATCACCAATTAGATCTTCAAACATTTTCCCTGTTGATCCCGAGGCGACCTCGTTAAAAGTACCTCGTCCAATTTCCAGGGTATAGTCCAAAGCCCAACCTGCAACTACACTATAAAATGATAAGATAAAAAAGCCTGCTAACACCCCCATCCAACCGACTAAACCCCAAGCTCGCGTTTTACCCGATTCAGCAGCTAAATTACTCATCGCACTAATTGGATTACACCGCGCATGTCGTCCAATGAGAGCCTCAGACATCAAAATGGGTAACCCAATAAACGCAACACATAACAAATAAACTAATACAAAAGCTCCTCCCCCATACTCCCCAGTAATAAATGGAAATTTCCAAATGTTTCCTAACCCAACAGCAGACCCGGTAGCGGCCAGAATAAATGTCCACCTCGTGGCCCAAGTAGCGCTCGTTGATGCAGTTGATTCTGCCATGTTGTTATTACCTCTTTTCTTGTTCTAATTTGGCGCAAAGGTTACATTTTAACCAACTGTAAATTTCTCACAAGAACATGTAGCACATAGTCATAGCACAAACGGTTATAAAAATTTATAATAGCCCGCATGGCTAAAAAACAGAAAGGCACCGGCCAGCAGTCCGGCACAATTATTCTTAACAAAAAAGCTCGCCACGACTTTCATATTGATGAGAAATTCGAGGCAGGCCTTGTTTTAACCGGATGGGAAGTAAAAAGCCTGCGAGCAGGCAAAGCCCAACTGGTAGACAGTTATGTTCTGCTAAAAGATGGCGAAGCGTGGCTAGTTGGTTCACAAATACAACCACTCACAACTGTTTCTACACATATCGTCGCAGATCCACTGCGAGATAGGAAGCTACTCTTACACCGCAAAGAGTTAGCAAAGCTTTTTTCAGCTGTGCAGCAAAAAGGCCAAACCTGTATTTGTACGGCACTTTACTGGAAAAAACACATAGTAAAATGTGAAATTGCCATAGCCCGTGGTAAAAAAGAATTTGATAAACGCGCCACTCAAAAAGAACGTGACTGGCAGAGGCAAAAGCAGCGTTTAATGCGTCAATAGTTGTATAATATTAATTATATAGCGACACATGATTGATCAAAAGTAGTAAAGCAAGTACTTGAATTAGGTTGACCTGAACCCCATACTTAGGTCATAGTTAAAGAAGAAACGAGGTTTCTACCGGGGGCGATCTGGATTCGACGACGGTTACGAACCTTTCTGGTGCATGTCGAGATGGCAGCCAATCTCGTAAATCCAAAGCTGCAAATTAATAGTCGCAAACGACGAAAACTACGCTCTAGCTGCTTAATCCCAGCTAGCAGTTCCACTAGTCAGCTTACGGGGTGGTGGTAACTGTCATATTTAGTAAGCTCGCTGAGAAGACTGTCTGCATCAACTTGGCTAAACTTTTCGCAGGCTCGCCTTATTCGCCCTGACCGTCGGGCCGACTAAGGTTAACCCAGTAGACGGAAGCTAAGCATGTAGAGCCGAAAGCAGAGGACTGGCGGACGCGGGTTCAAATCCCGCCGCCTCCACCACTTTCACCCTTCCTAAAGCAGTTAATTTCCTTACTTTTCAACCACTTAGCTCAATACCTCCAAGACAGGCGTAATCGCAAAATATGCCCAAAAACCCCTGTTTCTAGAAACATTTTCCCCAGAAAGTCCCCAAATTTTCCCCACGATTCCCCACGGGATGCGAGCAAAATCAGTCAGTTATGAGTTCGGGACCATTTTGAACTCCCAGGCTTCAGCAACCTTAGGTACCCATTTCACCCAAAATCACACGCTTTTCACACACGATTTTCTATTACTTATTTTTATATAAACTGGGAAAGATATATCCAAAACCTAAAGTCGCTTCCCTACCCTTTCCTCATGCCAAAGTCGATCGATGGCCAGCAAAAGATGATTCACGAACTCGGGTTTTGTCCTGCTTAATTCCGTTAACTTATGAGTTACGCCCTCTATATAGGGAATTGGTTCATAGCCGGTTGCTAACCATTGCAAATCAATTTCCAGTACGCGACATAACTCAGTGGCTTCATTCAGACGCAAATTGCCAAGCTTCATACGGTCATAAATTTGCGCGGTGGTTAAACCTGTCTGTTGGCTGATTTCTTCTACTGACAGGGAATGGTCAATGATAACTTGTCGTAGGCGAAGTCCAATCGCTTTTCGTTCCTGTTTACTTCTGATACTTCTGTTCATAGTCCTTTAATTATGAACGCCGCATGAATATTTTCTATGAATATCACGCGCGTTTTTAGAGAAATGACAAAAAAGTAATCCTGAACACCAATGCTATTTAGAAAAATGCCAAATGTTTATTTATTGCACAAAAAACTGGGATTTACATCGCAAATAATTACACGTATTTTCACTTTTATGACTAGGACGCAGGTACGAAACATTGAATCGTAAGGAAGTGATTATGGTGTGCAAAGCAAAGCCTTGGGAGCGGTATCAACCACACGAAAATTTCAGCGCACATGATGTAATTGATTTATCAAACCCTTTAGATATTTATCCAACCCATTTTTCACCCTCTTCCACTTTGATCTTTAGTGCTGTTTTTGATCAGAAAAAAATGGTTGTGATTCCCCAGGAAGAATTAAACAACTTAAAAAACATGATTTTTTATATTCAGCAATATTCCGCTGCAGCTATCCAGTGTTTAACCGCCCACACAAATGCATAAATCAATGAAGATGGTGAGAAAAGTGAAGTACTCACCCTGTTAATAAATTTCTGATGTATTTTGTAACAGTGAGTACCTTTGCGACCCGCCTTAAAGAATCAACCTACCCATCACTCTAAAATAGCCATGATTATGATATGGGTAAGGGAAAGCAATGCTGTTCGCACAATTTTATGTTGATGGTATTCCACACGAAGTTATTCAAACAGGCTTTCCTAAACGCAACGCATTCAACTACAAATACTTATTTAACGAACAAGAGTGTAAAGCATATTTACAAGACGTATTTAGCAAGTCATGGTATGCCAAAGAAAGTCTTCGCAAGCTACCTCTATTGAGTCATTGTGATACTGACGAAGCGCTCACTGAAGAATTCACCCGACTCATACTTGAAGGCAAGCTTAAAGTCACATGGAAACATGACATCCCCCCAGCCCCACTTGTTCGTCAACGCTATGAAATTAAAGATGTGGTGCTTCCTCCTCAGCCTCCCACCAAAGAGCCTGAAGCCAAAGAAAACTATAAAATCGTTATCGAAATTGCTGGCATCGATTTAGCTGGATCACACAGTCATAGCCTGGCGATCAGTGAAGGTGGTCGTGAAACAGAGCAAAATGCCAAAACCTGGTCTGATACTCCAAAGCACCGCAGTCTAGTGGTATTTGACCGTCTTTCCGATGAGACAGCTCACCAACTTTATATGGTCATCACCATGAAAGGTGAGCCTGTCTATAAATTGCTGTTAAGTGAACAAGTTACCCCAGTTCATAAAACAACAGAAAAAGCATTGTGGGATAACGTCATTGTCCCAATTAAACCCTTGGCCTTTTTGACAGAAGCCAGACAGCGACAGACATCGGGTCTATTGCCTAATGGTTGGCTCTATGTTTTTTGGCAAGGTAAGTTATGGCGTGAGCTAGAGGTGGATAAAGGGGTAAGCTACCGGGATGTCAGATTAAGCACCTTACGAGGTCAAGACCAAAGACCTGCAAAAGGCCTAGCGCGTACTGCTGTATGGTTACCCTATAAAATTAATAATGAACTGCAGACAGGAGAAACTGGAGTCCAGCTCTACTTTTCGTTAGCACAACTAAGCTGGAAACAAATTGAATCCTTTGAAAGCAATACCCAGCAACGACAACAAGAAACAACCACGATTGATACCTGGCAGGTTTACCAACAGCAGCAAAACTTTGAGCTAAACGAAGGGGTAATTGGCCCAATAAAGCCTGCACTCCTTAATCAACAGCACACCTCAAAGCAAGCGCAACAACAATCTGAAAGACAAGCCAGCTTACTTAAAACTGACCGGCCCTTACTCATTGCCGCAGCCTACCTTTCCATTAATGCGCATAAAGTCCCTGTGGAGGTTGCAGGTTTACAACACCCAGAGGGCCAACGTCCTGTTTTGTTTGACGAGCAAACGCCGTTATCTTCCTTCATCACTCAGGAAGAAAAACATCGTACCAATTACTACCTAGCCCCTACCGAAAAGACAAAAACATATACACTAGGGTTATCTATTCAATCTGAAATGGATGAAAAGCCCTTGTTGCTCCCGATCAAAGAGAGTCAGCAAAAACCTGTGAACTTGGCTGCTTCCCAGACGGAGTGGTCAAACGTCTTTATCCCCATAAAACCCTTAGCTTACAGTTCCACCAAAATTGACAAACAAGAAGCGAACAGTGTTCGTAAGGGTTGGCTTTATATTTTTGTAAACAATACGTTGTGGCGAGAACTCAAGGTTAATAATAATACCACTTACCAGGATGTAGACTTCACCACCTACAGGGAAACCTATAGTGGTACTCAGTCTCAAAAGGCTGATAACGCATATCCTCGCCGTAAAGCCGTGGGTGTTCCCCTTCAGGAAATCTGGCTACCCTACAAGATAAAAGGTGAAAGACAAACGCTTGCTATAACCTACTCCGAAGTCCAATGGAGCTGGCCGTACATTCAACAGTTAGAAAGCAACGAAACCATGCGACAGCAGCGCTTACAAACCTTGGATGAACTGGCTATCTACAGTCAACGAAGAGGCTTTGAGGTCAAAGAAGGTCATATTGCTCCCATTGAAAATGTAGTCTTTATAAGTGAGCGCGTTGATGAGGAGTTATTGACCGATAGCATTCGCGAATTACAGACCATTGAAGAAGACCTGCAAAAAGATAATGTTTCATCCAAAAAAACACTTACAGCCAAACAAGAACGAAAACTATCTGCACAAATTGATGATGCTTTGTTATTAATCGCCGAAAAGGGTAAGTATCAACGCCACCTGCGCGCGACTAAACAGCAGCTTAAAAATTTAGTTAAACCTTATCAGCCACGCAAAATTGCAGCGGTTTATTTACATGATCCGCTTTTTATTGCACGCCATAATTTAGCCAAAACCCGATTAGGTGTGCATTTACTTAAAGTCATTATGGAATATGTCTCCCGTCGTTTATTTTTCGATTCTGCCATCTTGGCCTATCACTTATTTTTTAATGGCGAAGCTCAGAAAATTACTTATAAGTCCGTCACCACTTATGAACCCAAGGTGTTACGCCATAAGCTGGGCAGATTAAGTGACCATATCGATAAAAAAGCGCTGGATGATTACTTACTAGTTAGTACTCGCCAAAAAATCCGAGATGAAATTCGAAAGTACCAACAAATACAAGCAGATTGGCTACAAGGTAAAAACAATCTCCCTATAACACCCGTGTCTGCTTTTAAAGACTATTTTGCTCTGGATGGCACTGATTACGTATTGGCATTTTTAGTTACCACTGAATTAATGAGCGAACTGGCCATTAACCCAGCAACACTGGATAAAGCTTGTAATCTTGACACCTTGATGGATCAGGAACTAAAAATCTCACCACCACATGACAAACTACAAAAAAGCTTTTTAGCAGAAGGTAGCGAGTTTGCAAAATGCTATCAACCGACTGAACAACAACTTTCAAGTAATACTAACAGTGAAACACCCGACGATACGAATGAGGGTAATGGATATTTTCGTATCAACACATTTCGTAACTGCATTTTTCAAATTCTCGAAGAGGCAGAAAAAAGCGAAAAAAGTGCTTCACATGATACGTTTAAACAGGGTAAAGAAGCAGCAGACCAAGCCAAAAAAACAGACGATATTGATGATTATGAGGGTAATCAATCTGAAATTTTTAAAGATAAAGAACTAGGTGAAGCAATGGCCGAACAGGCATCTGTTCGACGCCTTGTAGCAATGATTGATTTTTTTATTTCAACAACGTGCATATCATTACAAGAAACTTTTGTTAAAGGGATAAACCAAAAAATTACCGGCGACAAAATAAAACTATTATTACCTAGTAAGCATCTTAAAATTTTATATGGCCCTACAAAAATTTACCAGTTTCATAACTCATCAAAACCTATTGATCGGCATATTGTCAATGTTGAAATAAAAGAAGTTTTTGATGAAATAAGCTCAAGCGACTTTACTCAAATGCAAACGGGTAAACGCCAGGTCATCATGAACACAAAACAAGAGTCAATTGCTAGCAACTCACCAGTTGGGGTACTAGATGAAATTGGTTATAAGCCTATCGCGTCATTAAGGCAAAATCCTAAAATTTTATATAGAGAGTTAAAAAAAGCACATAAGCAAGGTGATGTACTTTATATTGAACTCAAAAGAGATGTATTACCTAGTCTTTACAGTGATACGACTATTGCTCTAGCAGGTGAGCCAAATGTACCTAATGGAGCTAAATGGCGAGCAAACATATTAAATCTAACTTATTATTTGCCTATGGCATTAATGACTGTTGAAGTCATTAACCTAAAAGTTTACTGGGAAAGTATCATTGAAGGTACAAAAGAGAATGTTATCTTAAGATTTTTAGACTTTAGTAGTGCATTAGCAGATCTTACATATACAGCGTACAGTATACATAACCGCTTCAAACCAAGAGGTGCGAGAGTTTCAGGTACAATGATGGCAGGCTGGGGATTACCTGTTAGCTTTTTAAGTATGGCTGCTTCTACAGTTGATATGTTTAGATCACTAAACCAAAAAGATTTTGATGCAAGCATAGGTCACGGTACATTAGTTGGAGGCTTTACATTACAATTCTCAGCGATGGCACTTGAAGCTTCAGGTATCGTTATTTCCGAAAGTCTATTATTCACTCTAAATGGACTAGCTATAGGTACAATTATTGTTGTCGTATGCACAGACACTCCATTAGAGTCCTGGGCCAAAAACGGTCCATTTTCTCTATCACCTAGTAGTGACTTTTTTTATATGCATCGCAGTCACCCTGATCAGCCTCGTGCAAGCCGAATTGCTTATGAGCAAATTGTTTCAGCCTTATTCTCACCACAGCTAGAGTTATCTCAAGTCAATGATGAAAAAGTAAAAGTTGAAATAACGCTTCCTTATTACGACAAAAACAGCATGTGTTTAGAGGTAATCACCAAACAGAAATCTGGAGTTGATGATCATTCTAACCCTTATGCTCACAAAAAAATCTGGATTAATGACAACGTAGTAAAGTCAATTCAAGTAACCGAGAAAAAAACATCTCAAGGGTTAACTGTAGTTACGCTTATTTATCCTAGAAAAGCAATAAATGATTTATCTTTGAAAGAGCAATGGGAAACAAAGTGTAGAATTAATATTAGTGATAGATACCTGATACCTTCACCCCAGCGAAGAGACTTTACTGGAGAACTGTTAAATGGTGGATATTCTACCGCCTGGGCGAAGAAAACTCTTTCTCCAGAGCAAAGTCAACCTTTCAAGCATTATTTATAGAATAAAGGACTTTTAATGAGCGACATGATCAATTCTGGCCCTTACAATTCTTCAACTCTTGAGAGGTTTGATGATACAATTACAATAAACGAAACACTGCCTTGGGGAGTTCAGAGTGGAGCTTATAACTATATTGTTGGGCGATTGAGAATACTAAAGTATAGGCTTGGGTTAAAATCAAGTAAATACGAAATTGACCATGAATTGTTTAAAGTTGACTATGATCACCAGTATCCAAAAGGAATCAAAAGTCTTAGGGGTGTAGTTCTTTTATTACAGTCAATATTAAAGTTCATGATAGTAGTTATGGGTATAGCATCTCTTTTAGTGTATTTAAAAGCTCCCCAATATAACTTTCTTTGGATTCCTGCCTCCTTGCTATTAGCATATTTATTACTTAAGGTACTAGACCTTTTTTATCCAAAAAAATTGAGGCACTATCACATTTTCAATCGCAAGACCGGTGAAGTTACTTTAATAAATAATAGAAAAAAAGCTTTCAAAGCCAGTTTTATAAAAGTTGATCCTGGATTTACTGTTGTGGGAGTAGATCTCCTTGATATGAGACTATATTTTAATAAGAACCTATTAACTAGTGAAGATTATCAAAGAAATCACGCCTCTACTGATGATGACTATCATGGGGACTTATTCAAGCTTTGGGGAGCAACACGCTATTGCGGTTCCTTTGTAATGTGGGAGTTCTTACAAGACTTTATGGATATTAGTAAACCTTTACCTGATATTCCTGAGCTAGAACCATATCGCCATTTAGACCCTATAACTAAAGCCTATGATGAAAAGAAAAGTAGAGATCCCGAATATTGGAAGAATGTGAGTATCTCTAAGGAGTGGTTTCCTATTAGAGATGCTTTGGATAAATTAGTACATAGTTATGTTCCAGACCCCAGTAAATGCATTAAATACCACAGATCTAAAAATGACCTTATTGGACCACAAGCAGTTATGCACTATGTAGAAAAATACGTTAAAAAGAACGGTAACCCTGACAAATACCATGTTTGGTTTAATTAGCAGCTTTAGAGAAACAATTACCCAATGAGAAATATTAAAAATAAAATTTACCGTCTACCGAAGATAGAAGGAAGCTCACTGAAAGCAGGTGATTTTACTTACTACTTTTTCAAAAGTCATATTAAAATAAACTCTCCAGCTTTAGAAAACCCTCAATGTATTGATTGGTCTGAGATTAAAGCTGCGAAGCTAGATAAAGGTGGCTCTCTATTACTATCTTTTAAAGAAGCACCTGATGTTTTAATAGATAGTTGTAGCGTTTTATATGCACTTACAATGTCAGCACTCATGACTGAACAAAGAAGAGTAAAAGATTACCAATCTATATTTAAAATTCATAAGCACTCCACTTTATTAGCTTCAATAAAACTATTTTTTATTCTTCTTTCTATCCCTTTTGCATTTTATGTAGCATATCAATTAGACAGCAAAGAGTCCTTCCTGTATTCAGTCACATTGTTTTTGATACCTGTTAGCACTATTATTTTAACAAATATACTCTTTAACAAAATATTTAAGTCGACAATTATATTCAACAGCAGAAATATAAAAATCAATACTCGCTTTAATCCTGTAACAACCAAGATACATCCGACGAATATCAGTCAAATTGTTATTGACTTAGGTCTAAGGCATTCGAAGCAAAAGCTTACAGGTTACATTAATATATATACATCCCCAACGATAAAATTATATACCCAACAAGGCAAAAAAATATCATTCCAAGCAGTCAATCAAGATTTCCTAAAACTTATTACAGCGCTAAAATTATTTATTCCGGCTAACACAAATTTTAAAATTTACCCCAAAGTCTCTTCATAATCTATATAAACTGGCACTATTGGTGTATCCGCTATTCGAAACCTGATGCTTAGCGGTTTTAATCAACCACTTCCCATCCAACTCAGTCCGAATACCTGCAATAATCAAAGGCCTTTCAGCTATTAACCTTGGATCACCTGGTAACGTAATTTCCAAACTGGCTTTGGAGCGCTCTGCTCCTTTAATCGCTGCATTAGCTGCAGCCTGAGCGGCTTCGCGCGTTGGGTATTGCATACTTAAGGTTCGAGCAGGCTCACCCTGCCCTACTACAACAGACTCAGTTTGTCCTGTACTGCTATTGTGGTATTTCGCTATCACGCGTTTATAGCCTGATCGCTCAGGCAAGCTGCCTCGATAACTCGTTATATCTTTAGCCGACAAGTGAATGGCTTCCAGTTTCTCGCCGCTGGTTGTCTTACCCTGATTACGCTCCACAAATAACAGATGTTCACCCGCAAGCTTTGCAATCGCATCATATTGATTCGCGATACGACTTAAAAAGTGCAGGTCGCTTTCTTCTGTTTGATCAATATGCTGAATGATTAAGTTAGTAAATTTGTCAGCGACTTTTGGATTTAAGTTATGTCGTTGGGCAATGGTCCCCACAATAT